>NZ_QRCU01000045.1 GCF_003369445.1 Arthrobacter silvisoli
ACTAGGACTTTCACCGACCCACGGCTCTGCGCTGCGATCGTGGACCGGCTGACCTTCAACGGCACTATCATCGAAACCGGCACCGACTCCTACCGCCTTGCCCACACAGTCGCCCAACAGACCGCCAGCAACTGACCAGTCAACTAGTCAAAGTCACCGTTGCAGCCATTGGCGGTGAAACATTAGATTCTGTCCACTGAGGGGTGAAATTTGACCTATCGCATCCCCTGACGACGGTACTCGTTTACACGCAGGAAAGCGGAGCCATGAAACCCGCTTTCCTGCTCAGTTTCGAGCCTTTTGCTACGTCGAGTAGCCGCCGCTGTCGCCCCAGGAGTGCCAGCCGCCCCACCCGTTGATGTATCCGGTTGGGTAGGACTGGTAGGCCCAGTTGGCTGCCACCACCCACGGCCCGCGGTTGGTGGCCCAGTTGTCGTGGATTGCCACGGCAACCTTTACGTTTCCGATCCAACAGAAGTTGCCGGATTCGGTGGTGTAGGCCTTCGCTGTGTTCGCT
>NZ_QRCU01000044.1 GCF_003369445.1 Arthrobacter silvisoli
CCTCACCCGACAACGGATCCAACGGATGCGAAACCCCAACAACGGCCTGGACATCACTATCAATACTCATGCTTAACTCCTTGTGCTTGGTCCCTGTCAGGACGACCCTGCCCATGGCTGGGCATCGCCAACCCGGCCCTGCGGGGCAGGCATGGTGGCTACTGATCAAAGGGTGTGGATTCTCGGAACTGTTCGTCCTGTCAGGACTGTTCATCTGCAGGCCCAGCATCCCTGTTTCCAAGGTGCCGGCCGGGCTCGGCTCCGAGCCCCGCCATGCGTGATGCCGGTCACTTGCATTCCGTCCGTGAAGAAAAAACTACGTGACGGAATTCGTTTAGGCGAGCCCTTTTTTGAATATTTACTGAGAAATTCAGAGGCACAATTTCCCATCCCCGTTAACATGTTGGAAACATTCGGAAACACGTCATCTGCTATCGCCCGGGACCCGGAAATGGCGAACCCCTGCACCCTGCACAGCAGCCGGGACGGGGTCTGGAACGGCGCCGACGGGCTGCGCCGCCGTCGGGACATCCCGCGGGCACGAAAGCGTCCCCGGCGCCCTCAAGGGGCACCGGGGACCGGATACGGAGCTTAAAGGGCGAGCCCCCGATGCCGCCGCGAGGCGGCATC
>NZ_QRCU01000046.1 GCF_003369445.1 Arthrobacter silvisoli
CCATGAGAATTCTTGTTACCGGTGGCACGGGCTATATCGGTTCGCATACGGTCCTGTCCCTGCTGGAGTCCGGCCATGAGGTCATCGTGGTGGACAACCTGGCCAATTCCAGCGAGGAGTCGCTGCGCCGGGTCGCCGAGCTGGCCGGACGTGCCGCGGTGTTCCACCGGGTGGACCTGCTGGACGAACCGGCCCTGGAGGCCGTGTTCGCCGCGCACGCGGTGGACGCGGTCATCCATTTCGCCGGGCTCAAGGCGGTGGGCGAATCCGTGCAGGAACCCCTGGCCTACTACTACAACAACATCGTGGGCACCCTGAACCTGCTGCGCGCCATGGACCGCCACAACGTGCGCTCGATCGTGTTCTCCTCCTCCGCGACCGTGTACGGCGAACACAACCCGGTCCCGTACATCGAGAAAATGGACATCGGGGCGAACAACCCCTACGGGCGCACCAAGGAACAGATCGAGGACATCCTCACCGACCTCGGCGCCGCGGACCCCCGCTGGCATGTGGCACTGCTGCGCTACTTCAACCCCGTCGGCGCGCACCCCTCGGGCCGGATCGGCGAGGACCCCCAGGGCATCCCGAACAACCTGGTCCCCTTCATCGCCCAGGTCGCCGTGGGCCGGCGCGAGAAGCTCATGGTCTTCGGCGGGGACTACGACACCCCCGACGGGACGGCCCTGCGGGACTACATCCACGTCGTGGACCTCGCCGAGGGGCACGTCGCGGCCCTGGACCACATCACCGCCCGCCCCGGGGTGCACCGCTGGAACCT
>NZ_QRCU01000049.1 GCF_003369445.1 Arthrobacter silvisoli
CCTCTGGTTGCACAGTGGAGTTGCTTAGACAACCGCTGCAGCGACCAGGAGGTCCTCATGTCCCACGCTAATGCCGCTTTGACTCCACGCCAACGTTTGCGCGTCGCGCGTCTGGTCGTAGACCACGGCTGGCCGGTGTCCCGTGCTGCCGAGCAGTTCAACTGCTCCTGGCCCACGGCCAAACGCTGGGCGGCCCGCTACGCCGCGATGGGTCAGGCGGGCATGGCGGACAGGTCCTCCCGCCCGCATCGGGTGGCGAACCGGACGCCGCAGCAGCTGGTGCGCAAGGTCGTGCATCTGCGTTGGAAGCAACGGCTGGGTCCGATCGCGATCAGCGCGAAGCTGGCCATGCCCGCCTCGACCGTGCACGCGGTTCTCGTCCGGTGCCGACTGAACCGCCTTCATCATGTGGACAAGCGCACCGGGGAAGTGATCCGCCGCTACGAGCATGAGACTCCCGGGGCGATGATCCACGTCGATGTGAAGAAGCTTGGCAATATCCCTGACGGCGGCGGTTGGCGTTACGTCGGCCGGCAGCAAGGCAAACAGAACCGTGCTGCGACTCCGTCAAAACCGCGGAGCAGCCACCGTAACCCGCTGATCGGGACCGCATATGTGCACACCGTCGTCGACGACCACTCCCGGGTTGCCTACGCAGAGATCCACGGCGATGAAACAGCGGCCACCGCAGTTGGAGTGCTCAGGCGTGCCGTGTCCTGGTTTGCCGCCCGCGGGGTGACCGTTGAGCGGGTCCTCTCCGACAACGGATCGGCCTACAAATCCCATCTCTGGCGGGAAACCTGCCGGGAGCTGGACATCACGGCAAAGAAGACCCGGCCCTACCGCCCGCAGACCAACGGAAAGATCGAACGCTTCCACCGAACCCTCGCCGACGGGTGGGCGTTCAAGCGCTTCTACGCCACCGAATCAGCCCGCAGAAACGCCCTCCCGGCATGGCTGCACCATTACAA
>NZ_QRCU01000050.1 GCF_003369445.1 Arthrobacter silvisoli
ACGACGAGGTGTTCCGGGACCTGGTGATCGCCCGGGTTGTCGAGCCGACATCACTGCTGGATGCTGGCAGGGTGCTGCGGGACCTGGGCCAATCCCCGGCCAGCTACGCGACCATGAAGCGCACCCTCGGCCGGGCCGCAACGGGCAAGTACCGGGACCGGATCGCGACCTGGTGTTTTCGGCACGCCAGCACCAGCGGGGACATCTCCCTGGTGCTCTACGACGTCACCACGCTCTACTTCGAGGCAGAGAAGGAAGACGAGCTGCGCAAGGTCGGGTACTCCAAGGAGCGTCGCGTCGATCCGCAAATCGTCGTCGGTCTGCTCGTGGACCGGGGCGGGTTCCCGCTGGAGATCGGCTGCTTCGAAGGGAACAAAGCCGAGACCGCGACCATGATCCCGATCATCAAGCAGTTCCAGGCCCGCCACCACCTGGCCGACATGGTCGTCGTCGCGGACGCCGGCATGCTCTCCGCGGGAAACCTTCGGGAACTGGACGAGGCGAACCTGCGGTTCATCGTCGGCTCCCGGATGACGAAGGCCCCGACCGACCTCGCCTCGCACTTCCGCTGGCACGGCGACGCGTTCACCGACGGGCAGCTGATTGACACCATCACCCCCAGAACCGGCCACACGAAAGAGAACAACCCCGACCTGCGCGCCGAACCCGTTTGGGACCCCGACACGCATCCTGGCTCGTGGCGTGCGGTGTGGGCCTATTCCCGGAAGAGAGCCGTCCGCGACGCCACCACCCTCACGGCCCAGGAGAACCGTGCCCGCGAGGTCATCGAGGGACAGAAAGCTGCCCGCACCCCGCGCTTCGTCAAGACCTCAGGCGGGAAACGCAGCCTCGACGAGGCATCACTGACACGAGCCCGGCAACTGGCCGGCCTGAAAGGCTACGTCACGAACATCCCCGCATCGGTCATGGCCGCATCGGAAGTCATCGGCTCCTACCACGACCTCTGGCACGTGGAGCAGTCCTTCCGGATGAGCAAGACAGACCTGCGCGCCAGGCCCATGTTTCACCGCACCCGCGATGCGATCGAGGCACACCTGACGATCGTGTTCACCGCACTGGCAGTCTCCAGAACCGTCCAGAACAGGACGGGGTTGGCGGTCGCCAACGTCATCAAACAGCTCCGGCACTTGCGCTCAGCGACCATCGCCATCAACGGCACCAAACAGAGATTCGCGCCCGACATTTCCGCCGAACAGCAAGCCATCGTCGACGCGATCATCGGACCAAAAGTCACGCACTAAGGAAATGAGCCAAGTCAGGT
>NZ_QRCU01000048.1 GCF_003369445.1 Arthrobacter silvisoli
GCTCAGGCTCCTGTGGTGGCGGGGATGGCTCCGGTGACGGCGCCGACGGCTGCTTCGAAGCGTTCCAGGCCAAGGGTGATTTCTTCGGCGGTGACGACGAGGGCCGGGATGAGGCGCACGACGTTGCCGGCCGGGCCGCAGGTGAGGGTGAGCAGGCCCTGGGTGGTGGTGGCCTGCTGCACGGCGGCGGCGGTGGCCGCGTCCGGAGTGCCGTCCTCGGCGGTGAATTCGATGCCCTGCATCAGACCGCGGCCGCGGACGTCGCCGATGACGGGGAAGCGGGCCTGGATCTCTTTCAGCCCGGCCTGCAGCTGCTCGCCGCGGATCCGGGAGTTCTCCACCAGGCCTTCTTCCTTCACGACGTCCAGGGTCGCGACGCCGGCGGCGGCGGAGACGGCGTTCCCGCCGTAGGTGCCGCCCTGGGAACCGGGCCAGGCCTTGGACATGGTCTCGGTGGACGCCGCGATCGCCGAGATCGGAAAGCCCGAGGCGATGCCCTTGGCGGTGATGAGGATGTCCGGGGTGGCGGTGGAGTACTGGTGACCCCAGAACCTGCCGGTGCGCCCCACCCCGGCCTGGACCTCGTCGAAAATCAGCTGGATGCCGTACTTATCGGCCCGTTCCCGCAGCCCTTCCATGAACGCCGGCGGGGTCGGCAGGTAGCCGCCGTCACCCAGGGCCGGTTCGATCAAAAACGCCGCGGTGTCGTTCGGGGCGGTGCGGGTCTGGAACAGGTAATCCAGTTCCTGCAGCGCGAACGCCACCGCGGCTGCCTCGTCGAAGCCGTAACGGTAGGCGTACGGGAACGCGGACATGTGCACCCCGGACATCAGCGGCGAGAACCCCGCGGAAAACTTGGTGCCCGCCGTGGTCAGGGACGCCGCGGCGACCGTACGGCCATGGAAGCCGCCCTGGAACACCACAATGTTCGGCCGGCCCGTGGCCATCCGCGCCAGACGGATCGCAGCCTCCACCGCCTCCGAACCGGAGTTCGCATAAAACACCGAATCCAGCCCGGCCGGCAGCACCTCACCCAGCTTCTCCGTCAACGCCAGCAGCGGCTGGTGCATCACCGTGGTGTACTGCGCATGGATGATCTTGCCCACCTGCTCACGCGCCGCCTCCACCACCCGCGGATGGCAGTGACCCGTGCTCGTCACACCGATACCGGTCGTGAAATCCAGATACTCCTTACCATCAGTGCCATAAATCCAGCTGCCAAGAGCATGATCCACGACGACAGGCGTTGCTTGCTTCAGTGCAGGGCTAAGGGAAGTCATGC
>NZ_QRCU01000047.1 GCF_003369445.1 Arthrobacter silvisoli
CACCGGAAGGTGCGGGGCGCCGTCGTCGTTTTCCGGTACTTCGCCCCGACGACTCCCCGGGGAATGTTCAGTTTTGTCGAGTTGATTGACAATTTTTGTTCATCTTGTTTGTGTGTTTGTCACAGCCTGCAATGGGGGACATGGCCGGCTGTACGCACCCAATGCACTCGGAAGAGGTAACGCACTGTGAGGAACACACTGGGAGTTTTCAGGACCATCGCCGCTTCAGGAGCCTTGGCGCTGGTTGTCGCCGCGGGCTCGGCGCCGGTGGCGCAGGCTGTGGGCGAGGGCCCCGGCTACGGCGACAACGGCCAGATCACCACATCCAAGCTGACCACCTATGGCGAGCTGGTTTCCTTCCTGAAGGACCAGGACGCCCGCCAGCCGGCCATGGAACTGGAGGTCATCGGCAAGACAGTCAAGGGCCGCGACCTGCACCTGGTCAAGTACGTCACGGATCCGGCCAAGCCGACCATCCTGTACCTGACCCAGCAGCACGGCAACGAGCAGCTCACCACCGAGGGCGCCATGCAGTTCATCAAGCACCTGGGAACCGCCAACTCGGCGGACATCCTGGACGGCGTGAACATCCTGATCGTGCCGATGCTGAACGCCGACGGCGCCATGGGGGACGTGAACTTCCCGCTGGACGACTATGTGGCCAAGGGCGACCGCCACCTCACCCGCTACAACGCCGAGGGCGTGGACCTGAACCGCGACCATGTGGCCAAGATCCAGCCCGAAACCCAGGCCTTGCACAACAACGTGATGCGCAAGTACCGCATCGACTACATGATCGACCTCCACCACCAGGGCACCCGCGCCGAACGCGACGGGAAGTTGGTCTCCGGCTCCATCCTGTACCCCACCACGCCCAACGCCGATCCCGCCGTGGTGCAGAAATCCAAGCAGCTCGGCTCAGTGGTGTTCAGCAGCGTGGACTCCACCGGCTGGGGCCACCTCGGCAAGTACGAAGGCGGCAGCGCTGAAACCATCAGCCGCAACGGGATCGCGGTGGAATACGGGATCGCCACTCTTCTCTTCGAGATGCGCGGCATGTCCGACCACTACCTTGATGGCTATGCCCTGGGCCAGCGCAGCAACGGCTACTTGATCAAGCAGACGGTCATCACCCTGACCTCCACTGCCGCTGCGATCGCTGACGGTTCAATCGCCGACGCCGATACCTCCTTCTGGGACAGCCTGGTCACCCAGACCTCGCGCCCGGGCGAGGAAGCGGACGACGAGTAGGACGTCACGGAACCAACGGCGACGGCGCCCCGCACCAAGAGGTGCGGGG
>NZ_QRCU01000052.1 GCF_003369445.1 Arthrobacter silvisoli
CTAAGCGACTGTGAGGATTTCCGTGGCTGGTCTGGGACTGGCTGGCAGAGTGGGTCCTGGCCGTTCCACCCGTGTTTGTGACTCTCTAAGCGACTGGCCCATACGGTGCCCTTCCTGCCGACTTGTCCATTCAAGGTGGGCCGGCCGGTACCCGCCCGGCCCACCTCGGTGACTTGATCAGAAGGTTGTCCGCCCTTAATGGCGTGACTCGTCACAGTGTTGTTCCGAAGTGACCTCTACCCGGACTGGTACCGGCCGATTGCGGCCCTGACCATGTCCGCGAATAGAGGAAGCCAGAACCGCCATGTCTATCGTTGCGCATTCCTACTCGTTTGTCGTCGGCGTCGATACCCACGCCAAGAACCATGTGTACGCCATCATCACCGCACGCACGGGTGAGCTGATTCAAACGCAGGCATTCCCGACCACCACAGCCGGCACCAGCCGGGCCATCGCCTGGGCAGCACGCCGCACCGGCGCTGACCTGCAGACCTTGTGGGTGATCGAAGGAGCCGCATCCTACGGCGCCGTGCTTGCCGGTGCTGTTGAAGCAGCCGGTTACCAGGTCGCAGAAGCGCCGCGGATGGACGCCCGTGCCCGGTACGGAATCGGCAAGTCCGATGCGCTGGACGCCCAGCGCATCGCCGCAGCCGTCCTGCCGCTAGACGAGCAGCAGTTGCGCCGGCCTCGGCTGAATGAAGGGATCCGGGCCGCCTTGCGGATCCTGGTCACTGCACGGGAATCCATGACCACCGACCGCACCCGGGCGGTTAACGCCCTGACCGCGCTCCTTCGCGTGACTGAACTGGGACTGGACGCCCGCAGATCCCTGACGGGGACCCAGATCACCGAAGTATCCCGGTGGCGGACCCGAGACGAACCCCTGGCACTGTCCGTTGCCCGGGCCGAGGCGACCCGGCTGGCCAAACACATCACCACACTCGACGCAGACATCACGACGAATAACACCCAAATCAACGAACTGGTCCAACTCAGCGAAGCGGCGCCCCTGCTGCACGAAACCGGCATCGGACCCGTCACAGCAGCGATCTGCCTCACCGCATGGTCCCACCACGGCCGGGTCCGTTCCGAGGCAGCCTTCGCCTCCCTCGCCGGGGTCAATCCGATTCCGGCCTCGTCAGGTAACACCATCCGCCACCGGCTCAACCGCGGTGGCGACAGGACCGTCAACAAAGCCCTGCACATGGCCGCCGTGAGCCGCATGATCAACCACCCGGAAACCATCGAGTACGTCAAGAAACGACAAGCCGAAGGACGAACCAAACGAGAGATCCGCCGCTGCGTCAAACGCTATCTCGCCCGATCGATCTACCGAACACTCAACGCGACAAACCCGAGCACCCGCGGGGCTTGACAGCTATAGAAGGGTCGGC
>NZ_QRCU01000051.1 GCF_003369445.1 Arthrobacter silvisoli
CTTCGGCATCCCCAATACGTAGACGCTATCCCGGCCGCGCAAGGAGTGTCGATGGGAACCCCTCCCCATGAAAAGGTCCCCACTGCGCAGGGGCCGGGCCGGAGGTTCACCAGGGCCACGAACACCACGGTGTCCAGCCCGACACTGAGGAGGGCCTGCCATCCGGTGGCCGACATCTATCTCCGCGATCACGCGACGAGCAGCGGCGGGCTTTGGGGAAAGCAGTGGACCGCCGACGCCTCACCAGAAGACGGAGCGCAGTGGAAAAGGGGCCGACACATGCCGGCCCCTCCTTTTCCCCGGGAAGGAAACCTTCCGATCAGCTGGTGGGCCCACCGACGCAGCCGTTGGCGATGAAATCAGCTGCCCCCGGGCCCCAGTTCAGGCCGTCGAAGTGCCCGCTCGCGTTGGGCAGGGCCCAGTCGAAGGGCGGAATGACATCTTCGAAGTCCTGGTGGTCCTGGTGTCCTTGGACGACAGCGAGCTCGTCAGTGGTGATGACTACGAAGGGGTTCTTCTCGCTGTGCGTTGCGTGGCAATAGGTGACTTGGTGGTCCGGCGGAGGGGAAGCCAACGCCGAAGGTGCAATGCCCAGCAGAACGAGTCCGGCCACAGCGCCGGCAGCCCATAGTTTCTTCATGTTCCTTTTTCCTTAATCCAGGTTCTGAACCATGGTTCACTCATCACAGTCCGCGGCTGCCCGATGACGGACCGGCCGGTCTGTACGTACTGGTCGGCACGTTCAGCAAAAAATCCCGTCGTTGGATACGTGGCGCAATGGCACCCCCGCTTTACCGTCTCCACCGCCCAGCCTTTCGAGACGCGACATTCCGTAGAATGCCAGCGCGCCCCCTGCGCGCTGTTTGCAAGAGTAGGCTCCCGGTATTGCGGGGCACCCGAGTAGTCAGTACCTGTTTTCTCCTTGAATTTCCGGCCCGTTCCCTTGAGCCCCGGCACTGTGTACTCGAATTCCGGTGGCGAGGCGGTGCCGGATTTGCGCGCGCCGGCTTCCTCCGGGCCCATGCCGAATGTCTGCCGAGCGGCCTAGCATGGAGCCATGTGCCGCAATATCCACACCCTGCATAACTTCGAACCGCGTGCCACCTCGGCCGAGGTGGAAGCCGCCGCGCTGCAGTATGTGCGCAAGATCAGCGGCAGCAACAAGCCATCCAAGGCCAACGAGGACGCCTTCAACGAGGCCGTGCACCAGATCGCGCATGCCACGCAGCACCTGCTCGACTCCCTGGTTACCCACGGGCCCGCCAAGAACCGCGAGGAGGAAGCCGCCAAAGCCAGGGCCCGCGCCGCGGTCCGCTTCGGCACGGCTTAAGGCGGCCGCCGCATGGCCGGCGGGTGCCAGGCAGGCCGCAGCCGATCGGAGCGCGCAGGCGGGAACGCGGAAACGCCGGCTTAAGCGTGGATGACCCCCTCAAATGTGAGGGGGTCATCCACGTTTCGTCCGGTAATACCTCCGGTAATACCGTCGAAGCAGTCCTTAGTGGGAGGCCTGTTCCTGCTCGTTGGCGTTCTTGGTGGCCTTCTTGCCGGCTTCG
>NZ_QRCU01000055.1 GCF_003369445.1 Arthrobacter silvisoli
CTAGACGATATGTGTGAGGGGGCTGCGGCCCGGGGTGGGTTCCGGTCCTTCTGATCGTCCATTGTCGCCGGGACGGCTCCGGACCGCGGGCTGTGGGGTGTGACTGGGTCCGGGGCCGTGCGGTCCGGACCCTGAATCCCGGCGGTGATGGCCTTTGTCAGAAGGACCAGGAAACGTGGGCTGGAACCTTCTCTTCAAGTTCTCGTGGGTTGTCCCCAGACTTAGTCCGTTGGGGCAGAGCCACATTTGAAGGTTGGAGGTTCCAGCTATGTTCGAGCGTACTCACGTGGGCCTGGATGTCCACGCCCTGACGGTTGCTGCCTGCGCGATCGACGGGCAGACCGGCGAGATTCTCCGGTCCCGGCTGACCCCGGACCACGGGCAGATCCTGGCTTGGATCCAGGGTTTGCCTGGCCCGTGCAAGGTGGTTTACGAGGCTGGCCCGACCGGCTTTGTCCTGGCACGGTTCCTGCGCGCGGCCGGCATTGATTGTGTGGTCGCGGCACCGTCCAAGCTCCAGCGCCCGCCCGGGGACCGGGTGAAAACCGATAGGAACGATGCCCTGCATCTGGCCCGGCTGCTGAAGCTGGACCAGATCACCGAAGTCACCGTCCCGGGCCCCGGGCAGGAAGCGGCCAGGGACCTGGTCCGGGCCAGGGAAGATACCCGCGGGGACCTGATGCGGGCCCGGCACCGGGTCTCGAAACTGTTGTTGCGTCAGGGCATCCATTACACCGGCGGGGATACCTGGACGCAGGCCCATCTGAGGTGGCTCTACCGGCAACGCTTCGATTCGGCCGCGCTGCAGTTGGCCTATGATCTTGCCCTTGACGCGGTCACGGAGACCCTGGCCCGGCGCGACCGTCTGGACAAAGCCATTGTGAAACTGGCCTATGACAGCGAGTACACCCCGGTCGTCAGGGCCCTGCAATGCCTGCGCGGGATCTCAACCCTGACGGCGTTCGGTCTGGCCGTGGAGATCGGGGACTGGAACCGGTTCACCGGCCGCACGATCGGCGCCTACCTGGGCCTGGTGCCTTCGGAGAACTCTTCCGGCCAGCACCGTTCCCAAGGAAGTATCACCAAGACCGGCAACTCCCATGCCCGTCGGCTGCTGATCGAAGCGGCCTGGCATCACCGCCGGCCCTACACGCACCCGTCAGTCTTGATGCGTTCGCGTTGGGAAGCAGCGACCCCCGCCGCCCGGGCCCGTGGGCAGGCCGGCAACCTGCGCCTGCATGATCGTTGGCTCGTCTACCTTGACCACCGGAAACGGCCCGTGGTCGCCAATGTCGCGATCGCCCGGGAACTGGCCGGCTGGTGCTGGTCCCTGGCCAGCGAAGCGCAAACCACCGCCGCACAGCAGCGGCCTTGAAACCCCGGGATGTCCGGCGCAGGTGTCTCTCGCAGCGCGTGGAGCGAACTCGCGCCGAAACTATGAGCAACCCGTAAAACGGTCACACTCGACCCTAGAGAAGCGATACGCTCCAGCCGAACACCTTCGCCCTGCGGTAACCAACCCGCGCATATTAGTCTGACCACGCCGTCGCCAACGACACGCTGAACACCCGCCAGACACCCCGGCCTACATCCCAGAAGCGGCCCCAGGCTCACCGACCCGGGCCCCCTTCCCCCTGCCTCTTGACAGAAACGACTACATATTAG
>NZ_QRCU01000053.1 GCF_003369445.1 Arthrobacter silvisoli
ATGTGCATGGGCCTGGTGGCTCCGGCGAACACGATGGCCGAGATCGTCGCGGACCGCCTGCACGGCGGGCAGGCCACCTTCCCCGGCTTCGACACCGCCACCAAGCTCAAGCTCTCCGGCGTGGACGTGGCCAGCTTCGGCGACGCCTTCGCCAAAACCGAGCACGCCCTGGAAATCGTCTACGCCGACCCCGCCCGCGGCGTCTACCAGAAAATCGTCACCACCGACGACGCCAAAACCCTCCTGGGCGGCATCTTCGTCGGCGACGCCACCCCCTACATGAGCCTGCGCCCCCTCCTGGGCCGGGAACTGCCCGCCGAACCCGGCGCCTTCCTCTCCGCGGCCGGCGGCGGCGAGGCCCCCGAAACCGAACTGCCCGACGACGCCATCCTGTGCTCCTGCAACAACGTCGCCGCCGGCACCATCCGCGAAAACATCAACGGCTGCGGCGCCTGCGAAGGACAGGCCCCCGTCCAGGACCTGGGCGAACTCAAGAGCTGCACCAGGGCCGGCACCCAATGCGGCTCCTGCGTGCCCATGCTCAAGAAACTCCTCGAAACCGAACTGAGCAAATCCGGCATCGAAGTCTCCAAGGCCCTGTGCGAACACATCAGCCTCTCCCGCCAGGAACTCTTCGAAACCATCCGCATCCTGGAACTGACCTCCTTCGAAGAAATCATGGCCAAATACGGCACCGGAGCCGGCTGCGACATCTGCAAACCCACCATCGCCAACATCCTGGCCAGCCAGAACAGCGCCTACGTGCTCGACGCCGGCCGCGGCACCCTGCAGGACACCAACGACCGCGCCCTGGCCAACATGCAAAAGGACGGCACCTACTCCGTCGTGCCCCGCATCGCCGGCGGCGAAATCACGCCGGACGGATTGGCGGTGATTGCCGCGGTGGCCAAGAAGTACGGCCTGTACACGAAGATCACCGGCGGGCAGCGGATCGACATGTTCGGTGCCCGGCTCGAACAACTCCCGGAAATCTGGAAGGAACTGGTGGACGCCGGATTCGAATCCGGCCAGGCCTACGGCAAGAGCCTGCGCACCGTGAAATCCTGCGTCGGCTCCACCTGGTGCCGCTACGGCGTCCAGGACTCCGTGGCCATGGCCATCAACCTGGAACTGCGCTACCGCGGCCTGCGCAGCCCGCACAAACTCAAAATGGGCGTCTCCGGCTGCGCCCGCGAATGCGCCGAAGCCCGCGGCAAGGACGTGGGCGTGATCGCCACCGCCGACGGCTGGAACCTCTACGTCGGCGGCAACGGCGGCGCCACCCCCGCCCACGCCCAACTCCTGGCCAAGGACCTGGACGACGAAACCCTCATCAAATACATCGACCGCTACTTCATGTACTACATCCGCACCGCCGACCGCCTCCAACGCACCGCCCGCTGGCAGGAAGAACTCGACGGCGGCATCAAGCACGTCCAAGACGTCGTGGTCCACGACTCCCTCGGCATCGCCGAGGAACTCGAAGCCGCCATGGCCAAGCACGTGGACACCTACGTCGACGAATGGGCAGACACACTGAAGGACCCGGAGCGACTACGCCGCTTCCGCTCCTTCGTCAACGCCCCCGACCAGAAAGACGACTCCATCACCTTCGTCCCGGAACGCGGCCAGATCCGCCCGGCCACCAACGAAGAAAAAGGCAGCATCCTCATCGGCGCCACCATCCCCGTCCGCG
>NZ_QRCU01000054.1 GCF_003369445.1 Arthrobacter silvisoli
CGAACCCCACGGCTTCTTCAACCAGAACCCCACCCTGAACCTGCCCACCGAAACCCGCGGCACCACCGGCGGACACTGCAGCAACGGAGGAGAACGATGAGCCGCCAGGACACAAGCCGGAAAACTCCCGCCAAGAACGACTCGAAACCGGGTGCCCTGAAGGCCAACACCCTGGGGCTGTGGGATGTGGTCTTCATGGCCGTGGCGACCTCCGCGCCGATCACCGTAATGAGCGGAAACGTTCCGTTCTCGGTCGGATACGGGGTGGGAACGGGAACTCCGGCCACCTACATCTGGGCCACCGTCATCCTGTCGGTCTTCGCCATCGCATATGTCACCATGGCCCGGTACGTGACCTCGACGGCCGCGTTCTACGGATTCATTTCCCGCGGCCTGGGGCGTGTCCTCGGCCTCGGAACCGGCTTCATGGTCACCTTCGGCTACATCGTCTTTGAAGCCAGCATCATCGGCATCTTCTCCTACTTCGGCCATTTGGCCTTCAAGGACCAGCTGGGCCTGGACATCCACTGGGTGGTGTTCGCCCTGTTCGGACTCGTGACCATCGGTATCCTGACGTTCTTCGAGATCAGCATGGCGGCGAAGATCCTCACCCTGCTGCTGTTCACCGAGATCGGGATCCTGGCGATCATGGCCTTCGGGGTCCTCTTCCACGGCGGCGGTCCGGACGGGCTCATGCCCGAGACGCTGAATCCGACGGCGGCGTTCCTGCCCAACGGCCTGCAGGCCGCGGCGCCGGGCTTGGCGATGTTCATCGCGTTCTGGTCCTGGACCGGCTTCGAATCGACAGTCATGTACGGCGAGGAGTCGAAGAACCCGCGGAAGATCATCCCGATCGCGACAATGATCGCGGTGACCGGCGTCGGCGTCTTCTACACTTTCGTCTCCTGGATGTCCGTCTCCGGTAACGGTGCCGCCGGCGCCATTGGACTGGCGCAGAGCGCCAACCCGCTGGACATGTTCTTCCACCCCACGGACGTCTTTGTCGGCCACGGCTGGGTCCTGGTCATGGAGTGGCTGATGATGACCGGTTCCTTCGCTTGCGCAATGGCCTTCCACAACGCCGCATCACGGTACATGTACTCGCTCGGCCGGGAGTCGATCCTGCCCAGCATCCTGGGCCGGACGCACAAGAAGCACGGCTCGCCGCACGTGGCCTCGTTCCTCCAGACCGGTATTGCGATCCTGTGGATCCTCGGATTCTGGCTCTTCGAGAAGGACCCGTACCTGGACCTCTTCGTCCTCCTGGCCGTGCTGGGCACCTTCTCCCTGACCATCGTCCAGACGATCACCATGGGCGCCGTCTTCAACTACTTCCGAAAGCACCATCCGGAAGAGAACTTCTGGCGCACCAAGGTGGCCCCCATTGTCGGCGGGGCCGGCATGCTCGGGGTGGTGATCCTCATGTGCCTGAACCTTGACACGGCAGCCGGACCTGCGGCGTCGTCACTGCTGTTCAAGCTCATCCCGTACATCACGGCGGGCCTCTTCATCGCCGGCGCGGGCCTGGCTCTCTACCTGCGGAAGAAGGATCCGCTGAAGTACGAAACCATCGGCCATGTGGTCCTTGCCGAGGACGGTCACGGTCCGGTCCTGGACGAAGAGGATGACGCCCCGCTGCACCCGATCGACCTCGACGACGTCATGGAGCTGAAGCGCCAGCACGACGCCGGTGATCTGGACCTCGAGCTCGACGAACTTGAACACGAAAAGAAACTGGAGCTGGAGAAGGACTAGCCCTTCACAGCCAGCCCCCGATGCCGCCTCGCGGCGGCATCGGGGGCTCGCCC
>NZ_QRCU01000057.1 GCF_003369445.1 Arthrobacter silvisoli
TGCTGCAGTGTCCGCCGGTGGTGCCGCGGGTTTCGGTGGGCAGGTTCAGGGTGGGGTTCTGGTTGAAGAAGCCGTGGGGTTCGAGGAGGAAGCCGATGTTCTGGCGGGGCATTACGGGCCAGTCTTCGAGGCGCACGACGTGGTGCATGCCGAAGGTGTACCAGAGCACGAGGTCGGTATCGACGATGTTGCGGTTCTTCCGGGTCCAGATGTGCAGGCCGTCCTCGGCGCCGGTGGACTGGTTGGGGTATTCGCCCGCGGCGAAGCGTTCGTTCCGGTCGTAGGCGGTGACCCAGAGGTTGTTCCGGGCGAACTGGGCCCGTTGGGAGACGTAGGACTCATCCCCTGCGGCGAGCTGGATGCCGTCCTTGGGGATCAAACGGTACGCGACCGGTTCATCCACGATGTTCTTCTTCTCGTGGTTGACGATCTTCCAGAAGCGGTGCTTGGCCTGGTCGGTCTTGCGGATCGCGGCCTGTTCGGTTTCGAGCAAACGGTCCACGGCCATGAACGCGGTGTGGGTGGGGTTGTGCTCGGGGTATTCCATGTCGACCTCGTAGACGGAGTTGTTCACCCCGTCCAGTTCGAAGTCCATGCGGACGTTGAACATGTGCTGGTGGATCGGGGCGTAGAGCCCGTCGTTGTTCAGCGACTGCCCGTACGGGCTCTTCTCACCCGGCAGCTGCCCCGCGGTGGACAGGATGCCGGTGGCCTTGACCAGGAACTCGATGGACCCGTCCAGGTACAGGTGCCAGTAGAAGGCGTACTCGTAGTTCGCCACGGTGGCGATGAAGGAGATCACCAGCTTGCGGGACCGGCGCGTCTCGGCCGTGCCCTCCCGGAAATCGAAGTGCTTCCACAGGATCGAGTCGTCTTCTTCGTGCATGCAGATCGCGTTCTTGATCGTCCAGGGGTTACCCAACGAGTCCACGCTGACCCCGTCGAAGTACTTGATCTCACCCAGGCAGTCACAGCCCAGGGTCAGGGAGTTGGCCATGTTGCCGATGTTGTACTCACCCGAATCGAACGCGTTCTTCTTCGCCTGCACCGGGGCCGTGTCACCATACGGGACCACCATCTCCGAAAGCGAGGCACGGTTGATCACCGGACGATCCACGCCCTGGTCCTTGAAGCTGAGCTGGTGCAGCACCAGGCCCTCACGCGGGGTGAACCCGACCCGGAAAGACCAATCAGCCCACCGCACATGATTGCCCGTGACCTCGAACGAGGCCCCCTCGGGCTGGGTGATCTCGATCGGCTTCAGATCCGTCCGCGCCTCACCCACATACTTGGGCAGGTAATTCCCCCGCGCCGAAGGCACCGGGATGACCTGGTCATCCTCAAGCTTCACGACCTCCCCGGCGTTCAGGTCATAGAACACAATGAAGTTCTCGATCGGGTGCGCATACGGGCTGTCATCAGCCTCGTCCCGCACGAACACCAAGGCACGCATCAAGCGCCGGCCCTCGTTGTCCTCCCCGAAATACCCCACACTCCACGGCTCGAAACACACCAGATCCAGATCCGTCAGACCCCGCCTGGCCAACGCCGCGATCACCCCGGGATCCTTCCGGCACGCCTCCTCACACTCAGCGAACTCATCCAGCATGAACGGCGGCTGCACCTTCTCACCCAACTGGACCCACGACTCCACCGTCCCGGCCTCAAGGTTCACCACCGCCTCGAACGAGCGCGCCACCGCACGGTCCACCAACACCGCATCCGCCTCACGCACCACCGGCACACCCGCCCGCAACACCTCCTTCGAAGGCTCACGCAACTCAACACTGATAAACCGGAACGACTCCGAAGCAGCCGGACCCCCACGAAGAACCGCCACCGCCCGCGCAATCTCCTCACCCGACAACGGATCCAACGGATGCGAAACCCCAACAACGGCCT
>NZ_QRCU01000058.1 GCF_003369445.1 Arthrobacter silvisoli
TGACTGTGACAGGTTTGTTTGGCCCCGGTAGGACGGTTATTTCTGGCCCCACTTCCTGACTCGCCGGTGTGGTTGTGACGGTTATAAGTGGCCCCACCTGAGGCTTGTTCCAACTGCTGGAACGAGCCTTTTGTTGGAGGTCCGGATGGATGCACGGGTGGAGTTGTTCGCGAGGATCCGCAGGGATGCCAGGATCGAGGGCTTGTCGATCCGTGAACTCGCACGCCGCCATGGCGTCCACCGTCGGACCGTCCGGCAGGCTCTTGAATCGGCTGAACCGCCGTCGCGGAAACCCCGCCGGGGTGTCTCCCATCGTTTGGAGCCGTTCAAGGCCGCGATCGATCAGATGCTGATCGAGGACACGTCGGCGCCGCGGAAACAGCGCCATACCGCCCGGCGTATCCTGGCCCGGCTCATTGAGGAACACGACGCCGAGCTGTTGTCGTACTCGACGGTCCGGGATTATGTGCGGGTGCGCCGGGCCCAGATCGATGTCGAGGCCGGCCGCCGGCTTGAGGTCTTCATTCCCCAGGAACACGCCCCTGGCGCCGAAGCCGAGGTGGACTTCGGCGAGGTCTGGGTGGTGCTGAACGGGGTGAAGACCAAGTGCCACATGTTCGTCTTCCGGCTCTCCCACTCGGGCAAAGCCATCCACCGCATCTACCCGACGCAGGCCCAGGAAGCGTTCCTGGAAGGCCACATCGAGGCATTCAACGTACTTGGTGGCATCCCGACAAAGCACATCCGCTATGACAACCTCACCAGTGCCGTGACGGCGGTGGTCTTCGGGCAAGGCCGCCAACGCAAGGAGAATGACCGCTGGGTGCTGTTCAAGTCCCATTACGGTTTCGATGCGTTCTACTGCCAGCCCGGGATCGCCGGCGCCCACGAGAAGGGCGGTGTCGAGGGTGAGGTCGGCTGGTTCCGCCGGAACAGGCTCTCCCCGATGCCGGTCGTGGAGTCCCTGGACGAGCTCAACGCCAGGATCAAAGCCTGGGAAGAAGCCGATGAGCGGCGGCGGATCAATGACCGGATCCGCACCATCGGCCAGGACTTCGAAACCGAGCGTCCGTTCCTTGCGCCGTTGCCGGCGGAAGTATTCGATCCGGGCCTGGTGCTGACGCCACGGGTGGACCGGTCCTCGATGATCACGGTGCGGATGATCAAGTACTCCGTCCCGGCCCGGTTCATCGGCCACAAGCTACGGGTCTCCCTCCGGGCTTCCGACCTGCTGGTCTTTGACGGCCGGAACGTGGTTGCCCGGCATCAGCGGATCGCAGCGAAAACCGGGCAGTCGGTCCAGCTGGATCATTACCTGGAGGTCCTCAAAGCCAAGCCCGGGGCCCTGCCCGGGTCCACGGCTTTGGCCAGGGCGCGTGAGGCGGGCGTGTTCACCGCGGTGCATGAGGCGTTCTGGGCCGAGACCCGCAAGGTCAACGGCGACGCCGAAGGGACCCGGGAACTGATCGATGTGCTCCTGCTCCACCGTTCCCTGGACGCAGCCGACGTCGTGGCCGGCATGACCGCAGCGCTCAAGGTTGGAGCCGTCAGCGCAGACGTCGTCGCGGTCGAAGCCCGCCGCCACGCAGCCAACACCATCCAGCTCGAGGGTGGGGCCGGCCCGGACCGTCATCCCGGTGCCCGTGACGGAGCGAAAGCGCACCGTGTTGTCAGCCTGACCCAGCGACGGCTCACGGACCCTGCCACAGTGATCGCGGGCCTGCCGCCGGACACACGGCCCCTGCCCTCGGTTGCCGGCTATGACGAACTGCTCGCCAAACGCGCCACCACCAATGCTGTTTCCAATGTTCCCGCGTCGAAGGAAAACATCTCATGAGCCCCACCGCACCAGCCGCCACGATTACTCCAACCCTGCGCCGGCGCCGCGGCCTGACCGAACAAGCAGCGGTCGCGGCCGTGGACCAGGCCTGCCGGCGCCTCCGCCTGCCCACCGTCCGGGCCGTCCTGGACGAAGCCCTGACCGTCGCGGCCAGGGAACAGCTCTCGTACCAGGGGTTCCTGGCGGAGCTGCTGCTGGCCGAGTGTGATGACCGGGACCGGCGATCGTCCATCCGCCGGGTGAAAGCCGCGAATTTTCCCAGGGACAAATGGTTGGGGGACTTTGATTTCGAGGCGAACCCGAACATCAACCCCGCCACGATCAATACCCTCGCCACCGGGGACTGGATCCGCAAAGGCGCGCCCTTGTGCCTGATCGGCGATTCCGGTACCGGCAAGTCCCACCTGCTCATCGGCCTGGGCACCGCGGCCGCGGAGAAAGGCTACCGGGTCAAATACACCCTGGCCACCCGGCTCGTGAACGAACTCGTCGAAGCCGCCGACGAGAAAATGCTCGCCAAGACGATCGCCCGCTACGGCCGGGTCGACCTGCTCTGCATCGACGAACTCGGATACATGGAACTCGACCGCCGCGGCGCCGAACTCCTCTTCCAGGTCCTCACCGAACGCGAAGAGAAGAACTCCATCGCCATCGCCTCCAACGAATCCTTCTCCGGCTGGACTAGG
>NZ_QRCU01000056.1 GCF_003369445.1 Arthrobacter silvisoli
GCACAAAATCTGAAACCAGCTGTAAAAACCAGACCACACCACGGGGTGATGCAGCCCGGCAAATCCAACCAATTCAATAAAAAATCGGTATCAACAAACTTGGCACACTATTGAGTTCTCAAACAACAGTTCCGCAAACCGCAGGCCACACGACGCACTCCAGTGCGCCACCAAAAGCGGCCATCTAAGAAAGGGATTTTGCCGCCTTCCGGAACCTCCAAGCCTTTCAGCTTTTCCGTCCCTCCCGCGGCGACTCAGAAAACATTACACGGTTCGCGGGGCAGAGGCAAATCAGGATCCGGGGCTGCCGGCAGCGGCCTTGTCGGCGCAGGATCACGCCCCGCCCGCCGCCATTGGCGGCAAGCCGGCCACCCGCCGTCGGGCATCGGGAAAAATTCCCCGGACGCGATGTCGATCTGCTCTGGTGCCGTTCGACCTATGGGTGAGAAGGTCGGAAGGCGACCTTCCGGAACCAAGGAGAACATCATGGCCAAGTACATGCTGATCATGCGTCCTACGGACGAGTCGTTCGCAGCGTTTGCGAACACGGACTTCACCGAAATCATGGATGCCATGGGCAAGTTCAACGACGAACTCATCCGCGCCGGAGTGCTCCTGGCGGCAGAAGGCCTCGACGACGCCAACGAAGGCGTGGTTGTGGACTTCACCGGCGACACCCCCGTGGTGACGGACGGCCCCTATGGGGAAACCAAGGAGCTGTTCGCCGGTTACTACATCCTCGACGTCGCCTCGAAGCAGGAAGCCGTTGAATGGGCCAAGCGGGCGCCCATGACCTCGGGAAGCAAAACCGAGATCCGCCGGGTGACCACCATCGATGAGTTCCCGCAGGACAACAAGTGGATCCAGAAGGAGCGCGCCTGGCGCGAGCAGACCGGGCAGCTCTGATCCGGAGTGGACAACAGCGGGGCGCGGGGCGCCGTCGAGGCCGTCTGGCGGATGGAGTCCGCGCGGATCGTCGGCGCCCTGGCCCGCTACACAGGGGACTTTCCCTTGGCGGAAGACCTCGCCCAGGAAGCACTTGCCGAGGCCCTCGTGTCCTGGTCGGTCAACGGGGTCCCCGAGCAGCCGGCAGCCTGGCTGCTCACCACCGGCCGGCGTCGCGCCATTGACACCTTCCGCCGCAGGTCCGCGCTCGATGAGCGCTATGCCGTCCTTGCGCGGGACCTTTCCGAGGAACCCGGAGCCGACGAGCTGTTCAGCTATGACGCGATCGACGACGACGTCCTCGCCTTGATGTTCACCGCCTGCCATCCGGTGCTGTCGAAAGAAGCCCGGATCGCCTTGACCCTGCGCGTGGTCGGCGGCCTGGGGAGCGATGAGATTGCCAAGGCGTTCCTGGTGCCCGTGTCCACCATCCAGGCGCGGATTACCCGGGCCAAGAAGACACTGGCGGCCGCCCGGATCCCGTTCGCCGTGCCGGAGGCCCACGAACTGGACGAGCGGCTCGGCTCTGTCCTCCAGGTCATCTACCTGGTCTTCACCGAAGGCTCCTACGCGTCCGGGGGCGACGACTGGATCCGGACCGGCCTCACGGACGAGGCCCGTCGGCTTGCCCGCATGTTGGTGAAGCTGAAGCCAGAGCCGGAGGCGTTCGGGCTCCTTGCGCTGCTGGAACTCACAGCCGCCCGTTTCCCTGCAAGGACCGACGACGCCGGGAAGCCGGTGCTGCTCGAGGACCAGGACCGCCGGCGCTGGGACAGTTCGGCGATCCGGCGGGGGCGGGCCGCGCTTGAACGCGCAGCGGCGGCCGGTCGCGGCCTTGGCGCCTACGGACTCCAGGCGTCCATCGCGGAGTGCCATGCCGTGGCGGAATCCGTTGCCGGCACGGACTGGCCGCGGATCGTGATCCTCTACGAGGCGCTTGGGCGCTTGGCGCCGTCGCCCATCATCGAACTCAACCATGCGGTTGCCGTGGCCATGGCCTCGGGGCCGGCCGCAGGATTGGAGCTGGTGGACGCGATCGATGCCGGCGGCAAGCTAGCCGCTTCGCATTTGCTCCCCGCGGTCCGGGGCGAGTTGCTCACCAGGCTGGGGCGCCCGGACGAAGCCCGCGCCGCACTCCAGGAGGCCGCAGCTATGTGCGGGAACAGAGCCGAACGCACAGCCCTTGAAGACAAAATCCGTGCCTTGGGTAGCGCTTGAGGATGACTGGCGGGCCCGCCCCGTCAGCTCGCCGGGTCGTATTGGAACTGCCGGACCTCCTGCGGGCAGCGGCAGGCGTCAGCGATCTTCGCTGCCCAAGCGAACGCAGCCTCCCGCGAAGGCAATTCGAGAACCGTGTAGCCGCCGTTGGGCACCTTATGGCCCGGGTAGGTGCCCTCTGTAACGGTGCCGTCACCGGCCACGAGCACGGGCGCTACGGCCTCATCGATGCCGCCACCAAAGACGTACACCCCAGCCGCTTTGGCCTCCTCGATAACGGCATGCGAAGCTTCGACTACCGATACAAACTCTTCCTCCGGGACAACCATGGCCTCACCCGGGAACGAGATCAGATACTTCGTCATCGAAGATTATGGCGCCGGGCCCCGACGGGTGGTCAAGGTGGGACCGTGACCGGCCTGCCGGGGGCCGGCTTAAATGCGGGAGGCCCCCGAACGGTGTTCGGGGGCCTCGACCTGTAATGGTTGTCCGGCGGTGTCCTACTCTCC
>NZ_QRCU01000060.1 GCF_003369445.1 Arthrobacter silvisoli
ACATTTCCGCCGAACAGCAAGCCATCGTCGACGCGATCATCGGACCAAAAGTCACGCACTAAGGAAATGAGCCAAGTCAGGTCCCCGGCCAGGCGCACGACGTGGAAGGGATCCATGACCGGGGCCGCGTCGGGCAGTTCCTCGGCAGCGGCAGTCTTGAACCCGGTGAACCCGTCCATCGCGACGACCTCGATCCCGTCCCGCCAGGCCTGGGGGCGCTCGTTGAGCCAGGCGGCGAAGACCTGTTTGGAGCGCCCTTCGACCATGTCCAGCAGCCGTGACGGGCCCGTGCCCTCTCGTACGGGGGTGAGGTCGATGATCACTGTGACGTATTTGTCGCCACGGCGGGTGTGCCGCCAGACGTGCTCATCAACCCCAATGACCTTCACCCGGTCGAACCGGTCCGGGGCATCGATCAACACCCTCTTGCCCTCGGCGAGGACTGCGGTGTTCGCGGTGTTCCAGGACACGCCCAACCCTTCGGCGACGCGGGCCACGGTGAGGTGCTGACAGACGATCCCTTCCAGCGCCCAGCGCAGGGCGGCGCGGGAGAGTTTCGCTCGTGGTTCGGCGGCTTTCGTGGTGTCTTGCCGCCAGACAAGCCCGCATCCGGCGCACCGGTACCGGCGGATCCTGATCAGCAGGGTCGTGGGCCGCCAGCCGAGTGGTTCATGCGCGAGGGAACGCGTGAGGGTGTCCCTCGGCACGCCCTGCGCGCCGCACAGCCGGCACCGGGCAGGTGGACCGGGCCCTGGGCGAAGCAGCGCTCTATGGCCGGTTCGCTCACGGCGACCTCGCATCGATCCTGAACGCGAACGTCAGGCGCACCACTACCCACGCCGCGGACGAAACCCGATCCCTGACCCAAGGAACGAGCGCCTGGGCAGGCCTCGGCACCAGGGCACCGATATCGGCGAAGGAGCCGAACCGATGAGCCCGGTCACCACCACGAAAACCACTGCACCGGCACTGCCGGCCGAGCTCGAAGCGCTGATGCGGCAACTGAAAATGCCCCACGCCCGGGCCCTCGCGCCTGAACTGATCGCGACCGCCCGCGCCCAGCGCTGGGAACCGGCCGAGATCATCAAGGCACTCTTCGCCGAGGAGGCCGCGGGCCGGGCCCGGTCGATGCTCGCCACCCGCCGCAAAGCAGCAGGCTTCCCGACGGGGAAGACCTTCGACGCCTGGGACCCGGAGGTCTCCTCCATCCCGGCACCGACCCAGCAGGCCCTGCGCACCCTGGAATGGATCACCCGGCGCGAAAACCTCGTCGTCTGCGGGCCCTCCGGGACCGGGAAAACGTTCTTCCTCGAGGCCCTCGGCCAGCAAGCCGTAGAAGCAGGGATGCGCGTGGCCTGGTTCAGGCTCGAAGACCTCGGAGCCCTCATCCGCGCCCACCGCACCGATGACAGCGTCACCCGCGCAGTAACGAGAATCCTGAGAGCCGAACTCGTCGTGATCGACGACATCGGCCTGTTGCCGGTGGCCACCGACGCCGCCGAAGGACTCTACCGGGTCGTGGACGCAGCCTACGAAAAACGCTCCGTCGCGATCTCCTCGAACCTGGACCCAGCAGGCTTCGACGAACTCATGCCCAAAACCCTCGCCACGGCCACCGTCGACAGGCTCCTGCACCACGCCCACGTCTGCCAAACCAGCGGCGATTCCGTCCGCCTCACCCAGGCCCTCGCCGGAAAAGGAGTCACCCAACTGAACTAACCAAAACCCGACGATGGCCAATCCCGCCGAACCGATCAGTGGGCAGATCTATTGGCTATCACCGGGCAGTTTTACTGGCCACCAGCGGGCATATCAACTGGCCGCCGGTGGGCAGAAACTAATGGCCATTGACACGGGCATCATTCCACCAGCTCTGCCGTCCTACGCAGACTGCAGAATCCACCCTTCGGTGTCATCCGGAATGGTGGACTCGTTGAAAGCGTCCGCCGTCGGATTCGAGGTCGGAGCCAGGGCACCAGAAGCCAGGCCAAGCAGCCATTAATCTGACTGATCGGTCCACAATCAATCGCCCACGCAAAACGCCCGGCTGGGAAACCCCAGCCGGGCGCTACGTCTTACTTGCTACGGGTTAGGCGCTAACCGCCAGTGCTAGCTGCGGTGTGCCGCGATCCGTGCGGGCCCTTCGGTACCCCAGGCTGCAGCCTTCTCGTACGTCTGGGCGGCGCGGAGCACCTTGCGGTCCGCGTGCCGCGGACCGATGATCTGCAGTCCCGCTGGCAGGCCAGCCTCGGTGAAGCCGCAGGGAACGCTGATGGCCGGCTGCTGCGTCATGTTGAACGGGTAGGTGTATGGAGTCCAGCTCGTCCAGTTCGGAGAGTGCCAGCCTTCCGGCGCGTCCCTGTCCCGCGGGAAGGCAGCGATGGGGAGCGTGGGGGTCAAAAGCAGCTCGTAGGTTTCGTGGAACCGTCCCATCTTCACCCCCAGGTCCATGCGCACGGCGGTAGCGTCGAGGAAGCCCGAAGCGCTGATCTCGCCTTGTTCCCGGATAGAGCGGCGCAGCCCCGGATCCACGTTGTCGATCGCGCCCGGTCCATAGGCCTCGAGCACCTTGGCGGCACCGGCAAACCAGAGAACGTGGAAAGCCTCCACGGGATCCTGGATGCCGGGATCAACTTCCTCAATGATGGCCCCGGCGTCAGCCAGAACGTCCACTGCGGCCCGCACAAGCCGCTCGATTTCCGGATCATTCGTGCCGAAGCCCAGCGTGGGCGAGAAAGCAATGCGCATCCCCTTCACACCGTCGTTCAAACCGTCCAGGAAGGAGCCTGCCGGCGTCGGGAGTGCAGACCAGTCGCGCGAATCGAAGCGGGTGATCACATCGAGCAGCAACGCAGTGTCCCCGACCGTGCGGGTCATCGGCCCGGCATGCGCGAGGGTCCCGAACGGGCTCGCAGGGAACATGGGAACCAGTCCATAGGTCGGCTTGATCGCAACAGTTCCAGTGAATGCTGCCGGGATCCGCACCGAGCCGCCGCCGTCCGTACCGACCGACCATGGGCCCATTCCAAGTCCTACGGCCGTGGCACTGCCGCCGCTTGAGCCTCCCGACGTCAGGCCCGCGGCCCGAGGGTTGCCCGTGGAGCCGTGGCGAAGGGAATCCGTCACTCCTTTCCAAGCAAACTCCGGCGTGGTGGTCTTTCCGAGCAGTACCGCGCCAGTCTCGCGCAGCCTCGCCACGCACGGAGCGTCATCGTTCCAGGCCGCATCCGCATTGATGAGGTTGGTCCCACGTAGAGTGGGCCACCCCCTGGTGTAGAAGATGTCCTTAATGGACGTGGGAACGCCGTCGCCGGGACCCAGCGGCTTGCCGCTGCGCCACCGGGCTTCGGACTCACGTGCCTCCTGCATCGCGCTATCGGCCTCAACGGAGACGAAGGCGTTGACCTCGCTGTTTCCCGCGTCTATGGCATCCAGCGCAGCCTGGGTGGCGTCAACTGGTGAGACGGTGCCCTCGCGGTAGCCCGCCAGCAGCTCGATTGCCGTCAGATTGGTCAGATCGGTCAAATCACTCATTCTTTTCCTCCTGCTGGTTCCGCTCCGAATCCATGATCGCTTCGTTCTTGTTCCCTAGACGCGGGGGAGGGCCATGTACTTGATCTCCAGGAACTCGTCCAGCCCCACCCGGCCGCCCTCACGGCCAAGGCCGGAGGCCTTGATGCCGCCGAAGGGTGCGGCGGGGTTGGAGACGATGCCCGTGTTCAGGCCCACCATGCCGACCTCCAGCTCCTCGCCTACGCGGAAGGCGCGGTCCAGGTCCTGGGTAAACAGGTAGCTGGCCAGGCCCCACGGGGTGTCGTTGGCCAGCCGGACCACTTCCTCTTCGGTGTCGAAGGGAATCACCGGGGCCACAGGGCCGAAGATCTCCTCGCTCATCAGTGCCGCGTCCGGACTAACGTCCGAAAGGACCGTGGGGGAGTAGAAGTACCCGTTGCCCTCGGGACGGGAACCGCCGCAGACCACGGTGGCACCCTTGGCGACGGCGTCGTCCACCAGTTCCTGGACCTTGTTCAGGGCCTTCGCTTCCACCAAGGGGCCGACGTCGGTGCCTTCCTCGGCGCCGTCGCCCACCTTGAGTGCCCCGAGACGCCTGGCGAGACGTGCCGAGAAGTCCGCGGCCACCGAGCGCTGAACGAAAATCCGGTTGGCGGCCGTGCAGGCCTCGCCCATGTTCCGCATCTTGGCCGCGAATGCGCCTTCGACGGCCCGGTCCAGGTCGGCATCCTCAAACACGATCAGGGGAGCGTTGCCGCCGAGTTCCATCGAGGAGCGCATGACGTTCTTTGCGGCCTGTTCCAGGAGCCGGACGCCCACTCCGGTGGAGCCGGTGAAGCTGACCTTGCGGGCGATGCCGCTCTCCATCCAGGGGGTGACCACCTCGGAGGCCTTGGTGGTGGTGACGACGTTCAGCACACCCTTGGGCAGCCCGGCCTCGATCAGGATGTCCACCAGCGCCAGGGAGGACAGCGGGGTGAGGTTGGCGGGCTTGAAGACCATGGTGCAGCCAGCAGCGATGGCAGGGCCGATCTTCCGGGTGCCCATGGCGAGCGGGAAGTTCCATGGCGTCACCAGCACGCACGGGCCCACCGGCTCCTTCGAGACGAGAATGCGGTTCTTGCCGTCGCCGGTAGTGGTCAGGTCGCCGCCGATGCGGACTGCTTCCTCAGAGAACCAGCGGAAGAACTCTGCTGCGTAGGCCACTTCGCCCTTGGCTTCGGCGAAGGGCTTGCCCATCTCGGTGGTCATAATGAGGGCCAACTCGTCCTGCCGGGCCATGATGAGGTCGAAGGCGCGGCGCAGGATTTCGCTCCGGTCGCGGGGCGGGGTCTTGGCCCACTGCTTCTGTACCCGGCCGGCTGTTTCGATCGCCCGGCGGGCGTCCTCTGCGCCGCCGTCGGCGACGGTGGCGATGACTTCCTCCGTGGCCGGGTTGACAACGTCAAACCGGGCACCCGAAGCGGCCTCGGACCATTCGCCGTCGATGAACAGGTTGGTGCTCACCTTGGCGACGGCGTCCAGTGCCTTTTGGGAGGTCCGGGAGTTGGTGGTTGCCTGGATGGTCATGAGTAATCCTTTTCTGCTGTGGAAGGGAGTGGCTTGTGGCTGGCGGAGTCTGCCTGTTCGCCGGGATCGAGAAGTTGGGCCAGGTGGCGGCCCGGTCTGGAATTGTCGAGCTGCTGTACCTGCATCGCGCAGGAGAATCCGTCGGTGAGGACCACGGAATCCGCATCCGTCTGGCGCAGGGCGGGGCCCAGTGACTGCTCGGCCACCTGCATGCTGACGTCGAAATGCTCCTTTTCAAAGCCGAAGTTGCCGGCGACGCCGCAGCAGCCGGTGGCGTCCACGACGTCGGCGACGCCCACGGCGCTGAGCGCCGAACGCTGGGTGCCGGCCCCGAAGACGGAGTATTCGTGGCAGTGCGTCTGCAGCACCACCTGTTCCGGCAGCGGCTCTGCGGGCGCCGGTTTCCAGCCTGACTTGGTGAGCCCTTCGATATGGGACGCGAAGCTGCGCACCCTCGCTGCGACCCGGCGTGCCTGGTCCGTGTGGACCAGTTCGGGCAGGTCTTTGCGCAGCGCGGCGGCGCAGCTGGGTTCGACCACCACGATCGGGCGGTCCGTCCCATCGTCGAGCGCAACAGCCGCCTGGCCCAGGAGCTTTTTGGCCGTCTCCAGCTGGCCGGTGGAAATCCAGGTCAAGCCGCAGCAGGCGTCGGCGGAGCATTCCGTGGGCGTACCGGTGGCGGCCAGAACGCGGGCTGCTGCTCCGGCCACCTCCGGACGGAAACCGCGGGTGAAGGTGTCCACGAACAGAACCACCCCGTCCCCGCTTAGCTCGTTTCCGCGGTCGGGGTGCTTGCCAACAGGCCCGACGCTGGCCGCCGCCACTTCCCGGCGCCACTCGTTCGCTCCGGCGAACCGGGGCAGTGTCCGCTTGGTGGTGAGCCCGCCCAATGCCGACGCAGCCTTGGCCAGCGGCGTGGCCATGACGGCATTTACGAGTGGCGCCATCCGGCCGGTGATCTTGAGCCAGCGGGGCAGCCAGCCCAGCGAGAAGTGCGAGAGCGGGCGCCGTTTGCCCTCGTAATAGTGAGAGAAGAACTCGGATTTGTAGGTGGCCATATCCACGCCGGTGGGACAGTCACTGGAGCAGGCCTTGCAGGAAAGGCAGAGGTCAAGGGCTTCCCGGACCTCCTCCGACTTCCAGCCTTCCTCGACGCTGCGGGCTCCGCGGACCATGTCCTGGAGTACCCGGGATCGGCCGCGGGTCGAGTCCTTTTCGTCCTTGGTGGCGCGGTAACTCGGGCACATGACGCCGCCGGCATCCGTCCGGCAGCGACCGACGCCGATGCAGCTCTGGACAGCGTGGACCCAGGGGCCAGTGCCGCCGCCGGCAGATGTCTCGGGCGGGTCGGTCTCGGCCAGCCAACCGCCTCCGGCGCCGAGGGGGCGAAGATCGAAGCTGGTCCGCCATTGGCGCTGCGGGACACCGTCGAGGGCAAGGTTTGCGTCCATTGCGTCAGCCCCCGTCAGTGATCCGGGGTTCAGGATTCCTGCGGGATCCCAGATGCGGCGGTAGCTGCTGAAAGCCGCCAGCATGCTCTGCGAGTACATCATCGGCAGGAGTTCCGAGCGTGCCCGGCCGTCGCCGTGCTCACCCGAGAGCGAGCCGCCGTGGCGGACCACCAGCTCGGCGGCTTCGCGCGTGAAGTTCCGGAATACGGCGCGGCCAGCCGCGGTGCGCAGGTCGTACGTGATGCGGATGTGCATGCAGCCAGCGCCGAAGTGGCCGTACATGACGCCCTTCAAATCGTGGCGCGCCAAGAGTTCCCGGAAGTCCGAGAGGTAGTCGGCCAGCCTATCCGGTGCCACGGCGGAGTCCTCCCAGCCAGGCCAGGATTCACCTCCGGTGGAGAGCCGTGCGGAGAGCCCTGCGCCGTCCTCCCGGACCCGCCACAGGGATGCGCGTTCGATGCTGTCCGGAACGGTGCGGCCGTCAATCAGCCGCCCGTTTTCCGTCAGGCGAGCCAGCAGGCGGTCTGCTTCGGCCTGTACCTCGCCCGGGTTGTCGCCGTCGAGGTCAACGTAGAGCCAGGCCTTGCCCTCGGGCAGGCCCAGCACTGAGCTGTCCCCGCGGCGGAAGCGCATCGTGTCCACGATGGCCTCGTCGATGCCCTCCACGGCAGCGGGGGAAAACTGCAGGATGGTCCCGATATCCCGCGCCGCGTCCACCACGTCTGCATAGCCCAGGCAGACCAGCAGGGCGCTGGCAGGCTTGGGGACAAGCTTCATCCGTGCGCCCACGATGACGGCGCAGGTCCCTTCCGAGCCAGCCAAGGCGCGGGCCACGTTGAAGCCTCTTTCCGGCAGCAGGTTGGCCAGGTGATAACCGGAGACCTGACGCTTGATGCGTTCGAGTTCCAGCCGGAACTCGGAGAGGTGGCTGTGGGTGAGGTCCTTGAGCGAGGTGGTGAGTGCCGCGGCGCGGGCTGCCGAGGCAGCGTCCGCGGGGTCAGTTGCGCGCAGTCCGGTGGCAGTTGCAGTGAGCCGGGCGCCGTCTGAGGTGACGACGTCGATCTCCGCCACGTGGTCAGAGGTCCGGCCGTAACGTACTGAATGATTGCCACAGGCGTCATTCCCCAGGGAGCCGCCGACCGTTGCGCGGTTCTTGGAGGAGGGGTCCGGGGCAAAAGTGCAGCGCTGTCCCGTCGCCTTCTCCACTTCACGGGAGAGGACGGCGAGCACCACGCCGGGATCTACGGCCACCGTTCCGGTGGCCTCATCGATGCTGTGGATGCGGTTCATGTGCCGGGAAAAGTCCAGGACGACGCCGGGACCCATGGCATTGCCGGCCATCGAGGTGCCTCCACCACGGCCAATAAGCGGCGTTGCGGTTTCGCGGCAGGCCGCAACAGCGGCGAGAACATCCTCCACGGTGCGCGGGAAGACCACGGCCAGCGGGGCCACCCGGTAGTTGGAGGCATCGTAGGAGTACTCGGCGAGGCGGCGCGGCGAACTGTCCGCTGCCACGCCGGCCGACGCCAGGCGGGCGAGGACCGCATGTTGCGCGGCGTCCCGGACATCTGGCGTGCCGGAGCCCGTTGCCGGGCTCGGTGGAGAATGAACGGCGTCAATCATGGGAGGGCTCAGGCTCCTGTGGTGGCGGGGATGGCTCCGGTGACGGCGCCGACGGCTGCTTCGAAGCGTTCCAGGCCAAGGGTGATTTC
>NZ_QRCU01000061.1 GCF_003369445.1 Arthrobacter silvisoli
AGTGCCATAAATCCAGCTGCCAAGAGCATGATCCACGACGACAGGCGTTGCTTGCTTCAGTGCAGGGCTAAGGGAAGTCATGCAGCTAATTCTCCCGGAAATTGCCCGATTGTCAACAATAGTCGCGTGGGCTGTCTCATAAACTGTGTTCTCATCACGCGCAAGGGGTGGCGCGGAGGGATCTCCGTGCCGTCCCTTGAGGCTTCCTGCCGTGAGGCATGCGAGTTGTGTGCTCAGTAGCTGTCGGCCGGGAGTCGCAAGGCCGGATAGCCGTCGTTGGGTGTTGGGGAGGGATGGGGCCGCTCGACGAGCGTCCAAACAACGGCCGTTCCGCCGTCGGCCGGCATGATGCTTCCCTCGGTGAGGAAATGTGCGGGAGAGCGGCGGTTCAAGGGTGCCCACCAGCCGTTGACAGGGCAGTGCTCCCCGGTGCGGGGCCGGGCGTTGGTTGGGCTGCTTACAACGCTGTGAGCAGACATGGTGAGAGTGCGTTTCTTCATGGTGTCCTCCAATTTCTGTCCAGGAATGAAAGGCTTGTCATTCGCGCTCCGGCAAAGCGGGGTGTTACTTCCGCAGGGATTCGGCGATCTGGGACATGATCGTGGGGTCCGAAAGGGTGGTGGCGTCGCCCACTTCGCGGCCTTCGGCGACGTCCTTGAGGAGGCGGCGCATGATCTTGCCGGAACGGGTCTTGGGCAGTTCGGGAACCACGAGGACGTGCTTGGGTTTGGCGATGGGGCCGATTTCCTTGCCGACGTGGTTGCGAAGTTCCAGCACGGTGGCGTCGCCGTTGTTGACCGCGTCGCCGCGGAGGATGACGAACGCTACGACGGCCTGGCCGGTGGTTTCGTCCGCGGCCCCGACGACGGCGGCCTCGGCAACGGCCGGGTGGCTCACCAGCGCGGACTCGATTTCGGTGGTGGAGAGGCGGTGGCCGGAGACGTTCATGACGTCGTCCACGCGGCCGAGCAGCCAGATGTCGCCGTCTTCGTCCTTCTTGGCGCCGTCCCCGGCGAAGTAGGTGTTTTCGAAGCGGGACCAGTAGGTGTCCTTGAAGCGTTCCGGGTCGCCCCAGATGCCGCGCAGCATGGAGGGCCAGGGTTCGCGGATCACGAGGTAGCCGCCGTGACCGTCCGGGACGGATTCGCCGGTTTCGTCCACGACGTCGATCGCGATGCCGGGCAGCGGGACCTGCGCGGAGCCGGGTTTGGTGGCCGTGACGCCGGGCAGGGGTGCGATCATCTGGGCGCCGGTTTCGGTCTGCCACCAGGTGTCCACGATCGGGGCAGGGTTCTCCTTCCTTTCACCGTTCTTGCCCGCGTTGGCGCCGATGACGTCGCGGTACCACATCCACGCTTCGGGGTTGATGGGTTCGCCCACCGAGCCGAGCACGCGGATGGAGGACAGGTCGTACCCGGCGGGGATGTCCCGGCCCCATTTCATGAACGTGCGGATCGCGGTGGGAGCGGTGTAGAGGATGGAGACCTTGTACTTCTCCACGATCTCCCACCAGCGGCCCTGGTGCGGGGAGTCCGGGGTGCCTTCGTACATGACCTGGGTGGCGGCGTTGATCAGCGGGGCGTAGGCGACGTAGGAGTGGCCGGTGATCCAGCCGACGTCGGCGGTGCACCAGAACACGTCCGTGTCCGGGTGCAGGTCGAACACGGCCTTGTGGGTGTACGCGGTCTGCGTGAGGTAGCCGCCGGTGGTGTGCAGGATACCCTTGGGCTTTCCGGTGGTGCCCGAGGTGTAGAGGATGAAGAGCGGGTGTTCGGAGTCGTGCCCGACGGCGGTGTGCTCGGCGGAAGCGGCGTCGACCGTGTCGGCCCACCACTTGTCCCGGCCTTCCACCCAGTTGACGGGCTCGCCGTTGCGCTTGACCACCACGACGTTCTCAACGGTGTGGCCCTGCTTGGCCAGGGCCTCGTCCACGGCGGGCTTGAGCGGTGAGGGCTTGCCGCGCCGGTAGGTGCCGTCCGCGGTGACCACGAGCTTGGCCTCTGCGTCATCGATGCGCGAGCGCAGGGCGTCGGCGGAGAACCCGCCGAACACCACCGAGTGCACCGCGCCGATCCGGGCGCAGGCCAGCAGGGTGATCACGGCCTCGGGGATCATCGGCAGGTACACGGCCACCCGGTCGCCCTTGGCCACACCGAGCGCTTCGAAAGCGTTCGCGGCCCTCTTGACCTCCTCGGTCAGTTCCGCATAGGTGATGGTGCGGGTGTCGCCGGGCTCACCCTCAAAATGGATGGCCACCCGGTCCCCGAGTCCGTTCTCCACGTGACGGTCCAGGGCGTTGTATGCGGCGTTGACTTCGCCGCCCACGAACCACTTCGCGAACGGCGGCTCGGACCAGTCCAGGGCCTGGCCGAAGTCCTTGTCCCAGCTCAGCAGTTCACGGGCCTGCTTTGCCCAGAACGCCGGCCGGTCCGCCGCGGCCTCGGCGTACTCCCCGGCCCCAACAACGGCGTTCGCGGCGAATTCCGCTGACGGCGCAAACTTCCGGTTCTCATGCACGGGTGAAGCCGGCACCGGACGTCTGAGATCCTCCCGGATGAATTCTTTTTCTAACACGCATGTCCTTTCCGTCGGATGATTGTCAACAATCCTACGGGCGCAACGCCCCATCGACAAGCACCAGTAGGATTGTTGACAATCGTGATGGGCGCCACATAGCCTGATGGCAGTGGAAACGGCAAGGCGCTGTTTCCGGCTCCTACAGGAAGTAAGGCAGAAACATGGCGCGGTACATCAATATCACCCTCGAGAAGCGCGGGGTCACCTGCAAGGCACTCCTTCACGACGACGTCGCACCCCGCACAAGCAAGGCGGTTTGGGATGCACTGCCCCTCAGCGGGCAGGTGTTCCACGGAAAGTACGCCCGCAACGAGATTTACAACCTTGTGCCGGCTTTCGCACCGCAGGAACCGGGCGCGGAAAACACCACGGTCACTCCCATTCCCGGTGACGTCTGCTACTTCACGTTCACTTCGAACGACCTGAAGACGCCCTCCCACGGCTACGAGCAGGATTCTGAGACGGATGCGGTACAAACCATCGTCGACCTTGCTGTCTTCTACGGACGTAACAACCTGTTGCTTAACGGCGATACCGGGTGGGTTCCTGGCAACGTTTTCGCCACTATTGTTGAGGGCCTCGACGAGATGGCAGCGGCCTGCCAGGACATCTGGATGGGCGGCGCCCGCGACGAGACGCTGACGTACTCCCGCGCCGTAGACTCCACTCCTTAAGGACGCAACTGGAATCGCAGCAGCCGGGCCGCTTCCAGCGGCCCGGCTGTGCTTGTTTCCTGGATGTGCAAAGAACGGCCGGCTGCACTGAAGAAGCAGCCTGCCGTTCTTTCTTGCGGTGAAGGTTCAGCGGAGGCTGTCAGTTCCGGCCGTGCCGCAGGCACATTAGGGCGTAGGCGCGGGCCGCTGCGACGAGCTCCGAGATGCTCACGGATTCGTTCACCTGATGCGCCTGGTCGTTAAGTCCTCCCGGGCCCATGACAATGGCCGGGACACCGAGGTCGCGGGAAACGAAGCCACCATCGCAGGCCGCCGTCCAGCCGGTGATGGCGCTGTCCACCCCGACGTCCGCAAGCGCGGATACCGAGTTTGCCACCAGTGGATGGTCTGCAGGGGTGCGGAATCCCGGCATCTCCATGGTGACCGCAGCCGCCACCGAGACGCCGTCCGAGTCGATGCCGGCCTCCCTGATCTGTTCACGGAGCCTGTCAAGGATCAGCTGCGCGTCGTCGTCGGGCATGAGCCGCCGGTCCAGGGATACCGTGCATTCGGCCGCTACCATGGACGTACCGGTACCACCGCTGATGAGTCCGACATTCCAGCTCCCCGCGGCCAGCAGCGGGTCCTGCTCGGCCTTTAGCCGGGCGTGATCGTCGCGGACCAGATCCAGGATCTTCGCGGCCGCGTCAATCGCGTTCCGACCGTCGGCGGGCCGGCCGGAGTGGGCTGACTTGCCGGTGACTTTCAGCTCGATGTAGCTGTCACCCCGGCAGGCAATCACGGTCTCCAGGTCGGTGGGCTCGGCAACCACGCACGCCGAATAACTGAAGGCCGGATCGGCTGCGGCGGAGGCGGTGTACGCGCGGATGCCGATGCCCAGGTCCTCCTCATCCACGGTGCAGGCCAGTGCCGCGCTGAACGGCAGCTCGGCACCGGCGTCCTTGAGTGCCTTGAGGGCGATGAGGACGGCGGCCAGGCCGCCTTTCATGTCCGTGGAGCCCCGGCCGAAGAGCCGGCCGTCCCGTGAATAGGGTTCAAACGGGGGACGCTCCCAGCCGGTCCCGGCCGGAACAACATCCGAATGGCCCAGGAACAGCATGCCTGGCAGGCTGCCGCCGGGCAGGACGGCCGTGAAGTTCGGCCGTCCCTCCGCGACGGTTTCGGTGACAACGTCCAGGCCAGCGGCCCGGCTGAACTCCGTCAGGACCTGCACGGTGGCTTCCTCGGTCCCGCCGGGGTTCTCGCCGCCGGCAGCCACCAATGCGGTGGTGAGCGCCACCAGCTCCGCTTCGCTGATCAGGCCCAGGACCCTGTCCTCGATCACCTGCTGTGCCTGTATGCGCTGCTGTTGGGGGGCGGCACTCACGCGCCTGCTCCGGCCCTAAGCGCTGCAAGCTCACGGTCCATGGCCCGGCCAAGTCGGATGATTCCTTCCTCGGCCCGTTCGGGAGTGGTTGATGCGAAGCAGAGGCGGACGGCGTCGTCGAACTTTCCGCTGGCGGACAGCGCCGGTCCGGGGATGAATGCCACCCCTTCTGCGAGTGCCGTTTCGAATAGCTTTCGGGTGGAGATCCGCGCGTCCTCGCCCTGCAGGGTGAGCCAGAGGAAGAAGCCGCCTTCGGGATCGGTGGTGGTGACCCGGTCACCCAGATGCCGGCGCAGACTTTCCTGCATCGCGTCCTTGCGGCGCTTGTACTCCGTCCGCAGGCCTGCCAAGTGGTTGTCCAGGCCGCCGCGGCGGATGAATTCGGCCACGATGTGCTGGTTGGGGACGTTGGTGCAAGTGTCCATTGCCTGCTTGGCATTGATGACCAGCTGGCGGAGCGCCGGATCGGTGTCAACCCAGCCCACGCGCAGGCCCGGAGCCAGGATCTTTGAGAACGTGCGGACAGAGAACAGCAGCGGATCGCCCGGGCTCAGAGCCTGGAAGGACGGCAGGTCCTCGCCTTGGAACCGGAGGAGGCCGTAGGGGTCGTCGTCGATGATCACGGCGTTCCACTCGTGGGCCAGTACCAGCAGCTGGTGGCGCCGGGCCAGTGACAGGGTGACGCCGGACGGGTTCTGGAAGTTGGGGATGGTGTAGATGGCCTTGGGCGTGCGCCCGGTGGCGGCCACCAGCTCCGGGAGGGCTTCGACGATGAGGCCGTTTTCGTCCATGGGCGCTTCGAGCAGCTCGGCGCCGTAGCTCAGGGCGGTGGCGCTGCCGTTCGTGTACGTGGGGCTTTCAACAATGACCAGGTCGCCGGGGTTGATGAAGATCTTGCAGGCCAGGTCCAGGCCCTGCATGCCGCCGGCGGTGATGGTGACGCGGTCCGCCGTGGTGGGGTCCGTGGTCCCGCCAAGGTAGTCCACCAGCGCCTTCAGGAGCACGGGCTCGCCCTCAGTGGCGCCGTAGGTCATGGAGCTGTGGTCAATGACCTTGTCAGCGATGTCGCGGAATTCGTCCAGCGGCACGGCTTCGTCCGCGGGGGAGCCCATCGCAAAGCGGACAATGTCGTGGGTCTGGGCCGCCAGCAGGGAGGTGCTGGAGTCGATGACAGAGCCTACAAGGCTGGCTGCGCGGTCTGCCAGCGGCAGTGCCTGGGCGCGGGTAGCAACGTGGTTCATGGCCTAGCCGCCTTTCTGGATAAGTTCGCGGGGGAAGCTCGTGAAGGTTTCCACCCCGTCGGCGGTGACGCGGATGGATTCAGAGAGTTCGTAGCCGTAGTTGTCCATCCACATGCCGCCGATGACGTGGAAGGTCATGTTCTCCTCGAGGATGGATTCCTCCTCGGAGCGGATGGAGATGGTGCGCTCGCCCCAGTCCGGCGGGTAACCGACGCCGATCGAGTAACCGATGCGGGACGGCTTCTCCAGGCCGTACTTGGCCAGCGTCCAGTTCCAGGCGCGGGCAAGTTCACGGACGGGAACGCCCGGCTGCACCTCGGTGAGCACGGCGTTCAGGCCGTCGGCGACGGCGTCCGCCAACTTGGAGAGCCGTTCCGGCTTCTTGCCGAGCGTCAGAGTGCGCGCAAGGGGCGTGTGATAGCGATGGTGGGCGCCGGCGAGTTCGATTACCACTGCCTGGCCGTCCTCGAAGCGGTCCTCGCTCCAGGTCAGGTGCGGGGTGTCGGCAGCTTCGCCGGTGGGCAGCATCGGCACGATGGCGGGGTAGTCACCGCCGATGCCGTTGGCGCCCCGGATCTGTGCCTGGCTGATCGCCGCGGCCGCATCGCATTGGCGGACGCCGACGTCGATCGTTTCCACGGCAGCCTGCATCGCCGCCATGCAGACCTGCGCGGCACCGCGCATCAGCTGGATCTCGGCGGGGGACTTGACGGAGCGTACCCAGTTGACCAGCTCGAAACTGTCCACCAGGGTCCATTCGGGGATGGCGTTGACCAGCGAACGGTATGCCTTCGGGGAGAAGAAGTGCGAGTCCATCTCCAGGCCCACGCAGCCCTTGGCGGCGGGGGCAATGAGGTGGCGCTCGCGCAAGGCAAAAGCTACCCAATCGAAGGGGTGGACATGCGGGCGGTGAACGTACTGTTCCGGGTAGCCGACGATGCAGTCCTCCGGGAGCCAGCTGGTGCGGAAGGCGCCGCCGGCGTCCATGGCCCGGGTAAAGAAGATCATGGGTCCGTCAGCGGGTACAAAAACCAGTTGCGGAGTGTAAAAGGACCAAGCGTTGTAGCCGGTCAGGTAATAAATGTTGGCCGGGTCGGTGACCAGCAGGGCGGAGAGACCCTGTTTGGCCATCCGCAGGCGCACTCCGGCGAGCCGGGCATCGTACTCCTCGTGGCTGAACAGCAAAAAGACACCTCCAATAAAATTAGTAGATTGTTTAGACGTAGCGTTTATGGGCTGTGTCACGGATTGGACGCAGCTTCAGTGGGAGCTATGGGGGCGCGTGCTGACATAGCCGCGTTCCTTGTCCACCACATTCGTGAGATCCCCGCCGGAGGACCAGCGCTGAAGGTTGGCCAGGAACTGGTCCGCCAGCGCGTCGCGCCAGCCGATAACGTCACCGCACATGTGGGCGGACATGTGGACGTTCTCCATCTTCCAGAAGGGATGGTCTGCGGGAACCGGCTCTTCCGTGAAGACGTCCAGCGAGGCCGCGGCTATCTGGTGCTTCTGGAGGGCTTTGATCAAAGCATCCTCATCCACGAGTGCACCGCGGCCCACGTTGACGAGGTGGGCGGTCGGTTTCATGGCGGCCAGGACATCGGCGTTCACCATCTTCCGCGTCTGCTCGGTAAGCGGAGCGATGAGCACCATGTGATCTGCCCAGGCCGCATGCTCAGCCAGGTCGCAGCTGGCATGGATGGTCCCGAAGTCGGGATCGTCCCCGCGGCGTGTGCGCCCGATGCCCCGGACCTCCAGTCCCACTGCGCGGAGCAGCTTGGCGGTGGCGCGTCCGATTCCTCCGGTTCCCACCACCAGAGCGTGCGAGCCCTCAGTGCGAGTAACTTCCCGGTGCTGCCAGACGGCCTGCTGCTGCAGGGCCTTGCTGACATGGAGCTGCTTGTCATGGGCGAGGATCGATGCCAGCGCGAATTCTGCGATCGGCAAATCAAAGGTGCCGTGGGCGTTGGTGACTACGACGTCCGAGCTCCGCAGCTCGTCAAACATCATCGCGTCCACACCTGCCGCCGCCACATGGACCCACCTGAGGGAGTCCGCCTGGGGCCAGGCGTCCCTCAGGGCCGACGAAAAAAAGTCCCAGAGGAACAGGATGTCCGCTCCCCGTGACGCTTCCGGGAGGCCGGTGGCATCGGTCAGGACGACATCGGCCTGGGACTTGATGGCACCGAGGTTGTAGGGGCGGGGCTGGCCTTCCGCCACAAGGATGACAACGCGGGGCTTCCTCCGGGTGCCATCAGGGCTCTGGTTGTTAGTGTTACTCACACCACAACAGTATCGGATCCTCGGATTGTTGACAATCAGCGCATGTGACGCCCATCATGGAACGCATGACTTCCCTTAGCCCTGCACTGAAGCAAGCAACGCCTGTCGTCGTGGATCATGCTCTTGGCAGCTGGATTTATGGCACT
>NZ_QRCU01000063.1 GCF_003369445.1 Arthrobacter silvisoli
ACAATCACCACAGGCCCCACACCGCAATCGGAGGCCACCCGCCTATCAGCCGCTTAACCAACCTGCCTGGGCAGTACAGCTAGTCCCGCCACCCGAGCCGCTCGGTAAGTGCCTGGCGCCTGATGTCCCGGTGGTACTGGTGCACTTCCCCGTGGTGGCCGCCGTCGTATTGCAGTGCGATCTTCTCGCGGACATAGGCAGCGTCCGGCCAGACCGCGGCCATGCCCCACCCGTTGAAGATGCCGTAGTTCAGCACCGGTTCCGGCAGCCCTGCATCCAAGAGCGCCAGCCGCATCCTGGTTTCCTGTCGGGAGTCGGCCCCCACCCGGACGAGGTCCAGGGCAAGGCGTGCTTTCCGCACTCCGCGCATCCCGGGATGGGCTGCGACGGCCGCCTTCAGTTCTTCGATGGTGCCCAACGGGACACGCGGTACGGGGTGGTCGTCGCCGTGGCTGCAAACAACCGAGTCACCGGCCGCGATGATTTCGTCCACGCCCATGAGTTGAGCGAGATCAAGCCAGGTACGGGCAGGCGAGGTGACACGGACGCCGTCGAGGAAGATGACTTCACCCGGCCTGAAGTCCACTTGGTGGCCGACCACCTTCCGGCGTCGCGGCTTCCAACCGGTGCTTTGTCGTGCCAAGTGGATCCGCCAGTCCTCTTCAAGATGCGCAGGCAACGCGATTCCATGCAGACGGGCTGCGGATGCCTGGCAGAGGCAGCATTCCGGATCAAGTTCCGTGTACCCGTGCAGGTTTTCCGCGACCGTTCCTGTGCTGTGCAAAGGCAGGCGTAAGCCGCGGGAGACAGTAACTATTCCGTCCCGGCGCAGCTGCTTCTGGCTCAATCCAAGCTTCCCCGCTATTGACGCAGGGAATGACCCGTTGGGCAGGTTTGCTGGCATCGGCGTCCTGGACATGCTCAATTGTCGCCTCCGCCGCGAGCACGCGACGGGTTATCCACAGCGCAGATTGGGGCCCTTAAACGGACTGGCAGCAGATGCCCGTGAACCTGGATTCAAAGGGCATCTGCTGCCAGTTCGCGCTCAAGGAAGAGCGGGGAGCCTTAGCTCTTGCGGGCGTAACCTTCCCACTTGCTGGCGTGGTGCTCGGCATCGACGAAGCGGACGGTGCCGGACTTGGAGCGCATCACGATCGACTGGGTGACTACGCGGTCCTTCTGGTAACGGACGCCGCGGAGCAGGTCGCCGTCGGTGATGCCGGTGGCGGCGAAGTAGCAGTTGTCGCTGGTGACGAGGTCATTGGTGGACAGCACCCGCTCGAGGTCGTGACCGGCGTCGATAGCCTTCTGCTTCTCTTCATCGCTGGTCGGCCACAGGCGGCCCTGGATCACACCGCCGAGGGACTTGATCGCACAGGCGGCGACGATGCCTTCCGGGGTGCCGCCGATGCCCATGAGGGCGTCAACGCCGGTTCCGGCACGGGCGGCGGCGATGGCACCGGCGACGTCGCCGTCCATGATGAACTTGGTGCGCGCGCCGGCCTCGCGGATTTCCTCGACCAGCGGGCGGTGGCGGTCGCGGTCCAGGATCATGACGTTGAGCTGGTTGACCTTCACGCCCTTGGCCTTGGCGATGAGGTGCAGGTTCTGCTTGACCGGCAGGCGCAGGTCGACCATGTCGGCCGCTTCGGGTCCGGTGACCAGCTTCTCCATGTAGAACACGGCGGAGGGGTCGAACATGGAGCCGCGCTCGGCGACGGCCAGCACGGCAAGGGCGTTGTTGATGCCGAGTGCGGTCAGGCGGGTTCCGTCGATGGGGTCGACGGCGACGTCGCACTCCGGCCCCGTGCCGTCGCCCACGCGCTCACCGTTGAACAGCATCGGGGCTTCGTCCTTTTCGCCTTCACCGATGACCACGACGCCATTGAAGTGGACGGAGTGAAGGAAGGAACGCATGGCATCCACGGCGGCGCCGTCGGCCTTGTTCTTGTCGCCGAAGCCCACCCAGTGGCCACCGGCGATGGCGGCGGCTTCGGTGACCCTGACGAGTTCCAGTGCGAGGTTGCGGTCCGGCTCATCGCTCCCGACGGCAAGGGCCGGGGAAATCGTGGAATACTGCTGGGACATTGCTGCTGAAGACACGTGAACCTCTTCTTCGATGACGATTCATGGACCGAACTCATGGGACGAAACTCATGGGATCCGAGCAGCCGCGTGGCGACTTCGTTGTTTCCCCTCGCAACGATCATAGTCTGGCGGCCCCGGAGCGGCCATGCGGTGTCCACGCCACGGAACGGGCCTTGCCCCATGCCCCCGGATGTGTATTCGGCGCACGGATAAGGGACTATTGAAGGGTGAGCGAGAAGCAAGACACCCCTGTTGCCGAGTCTGTACCCGACGTGAAGGCAACGGCCACCCAGGTCCCGGACCAGCCCGCCGTCAAGCCGGTTATCGCGGCAAAGGCGGCCAAGCGGGCCAACGCCTCGGTGATCGGCATGGTGATTGCGCTCCTGGTCTGCGTCCTGGCGTTCCTGCCGATCGTGCTCATGAATCCGACGCCGAAGAGCGATGGCTACCGTCCCGACATCAACGTCGCAGCGATCGCCGCGAACGCCAGGGATGTGGCGGGATTCACACCGGTGGCCCCTGATGCGGGCGACACATTTCGTCCGAACTACGCCCGCTGGGAATCCGGCAGCGGCAGCGGCGTCCCCACCTGGGAAATCGGCTTCCTGACCCCCAAGGAGTCGTTCATCGGCTTGGTCCAGACCAGCAAAGCCAACCCCACCTGGCTGCTGCAGCAGACGAAAAACGCCCCGGTGACCGGAAAGCGGAACGCCGGCGGCCGGGACTGGGAGTTGCGCGACGCCGGTAAGGGCAACCGCAGCATGGTCTTGGAATACAAAGGCACCACGATCATCCTGAGCGGGCCGGCAAGTCTCGACGAGATGTCCACCCTGGCCGCCGCCGTCGTAAAGTCCGCCGACACAGTTTCACCCGCCCCGTCCGCCACCCCGTAAAGTAGCGGCGTGGCTACCTACCTGACTCCTGCACTTGCCTGGCGCCGTCTGCGCGAAGGAAACGAACGCTTCGTCTCGGGGGAATCCCAGCACCCCAACCAGGATGCGTCCCGCCGTGCCTCCCTGGTGGAGGACCAGCATCCTTTCGCCGTGATCTTCGGCTGCTCCGATTCCCGCCTCGCCGCAGAAATCATCTTCGACCTTGGGCTCGGCGACGCCTTCGTGGTGCGCACCGCCGGCCAGGTGATCGACGACGCCGTGCTCGGCTCGCTCGAATACAGCATCTCCCAGCTCCACGTCCCGCTCATCGTGATCCTCGGCCACGACAGCTGTGGCGCCGTGAACGCCACCAAGGCAGCCGTGGAAACCGGCGAGATGCCGCCCGGCTTCATCCGGGATCTCGTCGAACGCATCACCCCTTCTGTGCTGACCTCCATCCGCAACGAGCAGCACGAGGTCAACGACATGGTGGTGGAGCACGTCAAGCAGACTGCTGCGCGCCTGGCCGACAGCTCGCGTGTGATCTCGGACGCAATCGAGGAAGGCCGCGCCGCCGTCATCGGCCTCTCCTACAAGCTGGATGAGGGCCGCGCGGCGCTGGTTTCCGGAATCGGCCAGCTCTAAGAGCGTTCGACGGCGGCCCTCCGGGGGGGCCGCCGTAGCCTTCCGTCCGGGTTTCGGCTGGGGCGGCTGCCCGCAATAAGCTAGCCCCATGACTTCCACTCAAGAAACGAACGCTGAGTTCCGCATCGAGCACGACACCATGGGTGAAGTGCGCGTCCCCGTGAACGCTCTGTACCGTGCCCAGACGCAGCGCGCGGTGGAGAACTTCCCGATCTCCGGCAAGACCCTCGAGCGTGCCCACATCGAGGCACTGGCCCGGGTGAAGAAGGCTGCCGCACTGGCCAATGCCGAACTGGGGGTGCTCGACGATGAGCTCGCCGAGGCTATCGCCGCCGCCGCCGACGAGGTTGCCGCCGGGAAGTACGACGGCGACTTCCCGATCGACGTCTTCCAGACCGGTTCGGGCACGTCCTCGAACATGAACACCAACGAAGTGATCGCGGAGCTCGCCACCCGCGCACTGGCCGCCAAGGGCAGCGACAAGGTTGTCCACCCGAACGACCACGTGAATGCCTCGCAGTCCTCCAACGACGTCTTCCCCACCTCGGTGCACGTCGCGGCCACCTCGGCGTTCATCAACGACCTCATCCCGGCCCTCGAATACCTGGCTGCTTCCCTCGAGCGCAAGGCCGTCGAGTTCAAGGACATCGTCAAGTCCGGCCGCACGCACCTCATGGACGCCACCCCGGTCACCCTGGGCCAGGAGTTCGGCGGCTACGCAGCACAGGTGCGCTACGGTATCGAGCGCATCAACGCCGCGCTCCCCCGCGTGGCCGAAGTCCCGCTCGGCGGCACCGCCGTCGGCACCGGCATCAATACTCCGGCGGGTTTCCCGGAGCGCGTCATCGAACTGCTCTCCGCCGACACCGGCCTGCCGCTGACCGAAGCCCGCGACCACTTCGAGGCCCAGGCCAACCGCGACGGCCTGATCGAAGGCTCCAGCCAGCTGCGCAACATCGCGATCTCCTTCATGAAGATCAACAACGACCTCCGCTGGATGGGTTCCGGCCCCAACACGGGCCTGGGCGAAATCGCCATCCCGGACCTGCAGCCGGGTTCCTCGATCATGCCGGGCAAGGTCAACCCCGTCATCTGCGAAGCCTCCATCATGGTCTGCGCCCAGGTGATCGGCAACGACACCGCCATCGCCTGGTCCGGCACCAACGGCGCCTTCGAACTGAACGTCGGCATCCCGGTGATGGCCGCCAACCTGCTCGAGTCCATCCGCCTGCTCGCCAACACCAGCCGTGTCATGGCCGACAAGATGATCGACGGCATCACCGCCAACGTTGAGCGCGCCCGCTTCCTGGCCGAGGCTTCCCCGTCCATCGTCACCCCGCTGAACAAGTACATCGGGTACGAGAACGCTGCCAAGATCGCCAAGGCCGCCGTCAAGGAGGGCCTGACCATCCGCCAGGCCACCGAGAAGCTCGGCTTCGTCGGCGAGGGGGAAGGCAAGGTCTCCGAGGCCGACCTCGACAAGGCCCTGGACGTCACCACCATGACCTCCCCGGCCCACAAGGCCTAGGTCCCCGCAGCTTCAACCAGCACGACGGCGGCCGGCGTCCTCCGCACGGAAGGCGCCGGCCGCCGTCGGCGTTTCCGGGCACCGGCTTTCCCATCGCAGGTGACAGTCGACACACCGCTATCTTTTACTCTGTGGACAATAGTGAAAGTAACGACGTCGGCCTCCGCGAACGAAAGCGGATCGCCACCCGGCAGGCGATCACCGCCGTCGCGCGTTCCCTGACCGCCGCCCGCGGCCTCAACGGGTACACCGTGGAGGAAGTCTGCGAGCAGGCCGGCATCTCCCGGCGCACCTTCTTCAATTACTTCCATTCCAAGGAAGACGCCGTCATCGGCACCTTCTCGGACGAACTGCCCCAGGATGCGCTGGAGGCCTTCACCGAAAACCCGGAACCCGGGAACGGAACCATTTCCGGCTCGCTCCTGGCCGCACTGTTCAAATTCACAGTCACCGTCGTGGAGCGCTCCACGGTCAGCCCGGCGGAAGTCCGCCAGCTCATTGCCGCCATTTCGGCGGAACCACAACTGCTGGGCCGCTTGACCACAGAGGGCGAGGTCCGCGAGCGCCAATTCGCCGAACTCGTCGCCGGCCGGGAAGGCCTGGCCGCAGACGATCCCGGAATCGTCATCGCGGTCACCGTTTTCAGCGCTGTCTGCAAGAAGACCAACGAACGGTTCTTCTCCGAAGAGAACATCCGCCCATACCGCGAGCTTCTGCAGGAAGCGATCTTGGCAGCGCGCGCCCTGTTCGTCCAGCCCCTCGGCACCCCCGAGGACCATTCCTGAGTGCGATGAAGCAGGGTGGCCGAACCGCGGGTGCTGCCCCGGCGACGCCGAACTCGCCGGCCGGCGGTAGCCTTCCTGTTGCCCTGCCCGGAAAGCCGGGGTGCCCTGTGCGGGCGGCCCGGCTTTCGCTGCTCAAGCTAGGCTTGTCCGGTGAGCGTTGAACCCGAGGATTCCGTCAGCACCAGCCCCGTCGTCCGCTGGGGCCTGGGCGCAGTACTGTTCGCCTTGCTCGCGGTGTCCATGGTGTTCACCGCAGCGGGCAACGGATTGATGATCGCCGGCGCAGTGATCTGCGGCGCCGCCGCATGCTTCGCGGCTTACCGCGCCGTGCGCGCGGCCCGGACTGGCTCCTGACGGCCGCGCCCGGGCGGCTAGAGCATCTCCAACGGCTGCCATGATCGTGGCGGCGCGAAGGCGGCGTCCAGCTCGGCCAGGTCCTCCGGGCTCAGGACGATATCCAAAGCCGTGCGGTTCTCGCGGACGTGCGCGGAGCTGCCAGCCTTGGGAATGGCGATGACATGGTCCACGCGAAGGACCCATGCCAGTGCGATCTGCACGGTGTTGGCCCCGTGCCGGGCTGCGATGCTTTCAAGCACTGGATGTCCTGCAAGCCGGCCTTGTTCGATGGGTGAATAGGCCATCACGGGCATCCCGGTGTCATGGGAGGACGGCAGGAGATCAAACTCCGGACCCCGGCGGGTCAGGTTGTACAGAATCTGGTTGGTCTGCGGTCCGCGGGCCATTCCCGGCGCGTGGCCGGCTGGCAAGCCACCGAGCTCGTCCTCGTCGAAGTTACTCACTCCCCAGCCGCCGATTTCGCCCGATTGGAGCAACTGTTCGAATCCGGCGATGGTCTCTTCCAGCGGGTGCGGTCCGGCCCAGTGGAGCAGATAGAGGTCCAAGCTGTCGGTCCGCAGCCGGCGGAGGCTGCGGCGGCACGCCTCCACCACTCCGGTACGGCTGGCATTGGACGGGAGCACCTTGCTGACCAGGAACACTTCGTCCCGGCGGCCCGCGATTGCCTCGCCGACCAACTCTTCCGCCGCGCCGTTGCCGTACATTTCCGCGGTGTCCACCAGCGTCATGCCGAGATCGAGCCCCGTGCGCAGGGCCCGGATTTCTTCGGCCCGGGTAGCCCTGGAATCACCCAGGTACCAGGTTCCCTGGCCAAGGGCCGCGGCGGTGCGGCCGTCAGGGAAGGTGACGGTTCTCATCGGCGGGACCTCCAATTGTCAGGTTCACCCATCGTAGTGCGACCTCCAGTGCAGGGAACCGCTGTGCCGGCGCCCCTGAGCGGCGAACCGCCGATGGCTGGTTCACCGACTCCTTGGTCACCGAGGACGCAGCCCTCGTCGCGGGGGCGGGAGTGGGACGGGCTGGTCGTTCCACGGAAGAAATACTCATGCGACCCGCCACAGAAGACCCAAACCAGCGGCTAACTCACAAACCCAACCGGAGAATCCCGGGACGCCGCCCGCCGGATGCACTCGAGATGGCTGGGGCCGACGTCGGGCAGTTCATCCAGGCCGAACCAGCCCACGGCGAGGGACTCGTCATCGTTGACCCGCGCCTCACCGCAAACGTAGCGGCAGCGGAACTCGACGGTGAGGAAAGTGCACACGTCCCCGTTCGGAAACGTGATCGGCCCATGGACACCGACGTTCAGTAAGCGCTCCACCTCCACGACTACCCCGGTTTCTTCCTCGATTTCCCGCACGAGTCCTCCGGCTGGTTCCTCCCCCGGTTCCAGGATGCCGGTGATGAGCGCCCACCGTCCGTTGTCTGCCCGCTGCCCGAGCAGGATCTCACCCGCGTCGTTGAAAACCACCCCGCGCACGCCGGGAAGCCACAGCGGATCGTGGCCGATTTTTTCGCGCAGTTTCAGGACGTAGTCGGGTGCCGGCATGGGACCAGCCTACGGCCCGGAGCTGGCGGACGGCTCCAGGCAGGCAGCACCGGCAGGCAGGCGCGCAGGTTCAGGCGGGCAGCACCGCCATGGCCGCGGCAGCGCCCGCAAGCATGAACGGCCCGAAAGGAATCGCGGAGCTGAGGGTTCCCCTCCGTGTGGCCAGGACAACCAGGCTCCACAAGCCGCCGAAAAGGAACGCGAGGAACGTCCCGGCAAAGATGTGCGTCCACCCGAGGTAGCCCAGGTAGATGCCCAGCACTCCCGCCAGCTTGACGTCCCCGAACCCCATGCCGGGCGGGTGAATCAGCCGCAGGACGAAATAGAAGAGCCACAGCACGGCTCCCCCGGCCACGATCCCCAGGACGGGCACCCCGAAGAGCCGGGCGCCGGCGTCGGGCACGTCCTGCAGCGCGCCGGACGCGGCAACAGCGAGCGCCGCCCCGGCGAGCAGCACCCCGGCGACCCCGTAGGACGGGAACACGATCCGGTTGGGCAGCAGGTGGTGGCGGACGTCGATGATGGTGAGCCGGACCGCCATGACAGCGAAGTAGAGGCACGCGGCCAGGACCAGCCAGAAAGCGAGCGGGCTGGCGCTCCACAGTTCACTGAGTCGTCGGATCACTCTCGGATGCTATCCGTTTTGCCCGCGGAGCCGCTCGGACCGGGCCGTATTATGTGGATATGGGGCGCTACAGTGCAGATTCCGGGGGCGGAGAAACCCCTGACATGTCCTCCACATTCCGCAATCTCTGCCGGTCTTCGCCGTGGAAGTGGACCAGCCTCCGCTTCGAGTACCGTGACCTTCCGGGAGACGGAAGCGGCCCGATCAAGGCGTGGCTGCGCAGGCCGGGGGCCCTGCGGCTCGAGAGCGCGGACGGCGTGCTGCTCCACAGCACCACGGGCATCAACGACTCACGGGACAGCTTCTACGTCCGCTCCAGCCGCAGTTCCTGGCTGCTGCCTGCGCACCTGGTGACTCCCGTGTACGACGGCGCCGGGCTGGTGCGCCGCCGGCCGGAAGCCGCGTACGGCGAGCCGTCCTTCGGGAACGGCCGCCTGGCAGCGGCACTCGATCCGGTGGAGCTCGCCGGCAACGCCCCGGTGCCCATTGAGTTCCCGGAAAGCAATCCTGTTGCGCTTGGCCCGGTGCGGGAGGTGGACCACGAGGGCCGCCCTGCTTTGGAATGCGTGGTGGTGCCGGGACCGAATTACTCGCCCGCGGACGCCGGTTTCCCGTTGTGCCTGCCGGGGCGGACCCGCCTGCGGATCGACTCCGGGACGGGCGTGTGCGTGGCGAGCGAAGCGCTCGACGGCGGCCACGCCGGGAGCGGTCATTGGATCCGGATCCTCGGCGTGGACGAGTACATGCTGGACGACCTGTTCCTGGCCGAATCCATGAACCTGAGCGACGTCCGCCAGCACATCAGCTGGGAACCCGGAGCGCAGAGCGGCTAGGGTACCTCGTGCAGGTTACGCTGGGCCGATGACCACCCTCACGGACATCTGGCCGGCCTTCGGACTTACCCTCACCACGCCGAGGCTGCAGTTGAAGCCGGTGCGGGACGAGGACCTCCCGGCCATGTTCGATGCGGCCCGGAGCGGAATCCACGAACCCGGCCGCAGCCCCTTCAGCAACCCGTGGACGGAAGTGCCGGAAGAGGCACTCGGCCCCCAACCTCGCCCGCTGGCACTGGACCTGCCGCTCCACCACGACGCCCGAAAAATGGACCCTGCTGCTGGGCATCTGGCACGAGGGCAGCCTCATCGGCTGCCAGGACCTCGGCGCCACGGACTTCACGGTCCTGAGGACGGTCAGCACCGGCTCCTGGCTGACCCGGTCGGCCCAGGGCCGGGGCCTCGGCAAGGAGATGCGCGCCGCCGTCGTCAGCTACGCCTTCGACCACCTCGGAGCCGACGTTGCCGAATCCGAAGCCGCCGCCTGGAACGAAAAATCCCTGGGCGTCTCCCGCTCCCTTGGCTACGAACTGAATGGCATCTACCGCACCAATTGGGGCCAGAAGGTCGAAGAAGTCCAACGCGTCCGGGTCACCCCGGCCACTTTCAAGCGCCCCGCGTGGACCCTGAAAGTGGAGGGCGACGAACCCTGGGCAAAGTTCCTGGGACTGGACCAGGGCGCCTAAGGCGAGCTACGCACAAGACGAGCCGGTGGTCCTCCGCAGGAGAACGCAAGGCGACAGACCCACGAGACGGGACGGCGGTCCTTGGCGACCTGCCTCCAAGCGCGGCTGCGGTCTCCCGTAGGGAGCGCATCGCCGAGCAAAGCCCAGCGAAGGCCGCCAGCGACCGCAGCGAAGCTGCGGGAGGTGTCTAAGCGACCGCGGGATGCCGCCGCCGCGCGAACCCAAGCACGGCGCGGCACCCAAGGTGGATGCCGCGCCGTGGAAGAGATTTAGCGCAACTGGGTTAAATCTCCGCCCCTTCCAACAGTTCCGTCACGAGCGCCGCGATCGGCGAGCGTTCGGAGCGGGTGAGGGTGATGTGGCCGAAGAGCGGGTGTCCCTTGAGGGTTTCGACGACGGCGGCCACGCCGTCGTGCCGTCCGACCCGCAGGTTGTCGCGCTGGGCGACGTCGTGGGTGAGGACGATCTTGGAGTTCTGTCCGATGCGGCTCATGACGGTCAGCAGGACGTTCTTCTCGAGCGACTGGGCTTCGTCGACGATCACGAAGGCGTCGTGCAGGGAGCGGCCGCGGATGTGGGTGAGCGGCAGGACTTCGAGCATGCCGCGGTCCATCACCTCCTCGACGACTTCCTGGGAGACCAGTGCGCCGAGGGTGTCGAACACGGCCTGCGCCCACGGGTTCATTTTTTCCGACTCGGAGCCGGGCAAGTAGCCCAGTTCCTGCCCGCCGACGGCGTACAGCGGGCGGAAGACGATCACCTTGCGGTGTTCGCGGCGTTCCAGGACGGCTTCGAGGCCGGCACAGAGCGCCAGGGCGGACTTGCCGGTGCCGGCGCGCCCGCCGATGGACACGATGCCCACGGAGGGATCCATGAGCATGTCGATGGCGAGCCGCTGTTCGGCGGAGCGTCCGTGCAGGCCGAAGACGTCGCGGTCGCCCTTGACGAGGCGCACCTGCTTGTCGGCGCCCACCCGGCCGAGGGCCGAGCCACGGTTGGAGAGGAGCACCAGTCCGGTGTTCACGGGAAGCTCGGCCGCCGCGGGGATGAACACCGGTTCGTGGCCGTACAGGGTGCCGATTTCCTCCTCGCTGGCTTCCACCTCGGCCATGCCGGTCCAGCCGGAGTCCTTCACGAGTTCGTTGCGGTACTCGTCGGCGAGCAGGCCCATCGCCGAGGCCTTGACGCGCATCGGCAGGTCCTTGGACACCACTGTGACGTTGTGCCCTTCGTTGGCCAGGTTCTTGGCGACGGCGAGGATCCTGCTGTCGTTGTCTGCACCGCGGAATCCGGCGGGCAGGACCTCGGTGGAGATGTGGTTCATTTCCACGCGCAGGGTGCCGCCGTCGTTTCCAATGGGAATGGGCGTGTTGAGCCCGCCGTGCTGCACGCGCAGATCGTCGAGCAGCCTCAGCGCCTTGCGGGCGAAATAGCCCAGCTCGGGATCGTGGCGTTTGCCTTCGAGCTCGGTGATGACCACGATCGGCACAATGACCTCATGCTCGGCGAAGCGCAGCAGCGCCCGCGGGTCCGAGAGCAACACGGAGGTGTCAATCACATAGCTCCGGCCGTTTGCTTTGCCGGCCTGCGGTGCCTTGGCTTTGGGGCTCCGCTTGCTGTGAGAGGTAGCTGCACTTTCCCCGTCGGAAGCGATTACGGGCAGTTGCTCAGAAATAGCCACATCGACTCCAGCCCCGGGCGTTCGCCCGGCTTATTCGTGAGGCGGCTCGGCCGAAGGCCGGGCTCGGCCCTCCACGTATAAGGTGCGATGTTTCGCTCCATCTACTGGCCTCCCCGATCAGCGGGCGGTTTTGCCTGCTGATGGGATTAACGTATTCCCGGGCATTTACATTTCCGGTGACAAACTGCGGCGATTCGTGTGTCCGCGGTGTGAACTTCATGTGAACCCCGGCCATTCGGCGTCGGGATGGCATGCCACGGGCTCAGGCGCCGAAGCGACGCTGCCGCCCTGCGTAGTCGCGCAGGGCCCGCAGGAAGTCGATCTTGCGGAAAGCCGGCCACAGGGCCTCGCAGAAGTAGAACTCGCTGTAGGCGCTCTGCCACATCAGGAAGCCGGAGAGCCGCTGCTCGCCGGAGGTGCGGATCACGAGGTCCGGGTCCGGCTGGCCGCGGGTGTAGAGGAAGCGGGAGATATCGTCGACGGATAGTTCGTCTGCCACCTCGGCCATGTCCCGGCCCTTGGCGACGGCGTCGTGCAGAAGTTCGCGGACGGCGTCGACGATCTCCCGGCGGCCGCCGTACCCGACGGCGACATTCACGTGCAGCTTTTCGCGCACCGGCGTCCGGGCGGTGAGTTTGTTGAGCCGTTCGGCGAGGTAGTCGGGCAGGAGCTCGGGGGCACCCATGGCGTGAACGGAAATGTCCGGGGCCTCGTCCAAGCGGTCCATCGTGTTGGCGATGATTCCCATGAGCAGGTCCAGTTCCTCCCCGGAGCGGCTCATGTTGTCCGTGGAGAGCATGTAGAGGGTGACTACTTTGACGCCGAGTTCCTGGCACCAGCCGAGGAATTCGTGGATCTTGTCGGCGCCGGCCTGGTGGCCTTCGCTGGTGGGGGCGTTGAACTGCCGGGCCCAGCGGCGGTTGCCGTCCACCATCACGCCGATATGGCGCGGAATTTTGTCCGCTTCGAGGGCGCGCAGCAGCTTTCGTTCGTAGAAGCCGTAGAGAATCCCGGGCAGTTCCATCCGGATGTTCACCTGGCTTCCTTCGCTCACGACAAACCCGGGCGGGGTGCCGCAGGTGCATCACCTAGGCTACCGCCCCGGGCCGGGAAGGATGTGCACGCGCGGTCGCGAAGCGGATCCACAGGAAGTTACTCATTGGTAACCTACCGGATCGTAGCTTACCCTTTAACAATGTCGGAGTTCCTCTTGGCCAAACCCCTCTGGCGTGGCTGGATCCACGCCGTCGCCGCCCCGTTCGCCGTCGCGGCAGGGATCGTGCTGGTCTCCCTGGCACCGGGCGTGGACCGCAAGATCGCCTCCGCCATCTACGCCGTCACGGGCGCCCTGCTATTCGGAGTATCCGCCATCTACCACCGCGGCAACTGGCGGGAAAAGCCGCGGATGCTCCTCAAGCGCCTCGACCACAGCAACATCATGCTGGTGATCGCCGGCAGCTACACGCCCCTGGCCTGGTCCCTGCTGGACCGCCCCACGGCGGTGCTGCTTCTGTGGCTGATCTGGAGCGGGGCCGTCTTCGGCGTGCTGTTCCGGGTGCTGTGGACGCATGCGCCGCGTTGGCTCTACGTGCCGATCTACGTGGCGCTGGGTTGCGCTGCGGTGTTCTTCCTGCCCCAGTTCTTCGCCGCGAGCTTCCCGGCAGCACTGCTGATCTGCGTGGGCGGGGTTTTCTACATTGCCGGGGCGGTCTTCTACGGCCTGAAGGCGCCCAATTTCCGGCCTGGGGTCTTCGGCTTCCACGAGCTCTTCCACGTCTTCACCGTGCTCGGGTTCGCTGCGCACTTCGCCGCGATCATGCTCGCGGTGTTGCGCTGACAGCAGCGCTAGACGATATGTGTGAGGGGGCTGCGGCCCGGGGTGGGTTCCGGTCCTTCTGATCGTCCATTGTCGCCGGGACGGCTCCGGA
>NZ_QRCU01000064.1 GCF_003369445.1 Arthrobacter silvisoli
GAACCCCGGCGGCACCTACGGTGCCGCCGGGGTTTCTTTATGCCCTCTCACGTAGGCTTGGGCCCATGATTACAGCATCCCAACACGGGGCAACCGCCGTCGTCGTCGTGGCCGCAGGCTCAGGCCAGCGGCTGGGGTACGGCATGCCCAAGGCGAAGGTGCCCCTTGGCGGGGAAGCGATCCTCACCCACGCCCTGCGCGGCGTTGCTGCCGCCGGCGTTGCCCGGCAGATCTGCGTGGCGGTTCCGGCAGGGGACGGCGAACTGCGGGCACTGTGTGAGGCATTCGCAGCGGAGAACGGTACCGACGGCCCCCTGCTGAGCGTCGTCGACGGCGGTTCCACCCGTTCGGAGTCCGTGCGGGCGGCGCTGGGCGCCGTCATGGAGGGGACCCGCTGGGTGCTGGTCCACGACGCGGCCCGCGCCCTCGCCCCGGAGCGGGTCTTCCACCGGGTGTCCGAGGCCCTGGCCGCCGGCGCGAAAGCCGTCATCCCGGCCACGCCGGTGGTGGACACGGTAAAGACCGTCGTCGAAACTGAAGGCAAGGACGCCGCGATCGCGCCTGAACTGGTCACCGGAACCGCGCCCCGCGAACAGCTCCGCGCCGTCCAAACGCCCCAGGGCTTCGATCTCGAAACCCTGCTCCAGGCGCACGCAGCGGCTGAATCCTTCGATGCCGCCCGCTCCGCCGCCGTCACCGACGACGCCATGCTCGTGGAACTCCAAGGCACCCCGGTGCACGTAGTGCAGGGAGCCAGCCAGTCGCTCAAGATCACCACCCCGCTTGACCTGATCATCGCCGAGGGCCTGCTCGAAGGCCCGCTTGGCATGCGCTGGGTGGAGGGCTGATGAACCCCGGAACGCCAGTGATCCTGCCCCGCACCGGCATCGGGGTGGATGTGCACGCCTATGCCGCCGAGGACGATCCGCAGCCCCTCTGGCTGGGCGGCCTCTTCTGGGAAGGCGAACGCGGACTGTCCGGCCATTCCGATGGCGACTGCGTCGCCCATGCAGCGGCGGATGCGCTCTTCTCAGCCTGCGGAATCGGTGACCTCGGGACCCATTTCGGCACGTCCCGGCCAGAGTACGCCGGGGCCTCCGGCGCCACACTCCTGGCTGAGGCCGCACGCATCGTGCGCGCGGCCGGCTTCGAGATCGGCAACATCGCGGTGCAGTTCGTCGCCAACCGTCCCAAGTTCGGTCCGCGGCGCGAAGAGTCGCAGCATGTGCTTAGTGCCGCGGCCGGTGCGCCGGTCAGCGTCACGGCAACCACCAGCGACGGACTCGGCTTCACCGGGCGCGGAGAGGGGATTTCCGCCGTCGCCACTGCGCTCGTCTACCCGGTGGCCGGGAGCCCCTCGGAAGACGGGCCTATCGGATAATCTGGTGCGGTGACCCTGCGCTTTTACGACACTGCCTCCGCCGAAGTCCGCGACTTCGTCCCCCTCGAAGCCGGAAAGGCCAGCGTCTACTACTGCGGTGCCACCGTGCAGGGTATGCCGCACGTCGGGCACGTGCGCTCGGCGATCGCCTTCGACCAGCTGACCCGCTGGCTCGAATACCGTGGCCTGCGCGTTACCGTGGTCCGCAACGTCACCGACATTGACGACAAAATCCTCGCGAAGTCCGCCCAGTCGTTCACTGACGAATGGTCCGAGGAGACGAGCGCCAAGTATGCCGAAGAATGGTGGGCACTTGCCTACCGTTACGAGCAGGAATTCGAGAAGGCTTACGAGATCCTCGGTGTGCAGCGGCCCACCTATGAACCGCGCGCCACCGGCCACATCCCGGAAATGCACGCCCTGGTCCAGCGGCTCATCGACCGCGGCCACGCCTACCCCGCCCTGGACGACTCTGGCGACGTGTACTTCGACGTCCGTTCCTGGAGCCGGTACGGCTCCCTGACCCGGCAGAACATCGACGACATGCAGGCAGCCCCGGACGCCGACCCCCGCGGCAAGAAGGACCCCCGGGACTTCGCCCTGTGGAAGGGCCACAAGGACGGGGACCCGGACACCGCCAGCTGGGCCTCGCCTTGGGGCGCCGGACGTCCCGGCTGGCACCTGGAATGCTCCGCCATGGTCACCAAATACCTCGGCGACCGCTTTGACATTCACGGCGGCGGCCTGGACCTGCGCTTCCCGCACCACGAAAACGAGATGGCCCAATCCCAGGCGGCAGGGGACGGTTTCGCGAACTTCTGGATGCACAACGGCATGGTCACCTACGAGGGCGAAAAGATGTCCAAGTCGGTCGGCAACACCATCAGCCCGGCCGAGATGCTCGACCTCGCATCGCCCCGGGTTGTCCGCTACTACCTTGGCCAGGCGCACTACCGCTCGGTGCTGGACTACCGGCCGACGTCGCTGCAGGAGGCCGCTGCCGCCGTCGAACGCATTGACGGGTTCATCAGCCGCGCCGCCCGCGCGCTGGCCTCCGCCGACGGCACCCCGTACTTCGCCGGCCACGGCCGGGTACCGGAAGCCTTCGAAGCCGCGATGGACGACGACCTCAACGTGCCCCAGGCCTTGGCCGTACTCCACGACACCGTGCGCGCCGGCAACGCCGCCCTTACGGCCGGCGAACTCGACGCCGCACGCCAAGCCCTGGTGTCCGTCACGGACATGCTCCGCGTCCTGGGCATCAGCGACGCGGCCGCCCCGGCGCAGGATGAGGCCGCCAACGAGGCACTCAAGGTGCTCGTGGAAGCCCAGCTGCAAGCACGCGCGCAGGCGCGAGCCAACAAGGACTGGGCCGCCTCGGACGCCATCCGGGACACCCTCGCGGCGGCCGGGATCGTCGTCGAAGACGGCGCCGACGGCGCCAGCTGGAGCCTCAAGCGCGACTGACCCGCGTCCGAATCCCGCCCCCTGCAGCCGAATTGCAGGGGTTCAGTAGACTTGTCTGCAGACTCATCAATTCAAACAAGGGTGGAAACAACCATGGCCAACAACGGTCGCCGGGCGGTCAAGAAGAAGAAAGGCCCCTCCGTCGGAACCGGCGGCCACGGTCGGAAGGCCTTGGAAGGCAAGGGCCCCACGCCCAAGGCCGAGGACCGCGTCTACCACAAGGCCTACAAGAACAAGCAGCTCGCCGAGCGTTCCGCGGCCAAGCGCGCCACCGCACGTCCGGGCCAGGGTGCCCGCTCCGGCCCCAAGGGCCGCGCCACCGAAGAAGTCGTGACCGGCCGCAACTCCGTGGTGGAGGCCCTGCGTGCCGGCATCCCCGCGAAGGCCCTGCACGTGGCCATCCGCATCGACATGGACGAACGCGTCCGCGAATCGCTCAAGATCGCCGCCGAGCGAGGCATCCCGCTGCTGGAAACCGGCAAGCCCGAACTTGACCGGATGACCGACGACGCCGTGCACCAGGGCCTCGTCCTGCAGATTCCGCCGTACGAGTACGAAGACGCCTACGACCTTGCCGAAGAAACCATCGCCAAGTGGAAGAAGGGGCACATCGCCAACGCCCCGCTCTTCGTCGCGCTCGACGGCATCACTGACCCCCGTAACCTCGGTGCCATCATCCGCTCGGTGTCCGCGTTCAGCGGACACGGCGTGATCGTCCCCGAACGCCGCTCCGTCGGCGTCACGGCTTCCGCCTGGAAGACCAGCGCCGGTGCCGCGGTCCGCGTCCCGGTGGCCCGCGCGTCGAACCTGAACAACACCCTGAACCAGTTCAAGGAGATTGGCATCTACGTGCTGGGGCTCGACGGCGGCGGCGACGTCTCCCTGCCGGACCTCACCTTGGCCACGGAGCCGGTCTGCATCGTGGTCGGTTCCGAAGGCAAGGGCCTCAGCCGCCTCGTCCGGGAGAACTGCGACCAGATCGTCTCGATCCCGATCGACTCCGCGATGGAATCGCTGAACGCCTCCATGGCGGTGGGCATCTCCCTGTACGAAGTCTCCCGGCAGCGGGCGGCTAAGTAAGTCCGCGCACCGCTTCGTACCCGGCTTGGGAGCGGCACGACTGACCTCCTCCGCGTGCTGCTCCTTCGTCGCTTTGACGCACGCTTCCGGATGCCAGCCGCACCGCATCCAGGGGCACCTTTGCGCGCTGACAGCAAACGCTCCCTTTGCCTTCGGGCAGGGAGCGTTTGCTGTTTTTGTTGTTAGAAATCGCGGCGGTTGGCCAGGACCGGGAGCTTCTTCCTGGCTTCCTCTACTACAGCTGGGTCCAGGTCTGCGAAGAGGAGGCCCGGGGCGCCTTCGAGGGATGACAGGACCTCGCCGAACGGAGAGACCACCATCGAATGCCCGACGCCGGTGGGGGCCGCTCCCTTCGGCTCGACTCCCTGCGTGGCCGGGTCGCCCTGCCCGCAGGCCAGGACGAAGGTGGTGGTGTCCACCGCGCGGGCGCGGGCCAGCAGCTGCCATTGGTCCACCTTGCCCGGGCCGGCGCCCCAGGAAGCGGACACGATGTTCACGAGGGCGCCGCGTGCCGCGTTGGCGGTGAACAGGGCCGGGAAACGGATGTCGTAGCAGGTGGCCAGGCCGAAGGTGAGGCCGCCGGCGTCGAACGTCACCGGTGCGGTCCCGGGATCCACGGTGTCCGATTCGGCGAAACCGAACGCGTCGAAGAGGTGGATCTTGTCATAGCTGGCCTCCACACCTGGGCCGGTGGCCAGGAGGGTGTTGCGGACCTTGCCGTTGCTGCTGCCGTCCGCGGCACGCCCCGGGGTGAACATCCCGGCAACGATGACGATCCCGAGGTCTGCGGCGATCCTGCGGACACGTGCTGCCCAGGGCCCGTCGACGTCTTCGGCGATGTCGCTCAGCGAGTTCCCGAAGGCCCGCATCGTTGCCTCCGGGAAGACCACCAGTCCGGCGCCGCCGTCCTTGGCCTGCCGGGCGTAGTCTTCAAGCTGTTGCAGGTTGGCCGCAAGGTCGCGGCCGGTGATGATCTGAGCGAGCGCAATGCGCATGTGCACCTCCACGGGCGGGAAAGACCAGAGCGGACATGTCCAGTATGCCGGGGCAGGCCGGGCCGGGCGGAATCCGCAATAGAACGGGGATTTGATACGCCTTTACCCGCCGAGGGCTAAGCTTTGAGGCGATGGTTATGCCGATTTTTGAAACCGCAGCCACCGTGGATGCAGCGTGTCCGACGCCCCTCGGTGTAAGTGTTCCGCGGCCCGGAGCTTCCGGTTCCGACCTGTCCGTGCCGGACCACGTCAACGTCGCGGTGTGGGCTCCGGGCCTCGAACACGTTGAAATCGCCTTCAAGGAACCGGGCGGTTCGTGGCGCGTCCGTACCCTTCCGAACAAGGCGGATGGTGTGCATTTCGGGATTGTCGACGGCATGCCGCCCGGTACGCGTTACGGCTTCCGCGCCGCCCGGGAAGGGGTTGAAGCCCTCCCGGTTGCCCTTCCGACCGATGACTTCGATGTCGACGGCGCCCCGCAGCTCCTGCTCGATCCTTACGGCCGGGCGGTCCACCAGCACGGCGAGTTCCTCTGCAACGTGCACATGGATCCTGCCTTCGACTGGGGCAACGACCGGCCGGTACGCACCCCGTGGCGCGACACCATCATTTACGAGGCCCATGTCCGCGGCCAGAGCATGCTGCACCCGGACATCCCCGAACACCTGCGCGGCACCTACGCCGGCATGGCCCACCCCGCCATGATCGAGCACTTCCAAGCCCTCGGCGTCACCGCGATCCAGCTGCTCCCGGTGCATTTCCACATGGACGAGCAGCACCTCCAATACCTTGGCCTGACCAACTACTGGGGCTACAACACGGCCGCCTTCTTCGCACCGCACCCGGACTACGCCACACGGGCCGCGCAGGAAGCGGGACCGCACGCAGTCCAGGACGAGTTCAAGGGCATGGTCAAGCTCCTGCACGACGCGGGACTCGAGGTGATCCTCGACGTCGTCTACAACCACACCGCCGAGGCCGGACCCGACGGAGACGTCATCAGCTTCCGCGGCCTCGGCGAAAACCAGTATTACCGCCACGACGCGCACGGCCGCTACCTGGACACCACCGGCTGCGGGAACACCCTGGACTTCAGCCACCCGCGCGTAGTGGACCTCGCCATTGATTCCCTGCGGTACTGGGTGGATGAATTCCACATCGACGGCTTCCGCTTCGATCTCGCCGTCAGCCTGTGCCGCAACGCCCGCAACGAATTCGACCCCAATCACCCTTTCCTCAAGCGCATCGAGGCGGATCCCGTGCTGTCCTCTGTGAAGCTGATTTCCGAGCCATGGGACCTCGGCTGGGGCGGCTGGCAGACCGGCGGCTTCCCCAAGGGCTGGGTGGACTGGAACGACCACTTCCGCGACGAGGTACGGCGATTCTGGCTTTCCGACCGCGCGGCAGCCGAGGCCGGGCACCCCATCGGCAACATCGGGGCCATGGCCGATGCGTTGAGCGGTTCGGTCAGCGTTTTCGCCCACTCCGGCCGGTCCCGTCTGGCTTCGCTGAACTTCATCACCGCCCACGACGGCTTCACCCTGGCCGACCTCGTCTCTTACGACCGCAAGCACAACGAAGCCAACGGGGAACAGAACCGGGACGGCCACAGCGACAACCGCAGCTATAACCACGGCTTCGAAGGCCGCACTGAAAACGAAGCCATTGTGGCAGAGCGGGCCCGCTCGCGCCGGAACCTGATGACCACCTTGATGGTGTCCTTGGGCGTGCCCATGATCACCGCCGGCGACGAACTCGGCAGGACCCAGCACGGCAACAACAATGCTTACTGCCAGGACAACAACCTGACCTGGATCGATTGGACCCAGACTCCGGAATCGCACGAGATGTTCCGCAGCACCAAACGCGTCATCCGGATCCGCAAGGAATTCCTCGCGGCCCAGCCGGAGGAGTTCCCCGAAAAGGCCGCCGGCATCGAATGGTTCGATGAAAAAGGCGAGCGGGTGACCGACGCCCGGTGGAATGATCCGTCCCTACGCTTGGTCCAGTTGTTGCTCGGATCCGAGGACGGCCGTTTCAGCGGCCTGATTGTGATGAACGGCAACAAGGACGACACCAAGATCGTGCTCCCCAAGCTGGGCCCGGCCGCCGGCCGCGGAACCACCCGCTTCGAGCTGCGCCTGACCACGTCCGAACTGAACGACCGCAGGCGCGGGGCGCTGGTTGCCGCTGGTGAGAAGGACATCATCCAAGGCAACACCATCAACATTTATCGTGCCTGACCCGGCCCCGAAAAAGGTCCATGGGCGGAAACCGCCCGAGGACGGCTGCAAGTTCTACGCTGCAGAGCATTACGCGTCGTTCGCATTCATCGTCGAAGGGAAGTAGGACGCCATCAAGATCTATTCCGCGGACACCTGGACCCTTGAGGAGCTCCAGGAGCAGATCGCCGATGCCGGCCGCCGCACAGTGCTGGTGCCGCCGGCCGCCAGCAAGCAGGCCGTCCTGGAGGTTTTCGGGCAGGTCCTGGACTTTCCGGAGTATTACGGCGTGAACCTGGATGCCCTGAACGACTCCCTCCACGACTTCGCGGACGTCCTCTCCGAAGACGGACAGGCGCCGGTCACCCTGGTGTGGCAGGTCCCGGCCGCGTACCGCACGGACCGCTCCTTCGGCGTCGTCTGCGAGATCCTGCAGGACGCGGAGGCGTACTCCGGCCGGGACTTGGCCATCCTCGCTGTCTTCCAGCAGTAGCGGCTTCCGACGCTGTCCCAATGGTCTTAACGGAACAGAGGGCTTAAACGGAGGAGGTGCCGGACCGGGTAGTCCGGCACCTCTTCCGTCGTGTATCAGGCGTTGGCGATCAGGCCCAGCTCTGCCTTGGATGCCAGGGCAGGGTGCTTCGGCAGGACCCGAATCGTGTAGCCGAACGATCCCGAACGGTTGATCAGCACGGAGCCGGAGAACAGGTAGCGCCCATGGCCGAGTTCCTCGAACGTGGTCAGCTCGGCCACTGTCACGTCGTCGAGCTCATCGCTTTCCTCGGCGCGGCCGTAAGCGATTTCGACGCTGACATCGTCCGGGGTCAGGGAGCGGAGTGCGATGTAGGCGTTCACCTGCAGCGAGTCGCCAATCCGCGGCTCTTCCGAAACTCCGACGGAGTCGACGTGCTCCACTACCAGTTGCGGCCAGGCACTGCGGACCCGGGTAATCCACGCCGCCAGGTCCTTGGCCTCCTTGAAGGAATCCGCGGCGGCACGCCGGCCCGACACCGCGGCCGGGCAGTAGAGCCGGTTCACGTAGTCCTGCAGCATCCGCTCCGCGGACACTGCCGGACCCAGCTTTGCCAGCGTGTGCTTGATCATCGAGACCCAGTGCGTGGGAACGGCCTGCGCAACGGACTCCGAAGGTCCTGCCGCGCCAGCGCCCTGGGCGACCACCGAACCGTAGAAGCGCGGGGCGACCTGGGTTTCCAGCAGCTCATACAGGGCCGCCGCTTCGATGTCGTCCCGTTCTTCGGCCGATGCACCGTTGTTGGCGGTGGGGATCGCCCAGCCGTTCTCGCCGTCGTACATCTCGTCCCACCAACCGTCCAGGACGGACAGGTTGAGGGAACCGTTGATCGCCGCCTTCATGCCCGAGGTGCCGCAGGCTTCCAACGGGCGGAGTGGGTTGTTCAGCCAGACGTCGCAGCCCGGGAACAGGGTGCGGGCCATGGCGATGTCGTAGTTGGGCAGGAAGACGATCCGGTGCCGCACCTGAGGGTCGTCGGTGAAACGGACCAGGTCCTGGATCATCTTCTTGCCGGCATCATCCGCGGGGTGCGACTTGCCGGCGATGACCAGCTGGATCGGATGCTTCTTGTCCAGCAGCAGCGCCTTCAGCCGCGCGGGGTCGCGCAGCATGAGGGTCAGGCGCTTGTAAGTGGGCACGCGGCGTGCGAAACCGATGGTGAGGATGTCCGGGTCCAGCACGGTGTCCGTCCAGCCGAGTTCGGCATCGGCCGCCCCGCGCTTCTTCCATGACGCACGCAAGCGCTTGCGCACATCGTCGACCAAGGACGCCCGCAGCTCGCGGCGGAGCGCCCAGACCTCTTCGTCGCTGACGTTGTAAGCCAGGTCCCAGCGTCCTGGGCCGTTGGCATCCGCGCCGAAGTGGGTTCCGGCCAGTTCGGAGATCCTCGGGTCCACCCAGGACGGAACATGGACACCGTTGGTGACGGAGGTGATGGGTACCTCTGAGTGGTCGAAGCCCGGCCAGAGCCCGGAGAACATTTCCCGGGACACCACACCGTGCAGCTTGGCCACCCCGTTGGCACGCTGGGCGAGCCGCAGGCCCATCACCGCCATGTTGAACACAGCCGGGTTGCCGCCGTCGTAGTTCTCGCGCCCCAGCTCCAGCACCCTGTCCACCGGGACCGCCGGTGCCAGGCCCGCTTCGAAGAAGTGGCGGATCTGCACGGCCTCAAAGCGGTCGATGCCCGCCGGGACCGGGGTGTGCGTGGTGAACACGGTGGACGCCCGGCCGGCGGCGAGTGCCTCATCCCAGTTGAGTGGGGATTCAGCGGACATGAGTTCCTGGATGCGTTCGATCCCGAGGAAGCCGGCGTGGCCTTCGTTGGTGTGGAAGACCTCGGGAGCAGGGGTTCCGGTGAGCCGCTGGTAGGCACGAAGGGCCTTCACGCCGCCCATGCCGAGCAATAGTTCCTGCTGGAGCCGGTGGTCTCCACCGCCGCCGTAGAGCCTGTCGGTGATGCCGCGCGCGGCATCGTCGTTGCCGGAGACATTCGAGTCCAGCAGCAGCAGCGGAACGCGGCCGACGTCGGCCCGCCAGACCTGCGCGCTCAGCTTGCGTCCGTTGGGCAGCGGCAAAGTGATGATCACCGGCTTGCCGCTGCCGTCCTTGGAAGGCTCGCGCAGCAAGGTCAGGGGGAGTCCGTCGGGGTCCAGTACCGGGTAGGTCTCCTGCTGCCACGCGTCCTTGGACAGGGACTGCTTGAAGTAGCCGGCCTGGTAAAGGAGTCCGACGCCGATCAGCGGGACACCCAGGTCCGAAGCCGCCTTGAGGTGGTCGCCGGCCAGGATGCCAAGGCCGCCCGAATACTGCGGCAGGACCTCGGTGATTCCGAATTCCGGAGAGAAGTAGGCGATGCAGGCGGGTGCGTCCTCGCCCAGGCCCTGGTACCAGCGTGGTTCGCTGAGGTAGCGGTCCAGATCCGCTACCGCACTATGCACCCGTTCAACGAGCCCTTCGTCCGAAGCCAGCCGGTCAAGCTGATCGCGGCTGATCGAGCCAAGGAGCAGGACGGGATCATGTTTGCTTTCTTCCCACAGCGCCGGATCCAGGCTGGCAAAAAGCTCGCGCGTGGGGCGGTGCCAGGACCAGCGGAGATTGTTCGCCAGACGGGCCAAAGGCCGGATCGGTTCAGGGAGTACGGTGCGGACGGTAAACCTTCGAATTGCCTTCACGAGCGTCACACTAACCGACCGACTGGGTTGCAGGAACAGCTTCAGGTTTCTTTTAGGTAAATGACAGCTGTCCTCAAAGAATATGTACCGGACCTTAGCGAAACGTGATTTTTCTCGCTAACGTCAAGCTTGTGACTACTACCGCAACACCGCGATCCAGTGCAGTTGGCAAGGCTCCCGCCAAGGCGAAAACCAAGGCAGGTATCACCGCCGGACTCCGGTTCGGCAGGTTCCCGATCACTGCTGTCCAGCCCGTGATCGAAGAAGGCAGGTTCCCTGCGAAGGCGCTGCCCGGGGAGGACATCGTGGTCGGTGCCACAGTGTTCCGTGAAGGCCATGACCAACTGGGCGTCACCGCAGTGCTGCTGGATCCCAAGGGCAAGGAACGCCAGCGCGTTCGTATGGCGCCGCCGTCAGGAAACCGCGGCAAGGGAACCGACCGCTGGGAGGGCCGGATCACCCCGGGTGCCCCCGGTAACTGGAGCTTCCTGATCGAGGCCTGGCATGACCGTTACGGCACCTGGCACCACAACGCCGAAGTGAAGGTGGCCGCGGGCATCGATGTTGAGCTGATGCTCGCCGAAGGTGCCGCCCTGCTTTCCGGAGCTGCCGACGACGCCGGCCGCAGCGCCGCGGACAAGCGCACCCTCCGTGCGGCTTCCGAAGGCCTCGCGGACACGTCGCGCTCCGTCGAGGAACGCCTTGGCGCCGGTTTCAGCGATGAGGTTGCCGCCGTCGTCGAACGTCTTCCGATCCGGGAGCTGGTGACCGAGTCCGAGAAGTTCCCGCTCCTGGTCGAGCGCGACCTCGCGGGACGCGGAGCCTGGTACGAATTCTTCCCGCGCTCCGAAGGTGCGGTGTACGATCCCGCGAACAACGCCTGGACCTCGGGCACTTTCCGCACCGCCGCGAAGCGGCTGGACGCCGTCGCAGGCATGGGCTTCGATGTCATCTACCTGCCGCCCATCCACCCGATCGGCTTCCAGCACCGCAAGGGCCGCAACAACACCCTCACACCAGGGCCGCAGGATCCCGGCTCGCCCTGGGCCATTGGTTCTGCGGCCGGTGGACACGACGCCATCCACCCCGAGCTGGGCACCTTCGAGGACTTTGACGCCTTCGTGGCGAGGGCGAACGAGCTCGGCCTCGAAGTTGCGCTGGACCTCGCCCTTCAGGCCGCTCCGGACCATCCCTGGGTGCAGGAACACCCCGAATGGTTCACCACCCGTGTGGACGGCAGCATCGCCTACGCGGAGAACCCGCCCAAGAAATACCAGGACATCTACCCGCTGAACTTCGACAACGACCCCGAGGGCCTGTCGAAGGAAATCCTGCGGATCGTGCTGCTCTGGGTGAGCCACGGCGTGAAGGTCTTCCGGGTGGACAACCCGCACACCAAGCCGGTGTGGTTCTGGGAATGGCTGATCGCGAAGGTCAACAAGAAGCACCCCGACGTCGTCTTCCTCGCCGAGGCCTTCACCCGCCCTGCGATGATGCACGCGCTGGGCCGTGCAGGGTTCCAGCAGTCCTACACCTACTTCACGTGGCGGAACACCAAGACCGAACTCGAGGAGTACTTCCACGAGGTCAGCCACGTTTCCCCGGCGTACTTCCGGCCCAACTTCTTCGTGAACACCCCGGACATCCTCACCGAGTACCTTCAGTACGGCGGGCCGGCGGCGTTCCGGATCCGTGCCGTCCTTGCAGCCACAGCCAGCCCGCTCTGGGGTGTCTACGCCGGTTTCGAACTGTACGAGCACGTCGCCCGCCCCGGCGCCGAGGAGTACATCGACAATGAAAAGTACGAATTCAAGAACAGGGACTGGGACGCTGCTGCGGCCTCGGGCCACACGCTGTCGCCGTACATCACCCGGCTCAACGAAATCCGTAGGGCCCACCCGGCACTCGGTGACCTGCAGAACCTCACGCTGCACACCAGCACCGATGACGCCACCGTGGTGTTCTCGAAGCACAAGACGCTGCCGGACGGCCGCAAGGACACCTTGATCATCGTGGTCAACGTCGATCCGCACAGCGCGAGGGAAAGCACCGTCACCCTGGACCTCGCGGCACTCGAGCTTGATCCGGAGAACTTCACCGCCAACGGCCGCTTCCGGGTGGACGACCTCATCAGCGGTGAAACCTGGGAGTGGGGCGAATACAACTACGTCCGGCTCGACGCACACGTGGAACCAGCACACATCCTGAGTATCCGGAGGTAGGCCAATTGAGTTTCGCTCCGCAGGGCACCAACCCGTACTTCACGCCGAAGAACACTTTCGAACTGAATGCGCCAGGTCTGCAACACGACCCGCATTGGTACCGCAAGGCAGTCTTTTATGAAGTGCTGGTCAGAGCCTTTGCGGACGCCAATGGTGACGGCTCAGGGGACTTCCACGGGCTGATCGACAAGCTCGACTACCTCCAGTGGCTGGGCGTCGATTGCCTCTGGCTTCCCCCGTTCTTCCACTCGCCCTTGCGCGACGGTGGCTACGACATCTCCGACTACACCTCGGTATTGGACGAATTCGGCACCATCAGCGATTTCAAGAGGCTCGTCGCGGAGGCCCATGCCCGGGGCGTGCGGGTCATCATCGACCTGCCGTTGAACCACACCTCGGACCAGCACCCCTGGTTCCAGGAGTCCCGGAAGGACCCGGACGGGCCCTACGGCGACTTCTATGTCTGGAGCGATACGGACGAAAAGTACCAGGACGCCCGCATTATCTTCGTGGACACCGAGGATTCGAACTGGACCTTCGATCCGATCCGCCGGCAGTTTTTCTGGCACCGTTTTTTCTCGCACCAACCGGACCTGAATTTCGAAAACCCCAAGGTTATCGAGGCGCTTTACGACGTCGTCCGCTTCTGGCTCGACCAAGGTATCGACGGATTCCGTGCGGACGCCATTCCCTACCTTTTCGAAGAAGAAGGGACCAACTGCGAGAACCTGCCCGCAACCCACGGGTTCCTGCGTGACCTGCGGAAGATGGTGGACGAGAACTACCCCGGGCGCGTGATCATCGCGGAGGCGAACCAGTTGCCCAACGACGTCGTGGACTATTTCGGCACGGAGGAAGACCCGGAATGCCATATGGCCTTCCATTTTCCGATCATGCCGCGGCTGTATTACGCCCTCCGCGACCAAAAAGCCGCGCCCATTATCGAGACCCTGAGGGACACCCCGGAAATTCCCGCCGGCGCGCAGTGGGGCACGTTCCTGCGCAACCACGATGAACTCACCCTCGAAATGGTCACTGCGGACGAGCGGGCCGCGATGTACGGCTGGTACGCCCCGGACCCCCGGATGCGGGCCAACATCGGCATCCGGCGCCGGCTCGCTTCACTGCTGGACAACTCGCGTGCCGAAATCGAGCTCATCAACGCTCTCCTGCTTTCACTGCCGGGCTCCCCGTTCCTGTACTACGGCGACGAAATCGGCATGGGCGACAATATCTGGCTCGATGACCGCGACGCCGTGCGCACGCCCATGCAGTGGAACCCCGACAGGAACGCCGGCTTCTCCCACGCCGATCCCGGGAAGCTCTACCTCCCCGTGAACCAGTCCCTCGTATACAACTATTCGATGGCGAACGTGGAAGCCGAGGCTGCCCATTCGGGCTCGCTCCTGCGGTGGACCCGGCAGATCCTGAGCGTCAGGAAGAACCATCCGGCGTTCGGGCTTGGCGGATTCCGCCACGTCCCGGCAGACCACGAGGTGGTTCTGGCGTACCTGCGTGAACTTCCCGAAGAGAACCTGGAAGGGGAGGACGCCGAGTCCCTTCTCTGCGTCTTCAACCTTTCCCAGCACCCGGTGGCGGCCACCCTGGACATCCCGGACTACGCGGGCCGGGGGTTGCGGGACGTCTTCGGCGGCCAGCCCTTCCCTGGAATCGGAACCGACGGCACTCTCACCCTGACGCTGGGCAGCCATGACTTCTTCTGGCTCCGGGTACGGTCACCCGGATCCACGGGGTCCGCCCCGTACACCCAGGCCATCCCCGTGCTCTCGATCGAAGGCTGACATGTACTTCCCTGCGCCGAAGCAGCCCCTGGACGGACTGTTGCGCGAGTGGCTGCCGCGGCAGCGCTGGTTTCCCGTGAAGAGCGGCGGATTCGCCATGGACGAAGCTGCCTCGTTCCCGCTCGCCGGTCCCGGTGGCGCGGCGGACTTCGAGATCGTCCTGCTGTCGGTCGCCTACACGGGTGCCGGTGGCGCGCGCCAAGGCGATGTGGTCCAGGTGCCGTTGAGCTTCCGCCAGGAATCCGCGCCCGGCCTCGAAAGGGCATTCCTGGGTGTCGTCCAGGACGATGACGGCAGAACCCGCTGGGTCTATGACGCCGCCTACGATCCGGAGTTCATTGAGCGCTGGCTGGCGCTGATCGGCGACGGCGGCACGTCCGGGCCGGGCGGCATGGCCGCCCGCGGCCACTCCGTGCCCGGCACGCAAAGCCTGCCGTCGTTTCCGGCGAAGGTGCAGGTCCTCGGGGGAGAGCAGTCCAACACTTCGGTGATCATCGACGACGGCGTTTCCCCTGCCATCGTGAAGATCTACCGGGTGGTGTCCACCGGCTCCAACCCGGAAATCGAGGTCGGCGTCGCCCTGACGAAGGCCGGCAGCAGCGAAGTACCGGCCACCCGGGGCTGGGTCACGGGAAGTTGGCCGTCGGGCACGGACGCCGGAACCGCGCACGTTTCCGCTGAACTCGCCGTCGTGCACGAATTCGTGAAGGATAGCCAGGACGCCTGGCGGCTTGCCGTTGAGGCCGCCTCGGCCGGCCGTGATTTCACCGAAGAGGCGCGGGAGCTCGGGCGGGCCACCGCGGCCGTCCACGCCAGGCTTTCCGAGGCCTTCGGTAGTGAGGCGGAGGTGGAACCCGGGCATGTCGTCGCTCCCGCGGTGGCCAGCCGCATCCGGCACTCCTGGGCGGAAGCGGGCACCGCCGTCGGGCCTTATGGGGAGCAGCTCGAGGCCCTGCTTTCCCGGCTTGCCGGCCAGAAGGCGGGCACCCTGCAGCGTATTCACGGCGACCTGCACCTGGGCCAGATCCTCCTGGCACCGCACACGCCCGGGGAGCCCGGTCGGTGGGTGATCCTGGACTTCGAGGGCGAACCGCTGCGCCCCATCGAAGAGCGTACCCTTCCGGATGTCCCGCTGCGCGATGTGGTGGGTATGCTGCGCTCCTTCGACTATGCAGCCGGGGCCGCAGTCCGCGAAAATCCCGGAACTTCCGTACCTGATCCCTGGGTCAGCGATTGCGCCGATGCATTCCTGTCCGGGTACAGCGAAGTCACGCCCGGAACCATTGACCGCGGTTCGCCGCTGTTTGTGGCATTGTGGCTGGACAAAGCCTTGTACGAGGTGGTTTACGAGTTGCGCAACAGGCCCGACTGGTTACCCATCCCGGTCAACGCTTCGCGGCAAATCCTCGGCAGTACCAGCCCCGGCACGGATGCCGGGGCTACATCGGAAGGTGAAGAAATGACAGGCTCTGCACGCATCGAACGGCCACGGGTTCCGCTCCCCGTTGACGGCAACACCCTGGCCCGCGTGGCCGCCGGAGCGCACCATGCGCCGCACTCCGTCCTCGGAGCCCATCTGGACGACCATGGACACGTCACCATCCGCACGGTCAAGCACCTGGCCGAGTCGGTCACGGTTGTCACCGAAGCCGGCAAGACCGCGATGAGCCACGAGGCCGACGGCGTGTGGGTTGCGGTCCTGGAGCCCGTGCAGCACGGCCATGTGCCGGATTATCGCCTTGAGGTTGTCTACGACGCCGGCGCCCCCGTGACCGTCGACGATCCCTACCACTACCTCCCGACCCTCGGCGAAGTGGACCTGCACCTGATCGGTGAAGGCCGGCACGAACGACTTTGGGATGCCTTGGGCGCCCACGTCCAGCGCTACCGCTCCTCGCTGGGCGACGTGGACGGTGTCGGCTTCTCCGTCTGGGCGCCGAATGCCCAGGCCGTGCGCGTCAAGGGCGACTTCAATTCCTGGGACGGCCGTGAACACGCGCTGCGTTCCCTGGGCTCCTCCGGGGTCTGGGAAGTCTTCGTCCCCGGCGTTGTAGCAGGGGCGTGCTACAAATTCGAGATCCTCACGAAGGCCGGCCACTGGGTGGAACGGGCCGACCCCCTTGCTTTCGGCACCGAGGTCCCGCCGCTCACCGCCTCCCGCGTGGTGGAGTCGCGGTACGGCTTCAAGGACGATGCCTGGATGGCGGAACGGGCCAATAAGGATCCGCACAACTCGCCGATGAGCGTCTACGAAGTGCACCTTGGTTCCTGGCGGCTCGGCCTCGGCTACAAGGAACTCGCCAAGGAATTGGTGGAGTACGTCAAATGGCTGGGCTTTACGCATGTGGAGTTCATGCCGGTCGCGGAGCACCCCTTCGGCGGTTCCTGGGGCTACCAGGTCACTTCCTACTACGCGCCGACTTCCCGGTTCGGCCACCCCGACGAGTTCCGTTTCCTGGTCGATTCCCTGCACCAGGCGGGCATCGGCGTCATCCTTGACTGGGTTCCGGCGCACTTCCCCAAGGACGAATGGGCCCTGGCCCGCTTTGATGGCGAAGCCCTCTACGAGCATTCCGACCCGCGGCTGGGGGAACACCCGGATTGGGGAACCCTGATCTTCGACTTCGGCCGCCGCGAAGTCCGGAATTTCCTGGTTGCCAACGCCCTCTACTGGCTTGAGGAATTCCACATCGACGGCCTCCGCGTGGACGCTGTGGCCTCGATGCTCTACCGGGACTACTCGCGTGAGGAGGGGCAGTGGTTCCCCAACGTCCATGGCGGCAGGGAGAACCTGGAAGCCATTTCCTTCCTCCAGGAAGTCAACGCCACGGTGTACAAGACCCACCCCGGCGCGGTGACCATCGCCGAGGAATCGACGGCCTTCCCCGGCGTCACCGCGCCCACGAGCTCCGGCGGCCTGGGCTTCGGGCTGAAGTGGAACATGGGCTGGATGCACGACTCGCTCAAGTACATTTCCGAGGATCCGGTGAACCGGCGTTGGCACCACGGAACGGTCACCTTCTCCCTGGTCTACGCCTTCACTGAGAACTTCCTGCTGCCCATCAGCCATGACGAAGTGGTTCACGGCAAGGGGTCGATGCTGCGCAAGATGCCGGGCGACCGGTGGAAGCAGTTGGCGAACCTGCGCGCCTTCCTCGCGTACCAGTGGGCGCACCCGGGCAAGCAGCTGATCTTCATGGGCACCGAGTTCGGGCAGGAAGCCGAGTGGTCAGAGCAGCATGGTCTCGACTGGTTCCTGGCCGACATCCCGGCCCACCGTGGATTGCAGCTTCTCACCAAGAAGCTGAACGAGCTGTACACGCAGACCCCGGCGCTCTATACCCGCGACAGCGAGAGTGGCGGCTTCCAATGGATCAGCGGCGGCGACGCCGACCGGAACGTGCTGACGTTCATCCGCTGGGACCAGGAAGGTAAGCCTCTGGTTTGCGCGGTGAACTTCTCCGGCGGACCGCACAACGACTACGTGCTCGGAGTTCCGTTCGAAGGTGCCTGGCAGGAAGTGCTCAACACCGACGCCGAGGAGTTCGGCGGTTCGGGTGTAATCAACGACGGCGAACTGCTGGCTTCGGTGCCCGGGGCAGAGGGACAGCCGGCCGCGCTGACTGTCACCTTGCCGCCGCTGGGAGCTTCCTGGTTCACCCTGGCCTAAGGAGCTGCGGCAGGGGTTCCGACTGAGGATTCCCGCGGCAGCCTACGGCGTGTTTGCTTGCGAAGGGAGGGTCTCCGGACCCTCCTTTTGCGCCTTCCGGGAACTGGTGGTAGAGTTAGTACCCGCGCTGCTCCGCAGGAGCGATCAGCGGGCATGACTTGCTTTCCTCGGAAACATCGAGTCAGAAACGCCGATTTGACCGAATGCGAGTCAGCGGGTAAGTTTGGAAAGTTGCTCCGGAGCGATCCTGAATGTTTGGTTTGGGTGGTGCCGGGTGTGTCTGTTGTTTGAGAACTC
>NZ_QRCU01000067.1 GCF_003369445.1 Arthrobacter silvisoli
CCTAAGGCGCAAGGACGGACGACGACGGCGGGAGGCTTCCGCCGTCGTCGTCCGTCCTTAGGGTCAGCAGTACCCTGTGGTTATGGACTCCGATGCCAGGGACCCCGACGCCCGGGACTCCGGCGCCAGGCGCCGGCTGGAACGTGCCGCGGAACTGCGGGCAACGCGGTACTCCGGAAAACTCACCCCGGAGGAAAGCGCCGCTGCCGCCGCCGAGGATGCACTCGAGGAGAAGCGCAGGAAGATCGACAGTGCCACGCGCGCCGACTACCTGGTGCGCGACGCCATCGCGCACGGCAAGTTCGACAACCTCAAGTACGCCGGCAAGCCGATCCCGGGCCTCGGCGAAAGCTACGATCCGGACTGGTGGGTCAAAGGCCTGATCCAGCGCGAGCACCTCAGCGGCCTGGGCCCCGAGGCGATCCTCTTGCGCGGCGAAGACGCGGGCCTTGATGCCGTGCTGGACGAGCAAGCCACCGAGGAGCGCGTCCGTGCCATCGTGGAGGATTTCAACGCCCGGGTGGTCAACGCCCGGCGCCAGCTCCAGGGCGGACCTCCCGTGATCACCAAGACCCGGGAGGTCGCCGTCGAGGTGGAGCGCTGGCGCACCCGCCGGGCAGCGGCCGCTGCGGCTCACCCGGAGCCGCCGGAACCCCCGCCCGCGAAGCCATGGTGGCGGCGCAGGCGGGGCGGCTGAGCAGGACGCTTTAGGGGACCGGGTTGCCGAGCTGGCGCAGCGGCGTCTTGTTCGTTTCCCGTGCCCAGTACGCACCGGCCACGGCCAGGAGCGACGAGGCTGCCACGATCCAGGCCGCCGGGCCCCAGTTGGCCTTTTGCGCGCCCACGAGGGCCGTGCCCAGCAAGGGGGTAAAGCCTGCGCAGAGGATGCCGATCTGCAGGCCGATGGCCATGCCGGAGTAGCGGACCTTCACGTTGAAGAGCTCGGAGAACCACGCCGGGTAGATCGCGTTGGACATCGAGTAGGTGCCCGCGGTGATCAGGGTGCTGGCCACGAAGATCATGGGGATGTTGCCAGTGGCGATGACGGAGAAGTAGACGAAGATCATCAGTCCGGACCCCAGGACGCCGGTGATGAACACCGGGCGCCGGCCGAAGCGGTCCGAAAGATGCGCCATCAGCGGCTGGCTGGCGATGGCGATGACATTGCCGACGATGCTTACCCACAGCATGGTGGAAGCCGGCACGCCGACCGACACGGCATAGGCCAGGCCGAAGGACTGCATGAAGGTGTTGGTCACGGTTTCGAAGGACATGAGGGCCACCTGGAAGAACTGCGCCGGGTGGGTCTTGAACATCTTCATGAAGGGCAGGCGCACCAGTTCGCCGTGGTCGTGCTTCTCCTCGAAGACCTCCGGTTCCTCGAGGGACCGCCGCACGAGGTAGGCCACCACCAGCACCACCAGGGACAGCCAGAACGGGATGCGCCAACCCCAGGCGAGGCGCTCGGCTTCGCCCATCGCGGCCACGGGCAGGAAGGCCAGGGAGGCGAGCACGATCCCGGCGGAGATGCCGCTCATGGCGAAGCTGGCGAAGAAGCCGCGGCGGCCTTCCGGTGCCTCCTCGGTGGACAGGGCCGAGGCGCCCGCGGTTTCCGCGCCGGCGGACAGGCCCTGCATGAGGCGCAGGACCACCAGCAATGCAGGTGCCCAGTAGCCGACGGCGTTGAAGTCCGGGAGTGCGCCGATCAGGAAGGTGGCGGATCCCATGAGCACCAGGGTCAGGACCAGCGTGTTCTTGCGGCCGATCTTGTCCCCCAAGTGGCCGAAGACGACGGCGCCGAAGGGGCGTGCCACGTAGGCAACCCCGAAGGTGGCGAAGGAGGCGATGAGGGCGACGGTGGCATCGCCCGCCGGGAAGAAGATCTTCGAAAAGACCAGTGACGCCGCCGTGGCGTAGATGAAGAAGTCGTAGTACTCAAGGGCGCCGCCGAGGAATGCCGCGAGGGCTGCCTTCTTGGCCCGCCTGAGCTGGCGTTCGCTTGCCGTAACGGCAGGGCCGTTTGCGAGATTGGTCATGTGGAAGTCCTTCCGCGCTGAAAGACGGTGTGGGGGATCTGGGTTTACCAAAAGTTCGTATTACGAACGTCTGTACGATATGCGGTTCATGAAAAGAGTACTCCACGGTGAGCTGCCTCACAACTATTGACATCCGCGGGGCGTGCGCGGAGGTCCTCTTCCGGCCTTCAGGAGCCCTTCGCCGGGCACGTCGGAAGGCTTTCCGGAACGTCCTCCCGAAGGTTCCGGAGTTAGCTTCATCACCTCTGCCCGGAAACGGCTCAAACAGCGGTTTGGCGGCCGCATACTTGTGTTGGTTGTTGTGAAATCCGGGTGTTGAAGATGGGGTTCGGCTGGTGGAAAAGCTGATGCGCGTAGTGCGGAGCGAGTACTTTCCTGCAGGGGTTGTGCTGGGTGGCGTCCTGCTGTTTTGGACAGTGGGTCTGCTGGGTGGACTGAGCTGGCTCAGCGGCGGCCAGTCACCCCTGACGGTGCTGTCCTGGATGATTTTCATCTACGCCGCCGTGGTGCTCTCGCCCGTGGCCGTGGCCTTTTCCGTCATGGACATCAGCCGCCGCTACCGCGGAACGCACGACGCCGGAATCACCGCGCCGCTGTTGAAGAACCTCGCCGAGCTGCGCCGCATCGCGCTGGCCCGCCTCCAGCGCGAAGACTGACGCCGGCGCCCCCGGAGTCCGTCCGGGATTGCCGCTGAATTCCCTGTAGCACGCCGCCCTCCGGCGTGGGAATCTTAAGCCGTGGCTGAGGGGGGTGGCGCCGTGGCTCCACGGCAGACGGCGTTGGTGCTGGCGGTGACCGCCGGCCTGGCCACCGTCGTGCTGTTGGCCGTCGACTGGTCGCCCCCTGCCCTGCAGGACCCTGCCCGGACCCTCGGGCTGCTCAATGCCCAAGGCGTTGTGCACCTGGGCGGGATCGCGGACAGGGCCCCGTTCGGCGTCCTTGAGCTCGCGATGTTCCTGGCCGTGGGTTTGGGCCTTGTCCTCTCCGGTGTGGCCGCATGGCGCAGCCAGCCGAACGCCGGGCCGGGTTTCCTGCTGGTTCTCGCGGGCTGGCTGTGGCTGGCCGCAGGCCTGCGCCGCTCCAGCGACCCCCTGGCCTTCACCGTCGGTGTGACCCTGACTTTGATGTACCAGCCACCGCTGCTGCAGCTGGCGCTGAGCTTCCCCACCGGGACCCTCAAAACACGGCTCCAGAGGGCGGCCGTGGGATTCTTCTTCTCCCTCTGGCTGGCCATCGCCGTGGCCAACTGGGCCTTCTTCGATCCCCGCCTGCACGTCACCGCGGGGGAATCCGCTTCGCAGAACCTCTTCCTGCTCTGGGACGACCTCGCGCTCACCACCGGCATCGGCAACGTGGCGCGCGTGGTGCAGATCTGCGTGGGCCTGGCCATCGTGTTGCTGCTGGCCTTGCGCTGGCACGCCGGCACCCCGGCCTACCGGAGGGCCTTCCTGCCGCTCGGCGTCGCCCTGGTCCTGAAAACAGGGGCAACCATCTGGGGTGCCGTCGCCGTCGTGCAGTTCTCCGGCCCGCAGGCCTCGGAGGCGCTGCTATGGCAATACCCCGCGACGGCGGTGGTTCCCCTGGCGGTCCTGCTCGGATTGTGGCGCTACCGCTTCGCGCGCGGTTCCCTCGGCGAACTCATGGTGGAGATCGGCGCGGCCCCGCTGAGCGAGCGGCTCACCGAAGCGCTGCGGAAGACGGTCCGGGACCCGAGCCTGGAATTGTGGCAATGGTCCACGCAGCAGCCCGGCTTCGTCGACGGGCACGGCCGCTTCCGCGAACTGCCGGAAGAGCACAGCGGACGCGCCGCGATGGTGCTGGAACGCAAAGGCCTGCCCGTGGGCGCCCTCGTGTTCGACCAGGCGCTCCGCGAGCAGCCCGCATTGCTCGAAGCCGTACGCAGCGCCACCTCGCTCAGCCTGGAAAACCGCAACATGGAGCAGCAGCTGCGCGAACAGCTGATCGAAGTGCGGCGCTCGCGCGAACGCATCGTCACCGCCGGAGACGCCCGCCGCCGTCAGCTGGAACGGGACCTGCACGACGGCGCCCAGCAGCGGCTGGTTGCGGTCGCCATGGAACTCGCCCGGGCCAGGCGCCTCACGGCCGACGCCGACGTCCGGGAGCTGATCGGGCACGCCGCCACGGAACTCAACACGGCACTGCGCGAACTCCGGGAGCTCGCCCGCGGCGTGTACCCGCCGTCACTGCGCGAACGCGGCCTCGCCGGATCCCTCACCGCTCTCGCCGAACGCACCCCGGTACCCATGGACGTGCAGGTGGAACTTGCCGCCCCCGTGCCCCCGGCGGTGGAACTTGCCGCCTACTTCATCTGCGCCGAGGCCGTGACCAACACCGCCAAGCACGCCGACGCCACCATGATCCATGCCCGTGTCACCGGCACCGCGGAGCGGCTGACCGTGGTGGTCCTGGACAACGGCAGGGGAGGCGCCGCTCCCGGGCCCGACGGCGGACTGATGGGACTCGCGGACCGCGCGGCCGCGCTGGGCGGCACCCTCGACGTCGTCAGTCCGCCAGGGCGGGGCACCACCATCACGGCAGTGTTGCCGTTCAGCCCCGACCCCGCATCGCTTCCGGGGCAGGCGGAAGAAGAGGAAGGAACCACGCCATGACGTTGAGGGTCGCCATCGCCGACGATTCCGCGCTGCTGCGCAGGGGCCTGGCGGCACTGCTGGAAGCCGAAGGGATGACCGTGGTGTGCGAAGCAGGCGACGCCGGGGAACTGCTCAGCTGCGTGGACCGCGAGCGTCCGGATGCCGCCGTCGTGGACATCCGCATGCCGCCCGGCTACGCGACTGAAGGGATCGAGGCCGCCAAGGAGATCCGGCGCCGGTATCCGGAGATCGGGGTGCTGCTGCTGTCCCAGTACGTGGAGACGGAGAGCGCGATGTCGCTGTTCGCCGGGGAAGGGACAGGCCTGGACAGTTCCGGCCTGGATGGCGCGAAAGGCCTCGGCTACCTGCTGAAGGAACGGGTGTCCGACGTCGAGGATTTCCTCGACGCCCTGCGGCGGGTGGCCGCCGGCGGCACCGCCGTTGACCCCGATCTGGTGTCCCGCCTGGTGTCGCGGCCGCAGGAGGGACGGCAGGGCGGGGAAGAGCTGAGCACCCGCGAGCGGGAAGTGCTCGAACTCATGGCCGAGGGGCGCACCAACCAGGCGATCAGCCGCTGCCTGTTCCTCGGCGAACGGACCGTGGAAGCACACATCCGCAGCATCTTCGTCAAGTTCAACCTGAGGCCGGAACCCGAAGACCACCGGCGGGTCCTCGCGGTCCTGAGCTACCTGCGGTCCGGGGGAGGGCATAGGGCGGCCCACTGAACGTGGACTGGCCTAACGCGGAACCGGCCCGGTACGCAGGTACCGGGCCGGTTCGTGGTGCAGTCTTAGTTCGAGATCGACAGGATGGGGCTGCTCTGCCATCCCGTGTAGCCCGACCAGACGCCGCCGCTGCCGACCTTGAAGCGTACCTTCTGGTAGACCTCTTCGTAGCCGATCTCGCCGTCCACCAAGGTGCGGTAATTGTGGATGGTGGTGCTGGTGCCGGCGCTGAGGTAGCGGCTGAAGTCCGTGCCGCCCAGGTAGTCGTCACTGTTCGGCCAGGAGTCGTCCTCCCAGCGCTGCTGCTGGATGTACAGTGACCGGCTGCCCGTGCAGCTTGCCGTGATCCGGTAGTCGAGGACCTTCACGCCGTTGCTGTTGATGTAGGCGAAGATCGGCTTCAACGGCGTGACCGTACAGGAATAGAGGGTGCTGGCCTGGGCGGGCGTGCCCAGGGCCAGGCCGGCTCCGGCGAGGCCGAGGCTCACGGCAAGGGCTGAGATGATCCGGGCGCGCTTGGGCCGGGACATGGTGTTGGTGCGCATTTCTCTCCTGGGGTGTGATGTGAACCGGGCGGTGCGGAGGTGAACGGACATCCGCGGCCTGGGCTGTGTGCCCCGGCCTGCCGGCAATCAGTGGAGGTCCCTCTACGGTGCGGGTCCCCCGCTTCGGGCCAGGGGTTCCTGGCCCGGAATCAATAGTGCTCCCGGGGCAAGGGCCTCCGCTTCCGTGCTAGCACGTATTTACTCCGTCATTTGGATAAAAGCTGGTTGCGGGCTCTCACAAGCGGCCGCGGTGGCTTTCGGGTGCCGCGAGCCTGGTGCCAACGGGCGCGCCCGTTGCTAGGCTCAGGCATGACCCGCATGATCATCATCGGCGCGCCCGGCTCCGGAAAAGGCACCCAGGCCGAATACCTCGCCGCGCATTTCGGCATCCCCACCATCTCCACGGGCGAACTCTTCCGGACCCACGTGCGGGAGCTGACGGAACTGGGGGCCGAGGCCCGCGGATTCATGGACAGGGGCGAGCTGGTGCCGGACCGGCTCACCGATGCGATGGTGGCCCGCCGCCTGGCCGACGACGACGTCGCGCGCGGTTTCCTGTTGGACGGCTATCCGCGCAACCTGGCCCAGCTCGGGGCGCTCGACGAGGTGCTGGCGGCCGATGGGAAACAGCTGGACGCCGTCGTGCACCTGGACCTCGACGAGGAGGAACTGGTTCAGCGCCTCCTCCAACGGGCTGCCGAACAAGGCCGCAGCGATGACACCGAGACGGTGATCCGCCGTCGCCTGGAGCTATACCGGGAAGAAACGCTGCCTGTCGTGACCGCCTATGCGCAGCGCGGCATCGTCGTGGAGGTCGACGGCGGCGGGGACAGGGCGGCGATCACGGAACGGGCCATTGCCGCCGTCGGGTCTTTCCTGGGTGCGCGGTGAACGGCGGCACGGCGGCTCCCGGCCGCCCCGCCGGAATTGAGGACTACGCCCTGATTGGTGACCTGCACACGGCGGCGCTCGTCAGCACAGAGGGCTCCATCGACTGGTTGTGCCTGCCGCGTTTCGACTCCCCGGCGTGCTTTGCCGCTTTGCTCGATACTCCCGACGCCGGCCGGTGGCTTCTGGCGCCAGCGGACGGGGGACGCTGTACCCGGCGCGGCTACCGCCCGGGAACCCTGGTCCTTGTGACCGAATGGGAGAACGAGGAGGGCCACGTCCGCGTTACCGACTTCATGCCTCCGCGCGACGAGGTTGCCGACGTTGTCCGTATTGTCGAGGGGATACGTGGCAGCGTACGGATGCGGGGGGAATTGGTCCTTCGTTTCGATTACGGGCACGTGGTGCCGTGGGTCCGTCGGCACCCGGGCGGAATCTGGGCCGTCGCCGGCCCGGATTCGGTCTACCTGGAAACCGCGGCGCCGGTCAAGGGCGTGGACATGCGCACCCTGAGCGAATTCACGGTCGGGGCAGGCGACACCGTCCCGTTCGTGCTCACGTGGGCGCCCAGCCATCTTCCGCGGCCACGGTCCGTGAACCCTGCCACCGCGCAGTCGGACACCGAAGAGTTCTGGACCCAGTGGTCCGCCCGGTGCACGGACGCCGGCCCCTACCACGCCGCCGTCGAACGTTCCCTCATCACCCTCAAGGCACTCAGCTATGCCCCCACCGGCGGAATAGTGGCAGCCCCCACCACCTCGCTTCCCGAACAGCCCGGTGGTCCCCGGAACTGGGATTACCGCTACTGCTGGCTCCGGGATGCAACCCTGACCCTGCAATCCCTGCTCGCCGCGGGATATACGGAGGAGGCCGCCGCTTGGCGGGACTGGCTGCTGCGCGCGGTGGCGGGCGATCCGGCGGACCTGCAGATCATGTACGGCCTGCATGGCGAGCGCCGGCTTACGGAGAATTCCCTTGACTGGTTGTCCGGCTACCAAGGGTCGTTGCCCGTGCGCACCGGCAATGCCGCCGCAGAGCAACTGCAGCTGGATGTCTGGGGCGAAGTGTTGGATTGCTTGTCGCTGACCAGGGCTGGCCTGGTGGACGGGGGTGCCCGGAAAGGTGACCAATCCTGGCCCCTCCAACAGGCACTGATGGGCCATCTGGAACAGATCTGGCACCAGCCGGACAACGGATTGTGGGAAATGCGCGGGCCGAGGCGCCACTTCACGCATTCGAAAGTGATGGCCTGGGTGGCTGCCGACCGCATGGTCAAGGCGATAGGCGACCTCGGATTGCCGGGACCGCTGGAGCGCTGGGCCGCGTTGCGGGACACCATCCACCGGGAGGTCATGGAACGGGGTTTCGACGCCGCCCGCAACACCTTCGTGCAGTCGTACGGCAGTCGGGAACTGGACGCGAGCCTGCTGCTGATCCCCAAGGTGGGCTTCCTCCCCCCTGACGATCCGCGGGTTATCGGCACCATTGAGGCGATCCAGCATGAGCTGACCGTAGATGGCTTCGTGCTGCGGTACCGCAACGAAGAGAGCGACGACGGACTGCCGGGCGGGGAGGGGGTGTTCCTCGCCTGTTCCTTCTGGCTGGTGGATGCGCTCCTGGGTGCGGGGCGTACCGGCGAGGCCACTGAATTGTTCGAACGGCTGCTCTCCCTTCGGAACGATGTGGGGCTGCTCAGCGAAGAATGGGATCCGCTGAACCACCGCCAACTGGGGAACATGCCCCAGGCCTTCAGCCACTTCACTCTGGTCACCAGCGCCATGCAACTGGACTGCGGCAGGGCCCACCGCAGCAACGTGCCAATCGGAAAGGGCGCGGTCCGGAAGCCTGGTCCGGCCGGTGGGCTGGCAGAACCGGCCGCATCGGGCAACAATTGAGTCCATGGCGAGCTATTCAGCGCTGGAAAAAGCAACCAGCAAGCATCCGCACGACTGGGGCCGTGCCATGGCAAGCGCCATGGCCAAGCTCGTCGAGGCCGCCCGCATGGATGGACGGACCTTCGAGAACGAGTTCCTCTTTGGCGAGGAACTACAGCTGCAGATCGATGAGGATGCCGACGGCGTCACCATCAAGCTCACCTGGACACCGGACAGTTAGCAGCTACGCGGGCGGAAATCCCGGGGGAACAGGCCCGGCGACGAAACCGAAGTCCATCCCCTGGCCGGGTGTCCCGGAACCGGGGCCGCCGTCGGGGTGCTGGCCGTTGCTGCCCAACAGACTGCGGGTAAGTGCCTCGCTGTCGGCCATCAGTTGCTCCACCGCGTCTTCCAGATAGGCGTCTGATGGCGCCTCCCCGGCCAGTGCCGCGGCCACCACCGTGCGGCGCACCAGTTCCTTGGCGAACGACGCCGTGGTCCCGGTGGTACGGGCCGCCGCGGCCTTGAGTGCTGCGTCCGAGAAACCAAGGCCCGGGGAGTACAGCTCCAGGAGCCGTTCACGTTCGTGTACCGAAGGCAGCGGGATTTCGACGGCCAGGTCCACCCGGCCGGGCCGTTGCGCCAGGGCGCGCTCGAGCATCTCCACCCGGTTGGTGGTGAGGACGAAGGCAACGTCCGCATCGCTGTCCAGCCCGTCCATGGCGTCCAGCACTTCGAAGAGCAGGGGCTGCGGGCCGTGGCCGTAACTGCGGTCTTCGGCGATCAGGTCGCAATCCTCGAGCACCACAATTGACGGCGCGAGTGCCCTGGCGATCCGTGCCGCTTCGGCAACCCGGGCGAGGGTCCCGCCCGAGAGGAGCACCGCCGTCGTTCCTTCGCTTTGGCCCAGCAGGTACCTGACGGTATGGGTCTTGCCGGTGCCCGGCGGGCCGTAAAGCAGCAGCCCGCGCTTGAGGTGCTGGCCGTGTTCCTGGAGCACGGAGGCCTGGCGGGCGATGCCCAAGGCATGGTCCTCCACCCTGTCCAGCAGCCTTCCAGGGAGAACTACATCCCGTTTGTCCAACTCCGGTCGCCGGATGAAGGTGACACCGCCCATGGTGGGGCCGTAGTCGCCCATAGTCAGGGCGATGACCTGCCCCTTGAACACGCTGGTGTGCTCCAGGCTGCTGCGGATTTCGGCGAGGTAGGCCGCCGCCGTCGCTGCCTCTTCGGCGAGGACCTCCAGCGTGGCCATCTGCCGGCCGTACTGGTGGTTGGCCTCGCGCTGCAGGACCGCCAGCGGGGCGCCGCCGTAGTTGAAGAGCCACAGACCCATCGCGACCACCTGGCGCTGCTCGTCGGGTCCGATGGCCAGGTTGGTGTAATCCGGGCGGGCCAGCGGAAACGACCGGTACATCCGGGCATGCTGGAGGATATCGCTCAAGGACATGTGGTTGCGCTCGGCCCCGCCGCCGATCCCGAGCAGGCGGTGCGCGGGATCCCTGCCGGCCAGGGCCTCCATCAGGATGTCCGCGTCCACCAGGCGGTGGGCCTGGATCTCCTCCACCACCACGGACAGCTCCGTTGCGGACGCCCCGAGATGATCTGTCAGTGCCTTGAGCAACTGCTTGCCGTCCGGTCGCTCTTCGCGCCCGGACTGGGCGAGCTGGACCAAAGCCGCGAAGTCTTTGATGAATTTCCCCAAATTTTCATCCATGGACAGACCCTAACAGGGCCGTTGTCGGGGTCGCGGGAGCGTTGCGGGGTCGCTGGAACGTTGCGGCGACCCCGCAGCGCTCCGGCGACGTCGCGGGTCGGGATGGTGGTCAACAGCTGGGCGCCGGGAGATCGATCCTCCGGGCATTGAGCTGGTCCGCCGGCACGATCTGGGTGATTGACAGGACTGCGGGCGTGGTCGTGCTTGGGTTGCTCACAAAGTGCGGCCCGACTTCGGTAAACGTGTCTCCTGCCACGAATGTCTGGGTGGTGCATCCAAGCTGTCTGGTGACCGAGCCGGATTTCACCGTGGCTATGACGATGCCGGGGTGCTTGTGCCAACCGGAATACGCACCCGCCGCATACGTGAGTTCAAAATCGAGCACGGCCAGGTCGCCCTTGCTCTTGAATTCGATCTGATCCTGTTCCGTCTTTTGGCTGCCTTCGATCGTTCCGATGACCGCCGGACCGGCCGTGGTGCCGGAGCCGGGTGTGGCCACGGCGATGCTGCTCGTGGACAACAATGCGACCGCGATGAAGACGGCGGCGGAGGTGGCGGTTCTTGTCGGTTTCATGGTGGATTCCCTTCCAACTGCACACGGGGACCTGGCCCCGAGCTACACATTGCGTGGTCAGCCACCCCCAGCCGGAGCTACCAGCCCCACGGGACACGATCTCCCGGACGCCCCACAGCCCCGCGGATTGCTCAAAGTGTTCCGGACCGAGGCAGGAGGGATTATGGCCCCCGAAGACGGCTAAATCAACGACTTGACAAATTCGGCTCCGATTTCCGGCGCCGCTGCTACGCTGGCCGGCATGGAATCCGTGGGGGAACAGAACAGTCCGCAGCAGGCGCGTAAGGTGAACACAACCGGGAAGGCTGCCGCCGTCGTCGTGCCTTTGCTGGGGGTGCTGGCGGTCATCGTCGGAACCTTCGCCGCCTGGCTCGGCGGGAGCCAGCCGGTGGGCTGGTTCGCGTACGCGCCGCTCGCGAACGAAACCTTCAGTCCACCCGGCTTCACCTTCATCGGTCCGATGACCCAGGCGGGCCTGGTGAGCGCCGTCGTCGGGCTGCTGCTCCTGGCCTTCTGGGCCGGGCACCGCGTCGGCCGGCGGCGTTAAACGGAAAGCCCCCCGCTAGGCGCGGTCACCGCCTGACGCCGCAGAATCCGTTAAACAGGAACCGCCGGATCCATGGGAAGGGATCCGGCGGCAGAAAGCCTGGATGCTTAGCCCGGCAGCGGTGCGCCGGTGAGCTTGATCTGGCGGTTCTGGTCCTTGTACAGCAGGTAGCGGAACTGGCCCGGGCCGGACGCGTAGCAGGCCTGCGGGCAGAAGGCGCGCAGCCACATGTAGTCGCCGGCCTCCACTTCAACCCAGTCCTTGTTGAGCAGGTACATGGCCTTGCCCTCGAGGACGTACAGGCCGTGCTCCATGACGTGGGTCTCCGGGAACGGGATGACGCCGCCCGGCTGGAAGGTCACGATGTTGACCTGCATGTCGTGCGCCAGGTCGTCGGACGGGACGAAGCGCTGGGTCTTCCAGACGCCGTCGGTGTCCGGCATCGCGGTGCCTTCCACGTCCTTCTCGTTGGTGACGAAGGACGTGGCCTCGTAGCCTTCGAGGCGGTCGTAGGCCTTGCGGATCCAGTGGAAGGTGGCGATGTCGTCGGAGGTGTTCTCCACGCCCCACTCGTCACCGGCAGCGAGGTAGGCGTAGCCGCCCTCCTCCATGATGTGCTTCTCGCCCTTGAGGTCCAGGTTCAGCGTGCCCTTGACCACGAAAATGACGCCTTCGACGCCGGACTCGAACTCGGCCTTCGGCGCGCCGCCGCCCGGGGAAACCTCGACGATGAGCTGCGAAAACGTGGTGGCGAAACCGGAGATCGGGCGGGCGATGATCCAGGAGCGGGTCTTGTTGAAGCCCGGCAGCAGGCTCGTCACGATGTCCGTCAGGACGCCCTTGGGAATCACCGTGTACGCCTCGGTGACGATCGCGCGCTCGGTGGTGAGGTGGGTCTGCGGCGGCAGGCCGCCGGTGGGGTAGTAGTAGTCGCTCATGCAGGAGTTCCTTTACTTCGAAGTGGTGGCGAGTCGCGGATGTGCCAGGACGGTCAGCCGGGGAAGTTCGACGCCGGCAAGCGCCAGGACCTCTTCGGCGCCGACCGCGCCGCACTGGACGCCCCGCAGGATGAACGCCGCCAGCGCCCGTGCCGTGGCCGGCTCGTCCATGACGCCGCCCCCGGTGCGTTCCACGTAGTTCCGCAGCCGCGCTGCGGCGGCCGGCAGGCCTTCACGGTAGAAAGCGTAGGTGGCGGCGAATCGGCTGGGCAGTTGGTTGGCGTGCAGGTCCCAGCCTTGGTAGTAGCCGCGCTCCAGGGAGCGGCGGACCAGGCGGCCGTGCAGCTTCCAGGCGTTCTCCACGTTGTCGCCCACGGGGATGATGTTGGTGGAGCCGTCCGAAAGGCGGATGCCGGTGCCGGCCACGGCCAGCTGCATGACTTCCTTGGCGAAGTCCGCCACCGGGTGTTCCATGGACTGGTACTCGGCCGAGATCTGCAGCGACGCGGAGTAGTCGTAGGTGCCGTAGTGCAGGCCGCTGATGCGGCCGGGAACCGCATGCGGCAGCTGCGCCACGGGTGAGGTTCCTTCCGGGCCGAGGATCAGCTGCGGGGTCTCCACCTGGACCTCGAAGCGCAGCCGGCCGGCCGGCAGCGAGTGGATCTCTTCCAGGCGGGAGACTGCGAAGTCCATGGCCTCCACCTGGGCCACCGTGGTGACCTTGGGCAGCGTCAGCACCAGGCCCTCGGGCAGTTCGCCCGCGGAGGCAAGGGTGGAGACGAAGAGGTCCAGGGTCTTCAGGCCGCGGGCCCGGGTGGGCGCCTCGAAGCACTTGAAACGGATCCCGATGAACGGCGGGGCCGAACCGCCGGCCACGGCCTCGCTGACCGCCTGCGCCGCTGCCACTGCGGCCACGTCTTCAGCTTCATCGCCGCGGTCGCCGTAGCCGTCCTCGAAGTCCAGCCGCAGGTCCTCGATCGGCTCGCTGCGCAGCTTGGCCGCGACCCGGCCGGCGACGGCGGCCGCCAACCCGGGCTCCTGGCCCAGCAGCACGCCGAGCTTCTCGAGCCCGCCGTGCTCCTCCGCCGTCGCGAGCGCCTGGGCGCCCCATTCGGACGCGAGCGACGGCGTGAAGCGGTCCGCGGGCACGTACACGGTGTGCACGGGCTGGCGGCTGCCGCTGTCGCCGGGGTAGTTGCGTTCCAGCAGCTGGTCCGTGGCGGCCAGCCGCGAATCGATGGCGGCGAGATCTGACGCACTGAGGGAGTGTTCCGCCATCCCTACACCAGCTCGTAGGCGGGGGTGGTGAGGAAGTCGGTGTAGTCCTCGGAGAGACAGATGTCCGCGATCAGGCGGCTGGCCGGCTCGTAGTACTTGGTGAAGGAACCGGGGTCCACTTCGCCGCGCAGCCGTTCGGTTTCCTCGCCCAGGATCCGGGTGACGAGCTCGCGGGTGACGGTGTTCCCGGTGTCGGCCAGGACGGACTTGTTGCGGATCTGCTGCCAGACCTGCGAGCGGGAGATTTCCGCCGTCGCGGCGTCTTCCATGAGGTTGTGGATCGCGACGGCGCCGCTGCCGGACAGCCACACCGCGGTGTAGGCGACGGCGACGTAGAGGTTCAGGCGCATGCCTGCCTCGGTGACCTCGCCGCCTGCGGACGGAACATCCAGGAGCTGCTCGGCGGTGACTGAGACCTCCGGGCGCTGCTTGTCGATCTGGTTCGGCTTGTCGCCGAGCACGGAGTCGAACACTTCCTGGCAGGTGGAAACCAGGTCCGGGTGCGCAACCCAGGAACCGTCGAAGCCATCGTTGGCCTCGCGGGTCTTGTCCGCACGGACCTTCTCGAAGGCCTGGGCGGTGACTTCCGGTTCGCGCCGGTTCGGGATGACGGCGGCCATGCCGCCCATGGCGAAGGCGCCGCGCTTGTGGCAGGTCTTGACCAACAGTTCGGTGTAGGCACGCATGAACGGCGCGGTCATCACCACGGAGGCGCGGTCCGGCAGGATGAAGGAATCGCCCGCGTCGCGGAAGTACTTCACGATGCTGAACAGGTAGTCCCAGCGGCCGGCGTTCAGGCCGGAGGCGTGGTCGCGCAGCTCGTAGAGGAACTCTTCCATCTGGAAGGCGGCCGGGATGGTCTCGATCAGCATGGTGCCGCGGATGCTGCCCTGCGGAATGCCGATGTAGTCCTGCGCGAAGACGAAGATGTCATTCCAGAGGCGGGCCTCGAGGTAGCTCTCCATCTTGGGCAGGTAGTAGAACGGTCCGTGGCCGTTGAGGAGCAGTTGCTTGGCCGTGTGGAAGAAGTGCAGGCCGAAGTCCACGAGGGCGCCCACGGTGGGCTCGCCGTCGAGGAGCAGGTGGCGTTCGTCCATGTGCCAGCCGCGGGGGCGGGTGACGACGACGGCCAGCGGGGCGTCGGTGCGCAGGCGGTATTCCTTGCCCTCCGGGGAGGTGTACGCCAAGGTGCCGGTGGCGGCGTCGCGCAGGTTCAGGATGGCGTCGATGACGTTGGCCCAGGTGGGGGTGCTGGCGTCCTCGAGGTCCGCGAGCCACACCTTGGCGCCCGAGTTGAGGGCGTTGATGGCCATCTTGGCGGGGGAGGCCGGGCCGGTCATTTCGACGCGGCGGTCCTGCAGGGCGGCGGGGGCCTCGGCGACCTTCCAGTCGCCGTCGCGGATGTCCTTCGTCTCGGGAAGGAAGTCGAGCTTGCCGGTGCGGGCGACTTCCTCGCGCTTGGCGGCGCGGGCTGCCAGCAGCTCCGAACGCGTGCCCGCGAAACGCTTGTGGAGTTCCTCGACGAAGGCCAGGGCCTTGGGGGTCAGGATTTCTTCGGCGCGTTCGACCGGCCGGGGATCGGTGACGGTAAGAGCCATGGGAGCGGGTCCTTCCTAGTGGGCGCCGGCCGGAACGGCGGCGTGGGACTGGGCGGCGGCGTGTGCGGCGTTGGCAACGGCAGTTGCGACGTCGGCCGTCACGTGCGGGTCGAAAATGCTGGGAATAATGTAGCTCGCATTGAGCTCATCGTCAGCGACGCGCTTGGCGATCGCTTCGGCGGCGGCCACCAGCATGTCCGGGGTGATGTCGCTCGCGCCGGCGTCCAGGAGGCCTCGGAACAGGCCGGGGAAGGCCAGGACGTTATTGATCTGGTTCGGGAAATCGCTGCGGCCGGTGGCCACGACGGCGGCGTGCTTGGACGCGATGGTCGGGTCCACCTCGGGGGTGGGGTTGGCCATGGCGAAGACGATGGCGTCGTCGGCCATGGATGCCACGTGCTCTTCGGCCAGGATGTTCGGAGCGGAAACGCCGATGAACACGTCTGCACCCACGAGAGCTTCGTGCAGGGTGCCGGAGAAGCCTTCCTCATTGGTGTTTTCCGCGATCCAGGTGCGGTGGCGGTCGTCGTAGCTCTGGCCGTGGTGGATGGCGCCGGAGCGGCCGGCGGCCACGATGTGCCGGGCGCCCTGGGCCTTGAGGAGCTGGATGATGGCCGAGCCTGCGGCGCCGACGCCGGAGACCACGATCTTGACGTCCGAGATCTTCTTGTCCACCACGCGCAGGGCGTTGACGAGCGCCGCAAGGGTGACGATGGCGGTGCCGTGCTGGTCGTCGTGGAAGACGGGGATGTCGAGTTCTTCGCGCAGGCGGGCTTCGATTTCGAAGCAGCGGGGAGCTGCGATGTCCTCGAGGTTCACGCCGCCGAAGACGGGGGCCAGGAGCTTGACGGTGCGGATGATTTCCTCGGTGTCCTGGGTGTCCAGGCAGACTGGCCAGGCGTCCACGTTGGCGAACTGCTTGAAGAGGGCGGCCTTGCCTTCCATGACCGGCAGTGCGGCGGCGGGGCCGATGTTGCCCAGGCCCAGGACGGCGGAACCGTCGGTGACGACGGCGACCGTGTTGCGCTTGACGGTCAGGTTGCGGGCAGCGGACGGGTCTTCGGCGATGGCCAGGCAGACGCGTGCGACGCCGGGGGTGTAGGCGCGGGACAGGTCGTCGCGGTTGCGCAGCGGCACCTTCGGAACAACTTCGAGCTTGCCTCCCAGGTGCATGAGGAAGGTGCGGTCCGAGACGTGCTGGACCGTGACGCCGTCGAGCGCATTCAGGGCATTCTTGACCTCTTCGGCGTGCTCTTCGCCGGTGGTGTTGCAGGTGACGTCGACGACGATCGTGTCGTGGTGGGACTCGGTGACGTCCAGTGCGGTGACGGCTGCGCCGGCTGCCGCGACGGCCGTTGCGATCTCACTGGTGGCAGTGAAGCTCGACGGCGCGGCGACGCGCAAGGTGATTGAGTTTCCGGGGCCCGGGTTCGCCATTGAATGTCCTCCTGTTGCGGGTCCTTTAAGGACCGGTGTGCCTCGCTAGTGTTTTCGTATTATGGATATTATTATCTACAAAGTGGAAACACAAGCTTTCCGCCGAAGGTGACCGCAAGGGGGTTTGGTGCGGTATCTTGAAGACCTAAACAACTTTTTCACGATGCGGATAAGAGTTGTCGGATTCCGAGCCATAGGAGACAACGGAATGGCCGAAAAGCCCTCGGGAGGCGTGCAGTCCGTCGAGCGCGTCTTCGAACTGCTGGAACTGATTACGGATGCCGGCGGTGACGTCACGCTCAGCGAACTGTCGTCGTCGACCGATCTTCCGCTGCCCACCATCCACCGCCTGCTGCGCACGCTGGTGGCGCTGGGCTACATCCGGCAGCTTCCCAACCGCCGCTACGCCCTGGGGCCGCGCCTCATCCGGCTCGGCGACGGCGCCAACAAGCAGCTCGGTGCCCTGGCCCGTCCGCAGCTGAAGTCCCTGGTGGACCGCCTGGGCGAAACCTCGAACATGGCCGTGCTGGATTCGGACATGGTCATCTACGTTGCCCAGGTTCCGTCGTCGCACTCCATGCGCATGTTCACGGAGGTGGGCCGCCGCGCCCACACCCACGACACCGGCGTCGGCAAGGCGATCCTGGCGCAGCTGGACGACGACGTGGTCCGTGGAATCGTGGCCCGCACCGGCATGCCCACACCCACGGCCAAGAGCATCGGCGACATCGACGCGCTGCTGCACGACCTGAAGCTCATCCGGGAACGCGGCTACTCGATCGACGAAGAAGAGCAGGAACTCGGCGTCCGCTGCTTCGCCATGGCGGTGCCCAACGCTCCGACGCCCACGGCCATCTCCGTTTCCGGCCCCATCACCCGAGTGGACCAGAGCTTCGGCGAGCGGGCCGTGCCGATGCTGCGCGAAGCGGCCGAGGCGATTTCCGTGGAACTGAACCGCAACTAACCCCTCGGCTCCTCGCGCGAACCTGCAGTTGAGGCCCTGGAATCAGCGGATTCCGGGGCCTCAACTGTACGCTCGGTCACGGCGATGCGGCTGCGTCCTAGTCGTCGCTGAGCGAGCCGTCGTTGACGTCCACGCCGTCGGCGTCGAGGTTGATCATCGGCGTGCTCTTTTCGAGCTGGCGGAAGACCACCAAGCCAAGTCCGCAGCCGATGAACCAGCTGTAGTTGCCCAGCCAGGTGGCATCCACCGCAGTGGCACCGGTATCGAGGAGCAGCTTGGGGATGATGACCGAGGCGATGGATACGGCGCCGCTGATGGCCACGGCCTTGATCGCATTGGGGTTGTAGCCGTTCCTGAACCAGTACTTGCCGCCCGGATCCATGGTGTACATTTCGTCCACCCAGACCTTCTGCCGGCTGACCAGGTAGTACCCGGCGATCAGGATGCCGAACAGCGGGCCGATGAGCGCGCCCAGGATGCCCAGCGAGTAGTGGATGGCGGTGGCATTGCTGTACCAGTTCCACGGCAGCAGGATCACGGAGCCGACGGCGGCGATCATGCCGCCCGTGCGCCAACTGATCCGGTGCGGGGCGACGTTCGAGAAGTCGAACGCCGGTGAGATGAAGTTGGCCACGATATTGATGCCCACTGTGGCGGTGACGAAGGTCAGTCCGCCCAGCAGGATCGCGAACGGGGTGTCGATCCGCTCCACGGTGTGGATGGGATCGGTGATGAGCTCGCCGAACACCGGCACGGTGGCCGACGCCGTAATGACGGTGAGGAGCGAAAAGAACAGGAAGTTGACCGGCAGGCCGAGGAGGTTGCCTTTCTTCACCGCTTTGAAGGACTTGCCGTAGCGGGCGAAGTCGCCGAAGTTCAGCATCGGCCCGGAGAAGTAGGACACCACGATCGCGATGGCGCTGAGCATCACGGGGATGGACGACCAGAAGTCCAGCGGCTCGCCGGCGGAGAGGTCCAGGCTGATCTTGTCCCATCCGGCCTGCGACACCAGGTAGATGGCCAGGACGATCATGACGACGTACACGGCGGGCCCGGCGAAGTCGATGAACTTGCGGATGGTCTCCATGCCGTTCCAGAACACCGCGGCCTGCGCCACCCAGAGGATGGCGTAGGAGATCCAGCCGAGGGCGGACAGTCCCAGGAAGGAGTAGTCCGTGGCGAGGGCGTGCGAGGCGGGGATGAACTTCAGGAAGATGATGTTCAGCGATTCCGCGGCGAGGAAGGTCTGCACGCCGTACCAGGCGATGGCGATGAGGCCGCGGATGACCGCCGGGATGTTGGCGCCCTTGACCCCGAAGATCGCGCGGTTGATCACGGGGTAGGGGACGCCGGTCTTCTGGCTCGGCTTGGCCACCAGGTTCGTGAAGGCCTGGACGATCACGATGCCGATGATCAGGGACAGGAGCACCTGCCAGCTTGCGATGCCCAGGGCGAACAGGCTGCCGGCGGTGACGTAGCCACCCACGCTGTGCACGTCCGACATCCAGAAGGCGAAGATGTTGTAGGCGCCCCAGCCCTGTTTCTCGAGCGGGACGAGGTCCTCGTTGGCGAGGCGGTGGTCATACCCGGGCTTGACGGCGCCGGTGCCGGCGCCGGCCGCGGTCTCAAGTTCAGCCATGTTGTTCCTCCGGAAATTGGGGTCCTCGCGGCCGGATCGGCCGTTTCATGAACCCAAGTTTGTGGAACGGATGTTACATAGCTGTTTCTGCCGGAAGAAGAGCCTGTGTATTACGCGCTGAATGTGACCGGAGTCACTCTTCCAGTTCGCCAAGGGCGCTGAAGATGCCGGTGGCTTCGCGGATCCGGTCCCGGCCGGCCTTCGCGCGCACCGCCAGCACTCCGTTGGCGAGTACGCTCATCAGGCTCATGGCCGAGGCGTAGCTGTCGAACGCCGAAACGCTGTCCACCGGGCATTCGAGCCAGATGCTTGCTCTGGCTGCGAAACGGCGGGCGCTCGGATCGCCGATCAACACCGTGGTGCAGCCGCGCGCGGCAGCTGCCTCGAGGACGGCCGCGAAAGCCGCCGGCCGCCGTCGGAATCCCAGCAGCAGTACGACGTCGCCCGCACCGTACCCTGCCAGTTCCTCGCCGATGCTTTGGCCCGGCTGCGGGGCGGCGGCGACATTGCCGCGGCACTGCAGCAGTTGCTGGCGCAGGTGCAGTGCGAGCGGGAAGCTGTTGCGGAAGCCGATCAGCAGCAGCTGCCCGGCGGAGGCCAGCGCTTCCGTGGCGGCGGTGAGCTGGCCGGCGTCGAGCTGTTCGAAGGTGCGGCGCAGGGTTTCCAGTTCATGGGCGAGGTGCGCGGCAAGGTCGCCCTCCCCGTGGGCGGCCACCGGGACCCCGCTGGCGCGCAGGGTGCGGGTGTGCTCCTTGACCTCGTTGAAGTCGGCGAAGCCGAGGCGGCGGAACAGCCTGCTCATCGTGGCTTTGGAGACACCGCTCAGCCGGGAGAGTTCGGCGGCGTTGTACACGGCGTAGGCGTACAGGTTTCCGTCGACGGTCACCGCGGTGCCGCCCACGGAGAAGAACGGTTTGCCCTCGGCTTCGGCGT
>NZ_QRCU01000066.1 GCF_003369445.1 Arthrobacter silvisoli
GGCCCCGCACCGTGTGGTGCGGGGCCGGAGCCTTTTCTGTTTGCCGGATGATTCCCCCGAAGAGGTCAGGCGACGTTGTTCTCGTAGTCCGTGTCCTTGGTTTCGCGCGTCAGCCAAAGCGCAACGAAGGTGATCACCGCGGCGACTGCCATGTAAATGCCAACCAGCCACGTACTTCCGTTGGCCGCAGACCAGAGGGCGATGGCCACGAAGGACGCAGGAGCCGCGCCAATCATGGACGAGAGGTTGTATGCCACTGCCGAACCCGTGTAGCGGACGTTGGCCGGGAACAGTTCAGGCAGGATGGCCGCCATGGGACCAAAGGTCAGGCCCATGAGGGTGAAGCCAACAATCAGGCCGACCATCGCGGCGGCCTGGCCCGGGCCGAACATGGTGAACCAGAGTGCACCGAAGACAAAGATCCCGGCCGTGACGCCGAGCAGGAACTTCCGGCGGCCCCACTTTTCGGCCAGCGGACCGGAGACCACGGTGAAGATACCGAAGAAGACGACGCCGATGATCAGCATCCAGAGGAAGTCCGAACGGGAGATGCCAAGGCCCGGAACGAAGGCCGCCATCTGCTCTGCCGTCATGGGCTTGCCGGCCTTTTCTGCTGCCGCCTGCGCGCCGGCCAGGGTGGGCTTGGTGCCATAGGACAGGGTGAATGTGGTCATGATGTAGAAGAGCACGTAGGTGGCCAGCATGATGAACGTACCCGCGAGCACGGGGCGCCAGTGGTTCTTGAATGTGGCGCCCAAGGGAAGTTTCTGGACCTTGTCCTGCTGGACCACCTTGGTGAAGGATGCGCTCTCTACAAGCTTCAGGCGAACGTAGAGGCCCACGATGACCAGAACCGCGCTGAGAAGGAAGGGAACACGCCAACCCCAAGCAAGGAACTCTTCGGAACTCAGGGACACATTCATCCAGATGAAGATCACGTTGGCAATGATGAAGCCGATAGGAGCACCCAGTTGCGGGAACGTGCCGTAGATTGCGCGCTTGCCCTCAGGCGCGTTCTCGGTAGCCAGCAGCGCGGCGCCGGACCATTCACCGCCGAGCGCGAGGCCCTGGAAGAATCGCAGCACCACCAGCAGGACCGGCGCCAGGACCGCCCACCCCGCCATGGAAGCCGTGGGCAGGAGCCCGATGAGGAACGTCGCAATACCCATGGTCAAGAGGGACGCAACCAGGGTGCCCTTGCGACCGAACTTGTCACCGAAGTGCCCGAAGACCACTGCCCCGATGGGACGTGCGAAGAAGGCAACTCCAAAAATAGCGAATGCGCTGAGCAGCGCATTGATGTCAGTTGCATCGGGAAAGAAAAGCTTTGGGAAGACGAGCACCGACGCGGTGGCATAGGCGTAGAAGTCGTAGAACTCGATCGTCGTGCCGATCAGGCTCGCGAAGATCACTTTGCCCCGCGAGTTCACTGGTTTAGTGGACTCGCCTTCCTTCGATGTGGCAATGGAAGACATGTAGTAGCAGCTTTCGTTCGCACCGGTCCGGCGCCTGCGGCCTGCCCGGCAAGATTTATTGAGGGTTCAATAATAGTTCCCACTATCCACTGAATGGACATTCGGTCCGGAATGCGGACCTTCGGAAACATCCCACGATGTAGTCAAAGCCACCCTAGCCCGCACCGCTTCTCACGTGGCTTCGACACCCTCGGATAGGCAAATGTCACAGCACGTTTACACACCGCGCCGGTCGCCGAAACGAGCCCTCCCTACCTTGGAAGTACCTAGTCCCCCCAAGGAGGCATCCGTGACTGTCGAACAAAGCGAACAGACCCAAGGCAACGAGGCCACCAAACTTTCAGTACCCGTACTTGAACACCGCCCCGGCCGCTGGATCGCGAATTGGGACGCAGAGAACAAGGGCCAGTGGGAAGCCGAAGGCCGCTCCATCGCCAAGCGCAACCTGTACTGGTCCATCTTCGCCGAGTTCCTGGGCTTCGTCGTCTGGCAGCTGTGGTCCATTGTGGTGGTCCAACTCCCCGGCGCCGGATTCAAGCTCAGCACCTCGGAGATCTTCTGGCTCATCTCGATGCCCAGCCTGGTCGGAGCCACGCTGCGCATCCCGTACACCTTCATGGTTCCGAGGTTCGGCGGCCGCAACTGGACGATCATCTCAGCGTTGCTCCTGTTGATCCCCTCCGTCGGCCTGGCCATGTGCGTCTCCAACCCGCAGACCCCGTTCGCCGTGATGCTGCTGGTTGCCGCGCTCGCCGGCTTCGGTGGCGGCAACTTCGCCAGCTCCATGGCCAACATCACCTTCTTCTACCCTGCCCGCGAAAAGGGCTGGGCGCTGGGCCTGAACGCCGCGGGCGGAAACTTGGGCGCCGCCGTCGCGCAGCTGGTGGTCCCGATCGCTGTGACACTGCTTGCCGTCGGCACCGCGAACCTGCCTGTCGCCGGCCTGATCTGGGTCCCGTTCATCCTGCTGGCAGCCTTCGGCGCCTGGAAGTACATGAACAACCTCACCAGCGCCAAGGGTGATGTGGCGGGTTCCATCGCGGCGCTGAAGGAACCGCACCTGTGGGTCATGGCATTCCTGTACATCGGTACTTTCGGTTCGTTCATCGGCTTCGCCGGTGTCTTCCCCAAGCTCATCAAGGACTACTTCCCCGAGTTCTCCGCCATCCATGTAGGCGCCGTCGCTCTGTCCCTTGCCTTCCTCGGCCCGCTGGTCGGCTCCCTGGCCCGGCCTTACGGCGGACGCATGGCTGACCGCCGCGGCGGAGCCCGGATGACCGTTGCCTCCTTCACCGCCATGGCCATCATCACCCTCACCATGATCTGGACCCTGCCGTTGAAGAACTTCTGGCTCTTCCTGGTGCTGTTCCTGTTCCTCTTCGTTGCCAGCGGCTTCGGAAACGGCGCGACCTACCGCATGATCCCGGTCATCTTCGCCACCTCCAGCCGCGCAGCCCGCAACGGCGCCACTCCCGCAGCGACCCAGCGGCTGGCGTCCTCCTCCCTCGGCCTGATCTCCGCGATCGGCGCCTACGGCGGCTTCGTGATCCCGCAGGTACTGAACGCTTCCAACACGGCATCCGGTTCCTACACCCCGGCCTTCTACGGTTTCGTCGCCGCCTACGTGGTCATGCTCACCGTCTGCTGGACCTTCTACCTCCGCAAGGCCAAGAACACCTCGATGGGTCACATCTGATATGCCCTCCGGTACCGCCACCCACTGCCCGTACTGCGCTCTCCAGTGCGCCATGACCCTGTCCCCGGCCGCCGTGCCGGGGGCGGGGTTCCCGGCCGGGGATATCCCGACGCCGGCCAGCCCGGCCGTGCCCGCCACCCCCCTGCTTGAGGTGGCCGGCCGCGAGTTCCCCACCAACCGGGGCGGGCTGTGCCGCAAGGGCTGGACCTCAGCGGCACTGCTGGGTCACGCGGGCCGGGTCACCGAGCCGCTGCTCAAAGGCTCCGACGGCGTGCACCAGCCGATCGGTTGGGACCAGGCCCTGATGCTCGTCGCGGCCGCGGTCAAGGACAGCTGGGCACGCCACGGGCACGACTCCGTGGGCGTGTTCGGCAGCGGCGGCCTCACCAACGAAAAGGCTTACCAACTGGGCAAGTTCGCCCGTCTGGCGCTGCGCACCTCCCGCATCGACTACAACGGCCGCTTCTGCATGTCCTCGGCTGCGGCGGCCGGAAACCGGGCCTTCGGCGTGGATCGCGGCCTGCCGTTCCCCGTGGAAGACCTCGACTCCGCATCCGTGATCCTGCTGCTGGGCTCGAACGTGGCCGAAACAATGCCGCCGTTCGTCCAGCACCTGCAGGGCGCGCGTGACGCCGGCGGTCTGATCGTTGTGGACCCGCGCCGCTCGGCCACCGCAGCGTTCACCGGCAACGGAGGTGGCATCCACCTGCAGCCTCTCCCCGGAACGGACCTCGCCCTCATCCTCGGTATCTCCCACGTGGTGGTCCACGAAGGCCTCGCCGACGCCGCGTTCCTCGAGGAACGCACCAAGGGGCACAAGGCCGTCCTGCGCAGCCTCACCGCGTTCTGGCCTGAGCGCGTACAGTCCATCACCGGCGTTCCCGCCACCCTGATCCGCGAAACCGCGCGCCGCCTCGCCAGGAGCGCACGCCTCGCCAAGGACGAAGGCCAGGGCGGCTGCTACATCCTCAGCGGCCGCGGCGTCGAACAGCACGTGGACGGCACCGATACTGCCACCGCGGCAATCAACCTCAGCCTCCTCCTGGGCCTGCCCGGCTCCGCCCGCAGCGGCTATGGCACCCTCACCGGCCAAGGCAACGGCCAGGGCGGCCGCGAACACGGCCAGAAGGCGGACCAGCTTCCGGGCTACCGGAAGATCACGGACCCCGCCGCCCGTGCCCACATGGCGAAGGTCTGGGGCGTGGACGAATCCCTCATCCCCGGCGCCGGGCTTCCCGCCGTCGAATTCCTGAAGTCCTTGGGACAGCCCGACGGCGTCCGCTGCCTTTTCGTGCACGGCGCCAACGTGGCTGTATCCGCCCCGGACGCAGGAGCCGTGATCGCCGGCCTGCGCAGCCTGGACTTCCTGGTGGTCTGCGACTTCTTCATGTCCGAGACCGCCGCCGAGGCGGACCTTGTGCTTCCCGTGGCCCAGTGGGCCGAGGAGGAAGGCACTATGACCAACCTCGAGGGACGCGTCATCCGCCGCCGCCGGGCCCTGACCCCGCCCCCGGGAGTCCGCACCGAACTGTGGCTGATGTCCCGGCTCGCCGAACTGCTCGACGCGCCATCGACTTTCAGCGACGACCCGCGCACCGTTTTCGAGGAACTGCGCCTGGCTTCCGCCGGCGGGCTGGCCGATTACTCCGGCATCGACTACGACATGCTGGACGCCGGCGAGGCCGCCTACTGGCCCTACCCGTCCGGCAGCAAGGGCACGCCGCGGCTCTTCGCCGACGGCTTCGCGCACGCCGACCGGCGCGCGGCCATGGTCGCCGTCACCCCCTCCCGACGGGCCCAGCGAAGCTTCCCCGGCGACTCCCTCGCCCTGGCCACCGGGCGCCTCCTGGAGCACTACCAGTCCGGGGCACAGACCCGGCGGGTGGCCGAACTCTCGGCGTCCCAGCCCGAAGCGCGCCTGCAGCTGCATCCGGAAACGGCGGCCCGCCGTGGCATCGTGGACGGCGGGCTGGTGACCGTCAGCAATGAACGGGGCGAAGTCCAGGTCCGTGCCGAGGTAAACACCGCGATCCGGCCCGACACCGTGTTCCTGCCCTTCCACTTCCCCGGGGCCGGCAGCGCCAACCGCCTCACCGAGGCGGCCACCGATCCCATCTCCGGCATGCCGGAATTCAAGACCAGCCGGGTGTTGGTGAAGGCCGTTAGGGCCGAACCCGCCCTGGCCGCAGCAGCTGTGTCGTCGCACCGCAAGGAGGAATCATGAGCGAGCGCATCGTCGTCGTCGGTTTCGGGCCCGTGGCAGCCCGCCTGGTGGAGGGTCTCCTCCCGGCGGTGCGCCGCGGCAGCGTGAGCCTGATGGTCCTTGGCCAGGAAGCCGAAGCGGCGTACAACCGCGTGATGGTGGCCGAGTTCGGCGTCGGCCGCAGCACCGCCGAAGCCCTCGCCATGGCCGACGCCGCCGAGCTCATCGCCGAGGGCGTCGATGTCCGCCTCGGCGTCACCGTCAAGCGGGTGGACCGTGCCCGGCAGCGCGTGGTGCTCTCCGACGGCACCGCCGAAGGCTACGAACGCCTCGTCTTCGCCACCGGCGCCCGTCCCGTGATCCCCAACCTCACCGGGATCAACCCGGACCCGGCACACCCTGTGCTGCCCGCCGGGGTCACCGCCTTGCGGGACCTGAACGACGCCGGGATGCTGCTCCGCGCCGTGACCGCCCGCCAGCGAGTGGTGGTACTGGGCGGCGGCGTCCTGGGCCTGGAGACCGCCCTGGCCGCAGCCGAGGAAGGCGCGCAAACCACCGTGGTGCACAGCGGACCGCACCCGATGGGCCGGAACATCGACCGGGGCGGCGGCGCCGTGCTGAACGCCGCGCTACGCTCGGCAGGCGTTTCCGTGGTCAGCAACGCGGTGTCCACTGCCGTGGAACACAACGGCCCGGACGGCATCTTTTCCGCATTGGTGCTCGACGACGGCTCCCGGGTTGAGGGCGACCTCCTCCTGCTTTCCTGCGGCGTGCGTCCGCGTATCGAACTTGCCGAAGGCTGCGGCCTGCCGGTGGCCGCCGGCATCCTTGTCGACCACCGGCTCCGCACCCACCACGAACCGCACATGTTCGCCATCGGTGACTGCGCCGAAGTGCGCTGTGCATCCTCCGGGTGCCCGGACTGCAAGGGTGCCACCGCGCCGTCGGGCCTGGTGGGTCCGGGCTGGCGGCAGGCCGAATGGCTGGCGGGTTACCTCGAAGCCCTTGCCGAGGACGGACAGGAGGCCGCGGACAGCCTGCCGGAGCTGGCGAAGGAACAGCCCGGCGTCGTGGTCCTGAAGGCGCGCGGCATCAACCTGGCTGTCGCGGGTGACAACTCCGCCGAGCCGTGGGACGACATGCTGTGTCCCTCGCCTGACGGGCTCCCGCACCGTGAAGTAGCCCAATGGGCGGATCCCGGCCACGGCCGCTACGTCAAGATGACCACCCGTGGCGGGGTCCTGCAGGGCCTGGTGTCCGTGGGCATGCCCCGCACCGCCGCCGAGCTGGTGGTGCTGTTCGAGCGTGGCTCGGAGCTCCCGGCGGACCGTTCCCTGCTGCTGCGCTTGGACGGCACGGACCAGCCCGCGGGCGCCAACAACGACCCCGCGCGGACGGTCTGCCGCTGCGCCGGTGTCAGCGGCGCTGCCATCGAGGAGTCCGTGGCGTCCGGCTGCGCCTCGGTTCCCGAAGTTTCCAAGGCCACCCGGGCCGGCACCGGTTGCGGCGGCTGCCACGACGACATCAAGGCGATCATCGAAAAACATTTCCAAGGGGCCGTAGCGGCGTAAGGCCCCTTAGGATGGGCCGGTGACCGAACTTTCACCCCGCATCCAGGAAGCCGCGCCGGGCGTGTTCTTCGTCGAAGGACCGGCCTCGAACTGGACCGTGGTCCGGGACCACAGCGGTTTCATGCTGATCGACAGCGGCTATCCCGCCGACCGTGATCTGGTCCTTGGCTCAATCCATTCCCTGGGCCTGGACCCGGCGGACGCACGTGCAGTGCTCATCACGCACGGGCATGTGGACCACACCGGTTCGGCGGCCTACTTCTCGGAGACCTTCGGTACACCCGTGCTGTGCTCTCCCGAGGAGGTGGCCCACGTCCAGGGGCGGGAGAAGCACCAAGTCACCTTCGGCCAGGTCCTTGCCCGGGCCTGGCGTCCGAGGGTGTTCCGCTGGATGCTCCACGTCATCAGGGCAAAGGCCCTCCAAGCGAAGCCCGCCACCTTGGCCGAAGCGTGGGACGCGGCCAGGCTGCGCAGTCTTCCGGGCTGCCCTGAAGCAATCGTGCTTCCGGGCCACACCCCGGGAAATGCAGCGATCCTGCTCCCCGAAGCAAGGACCATCGCCGTGGGAGATTCGTTTGTCACCGCCCACCCGATCAGCCCGGCCGCCGGGCCCCAGATGCTGCACCGGATGTACCACTCGGATGCGGCCTCGGCCTTGGAAGCGACCCGCCGCCTCGACGGCGTCCAGGCGTCCGTCATCCTGCCTGGCCACGGCCCCGCCCTGCGCATGCCGTTGGCGGAAGCCCTGGCGGCGCTGCGGGTCCGGAGCCTGCCTTAGCCGGCGGAGGCAACCATCTCCCGGACGAGCCCGGCAACCACGGCCGGATGGGACAGGAACGGCGAATGGGAGGTGTCGATCTCCCGAACCGTACCGCCTGTCCTCGCCGCCATCTGCCGCTGCGCGAACGGCGGAATCGCCTGGTCCTGGCTGCACACGATGTAGGTGGTCGGAATCTCCTGCCACGCCGCGCCGCTCAGTTCTTCCGTGAAAGCCGCCTCGCTTTGCGGGCGAAGGTTCTTCAGCGCTTCCCCGGTGACCTCGGCCGGCACCCCGTTGTAGAAGACCGATGCCGGGTCGGTCACGGTGATCCAGCCGTCGCCTTTGATGTTCCACCACTCCGGAGCCACGCCGCCCACGGCTCCGAGCAAGGACTCCCCTGCGTCCAGTGCGAACGCGCACAGGTAGCCGATGTGTTTGACGTTCTCCAGGCCGGCCAGCGCCTCGGAGGCGACGGCGCCGCCGTAGGAATGCGCGACGACGACAACCGGGCCGTCAACGTCCTGGACAGCCTTGCGCAGGACGGCGGCGTCCTCCTGAAGGCCAGCGGGCACAGCACCGACACTGGGTAGATCAACGGTCCGGACCTCGAAACCGGAAAGCTCCGAGCGGACGGATTCCCAGCACCAGCTGGTGTGCCAGGCACCATGGACAAGAATGATTGTGGTCATGGCTGGAAGTCTGCATGCAGGGTGATCTGCGCCACAACGCACTTTCCATTCAATGGCTGCCGGCTCCCGTTGCGGTGAGAGCACCTACATGTGCACGTGCAGGCGGCGTGCGGCTTCGGAGATGGACCCGGTCAGTGACGGGTACACCGTGAAGGTGCTGGCGACGTCGTCGACGTGCAGTTTCTGGGTGACGGCAACGGCAATCGGGAAGATCAACTCGGAGGCATTGGGGCCGACCACGACGCCGCCGATCACAGTACCGGAGCCCTTGCGGGCGATGATCTTGACGAAGCCGTCCTTGGTGTTGCGCATCTTGGCGCGGGCGTTGCTGAGCAGGGACAGCATGACGACGTCGCCCTGGTACTTGCCGGACTCGAGGTCCGCCTCGGAGACGCCCACGGAGGCGATCTCCGGGGAGGTGAAGATGTTTGACGCCACCTGGTGCAGCTTGATGGGGGTGACGCTGTCGCCCAGGAAATGCGCGATCGCGATGCGGCCCTGCATGGCGGCGACGGAAGCCAGGGCGAACACGCCGGTGCAGTCGCCGGCGGCGTAGATGTTCGGGGCGGTGGTGCGGGAGACGCCGTCCACCTTGATGTGCCCGGATTCGGAGAGCGCCACGCCGGCTTCCTCGAGGCCGATCCCGGCCGTGTTCGGAATGGAGCCGACGCAAAGGAGGCAGTGGCTGCCGGTCACGGTGGTACCGTCGCCGAGGGTGACCTCCACCCCGGTTTCGGTGCGTACGACGGCGTTCGCGCGGGAGCGCGAGAGGACCCGCACGCCGCGGCGCTTGAAGACGTCCTCCAGCACGGCTGCGGCGTCGGTGTCCTCGCCCGGCAGGACCTGGTCGCGGCTGGAGATCAGGGTGACCTTGGAGCCGAGGCCGTTGTACGCAGAGGCGAATTCGGCACCGGTAACGCCGGAGCCCACCACGATCAGTTCCTCGGGCAGTTCCTCGAGGTTGTACAGCTGGGCCCAGTTCAGGATCCGTTCGCCGTCGGGCTTGGCGGTGGGCAGTTCGCGCGGGTGGGCGCCGACGGCCAGGAGGATGGCGTCGGCCGTGATGGTCCTGGTGCCGTCGATGGTGAGGACCTCGATGGTGTGGTTGTCCACGAGCTTGCCGGAGCCGATGACGATCTCCACACCGGCCTGGTCCAACGCCTCGTGGATGTCTTCGGACTGTTCACGGGCCAGGCCCAGGAGGCGGTCGTTGATGTGGCCGAGGTCCGCGCGCATGTGCGGGGCGACGTCGCCGCCGTCGACGGCGAACTTGACTCCCAGCTCCCCCGCCTCGCCGACGCGGGTCATGAGGTCCGCCGTCGCGATCAGGGTTTTGGAAGGTACAACGTCGGTGAGGACGGCGGAGCCGCCGAGGCCGGCGCGTTCGATGATGGTGACCTGCGCCCCGAGGGCCGCTGCGACCATGGCGGCTTCGTAGCCACCAGGACCTCCACCAAGAATTGCGATACGGGGCGAACTGAAGTCAGGATGCATGGTCACAAAGAACAATTGTTACGCATCGCCGGGGGTGCCTGCCACTCAGCCCCGCCTGAGTGGCCTGCGCCTCACCGGCGGGACGGCTGCGCTGTTCAATACCGCGAGGCGCCCTGTAGCTTGTACCGGTGAGTAATAGTGAGCTGCTTAACACCGATCCCTTCGAAGCTGCCCGGGACGCCGCGGACTACATCGCCGCGGAGACCGGCGTCGAGAGCCATGACGTCGCGCTGGTACTCGGCTCCGGCTGGGGCGCCGCCGCCGACCTCATCGGCGACACCACCGCGACCCTCACTGCGGCCGAGGTGCCAGGTTTCTCCGCACCCGCCGTCGAAGGCCATGTGGGGACGATCCGCTCGGTCCTGACCACGGAGGGCAAGCGGGCGCTGGTGCTGGGCGCGCGCACCCATTACTACGAGGGCAAGGGAGTGCGCGCCGTGGTCCACGGAGTGCGCACAGCAGCCGCGGCCGGGTGCAAGACCCTGGTGGTCACCAACGGCTGCGGTGGCTTGAACGAAGCTTGGTCCCCCGGCACGCCCGTGCTGATCAAGGACCACATCAACCTCACTGCGATTTCTCCCTTGGAAGGCGCCACGTTCGTTGACCTGACGGACCTCTACTCCTCCCGCATCCGGAACCTGGCGCGCGAGGTGGATCCCACCCTGGACGAGGGGGTCTACGCCCAGTTCACCGGACCGCACTACGAGACTCCCGCCGAGGTCCAGTACGCCAAGCGGATCGGAGCGGACCTGGTGGGCATGTCCACGGCCCTCGAGGCGATCGCCGCCCGCCATGCCGGCATGGAGGTTTTCGGCATCTCGCTGGTCACCAACCTGGCCGCGGGCATCAGCCCGGTTCCGCTGAACCACCAGGAGGTCATCGAGGCCGGGGAAGCCGCGGGCGCACGGATCTCGAAGCTCCTCGCCGAGATCATCGCAAAGCTCTAGGAAATCAGTCCGGCAGGGTTCAGCCGGGCAGGGCTCAGTCAGGGCTAACGCGGACCCAGATAGTCACCGCGTTTCCGGTGACACCATCGGCCGTCGCAGTGATTTCCGCGTCGCCCCGCGCCACGGCGCTGACGAGTCCCGAACCATCGACGGCGGCGATCAGCGGCCTGCTCGAGGCCCAGTCGACCGTGGAGCCCGTGGTGCCGTCGCTGTAGAAAACCACGGCGCGCAGTTGGACAGTCTTACCGGGCTCGAGCTGCACCGGACCCACGGGCGAAACCTCGATGCCCTTGACCGACGGGGCCACGGCGACGTCCGCCCGCCCCGTCAGCAGTTGCCCGTCGGCTCCGGGAAGCGAGGCGACGACGGCGGCATTACCGATGCCACGGGCCGTCACGAGGCCGGTGAGGTCAACCTCGGCGACCGTTGATCCGGCCGGCGATATTTCCCAGGTGGCGTTGCCGACGGCGGCACTGCTTCCGTCGGAGTAGCTGGCGATTGCCTCGAGCCGTGCCGTCTGGCCTTCCTTCAGCGTTAGTTTTGCCGGAGTGACGGAGAGTGCCGTGACGGTTTTCGGTGTTGTCCGCACCGTGATCACGGACGTGCCTTGCAGCCCGTCCTGGGAGGCGGTGATGGTCGCCGTTCCGGGCGCGACGGCGGTGGCGAGCCCTGCGCCGTCGACCGTCACGATGCCGGGGTTGCCGGAGGACCACAGCGCCGAGGCGTTCAGGTTTCCGCGCGAACCGTCGCTGTAGCTGCCTTCGGCGAGCAGCTGCAGGATCCCGCCCTGGTCCATGGTGGCTGTTTCCGGGGACACGTGGACCCCGGCCAGTTTCGGGCCGCCCTTGTCCAGGACGGTGAGGGCCAGCCGTCCGGAGACCCCGGTCAGCGTCGCCGTCAGTTCCGCGGTGCCAGCCGCAACGGCCGTCACGATGCCGGCGCCGTTCACCGTTGCGACGGCCGGATTGCTTGACGCCCATTCCACACCCTCGCCGAGGCGCCGGGCGGAACCGTCGCTGTAGCGGCCCGTGGCGGTCAGCGGGATGGTGACTTCCGGCCGCAGTGACTGCGACACCGAGGTGACGGCGATCGACTCGAGCGTGGGCGGCGGAGGCGGAATGATCGCCAGGCGCCAGGCAACAAAGGCCGCGGTCAGGGCGAGGGCGACGGCTACCGCGATGACGCTGCCAAGCACGACCTTCCGCCGCACCGTGGCCATTCCGGAACCGACAGCCGTCGCCAGGTCCGCAGGATGTTCCGCGACCCGGCCGGCGGCTTCGTCCAGCAGTTGCCGCCGCAGTTCCCGGTTCATGTCCTGCACCGGTTCATTGCGGGCCTTCGTCGAGCACCGGTTTGCCGTCCGCCGCGGGACCCCCGGTCAGCGCCCTGGCGCTGGACATCGAGCCGGTGACTTCTGCCGTCGTCCGGCCGGTCATACCCGCGATCTCGGCAGGAGTGAGGTTCGCGAACTCGTGCAGCACCACCACCACGCGGTCTTGCATGGCCAGGCCCATCAGCACACCGGTGGCCGTGAGCGGCGCCGTCTCCCCCGTAGCGCCGTCCGGAGGCCGCATCCATTGGCGATGCTTGAGGATCAGCCGGACCAGGATACAAAGCGTGTAGACGCGCAGTTGCGGTGTGACCGGCCCCCGCCATGTCCCGGACACCTGGGACCATGCCGCTTCGAGCAGTTCCCGGGCGGTTTCCGGGTCGTCGCACAACAGCAGGTGGGCGCAATACTCCATATCGCCCTTCTGCCGCTCGAAGACACTGCGCAGTTCGGCCTCCCGGTCCTTGAGCGCGGGGGAGAGCTTGAAGCCCGGGGAAAGCCCGAATTCGATCTCCTTGACCGCGGGCAACAGGACGGCGGCTACCAGTGTCAGCAGCCCGGCGCCGATGGGAATTGCGGAGACCAGTCCGGGAAGGAGCCAGCCCGCGGCAACGACGGCCATGGCCAGGACGGACAGCACCAGGCGCAGCGGGTTCAGGGAAGGCAGGAAACGCCGCTTCGGCAATTCACACATGCTGCACCAGCCCACGATGTGTACGCGGCGCCGGCCCGGATCAGCGGCAGATCCGCGACAACATTCTACGTCCATCGAATGGACTTCAGAAGGGCGGACGGCGGACCAGGAGGGCCGCCAGGCCTGCAGAATCCAGGGGGTCAGTCAAGTCAAACGGACCCGCAATTAACGGCGGATGAACTGTTCGAAATAAAGCAGATTTATGCGAAACATTTGCATCGACCGCCCCGCTGTGGCACGCGCGCGATGTAAGAATGTAAACGCTTGCGCAAATTTGTCGGACATCTTGTCCGGGAGGCTCCGAAGCCCGCGAAACCGGGTTTGATCCTCCTGCCGGGAACGTGCAAGCGTTGAAAACGTTCCGGTGGCGATCCCCGCCGGAACCCAACGTTGGCAGTCCCCCAGGACGGCCAACGCCACTCGATACGATGGCGTCCTCGAAGGCGGCATCACCGTCATCGAGGAGCCGGAGTTGAGACCCCGGGCGGTTCGCCCGTCTTCCACGAAATACAACTCCGCGAGAAGAGCAAAAGCATGAGCACTCACTCAACCCCCGCACGGCCACGGCGCCGCATGCGCACGGCCGTGTCCCTCACGGCAGCCGCAGGCGTTGCAGCTTCGGTCCTGTTGGCCTCCTCGGCCGCACAGGCAAACATCCCGTCCGACCCGCCGTCGAGCACTATGCCGGCACCCACGCCCGGCTTCCCGCTGCCCACCGTCCACACGCAGAAGGCCTACGACCCGGCCGCCGACTTCACGGCCAAGTGGACCCGTGCGGATGCCAAGCAGATCATGGCCCAGAGCAACCCCAACGTGGCCGCGGGCCAGAACTCCATGAGCCCCGACGTCACCATGCCGGAAATCCCCCAGGAATTCCCGGCCATGAACGACGACGTGTGGGTCTGGGACACCTGGTCGCTGACCGATGAGCACGCCAACCAGATCAGCTACAAGGGCTGGGACGTCATCTTCTCCCTCGTGGCCGACCGCCACGCCGGCTACGGCTTCGACCAGCGCCACTGGAACGCCCGGATCGGCTACTTCTTCCGCAAGACCAACGCAGACCCCGCGAAGGACAAGTGGAACTACGGCGGACACCTGTTCCTGCCCAACAGCTCCATCGGCAACACCGAATGGTCCGGTTCCACCCGCCTGATGAAGGGTGACCAGGTCAACGTCTTCTACACCGCGACCACCTTCTACGACGTCGCAGAGCGCAACGCCGGCGGCGGCGGAATCGCACCGGACGCCGTGATCGCCAAGGCCCTGGGCAACATCCACGCCGACAAGAACGGCGTCTCCTTCGACGGCTTCAAGCACACCAAGCTCCTCGAGCCGGACGGAAAGCTGTACCAGACCAAGGCACAGAACGCGGGCTTCGCCTTCCGCGACCCGTACACCTTCGTCGACCCGGCACAGCCTGGCAAGACCTTCATGGTTTTCGAAGGCAACACCGGCGCCAAGCGCGGCGACTACCGCTGCAAGCAGGAAGACCTGGGCTACCGTCCGGGCGACCCGCACGCCGAGGATGTCAACACCCTGAACACCACGACGGGTGCCTTCTTCCAGACCGCGAACGTGGGCCTGGCCGTGGCGGAAAACAAGGACCTGACCAAGTGGAAGTTCCTGCCGCCGATCCTCTCCGCCAACTGCGTCAACGACCAGACCGAGCGTCCGCAGATCTACATCCAGAACGAAGACGGCAAGAACAAGTACTACCTGTTCACCATCAGCCACCAGTTCACCTATGCGGACGGCATGCGCGGCCCTGACGGCGTGTACGGCTTCGTGGGCGACGGCATCCGCTCCGACTTCCAGCCGGTCAACAACAGCGGCCTGGCCCTGGGTTCCCCGACCGACCTCAACCTGCCGGCCAACGCCCCGGAGAGCCCCTCCACCAAGCAGAACGGCCGCCAGTTCCAGGCCTACTCGCACTACGTGCAGCCGGGCGGCCTGGTGCAGTCCTTCATTGACAACGTCAACGGCGTACGCGGCGGTTCCCTCGCCCCGACCGTGAAGATCAACTTCAAGGGCGGCGTGACCCAGGTGGACCGCAGCTTCGGCCAGAACGGCCTCGGCCCGTTCGGCTACCTCCCCACCAACGTCCGCGTTGGCGGCGAAGGCCTCTACAAGTAGGCCGCAACAAAGCCGCGGGGCAGGCGCTGCGAACCGTCTGCCCCGCACCAGCGGGGACCTCCAACACCACCGGAGGTCCCCGCCCCGTTTCCAGCTCCAGGATTTGATCCCATGTTTTTCCAGAACCTCCGCAAGACCTTCCGCCCGGCACTCTGCGCGGCAGCCGCCGTCGTCATCGCCCTGACCGCCGGATGCACCGCGCCTGCCCCCTCATCAACGGAACCCCCGACGCCGGACACCCCGCCCGCCGCTTCTGCCGCGGGACCTTCTGCGGGCGATCCCTGGCGGCCCGCCGTCCACCTGAGCGCAGAGCGGAACTGGATCAACGACCCCAACGGCCTGGTGTACGACAACGGCACCTACCACGCGTTCTACCAGCACAATCCGCACGGCAACTCCTGGGGCAACATGTCCTGGGGCCACTCCACGAGCACCGACCTCATCCACTGGACCCAGCAGCCGGTGGCCATGGAGGCGAGCGAGGCCGAGGAGATCTTCTCCGGCTCGATCGTGATCGACAAGGACAACGCCTCCGGGCTCGGCAGCGCCGGCAACCCGCCCATGGTGGCCCTCTACACCAGCGCCTACGGCAAGGGCGGCGCACGCCCGGCCGGGATCCAGGCCCAGTCCCTGGCGTACAGCCTGGACCACGGCAAGAGCTGGCAGAAGTACAAGGGCAACCCCGTGCTGGACCTTGCCCCGAGTTCGAAGAACTTCCGTGACCCCAAACTCACCTGGTACGAGCCGGGCAAGTACTGGGTGATGACCACCGTGGTGGCCGACGCCCAAGTGGTCAAGCTGTTCAAGTCCACCGACCTGCTGCACTGGGAGTTCCTGAGCGACTTCTCCGGTGCCGGCGCCCAGGGCGGGCTGTGGGAAGTCCCCGAACTGCTGCAGATGGACGTCGCGGGAGCCAACGGCCTGAAGAAGTGGGTCATGCTGCTGAGCATCAACCCCGGCGGCATCGCCGGCGGCTCCGGCATGCAGTACTTCGTGGGCGAATTCGACGGCCGGGAATTCACTGCCGAAAACGCAGCCGCGCCCGGCGCCCCGCTGAGCGATTCCCAATGGCTCGATGACGGTGCCGATTTCTACGCTGCGAACTCAATCAACGGCGCGCCCGGCGGCAAGCCCGTGCTCCTTGGCTGGATGGGCAACTGGGACTACGCCCAGCACGTGCCCACCACCCCCTGGCGCGGAGCCATGGCCGTCCCGCGGGAGCTGGAACTGGTGCGCGACGGCGGCCGTTATGCCCTGCGTTCGGACATCGCCGGCGCGGCAGCCGAAGCACTCGGCAAAGCGGCGGGCGGTGAGGTCCGGCGCAAAGACCTCACAGTCTCCGGTTCTGGCGGGCCGCGCTTTGAACCGCTCGGGGGCGACTTCAGCGCCCGCACCCAATTGCTCGACGTCGAACTCGAACCGGGCGAGGCCGCCGAAACGGGACTGGTGCTGCGCGGCTCCACCGACGGCACGCGGGGACTGCGGATCTCCTACGAGCGTGGAACCGGTGCCCTGAAGGTGGACCGCTCCGGGGCCGGCACGGCCAACTTCTCCCCGCTGTTCAGCCCCTACCACCAGGCCCGGGTTCCGCTGAAGGACGGCAAACTCCGCCTGCGGGTCCTGCTGGATTCCTCCTCCGTGGAAGTCTTCACGCCAGAGGGCACGGCAGCGATCACGGACACCTTCTATCCCGCATGGGACGACACGGAAACCCTGGCATTCAGCCGCGGCGGCCAGGCCAAGGTGACGATCGCTTCAATCGTCCCGCATTAGCCCCAACGCGGGGTCAGTCACGGCCCATGGGTGGCAGTTTTATGGGCCGTAACTGACCCCGCGTTGCCAGTTGGGAAGGCATTACAGATAGTTTTGTTCCTATGACTTCGAGCGATGCCGCCCCTGAATCGTCAGAGCAAGCGACCTTGGACCAGCTGATCTCTGCAGCCCGCGTGTGGGCGCGGCAGGATCCTGATCCGGTCACCGCAGCCAGCTTGGACGAGCTCGCCGACCAGGCGGCCGAGGGAATCCCGGCGGCCCGGCAGCAGCTCGAAGACAGCTTCAACGGGACCCTGCAGTTCGGCACCGCCGGCCTCCGTGCCGCCCTCGGCCCCGGCCCCAACCGCATGAACCGGGTGGTGGTGCGCCGGGCAGCGGCGGGCTTCGCGGCTTTCCTGAACGACGCGGTGTCCAACAACGCGGTGTCCAACAACGCGGCGTCCGCGGCGGCCCCCGGGTCCCGGCCGCGCGTCGTCGTCGGCTACGACGCCCGCTACAACTCTGATGTCTTCGCCGCCGAATCGGCCGCCGTCTTTACCGCCGCGGGGATCGAAACCTTCCTGATGCCATCGGCGCTGCCCACTCCCCTGCTCGCCTACGCTGTGCGTGCCCTGGATTGCGACGGCGGCGTGATGGTCACCGCGAGCCACAACCCACCACAGGACAACGGATACAAGGTGTACCTGGGCGGGCGAGCCGTGGAGGAAAGCGGCCGCGGCGCCCAGATCGTGACGCCCTACGATGCCCGGATCGCCGAATGCATCGAAGCCGTGGGCGGGCCCGACACGATCGACTTGGCCGAGGACGGCTGGACCGTGCTGCCGGAGTCGATCTCCGCGGACTACCGGGCCGCCGTCGTTGCCCTGGCGGATCGCTCGCGGTTCCCGGCACGGGAGCTGAAGATCGTCCTGACCCCGATGCACGGCGTCGGCGGGGACACCGCCGTCTCGGTGCTGAAGGCCGCCGGATTCGAAGACGTGACCCTCGTCGAGGAGCAGGCCCTGCCGGATCCGGACTTCCCCACGGTGAGCTTCCCGAACCCCGAGGAACCCGGAGCCCTGGACCTCGCGCTGGCCGCTGCCAGCCGGCTGGATGCGGACATCGTGCTTGCCAACGACCCCGACGCCGACCGGGCCGCCGTCGCTGCCCGGGACCCCGAGAGCGGGGCGTGGCGGATGCTGCGCGGCGACGAAGTGGGCGCCCTGCTCGGTGCGCACGTGGTGGCGCGCACAGCCGGGACCGTGGGAGTGGATGACAATGCTGCACCGCACGTCTTCGCCAACTCGATTGTGTCGTCGCGGCTGCTCTCCCGGATTGCCGCAGCCGCGGGGGCCGCGCACGAGGAAACCCTCACCGGTTTCAAATGGATCTCCCGGGTTCCCGGCCTGGTGTACGGCTACGAGGAAGCCCTCGGCTACTGCGTGGCGCCGGAGCTGGTGCGGGACAAGGACGGAATCTCGGCGTCCCTGCTGATCGCCGAGCTGGCCGCGGCCGCGAAGGCCGCGGGCCAGACCGTCTTCGACACGCTCGATGAGCTCTACCTGCTGCACGGCCTGCACGCGAGCGACCAGCTCAGCATCCGTGTGGCCGACCTCGGCCTGCTGGACGCCATGATGAACCGCCTGCGCTCCGATCCGCCCGAAGCCTTCGGTGGCTCCGCCGTCGAGCAGTTCACGGATCTGTCCGAAGGCAGCGAACACCTTCCGCCCACGGACGGCCTGCTGTACCTGACCCGGGACCAGAGCAGGGTCATCATCCGCCCCAGCGGCACCGAGCCGAAGCTCAAGTGCTACCTGGAAGTGATCATTCCCGTGGAGTCGGCCGCGGAACTGGGAGAGGCCCGCGCCGCGGCACGGGCCTCGCTGGACCGGATCCTCGCAGATGTGCGCGAGGCTTTGGGGCTGTAAGCCCGGGCGAAGCCATGGAGCGGCTCATCATCCTCACCGGCCCGCCCGGAGCCGGAAAATCCACGACGGCGCGGGCCCTGGCGCACAGGTTCCCCCGCGCCGTCCACCTGCGCACCGATGATTTCTGGCACTTCATCGTGAGCGGTTTCATCCCGCCCTACTTGCCCGCCTCCGATGGGCAGAACCACACGGTTGTTGAAGCAACCGCGGCTGCCGCCTGCTCTTATGCGCTCGGTGGTTTCACGGTGATCGTCGACGGAATCGTCGGCCCCTGGATGTTGGACCACTACCGGCGGGCGGTGCACGGGCGCCCCCTTGGCCTCGAGTATGTGGTGCTTCGGCCCGGCCGCGCCGAAACGCTGGCACGTGCGCAAGCCCGCGCCACGCCGGATGCACTCGTCAACGAAGAACCGCTCGTGGCTCTCTGGGACCAGTTCTCGGCGCTCGGCGATCTGGAACGCTTCGTGCTGGACACTACCGGGCAGTCACCCCTGCAAACCCTCGATGCCGTGGCCGGAGCCCTTGACTCCGGCCGGTACCGCCTCGAGGGTCTGGATACGGACTCCCGCCGGGGCTAGTCCTCAGGCTCGTCCTGCCGTTCGCGCCATGCGGGTCGGAATGTCCCGGGCGCGGCAGGGAGCGCGGGCCTTCCGCTAAGGACGGGTCCTACAGTTCCACTTCGATGAAGCCGTCCACGATCCGCGTGGCGTAGCTTGCCAGCCGCAGCGAGGGATCGGAGAAGCATTCGCCGGTGCGCAGGTCGTAGACCTCTTTGTGCAGCGGGGAGGCGATGGTGGGGCTGCTGCCCCGCGAGCCGATGATGCCGCGGGCCATGACGTTGGCCAGGGTGGCGGGATCCTGCTGGGCGACGGCGTAGACCTCGCCGGATGCCAGCCGGAAGAGGGCCAGCTGCAGGCCGTCGATGTAGGCCGCCTCGCCCCAGGCCGGTTCGAGTTCGTCCAGCGGGCAGACGCGGCGCCAGCCTGCCGCAGGGGCGGTACGTGTTTCGCGTTCCAGGGTGACCGTCATGTCTTTTCCTCTCTCGCCTTGCCGGGTGTGCTGCGGGATATCAAAACGGTAGGCCGGGCGCGTTTCGCTGGAAGGCCTGCAGTGTGTCCGGCACGTAAAAGAGTGCTCACACCACCAGAAATGTAAGCGTGACCCAGAAGTTAAACCCTCGAAACAATCGGGAAACTGAGGCGAAACTGGCCATCCCTACGCTGATATGACCAGCTGCGGAGCACCTACTCCGCAAATTCTGCGAAAGGCCAGCAATGACCGGATCCACCAACGCCCCAGAGACCCGGCGCATCGTCGTCGCCGGCGGCGGCCCCGCCGCCCACCGCTTCACGGATGCCATGCATACCCGCGGTCTCGAGGGCTGGCATCTGACGGTCCTGGCCGAGGAGGTCCACCTCCCCTATGACCGTGTCGCCCTGAGCAAGGCCCTGAGCGACATGGAATACGACCTGACCATGGGCGACACCGCCATGTGGGAGCACGAATCGATCACGCTGCGCACCGGCGAACGCGTCACCGGCATCGACACCGCAGCGCAGACCGTGCAGACCTCCACCGGCGCCAGCTACCCCTACGACCACCTGGTGGTCGCCACCGGCTCCGACGCAGCCAAGCTCCCGTTCCCCGGCGGCGAACTCGCCCATGTCTACCGCACGCTGGATGACGTCTGGAACATCAACAAGACGGTGGCCGAGCTCGGCGAGAAGCTGGGCCGCGCGGTCCGCACCGTGACCATCGGCGGCGGCCTGCTCGGCTTGGAAGCCGCGGCCGGCACCATGGAACTCGGCGCCGAGGCCGCCATCGTCAACGGCTCCCGCTGGCTCATGAACGCCCAGCTGGACGAGGGCGCGGGCCAGGCGCTCGGCCGCCTCGTCGCCGCGAAGGGCCTGGAGGTGCACACCGGCAGCTACCCGGCCGAGGTCCTCTCCGACGACGACGGCCAGGTCACCGGCGTGCTGCTGCAGAACGGCACAGTCATCCCGGCGGACATGGTGATCGCCTCGATCGGCATCCGCGCCCGCGACGAATTGTTCCGCGAGTCCGTTGGCGGAACTCCCGACGGCGGAGCGTCCCTTTTCGAGCTTGGTCCCAAGGGCGGTGTGGTCATCAACGACCACTGCCGCACCGGCGTCGAGAACGTCTGGGCCATTGGTGAGGTGGCCAACTTCGAGGGTATGTGCATGGGCCTGGTGGCTCCGGCGAACACGATGGCCGAGATCGTCGCGGACCGCCTGCACGGCGGGCAGGCCACCTTCCC
>NZ_QRCU01000065.1 GCF_003369445.1 Arthrobacter silvisoli
CGGCGGCGGGTCACCTTCCATTGGAAGGCGACCCGCCGCCGTCGGCCGTTTCAAGCGGCCGGCTACGGCCGGGCGACCGCGAAGGTGTCGCACTTGGTGATGTCGCCGGTGGTGTAACCCTGGCTGAACCATTTTTGCCGCTGGGCGCTTGAACCGTGGGTCCAGGCTTCGGGGGAGACCCGGCCGGTGGCGGCCTTCTGGATGCGGTCATCGCCGACGGCTTGCGCGGCGGACAGGGCATCGGCCAGGTCCTGCTTGGTGAGCGGTTCGAGGTAGGGCTGTCCCGTGTCCGGGTCCTTGGCTGTGCTCGCGTGCCGCGCCCACAGCCCGGCGTAGCAGTCGGCCTGCAGCTCCACCCGGACGGCGCCGGACTGCGGACCCTGCGGGTCCTCCTGGGCCCGGCCCAGGTCGCCGAGCAGGTTCTGCACGTGGTGCCCGAATTCGTGCGCCACCACGTATTCCTGGGCGAGCGGACCTCCGGAGGAACCGAAGCGGTCCACCAGTTCCTGGAAGAATCCGGGGTCGAAATACGCCGTGCGGTCCGCAGGGCAGTAGAACGGGCCCACGTCGCTGGTGGCCGTCCCGCAACCGGTGGAGGTGGCCTGGCTGAAGATCACGGCCTGCGGGCGCGGGTATTTCACCTGGTAGTCGGCGAGGTATGCCGGCCAAAAGCTGTTGAGGCTGTTGACGGTGCCGAGGATGCGGCAATCCAGGCGCCTGTCCGCGTCTGCACCCGTACGGCACTCCCGGGTGCCTCCGGACTGCGTGCTGCCGGGTCCGGCAGCGGGCGGTTGTCCGCTTCCGGTGATGCCTTCGAGGACCTGCGGGTTGACCCCCAGCAACACGAGGATCAGGGCGATGATGCCTCCACCGATACCGCCGCCGATCTTCACTCCCCGGCCTGCCCCGCGGCGGTCCTGCACCTGGCCGGGATCCAGCTCTGCTCCGTCATTGAAACTCATAGTGCCAACCATAGGGCGTCATGGAGGGCGGGCAAGGGGCCGGGGAAGCTAAGATGCTTTGGTGCCTTTCCTGAACAAGCTTCAGCTCTGGGCCGAGGACCGTCCCGACGATACCGCCGTCGCTGTGGGCGGGAAGCGGCTGACCTGGGCGCAGCTGCGCGATGATGCGGCGCTGCGGCTCGTCGAGACCCCTGCCACGACGGTGCTGGCGGAGGCGAACTCGCTGCAGTTCGTGGTGTCCTTCGCCGCCGCCGTCGCGGGCGAGCGGCGCTGTGCCGTGCTTGACCCGCTCTGGCCGGCGTCCCTGATCGAGGAGGTGTCCCGGCGGATCGGCCCCGGTGGAACGCCCGCAGGGCCCGACGCCTGCGAGCTGCTGGACGGTCCTCCGGAGTCAGAGTTCCTGGTGGGCCTGACCTCCGGCACCACCTCGGTGCCGAAGGCCTTCACCCGCTCGCGCCGGTCCTGGCAGCTCTCCTTCGAGGCGTCCGTGAAGTTCTTCGCCCTGGACCAGGACGATGTCACACTGGCGCCCGGCCCCCTGGCAGCGAGCCTGAACCTGTATGCCTTGTCCGAGTGCCTCTACGCCGGGGCCGCCTTCCACACCCTGGAGCATTTCGACGTCGGCGACGCCCACGCGGCGATCACGCACGACGGCGTTACCCGGCTGGTGCTCACCCCCACCGTGTTGCGGCTGCTCAGCGAACGCGGGCTGGCCGGCGGTGTGGATGCCTCGGGGATCCGCAGCATCATCTGCGCCGGTTCCAAACTCGACGCCCGCACGCTTGAGGCGGCGCGGCGCTGGGCCCCGAACGCCGCGATCCTCGAGTACTACGGAGCCTCCGAACTCAGCTTCGTCTCCGGCACCTGCCTCGCCGCGGGGCAGCCGCTCGACGCCGGCGGTACCGGCATTGGCGGACCGTTCCCCGGCGTCGAACTCTCCGTCCGGGACGATTCCGGCGGGGAAGTTGCCGCAGGCGCCCACGGCAACATCTGCGTGCGCAGCGGCATGATTTCCAACGGCTATCTCTGGGGCGACGACGGGCACGCGCTGCGCTCCTTCGGAGACTGGTTCACCGTGGGGGACCAGGGGTACCTCAAGGACGGCGTGCTGCACATCCTGGGCCGCCGTTCGGACATGATCCTCTCCGCGGGGCGGAACGTGTATCCGCACGAGGTGGAGCTGGCCCTGGCCGCGGTCCCGGGCGTCTCCGCGGCGGTCGCCGCGGGCATGCCGGACGAACTGCGCGGCCAGCGCGTGGTCGCTGGAATCCTGCCGGCCTTCGGAGCTGTCACAGCCACGCAGATCCGCACCGGACTGGACGGGCTGCTCGCCCGGGAGAAGCGGCCCCTGCAGTACTACCTGCTCACGGAACTTCCGGTCACGGACCGGGGCAAGGTCAGCCGCCGGGTACTCCTGGAGTGGATCACGGACAATGACCCGCGGGCCCGTGTCCTTGGCTGAGGCCGACCCGGAACTGCAGCCGGTCATCATCGCGGCCCTCCGCACCCCCGTCTGCCGGGCCGGCGGACAGCTGAGGTCCCTGCGCGCCGAAGAGCTCCTGGCTCCCGTGCTGCGCTTCCTGGTGGACACCACGGGCGTAGCGGGGGAGCAGGTCAGCGACGTCGTGATCGGCAACGCGGTGGGCGGCGGCGGAAACCTGGCGCGCCATGCCGCCCTGCTGGCTGGCCTGCCCGTCAGCGTGCCGGGCATGGTGGTCGACCGGCAATGCGGCTCCGGCCTGGACGCGATCGTGCTGGCATCCCGCCTGCTCGCCGCCGGCGGTGACGGGATCTACCTGGCCGGCGGGGTGGAGAGCATCAGTACGGCCCCACTGCGCGCCTACCCCGGCCGCACCCCGGAGGAGGCTCCTGAGTTTTACACCCGGGCCCGCTTCGTGCCGGCTCGGTTCGGCGACCCCGACATGGGGGTCGCGGCCGAGAACGTGGCACGCGCGTACGGGATCAGCCGGGAACGCCAGGACGACTTTGCCTTGCGCAGCCACCGGCGCGCGATCGCGGCCAGGGAGGCCGGCAACTTCGCCGGTGAAATCCTGCCGCTCGCTGTCGATGGGACAACAGTGGCGTCCGACGACGGCCCCCGCCGTGCGCTCAGCGCCGCGGTGCTCAAACGCTTCCCTGCCGCGTTCGTTCCTGAAGGGACGGTCACCGCCGGGAACTCCTGCTTCGACGCCGACGCCGCCTCCGCCGTCGTCATCACCTCGCTGCGCCGCGCCCGCGCACTTGGCGTCCCTGACGCGCTCTTGGTGCTCGGCAGCGAGACCGCCGGCGTCGATCCCGAACTCCTGGGCGTCGGCGCGGCGGCCGCGGCGGCCCGGCTGCTCGAACGCCACGCCACCCGGGCCACGGATGTGGACCTCCTCGAATTCAATGAAGCGTTCGCCGCCCAGGCGATCGCCTGCCTCGACGTGCTGGGGTTCGATCCGGAACGGGCCAACCTCGACGGCGGAGCCCTTGCCCTGGGGCATGGCTACGGCGCCTCTGGTGCCGTGCTCGTTACCCGGCTGCTGGCGCAGGCGCGGGCTTTGGCCAAGTCGACGCCAGCGAAGGAAGCCGCCGGAGCGGATCCGCTGGCGCTGGCCATGATCAGCATCGCCGGCGGCATGGGCACGGCGGCACTGTTCAAGTACCTGCGGTTGTAGCTTCCGGCTCCGCGTCGTCGATGGCGTCGTCGGCGTCGCCCAGCCCACGGGCGGCGAGGGCGTCGCCGGTCTGCCGGGCGTAGGCGACGGTGGAGATGAACACCGGCAGCACGAGGGCCCGCGGGTTACGTTCCAGCCCCCGGGCGCGGGCCGAGTCGCGCACGTCGGCGAAAGTGCCCGCAATGAAAGGAATGCTGCGCAGCATCACGGCGATGGTCAGGGCGAAGCGCTCCGGATCGGCCCCGAAGCGCCGGAACGGGCGGGCGAGCCCCGCGACGCCGTCGAGCAGGTCCTGGACGGGGGTGGTGGCGGTCAGCACCGATGCCGCCACGACGCACACGAGCACGTTCAGGACGATCCGGGCGGCGGTCGGGCCGCCGAGCTGCCACCACTGGAACAGGCCGATGAACAGGAGTACGGGCGCCATGAGCCACAGCGCCCTGAGCAATCGCCGCACGCCTGCGCCACTGAGCAGGAACAGCCCGCACATCACCGCGAACACGACGGCGGAGGCCAGCCAGTCGACGATCAGGAAGGATGCAGCCCCGCACCCTGCCACGAGCACGAATTTCGCCCACAACGGAGCCCGGTGGAGCAGGGAGTTACCCGGGACGTGATTGGCCAGGAGGAAGCCGTGGCCCCTCACGGAACGTCCTCGAAGGAGGCCGCGCACAGCGCCCGGTAATGTTCGACGGCGGCTGCCGGGCCGCCGTCGAACACGATCCGCGTGTTGTCCACCACCAGGACGCGGTCCATGTCGAGGACCAGCTCGAGGTCGTGCGTGGACATGACCACCTGCTGCGGCAGGCCGGCCACGGTGTGGCGGAGCAGTTCCCTGTTGCGCAGGTCCAGCAGGGTGGACGGCTCATCCAGGACGAGCACCGTGGGGTCGACCGCCAGCACGGCGGCCAAGGAGAGCAACTGCCGCTCGCCGCCGGAGAGCTCATAGATGCTCTGGTCGGCCAGGTGCAACAGGCCGAAACGGTCGAGCACCGCTTCGGCACGGGCGGCACGCCCGGCAGCGCTCTTCACAGTGCGGCGCAGGGACAGCTCCACGTCTTCGCGGCCTGTGGGCATCACCAGCTGGGACAGCGGATCGGTGAAGACGAAACCCACCTGGCTGCGGACCTTGCGCACGTGCTCCAGGGTGCCGGCACCGTTGACCCGCACGGAACCTTCGCTGGGCAGCACGAGCCCGTTGAGCAGCCGCAGCAGGGTGGACTTCCCCGAACCGTTGGCGCCGATCACCCCGATGCGGCGCTCGGTGAGGTCCAGGTCGATGCCGTCGAGGAGCGTCTTCGGCGCATCCTGGCCGTCCACAATGACGCGGACTGAAACGTCCCTCAGCTCAATCATGCTGTCCTTGCTTTGCTGGCGGGTGGCCCGGCCGGCGCTACTTGACGCGGCGGACCAGCAGGTCCGGGAATGCCTTGTGCAGCGACACTGCGATGACCGCGGCCAGGACGTTCTTGATGATATCCCCCGGGTAGTAGACCAGGTCGGCGAGGAATGCCTTGCCGAAGTCCAGCTTGCCGTTGACCATCATGCCCAGGACGCCGAGCCCATGGACCAGCACGATGCTGCTCGCCATCGCGGCGGCGAAGAAGAACACGGCGCGGTACTTGACGGTCCTGCGGATGACGACGGCGGCCAGCCAGCCGGTGGCGGCGGCTGCCAGCGGGAAGGCGATGATGTAACCGGCGGACGGTCCCGCCAGGATGCCCAGGCCGCTGCGCCCGCCGCTGAAGATCGGCAGTCCGGCCAGGCCGAGGAGCACGTACAGCCCGACGGCGGCGAAGCCGCGCCCGGCGCCCAGCGCCAGGCCGGTGAGCATGATGATGAGCATCTGGATGGTGATCGGCACACCGAGTGCGCCCACCGGGACACCGGGGACGAAGGCGGAGGCCGCCACGAGCGCGGCGAAGACGGCGATCAGCCCAAGGTCGGTGGCGGTCCATTGCTTGCGTGCCTGCGGGCGGGTGGCGGTGCTGTTCTGGCTCATTGCGGTCCTGTCGGTTAAGGCCTGGTGCGGGTGGGCGGGTTTCCCTGTTTCGAGGGTAGTTGTGCGGGGCAGCGCCGTTTTTGGAGGCTTCGGACAAGCCGCCCGCCGCCGCTTTGTCAGGCTGCGCACAAATTGCCAGGCTGCGCGTCAACCGTCAGGCGGGCATGGGCCGGTTCCACGTGCGCGGCTGCCCCCGGCCGGCCCGGTAGACTTGGACAGGCCGCGTTCGCGGTCCTCCCCGCCGCCGGCAGCTTCGATGTGCCGCGGCGTCCCCGTTGAAAGGCATCCGAAGAATTGATCACCGTCCAGGAACTCGAACTCCGCGCCGGCGCCCGCCTGCTGATGGACCAGGTCAACTTCAGGGTGGACAGGGGGGACAAGATCGGGCTGGTGGGCCGCAACGGCGCCGGCAAGACCACCCTCACCCGGGTCCTCGCCGGTGAAGGGCTGCCCGCCGCGGGCAAGGTGACCCGCAGCGGCGAAATCGGCTACCTGCCGCAGGACCCCCGCACTCCTGACATGGAACAGCTCGCCCGCGACCGCATCCTGTCCGCCCGCGGCCTGGACATCGTCGTCGGCAAGCTGAAGAAGGCCCAGGCCGAGATGTCCAGCGAAGACGCGGCCGTGCAGCGCAAGGCCATGGCCCGCTACGACCGCCTGGAAGCCGAGTTCCTGGCCGGCGGCGGCTACGCAGCCGAGGCCGAGGCCGCGGCCATCTCCTCGAACCTGGCACTGCCGGAGCGCATCCTCAACCAGCCCCTGAAAACCCTCTCCGGCGGCCAGCGCCGCCGCGTGGAACTTGCCCGGATCCTGTACTCGGATGCCGAGACCCTGCTCCTGGACGAACCCACCAACCACCTCGACGCCGATTCGATCTCCTGGCTCCGGGACTTCCTGAAGAGCCACCAGGGCGGGCTGATCGTCATCAGCCACGACGTGGAGCTCCTCGAAGCCACGGTGAACAAGGTCTACCACCTGGACGCCAACCGGGCGCAGATCGACTACTACAACATGGGCTGGAAACGGTACCTGCAGCAGCGCGAAACCGACGAGCGTGCCCGCAAGCGCGAACGTGCCAACGCCGAGAAGAAGGCCCAGGTGCTGCTGGACCAGGCCAACAAGATGCGCGCCAAGGCCACCAAGGCCGTCGCCGCGCAGAACATGGCCAAACGTGCCGAGCGGCTCCTCAGCGGACTGGAAGCCGTGCGCGAACAGGACCGCGTGGCGGCACTGCGCTTCCCGGAACCCGCGCCGTGCGGCAAGACCCCGCTCACGGCCGAGGGCCTGAGCAAGTCCTATGGTTCGCTGGAAATCTTCACCGATGTGGACCTGGCCATCGACCGAGGCTCCAAGGTGGTCATCCTGGGCCTCAACGGTGCCGGCAAGACCACCCTGCTGCGGATGCTGGCGGGCGTGGACAAGCCCGACACCGGGGACATCATTCCGGGTCACGGCCTGAAGGTGGGCTACTACGCCCAGGAACACGAAACCCTGGACCATGACCGGACCGTGCTGGAGAACATGCGCTCGGCCGCGCCGGACATGAAGGACGCGGAGGTGCGTGGCATCCTCGGTTCGTTCCTGTTTTCCGGCGACGACGTGGACAAGCCGGCAGGCGTGCTTTCCGGCGGTGAGAAGACCCGCCTGGCCCTGGCCACCATCGTGGCCTCCAGCGCGAACGTCCTCCTGCTGGACGAACCGACCAACAACCTCGACCCCGCCAGCCGCGCCGAAATCCTGGGCGCCCTGCGCAACTACACCGGCGCCGTCGTGCTGGTCAGCCACGACGAAGGTGCCGTGGAAGCGTTGAACCCGGAGCGCGTGGTGCTGCTGCCGGACGGCGTCGAGGATCTCTGGAACTCCGACTACCTGGACCTCATCACCCTGGCCTGATCACCCAACTGACTGGCAGTTGATACCGGTGTTGATCTCTCAAAACGGCAGTAGCTGCGAGCTACTTGGGCTCAGCGCACCCGCAGCGGTTCGGCGCCGGTGATCCGGGCAAGATCGTGGTAGCTGATCGAGAACATCGAGGAGTGGTCGCCGCCGCCGGCCCACAGCAACGGATGCTCCTCGAGGGATTCGTCCAGGACGGTCCGGATACGCCGCGGGTGCCCGAGCGGGGCCACGCCGCCCACTTCCTGGCCCGTGTGCTCGAAAACGAAGTCCGGGCTGGCCCGGCGGAGTTTTCCGCCGCCCAACTGGGCCGCCACGAGCGAGGTGTCCACCCGTGCGGCGCCGCTGGCAAGGATCAGGAGGGGTCCGCCGTCGAGCTCGAAGACCAGGCTGTTCGCGATCGCGGCGACGCTGCAGCCCAGCTGTTCCGCTGCAGCCGCAGCCGTCGGGACACCCGTGCTGAAGAGCTGCATTGTGTCCGGCAGTCCGGCGGCCAGGAGCGCGTTCCTGACGTTGTCCACGGCTTCCGGGGATCCTGCGGAGTGTGCGTCAGTAGCCTTGGGCATCGAGAATCGCGTCTTCCTCTTCTTCGGACGTGCGGCGCTTGGACGTGCGGGCAGGTTTCGAACGGGCGCCCTTGACCCGGGCGGCCGCGCCGAAATCGTCGTCCTCGTCTTCGGCGTCGATCCGGGCATTGCGGGCCTGCTGCCGGGCAGCGTAGCCGAAGCCCACGAACATGAGCAGACCGAAAGCAAACCATTGCAGGGAGTAGGACAGGTGCGTGCCTTCATCCGTTTCGGGTTTGGGGAAGGCGAGCGGCATCGACGCCGGTGCCGGGTTTTCGCTCGCCAGCTGTCCGTAGGCGCCCGTCAGCAGGGGGTAGGGGAGTTCGGCGGCGAAGCCGCGAAGCTCGATGGATGCGAGCTGGCCCTCGACAGCGCCGCGATCCAGTTTCGCTTCGCCCGGCTTCAAGCGCACGACGACGGTCACCTCGCCGGCGGGCGGGGCCGGGATGCTGTCCGGGCGGCCGGGCGTCCTATTGCCGATGGGCAGCCAGCCGCGGTCCACGACGACGGCGTCCCCGCTGTCGAGACGGAAGGGAACCACCACTTCGTACCCCGGCTGGCCGTTGAGCGGGCGGTTGCGCACCACACGCTGGCCGGCCACGTCGTAACGGCCGTGGAGTTCAACCTGGGTCCACTCCTTTTCCGGGTCCAGGGCCTGGAACTCGGCCTTTGCCGCGCTGAACGGGATCGGTGCGGCCGAGTAGTTGCTGACCACGCGGTTGATCTCGGCGAGCGTTTCGGCGCGCCGGTCCATCTGCCAACGGCCCAGAAGGACGCAGCCGATGGCGAAGATCAGCGCCAGCACAAAGTAGCCCAGCCACTTGCTGGAGAAAAGGAAGCGGTACATTCAGCGGGCCCCGTCCTGTGCCGGGCCTGGTGTTTCCAGGGCAGTCTCCGGGGTGAAGGGGATGGTTTCCTTCCAGAGTCCGCGGGTCTGCAGGTAGTCCTCCAGCCAGCCGCGGTGCTCGGTGCAGGACAGCCAGACCTTCCGGCGTTCCGGGGCGTGGATGCGCGGGTTGTTCCACAGCAGCTGCCAGCTTGCCTCGGCCCGGCAGGCCTTGCGGGAACAGATGGCGGGAGCGCCTTCGGGGCCCGCCGCGGGGGAACCGGGGAAAAGCAGGCTCACTGCGCCGCCTGCCCGCGGCTGTCGTCGGGCCTGCCACCGGCGTCAGTGGCATCGTTGTCGTCGACGATTTCGCCTTCCAGGATGGTCATCGGCTGCCCTGTCTCCGTTTCCTCTGCTGTGCCTGTTTCCTGCGCCCGGTCCGCGCCTTCGAGTTCCGCCGCGGGAACGTAGTCGAGCAGGGCGTCACTGTGCACTTCGGCCTTGTCGCTGCCGTTGGCGATGACCACCGCGATCCACGGCAACAGGACCGCTCCGGCAACGGCAACGAGCTTGAACCAGCCGTCCACCACGAAGATCAGGATGATGCACACCATGCGGATGCCCATGGCCAGTGCATACTTGATCATCCGCTCGCGCATGTCTTCCGAATGGGCGGCCGCGGCGTCGGTGATGCTGTGGACTTCCGGGTACGCAGAATCCGGCACCGGGTTTCCGGCTCCCCGGTCCAGGGGGCGGTCATGTCTTGTCACAGCTTGTTCACCACGCTCCAAAATGCTCCCTTCAATTCTCTCACCACGGCACTTGGCACCCAAACCGCCCCCAAAACGCACGCAGCCGGCCCCGAATTGCACCGGACGGCGCGGCCGCCACGTCCGCCGTCGGCCGGTATGCCTTTTCCGCAGGGGCGCCGGGCCGCGGCTAAGATCGATCCGGGAAAACAACCTTCTTCACAATGCGGCAGCTTCCTGCCGCGGGATCACGGAGCACAGAGCATGTCTGAAACAGCAAACGGCCGGAGCGTACTTATTACCGGTGGCAACCGCGGAATCGGCCTGGCCATCGCCGAAGCGTTCCTTGCCAACGGAGACAAGGTCGCCGTGACCTACCGCAGCGAGTCCCCGCTTCCCGAGGGCATCCTCGGTGTCCGTGCCGACGTGACCGACGAAGCTTCCCTCGACGCCGCGTTCAAGGAAGTCGAAGCCGCCCACGGCCCGGTGGAAGTGCTCGTCGCCAACGCCGGCATCACCAAGGACACCCTCCTGCTGCGGATGAGCGAAGACGACTTCACCTCCGTGCTGGACACGAACCTCACCGGCGCGTTCCGCGCGATCAAGCGGGCTTCCAAGGGCATGATCCGCCTGCGCAAGGGCCGCGTGGTGCTCATCTCCTCGGTATCCGGCCTGTACGGCGCACCCGGGCAGATCAACTACTCCGCATCCAAGGCAGGCCTCGTGGGCATCGCCCGCTCCCTGACCCGCGAACTCGGCAGCCGCGGCATCACCGCTAACGTGGTGGCACCGGGCTTCATCAACACCGACATGACAGCCGAACTCCCTGAGGAAACCCAGAAGAGCTACCTGGCGAGCATCCCGGCCGGCCGTTTCGCAGAAGCCACCGAGGTGGCCAACGTGGTCCGCTGGATCGCCAGCGACGAGGCCGCCTACATCTCCGGCGCCGTCATCCCGGTCGACGGCGGCCTGGGCATGGGCCACTAAGCGGAGCCTTCCGTTTCCCCCACCGGTCCTGTTGCCGCGGTTCCGTGCCGAGCTTTTGTGGAATGCCCACAACGGGAAAACGGCACCGCGCTGGCATGATGGATACCGGACCCGTACTGTTTTGGACGTCATGAACAAAAGGAGCCCGCATGGGACTGCTCGATAACAAGACCGCAATCGTCACCGGATCGTCCCGGGGCATCGGCGCCGAGGTTGCCAAGATCCTCGCTGGCGAGGGTGCCGCCGTCGTCGTGAACTACCGCCAGAAGGCGCCGCGGGCCAACAAGGTCGTCAGCGAAATCCAGGAAGCCGGCGGCCGCGCCGTGGCCGTGGGAGCCGACCTGACCACGGTGGAGGGCGTGCAGGCACTGGCCAGCGCTGCCATGGAGCAGTTCGGTTCCCTCGACATCCTGGTCCTCAACGCCTCGGGCGGCATGGAATCGGGCATGGAGGAGGGCTACGCGCTCAAGCTCAACCGCGACGCCCAGTTGAACATGCTGAACGCTGCCGTCCCCCTGATGCCTGAAGGCTCCCGCGTGGTCTTCGTGACCAGCCACCAGGCCCACTTCATCGACACTGTCCCCACCATGCCGGAATACGAGCCGGTGGCCCGCAGCAAGCGCGCCGGTGAGCTGGCGCTGCGCGAACTGCTGCCGAGCCTCGAAGAGAAGGGCATCTCCCTCGTGGTGGTCTCCGGCGACATGATCGAAGGCACCGTCACCGCGACGCTCCTCGACCGCTCCAACCCGGGTGCCATCGAGGCCCGCCGCGCGGAAGCCGGCAAGCTGTACTCCGTGGAAGAGTTCGCGGCAGAGGTGGCCAAGATGGTGACCGCCGACGTCGAAAGCGGCCACACCGAGTACGTCGGCGGCGCCGACTACTTCGGCAAGAGCGCCTAGGTCCGCAAGATCACCAGACCGGAAGTCCCGGACGGCAGCCGCTGTCCGGGACTTCCGTCATTGCGAACCATACCCCCTAGGGGTATCGTGAACGTCGTGCGGAACGAGCGGGGAGGAGCAAGCATGCGGACATGTGCCGCCAGGCTGGCGTTGCTGCTCACCGTGGCCGCGGTGCTCACCGGATTCCTGGGCATGCACGTGCTCAACGGCCCGCATGCCGGGCACACGGCCGTGGCCATGGACGCGATGGCGGATGCCGCCTCCCTGGATCAGCCACACGCTACGGACGCCCACGGCTGCGACTGCTCCGCGCCGTGCCCCGTGGCTTCCAAGATGTATCCGCCCTGCGTTCCGATGCCGAGCACCCTGACGCTGGATGCCCCGGGCGCCTCACCCCTGGTGCTTCCGGCAGCCTTGCCGGCCATGCGGATAGGCGCCACAGGCGGCGTGCTCGCCGATCCCCGCAGTCCCTCCTTGCATGAGTTGTGCATCAGCCGGTGCTGAGCCGCCTCGGCAGGCTGCCCAAGGGCGGCCACCGCAGCACGAGCCCGCAACAGCACAACCGCAGACAAGGACCATCCAATGACCATTCTTGACACCTTCACCACACCGCGAGCCGCGGCCGCCGCCGTGCTGCTCGCCGCCGGACTCACCCTCACCGCGTGCGCCGGCGGCACGGGAAACAGCACCCCGGCGGGCAGCGCGCAGGAGGGCGGGACGCACCAGCAGAGCCAGCCCACCTCGGCCGCGCACAACGAGGCGGACACCGGCTTTGCGCAGGCGATGATCGTCCACCACCAGCAGGCCCTCGACATGAGCGAAAGCATGCTCGGCAAGAAGGACGTCCCGCAGTCCGTGACCACCCTGGCACAAAGGATCAAGGGCGCCCAGGGCCCCGAGATCGCCAGCATGACCGCCTGGCTCAAGGCCTGGAACGAACCGGTGGAAATGTCATCCGGACATGCCGGCCACTCCATGGAAGGCATGCTCAGCGAGGAGGAACTGGCCAAGCTGGACGCTGCCCAGGGAAAGGAAGCGGCCAGGATGTTCCTCACGCAGATGATCGCCCACCATGAAGGCGCCGTCACCATGGCCAAGGACCAGGCGGCAAACGGCAAGGACCACGCCGCCGTGAAGCTGGCGAACGCCATCGTCACCGCGCAGCAGGCCGAGATCAAGGAAATGCGGGAGCTGCTCGCCACCCTCGGCTGATCCTCAAGACGCAGAAGGCCGTGGCCCCTCCGGGCGGGAGGGGCCACGGCCTTTGCGGCGTTCCGGGAGCCGGCTTTCCGGGTCGTCTTGAGTGCCTGCGTTCCGGGGCTTGCTGCGTTCCGGGGCTTGCTCAGACGCCGGCGATGTGCCGGACCGCGTCCAGGTAAGGCATGTTGATGGCGGCGTCGGCGACGGCGCGCACCGCCGGCTTGGCGTTGAAGGCAACGCCGATTCCCGCGGCGCCGAGCATGTCGAGGTCGTTGGCGCCGTCGCCCACGGCGATCGTATGACCCAGCTCGATGCCCTCGGCGGCCGCCCATTGGCGCAGGTACTTCTCCTTGGCCGCCCGGTCGATCACTTCGCCGAGCACCCGGCCCGTCAGCGCGCCATCCACGATTTCGAGCTCATTGGCGATCCAATGGTCCAGGCCCAGCTCCTCGGCGATCGGGCGCAGGATCTGGTTGAAGCCGCCGGACACCACGGCCACTGCGTGGCCCGCCGCCTTGAAGGCCGCCACGAGTTCCGCGGCCCCCTCGCTCAGGCGCACCTCGGCGCGGACGGAATCGACGACGTCGGCCGGCAGCCCGGCGAGCACGGCCACCCTGGCGTGCAGGCTCTGGGCGAAGTCGAGTTCGCCGCGCATGGCGGCTTCCGTGACGGCCGCGACTTCCTCGCGCTTGCCGGCGTGGGCGGCAAGGAGCTCGATGACTTCCTGCTGGATGAGCGTGGAATCGACGTCCATGATGAGCAGCTTGCGGGCCGCCTGGCGCAGGCTGTCCGGCACGACTGCCGTGTCCACGCCGGGACCGGCGGCACCGGCCAGCATGCGGCGCAGCGCCGTGAGGTCCGTCGAAAGTCCGTTCTCCACGGAGAGTCCCACCGTGTAGACGCCGAAACGCTCGTCCCCGGAGCGTTTCTCGGAGGTCAGCGAAGCGCCTGCCGAGGAGAGCACATTCCGCAGGCTTTCCAACTCCAGGGGGGACAGATTCACGCCATAGCTGACGGCGGTCACGTTCGAACTCATGGCTGCAATCTTAGCCAGCGCGGCAGCGCCCCCTGAATTCCATGTGACGGCCCCGGCCATGACCGCCGGCCGGTTATCAGTCGGCCCGGATTTTGTCCTAGTGTCTATTCCTATGAGTGATGTTCTTGAACTGACTTCTGTCAGTGTCGTCCGGGGTTCCAAGACTTTGCTGGACAAGGTTGACTGGCAGGTCAACGACGGCGAACGCTGGGTGATCCTTGGTCCGAACGGCGCAGGCAAGACCACACTCCTCCAGATCGCCGCCGCCCGGCTGCACCCCAGCAGCGGAACGGCCGGCATCCTCGACGAAACCCTCGGCCGCGTGGACGTCTTCGAACTGCGCCCCCGCATCGGCCTCTCCTCGGCGGCACTGGCCAACCACATCCCTGAGTACGAGAAGGTCCTCAACGTGGTGGTCACCGCCGCGTACGGCGTCACCGGCCGCTGGCGGGAAGGCTACGAGCGCGACGACGAACGCCGAGCCTTCGCCCTGCTCAACGAATGGGGCATGGGCCCCCTCCTGAACCGCACCTTCGCCTCCCTGTCCGAAGGGGAGCGCAAGCGCGTCCAGATCGCCCGCGCCCTCATGACCGACCCCGAACTGCTGCTCCTGGACGAACCGGGCGCGGGCCTGGACCTCGGTGGACGCGAGGAACTGGTGCACCGGCTTGCCGAACTGGCCAGCGACGAGGAAGCTCCGGTGATGGTCCTGGTCACCCACCACCTCGAGGAAGTCCCGCCGGGCTTCACCCACGCGATGCTGCTGCGCGACGGCGGTGTGGTCGCCTCCGGTCCCATCGACGAAGTCCTCACCGCCGAACACCTCAGCACCACCTTCGGCGTGGACCTGGACGTCACCGAGAACGCGGGACGCTACACCGCCACCGCCCGCCGCTGAGCCGGCCGCCTACGACCCAGTGGAGTTGCTCAGCGGAGTCATCACGTTCATCGCCGGCCTGTGGGCCGGCACCATCAACGCAGTGGTCGGTTCCGGCACGCTCGTGACCTTCCCCGTGCTCATCGCGCTCGGGATCACCCCCGTGGTGGCGTCGATGAGCAATGCGATGGGCCTGGTGGCGGGCGCCGCCGCCGGGGCCTGGGGCTACCGGCGCGAACTCACGGGCCGCGGCAGGCAGTTGATGCAGTTGCTTCCGGCATCCTTGCTCGGCGGCATCACCGGAGCCTGGCTGCTCCTGCACCTGCCGGAGAAGGTCTTCTTCTTCGTCGCCCCGGTGCTCCTGGTCCTGGCGCTGCTCATGGTCATGTTCCAGCCTCGCCTGCAGGCATGGGTCCGGCGCCGCGAGGAAAACCCGGAGCACGCCATCAAGGACAAGAACCATGGGATCCTGCTCGTGGTGCTCGTCTATCTGGCCGGCGTCTACGGTGGCTACTTCGTGGCAGCGCAGGGCATCCTCCTCGTGGGGATTCTTGGGGTGTTCATGACCGGCACCATCCAGAACGCCAACGCCATGAAGAACATCCTGGTGCTGGGCGTGAACATGGTGGCCGCTGTGTCCTACATGCTCTTCGCGTTCGGCCGGATCAACTGGACCGTGGTGGCACTGATCGCCGTCAGCTCGACCATCGGCGGCCTGGTGGGCTCCAAAGTGGGCCGCCGCCTCCCGCCGCCAGTGCTGCGCGGCGTGATCTTCGTCCTCGGCCTGGTGGCGCTCGGCTTCATGATCGCCAACCTGCTGAAATAGCCGTACTCCCGAAAGGCCTGGCCGGTGACTTTCCACTACCTCGAATCCGCGGACGATCCGCGCGTGTCCGACTACACGCAGCTCACCGATGTGCACCTTCGCAAGCTCCGGGAACCGGAGGAGGGCATGTACATTGCCGAATCCTCCCGGGTGCTGCGGCGCGCCCTCGCCGCCGGGCACCGCCCGCGGTCGTTCTTCCTCGCCGAGAAATGGCTGGAGGACCTCGACGACGTCTTCCGGCAGTTCCCGGATGTTCCCGTCTACATCGGGCAGGCGAAGCTGCTGCAAGAGATTACCGGCTTCCACCTGCACCGCGGAGCCATGGCTGCCATGCACCGGCCCGCGCCGGTGCCCCTGGAGACCCTCCTGGCGGCTGCCCGCAACGTGCAAGAACCGGATCGCCCCCATGCACGAGGGCGATCAAGGATCGCGATCCTTGAAAACCTGACGGACCATACGAACGTTGGTGCGGTTTTCCGCAGCGCCGCCGCGATTGGGGTCGACGCCGTGTTGGTTTCGCCCCAATGTGCCGATCCGCTCTACCGGCGCTCCATCCGTGTCTCGATGGGCACCGTGTTCCAGGTGCCTTGGACACGGATCGAATCGTGGCCCGGGGACATTGCGGTGCTGAAGGAAGCAGGCTACGTGGTGGCGGGAATGACGCTGGGGGAGGGGGCTATCACACTGGACGAGCTCGTCGCCGAAAACCATGAGAACCTGGCGTTGGTCTTCGGTACGGAGGGGGAGGGGCTGACCCCCGAAACAGACAGTGTGCTCGACCGGAGGGTCACCATTCCCATGATGAATGGCGTCGACTCGCTCAACGTTGCTGCGTCGTCTGCGGTTGCGTTCTATGCGGCCAGGTAACGCATGGCAGGCGACGGTGGACTGCGCGTCGTGATCGGGCCTCTGCAGCCCCGTCAATAAAGAGCCCCGTCAATAAAGAACCCGTCCATGGAGAAGCCGCCTTATGGGGCGAAGAACGCCAGGACCCGTTCGGCGACGAGGCCGGGGCTGTGGTCGGCGATGAAGTGCCCCTCGCCGGGAACGATCTCCGTGGTTACGTTTCCTCCGCGGCCGGGCCAGTGCCCCATCTCCTGCAGCGTCGCCGAGGGCTCCATGGCGCCGATGAGCGCCAGGGTCGGCACGGTGAAGTCGCGCTTCGCGTACGCGCCGAAGATGAGCCCCATGAAGGCCGGCAGCAGGGTGGTGCGGCAGAGGGCCGCGCCTGCTGCGGCCCGTGCGGGATGGGCCATCGCGGATCGGTAGTGCCCGATGTCCTGCTCCGCGACACCGCCGACCGGCTCGAACGCGGTCAGGAGGTGCCGCGCGAACTTCCCGCTGTGCTGTATGCGGGGTCCGATCCCGGGTGCGGCGAGGGCGAAGATGTGCCAGAGCTTGGGGAAGAGAAGCAGGAGGCGCACATTGGGCCTGATGTGCAGGTCGGGGCAGCCGGAGACCACGAGCGCCTCGACGAGGTCGGGCCGCTCCATGGCAAGCATCTGGCCGATGATGGCTCCCCAGTCGTGGGCAAGGAACCTGGCCTTCGCGATCCCGAGCGCGTCCATGAGCAGGACGATGTCCTCCACGAGCGTCGGCATGTCGTAGCCTGCCCCGGGTGCGTCGCTCCAGCCGAAGCCGCGCTGGTCCACAGCGAGGACGCGGTAGTGCTCGGCGAGGCGGGGCATGACGCCGTGCCACTCCCACCAGTTCTGCGGCAAGCCGTGCAGCAGGATGACGGGCTCGCCCTCGCCCGCCTCGGCAACGTGCATGGACAGGCCGCGCACGTCGATCCACCGGTGTGTCACTCCGGCGAGATGCGGCATCGCGGGTCATGGTGTGGTCCTCCCGGGCGGAGTCGTGGCAGCTGGTCCGGGGCGGCGTCGTGCGGCGAGCCTGCCGGCCGCGGCCACGAGCGAGTCCCGCAGCCATGGGTGCTGCTGCTGGTTGGTGAGGCGGTTCATGAGACGGGAGCCGGCAACGGCGCGCTGGGTCGTACGACGACGCGCGGCGTCGTACTGCGCGAGGCCCTCCGTGACGCTCGAGGCGGCGAGGAGGGCGTCCGCGAGGGCCAGGCCGTCGACCAGGGCCTCGCACCCGCCGCGGCCCAGGTGCGGCGCCATGGCATGTGCGGCGTCCCCGACAAGGGCGGTGTTCCCGGTGACGTAGCTCGCCAGCGGAGCGAGGTCCTCTATGCGGCGGCGGTCGATCTGCTCCGGCGTGATGGCGCCGAGGACCTCGTGGACCGCAGGGTGCCAGTCGCGGTAGAGGCGGCGCAGGATGGCGAGGGGTTCGTCGCCCCGGTCCCCGGCGAGGCGGGCCTGGACACCCGCGTACCAATTTGATCCGCCGCCCGGGAACGACGCCCGGCCGAAGATGAGTCCCTGGCCCCACGTCTCGGACGCGCCCGCGCTCTCGATCGGCGCGACGCCGCGGAAGGCGACCACCCCTGCGTCCCGGAGGCGGGACCCGGGTAAGGAGGCTGCACGCACGGCGGAGTGGACGCCGTCGGCCGCCACGACCACGTCGGCTCCGGCCCGGAGGTCAGCGAGCTCCGCCGGCGAGTTGACGGGGATGCCCCAGCGCACGGTGCCGTCGGGGAGGGCTGCAAGGAGCGCCTCGAGGAGGCTCATGCGGGCTACGCCGTGCGAGCCTTCCGGGAGCGTGAGCGCGGCCATGACGCGCCCGTCGGGGCGGAGGATCTCGCCGGAGGTTACGTCGACGGTGTCGAGGCCGCCGGTCACGCCGAGCCGCTGCAGCGCGGCCCACGCCTTAGGCCATATGCCGAGGAGCGTGCCGGCTGTGGAGAGGCCTGCGTGGCGCTCGCGCACCTCGACGTCCCATCCACCGGCCGTCAGCGACCCTGCGGCGGCGAGGCCCGCGATTCCAGCGCCCACGATGACTGCTGAGCCCTTCATGCCGCCAAGATACTACGTTCGTAGTAATCTGTCACTACTTTTATAGTGGATTCATGTCGACACGTGAGATGGTCCTCGAGGCCGCAGTGGAACTGCTCGGAACCCAGGGGCTCAGGGCGCTCACCCACGCCCGGGCCGACGAGGCGGCCGGGGTGCCGCGCGGCTCGGCGTCGAACTACTTCCGCACACGGGCGGCGCTCCTGGCCGGGGTGGTCGAGTGGATCGTGCGGGAGGAGATCGCGGGGCTGGACGCGGGGCAGGAAGCCCCGGGCGCCCTGCCCTCGACGGTGGAGGGCTTGGTGGAACTGCTGGCGGGGACAGTCGAGCGACTCACCGGCCCGTTCCGCGTGCGCACCACGGCACGGTACATCCTCTTTCTTGAGGGAACGCACGACGACGACGTGCGGCGCCCGCTCCTGGCCGGCCGGGCGGGCTTCCGGGCATTCGCGGAGGCAGCGCTCGCTGCACTCGGCGCGGCCGACCCGGCCCTGGCAGCAACGGCTGTCATGGCCTTGGGCGAGGGGCTCATCATGCACCGCCTCGCCGTGGACCCCGATGCGGATGTGCGTGGGGCCATCGACGCCGCGGTGCGGGGGTTTGTGGATCGCCGTCCCTGACGGCGAATCCGGGACGCGAGGCGGCTCCGCTGCGTCCGCCGTCGCATTCCGGGAACTCCGGCCGCGGGATTGAAACGCGGGAGCGCCGGTTCGCCACGCGCCGCCGCATCGGCTAGGATTGTTTGTTGGCCCGGGAGCCGCGGAACGTTCACCGTCCGCAGGCGCGCGGTCCACCTCCATTCATACCTGGCAACTGGCAAAATCCAGCTGCGCGAACAAAGGTCCAATTATGAAGTCTGATATCCACCCGAAGTACGAAGCTGTTGTTTTCAACGACCTGGCTTCCGGCGTCAAGTTCCTGACCAAGTCCACCGTGTCTTCTTCCAAGACCATCGAGTGGGAAGACGGCAACACCTACCCGGTTATCGACGTCGAAATCTCCTCCGAGTCCCACCCGTTCTACACGGGCAAGCAGCGCATCATGGACTCCGCAGGCCGTGTCGAGCGCTTCAACGCTCGCTTCAAGGGCTTCGGCGCCAAGAAGTAACCGACTTCATCAAAGTCATCCAGGCAATGCCCGCGTCCCGCCAGGGACGCGGGCTTTGCTGTTCCCGGGCCCGCGGTATGAGGCACAACAGTTTTCCGGCAGGATGGTGGACATGACTTCCAACGCCTCCGCACAAGGTTCTGCCACCGGCCGCCTCCACGGCGAATTCAAGGTCCCCGGCGGCAAGCTCGTCGTCGTGGACTGCCACGTGGCGGACGGCAGGCTGGCGGAGGTGTCCGTCAGTGGTGACTTCTTCCTCGAACCGGACGAGGCGCTGCAGGACATCAACCGCGCCCTCACCGGCCAGCCCGCGGAGTCGACGCCGGGGGAACTGGCCGCAGCAGTGGCGGCCGCGCTTCCGGCGGACGCCGTCCTGTTCGGCTTTTCGGCCGACGCGGTGGCGGTCGCGGTCCGGCGCGCACTGTCCAAGGCCAGCGGCTGGCTGGACCATCAATGGGAGGTAATCCCGCCGTCGGTCCTTCCCACACACGTAAATGTCGCCCTCGACGAGGTCCTCACCGAAGATGTCGGCGCCGGGCGGCGCAACCCCACCCTGCGTTTCTGGGACTGGGAAGAACCCTCGGTGGTGATCGGCAGCTTCCAGTCGATGCGCAACGAAGTGGACCCCGACGGCGTCGTGCGCCACGGGGTCACGGTGGTGCGCCGCATCAGCGGCGGGGGAGCCATGTTCATGGAAGCGGGCAACTGCATCACCTACTCCCTCTACCTGCCGCAGACCCTGGTGGACGGCATCAGTTTCGCCGACTCCTACGCCTTCCTGGACGCCTGGGTGATGGCGGCCCTGGAGAGCCTCGGGATCACGGCCTATTACGTGCCGTTGAACGACATCGCCACGGAACACGGGAAGATCGGCGGGGCCGCACAGAAGCGCCTGGCCAACGGCGGCATGCTGCACCACGTCACCATGAGCTATGACATCGACGCCGACAAGATGGTGGAGGTCCTGCGGATCGGCAAGGAAAAACTCTCCGACAAGGGCACGCGCAGCGCGAAGAAGCGGGTGGACCCGCTGCGCAGGCAAAGCGGCCTGCCCAGGGACGCCATCATCCGGGCGATGCACGACGTCTTCGCCGAACGCTACGGGGCCGTCGAATCCCGCGTCACCGATGCCGACCTGGCAGCCGCGCAGGAACGCGTTCGGACGAAGTTCGGCACCAAGGAATGGCTGTACAGGATTCCCTAGCCCGCCGCCCGCGGCACGGCCTGCGCGCGGAGGGCGCGGAGGAGGTGGTCGCGCTGCTCGAGGATGATCCGTCGCAGTGCCCGCGGCGCCTCCGCGTGCCCGGCCAGCCAAGTGTCCGTGCGGCGGAGCACACGGTGCTCCTCAGGGGCAGTGCCTTCGGGGAGGTCCTGCCCGGAGGGGAACAGCCCGCGCACGATCCGGCCGGCGATCTCGATGCTGCGCTCGTGCCACACGCGCTCCAGGCACTCGAAATACGGTTCGATGTAGTCATCCAGCATTCCGTCGGGCGCCGTCATGAAGCCAGCGATCGTGGCTCCCAGGATTTCGTTCGACAATTCCGTGGACTCCACGGCGGCTTTCCAGGCCGCGGCCTTCACTCCGGCGTCCGGCCGGGCCGCGGATGCGAGGGCATGGCCCTCCCGTCCCGAGGCCGTGGTGTCCCGCTCCAGTTCCGCATCGAGTTCGGCAAGCGTGGCCGCACCGTTTGCGGCGAGGGCCTGCCACAGGCTCCAGCGCAGCTCGGCATCCACCGTCAAGCCCTCAATGCCTTCAGTTCCGGCCAGCAACCCGCGCAGCAACGGTAGCTGTCCGCCGTCGTGCCGGGACAATCCGGCGAGGGTCCGCGCCCAGGCCAACTGCGGGTCGGATCCCGGAACCGCATCCCGGAGACGGGCCGCCGCCGTGTCGAGCAGGGCGCCGCGCACCGCGTCCCGCCGCGCGGCAGGCACATAGCGCTCCACCGCCGTCGCGGCGTTGCCGAGGACATTCAGCAGCACGCCGATACCGCTTTCCGCCGGGGCAAAGCGTTCGACGGCGGCCACGTACAGTTCCGCCGGCGTCGCGGCGTCGCGCGCCGAATCCCAGAGCGCGGTCCAGCAGAGCGCCCGCGCCATCGGGTCGCCGATCTTGTCCAGGGCTTCGCGCACAGTTGCCTCGGAGCGGGCATCGAGCCGGACCTTGACGTAACTGAGGTCCTCGTCGTTCACCAGCAGCAAGGCCGGCCGTGGCTTCCCGGCGAGGCCGGCCACCGCGGTTGCCGGTCCGTCGACGTCGAGCTCCACGCTGTTGGTTCGCTGCAGGGCACCGTCGCCGTCGAAGTCATAGAGCCCCAGCTTGAGCCGGTGCGGCCGGTGCTCCTGCCGGCCCGTGGTCTGATCCACCGAGTCCTGGCGCAGGGTCACCGAGTCCATGATCCCGCCGATGGCGCCGGCGCCGCCGTCGCCATCGACGATCTCCGCACTGATCGTCGAGATACCGGAGGTCTGCAGCCATTGCCGGCTCCAGCTGCCGAGGTCCCGCCCGGACGCAGCCCCGAGGGCCGCAAGCAGATCCGCCAGGGAAGTGTTGCCGAACGCGTGCTCACGGAAATACCGGCGGGAACCCTCGATGAAGGCCTCGAAACCGACGTACGCCACGAGTTGCTTCAGCACCGAAGCGCCCTTGGCGTAGGTGATGCCGTCGAAGTTCTGCTTCGCCGCTTCCAGGTCCGGGATGTCCGCGACAATCGGGTGGGTCGTGGGCAACTGGTCCTGCAGGTAAGCCCAGGCCTTGCGCTTGTTGGCGAAGTTCACCCAAGCCGTTTCCCAGGCGGTAGCGCGGTCCACGCCGAGGGTGCCCATGAAATCGGCGAACGACTCCTTGAGCCAGAGGTCGTCCCACCAACGCATGGTCACGAGGTCGCCGAACCACATGTGCGCCATCTCGTGCATCAGGGTGTTGGCCCGGGCCTCATACTGCGCATCGGTGGCCCGGGAGGTGAAGACGTACTTTTCGGTGAAGGTCACCAGGCCCGGGTTCTCCATGGCACCAAGGTTGTATTCGGGAACGAACGCCTGCTCGTATTTGCCCCACGGATAGGGGTAGTCGAAGAGCCGGTTGAAGAAGTCCAGTCCGGCCTTCGTCAGCGCGAACAATTCCGGAGCATCGAACGACTCCGCCAGGGACGCGCGGCAGTACAGGGCCAGCGGCACCTCAAGCCGGGTGCCGTCGTCGAGCACTGTGCTCCAAGCGTCCTCGGCACGGAAGTATGGCCCCGCCAGCACCGAGGTGATGTAGGTGGACATGCGCTTGGTGGTGGCGAAATCCCAGGTGCTGGCGTCCGGGTCGGTGGCCAGCGGGGCGCGGCCGGATTCCGCACCATTGGACGCCACGTGCCAATCCGACGGCGCCGTCACGTGGAAGCTGAACTCCGCCTTCAAGTCGGGCTGCTCAAAGTTCGCGAAGACGCGCCGGGCGTCGGCTGGCTCGTACTGCGTATAGAGGTAGCACTTGCCGTCGGCGGGATCGAAGAAGCGGTGCATGCCTTCGCCGGAGCGGCTGTACAGGGCGGTGCCGGTGACGATCACCTCGTTGTCGGCGGCCAGGTTCGGCAGGTGGATCCGGTTGCCGTCGACGGCGGCAGCCAGGTCCAGTTCCTTGCCGTTGAGGAAGACGCTGTGCACGCCGCCGTGGATGAAATCGAGGAAAGTGACCGAGCCGGGTTCCGCCGAGAAGGCGATGAAGGTGCGGCTGGTGTAGCCCTCGACGGCGGGATCCGCCGCGTGCCGCACATCCAGCGAGACGTCGTACCGGTGGGTGTCCACCACGGCGGAACGGACAGCTGCTTCATCTCGTGTGAGGTTTGACACTCATTTATCTAACCATGCATCGGCCCTGCCGGAGCGGGCGCCCGCGTGGCCGGGGCGGGCAGGTATATATTGGCAGCTACGGGGCCGGGGGATACCGGATCATGCACTTCCTTCCGGTGCCGGCACCGGCAGTGAGGGCGTGAAGTACGTCACATAATCGGCGTGAAATGCGCCCGTAATGAATAGGTGATTACCTGAGTCCCATGTCAGAGCTATTCCAGGATTATTCCGAGGCCGTGGCACGTTCCGGTGCTTATGACGAGATGTTCGCGCCGGGCCTGATCGTCAGGAGATCGTACGGCCAGGTCGAGGGGGCCCTGAAGGAGTTGTCGCTGGCAGATGTCAGTGCGCGTGCCGAATCGATGGCACGGACCTTCCTGGACCGCGGCGTCACGTTCGACTATGCGGGGGAAGAACGCCCCTTCCCGCTGGACATCGTGCCCCGCGTGATTCCCGCCGACGAATGGGAAACCCTGGAACGCGGCGTCGCCCAGCGCGTGCGCGCCCTCGAAGCCTTCCTCGACGACGTCTACGGCCGGATGTCCGTGGTGTCCGACGGCGTCATTCCGCGTCATCTCGTCACCACGAGCGCCCATTTTCACCGGGCCGTGCACGGCTTCGAACCGGCTGGCGGGGTGCGCGTCCACGTCTCCGGCATCGACGTCGTCCGTGATGCCGCCGGCACCTTCCGCGTCCTCGAAGACAACGTTCGCGTACCCTCCGGCGTCAGCTACGTGCTCGAGAACCGCCGCGCCATGGCCAAGGGCCTGCCCGAAGCATTCGGCCAGCAGCACATCCGTCCCGTCGAGGAATACCCGCGCCGCCTGCTGTCCGCGCTGCGCAAGACGGCACCGTCCGGCGTCGACGATCCCACCGTCGTCGTCCTGACCCCCGGCGTCTTCAACAGCGCCTACTTCGAACACACCCTCCTGGCCGGCCTCATGGGCGTGGAGCTCGTAGAAGGCCGCGACCTCATCTGCCGCGGCAACCGCGTCTACATGCGCACCACCGCCGGTGAACAGCGCGTGGACGTCATCTACAAGCGCATCGACGACGACTTCCTCGATCCGCTGCAGTTCCGCTCCGACTCCATGCTCGGCTGCCCGGGGCTCGTCAACGCGGCGCGCGCCGGCGGCGTCACCATCGCCAACGCAGTGGGCAACGGCGTCGCCGACGACAAGCTGGTGTACAGCTATGTTCCGGACCTCATCCGCTACTACCTGCACGAAGAACCGGTCATCGCCAACGTGGACACCTTCCGGCTCGAGGAGAAGGAAGCCCGCGAACACGTGCTGGACCGCCTGGACGAACTGGTCGTCAAGCCGGTGGACGGCTCGGGCGGCAAGGGCCTGGTGATCGGCCCGGCCGCGTCCAAGGACGAGCTCGACGCGCTGCGCCGGCGGATCCTCACGGACCCGCGCGGCTGGATCGCCCAGCCCGTGCTGCAGCTCTCCACCGTCCCCACCCTCTCGGGGGACAAGTTCGGCCCGCGCCACGTGGACCTGCGCCCCTTCGCAGTGAACGACGGCGACGACGTCTGGGTGCTGCCCGGCGGCCTGACCCGCGTGGCACTCAAGGAGGGCTCACTGATCGTGAACTCCAGCCAGGGCGGCGGCTCGAAGGACACCTGGGTGCTCTCCGATTCCCCGCAGTTGCCCGAACCGGACCTTCCGCGGCCGAGCATCAGCGTCCGCGAGCAGGTGTCCGTCTGGCCCGTCGAAAGCAACTGGCGCGACCGCCAATCGGAGCAGGAACAGCAATGAGCGCGTTCCAGCCCGCCCGTACTCTTGACCAGACCCCGAACCCCAAGGAGGCAGGCCCGTGCTGAGCCGTATTGCCGAGTCACTCTTCTGGATCGGCCGCTACGTGGAACGTGCCGACGGCACCGCCAGGATCCTGGATGTCCACCTCGAGCGCTTGAACCACCTTCCGCTCGACGAGCAGCGCAGCGTTGCCCGTGAGCTCCTGGCCGTGATGGGCGCACGCCCGCAGAGCGAGGAGTTCGGCCTGCCGGAACTGCTCCATGCCCTGGCCTACGACAAGTCCAACGCATCCTCGATCGCCGGATCCCTCGGGGCGGCGCGCGAGAACGCACGCCGCGCCCGCGAAACCGTCTCGTCCTCCCTGTGGGAATGCCTCAACACGACTTACTACGGGCTGAACCAGCACCGCAAGGACGTGGTGGGCACCTACCGCTTCTGCAACTGGGTCCTGGAACGCACGGCCATGGCCCGTGGCCTCGCCGACACCACCGTGAGTCACGACGAAAGCTGGCTCTTCCTGGTCCTCGGCCGGTCCCTGGAACGCGCCGATATGACCGCCCGCATGCTCTCCACCCGGGACGTGCTCTCCGCGGGCATGTCCTGGGTGAACATGCTGCGCTGCGCCGGAGCGTACGAGTCGTTCCTGCGCACCCGGCGGGCCGCCTTCGGCGACCAGCACGCCGCGGAGTTCCTGCTCCTGGACCGGCTTTTCCCGCGCTCCATTGTCTTCGCCCTGCGTGACGCCGACGAGTGCCTGGCCAAGCTCGACCCCTCGGCCCAGCGCGTCGGCTTCATCAACGACGCCCGCCGGATCGTGGGCCAGGCCAGGACCTTCCTCGAGTTCCACCGCACGGACGACCTCATGGCGGAACTGCCCGAGCACATGGACCGTGTGCAGAAGGCAGTCACGCAGGCCTCCGACGCGATTTCCCGTAAGTACTTCAATCAGGCGGATGAATTGGCCTGGGTGGGAGAAGTTTCATGACCCGGCTGAGCATCGTCCACAAGACCGCGTACAAGTACAACAAGCGGGTCACCCTGTCCTACAACGAGGCGCGGATGACCCCGCTGACGGACCCACAGCAGGTGGTCCTCGAATCGTCGCTGAAGGTCACGCCGTCGCAGGCCGCGGTCAGCAGCTACCGCGACTACTGGGGCACCCGCGTCACTGCCTTCGACATGCAGATGCCGCACGAGCGGCTGGAGGTGCTCGCCACGAGTACCGTCGAAGTGCACCGGGTCGAGAAGGTCGCGCTGCCGGAGCAGATTGTCGATTGGGCGACGCTCGGGTCCGACTCCGTGCGGGACCAGTTCAGCGACTGGCTGCCGCAGTCCCGCCTGAGCGGCCCCGGCGACGAAGTCCTTGCCATCATCCCCGGGGTGGTAGCGGGCCGGAATCCGCACGACGCGGCCATGTCTGTTTTCGAATGGATGCGCGGTGAGATGACCTACATGAAGGGCAGCACCGGGGTGACCACAAACGCCGAGCAGGCGTGGACCCAGCGCCAGGGCGTCTGCCAGGACCTTGCGCACCTGGCGATCGGCTCCTTGCGCAGCTGCGGTATCCCGGCGCGTTACGTTTCCGGGTACATCCACCCGCGCTCGACGGCGGAAATCGGCGAGACCGTGGCCGGCCAGTCGCACGCGTGGCTGGAGTGGTGGGACGGCGAGTGGCGCAGCTGGGACCCCACCAACCACAAGCCGGCGGGCGACCACCACGTGACTGTGGCCCGCGGCCGCGACTACCGCGACGTGCCGCCGCTGAAGGGCATCCTGTCCGGCGGCGGGGGATCGGCACTGACCGTGACCGTGGAGATCACCCGCCTGGCCTAAGGCGGCTTAACACACGAGAGCGGGGCGCCGGATGATCCGGCGCCCCGCTCTCGTCTGTCTTGCCTGGCTTACCAGTCTTGCCTGGCTTACCAG
>NZ_QRCU01000070.1 GCF_003369445.1 Arthrobacter silvisoli
CTTCGCCAAAGGCAACATCTACTGGAGCTCAACCACCGGAGCCCACGCCGTCACCGGCGCCTACTGGAACGCATGGAAAGAAGCCGGCTTCCAACCCGCCATCGGCTACCCCACCAGCAGGGTGATGTGCGGCCTCTATGGGGGAGGCTGCTATCAGGCCTTCAGCAAGGGCAACGTCTATTGGACGTCGGCAACAGGGGCCCACGCGGTCACCGAACCCTACCGGGACGCGTGGCGCCAGGCCGGCTGGCAGATGGGCGGGCTGGGCTACCCGAAGGCGGCCGCCGTTGCGTACCTTGGATATCGCACGGTCGCCTTCCAAGGCGGCAGCATGACCTGGACTTCGGCTGGAGTTACCGTCAACTATTCGTGACGCCCACGGCCGGCGCCGGCCGGGCCGCTGCCCCTCTGGAAGCGGCGCAGGATAACCAGCGCCAGGAATCCGATCCCGACGGCGACGCCCACCCAGAGGCTGGACCCAAGCCGGTCCGACTGATTGTAGACCGGGTGCGCGATGACGCTGAGGACCCCGTAGATGGACAGGCCTGCCGCCGCCCACCCGGCCATCGGAAGGAGTCCCCGCCGCTTGGCGAGCACCATGCCCACGACAGCCGCAACGAAGACCGCCAGGTACGCGGCGTTGGCCGGAAGTGCTGCAAGGAAGGACAGGGCAAAGTCACCCTCCAAGGCGATCAGGCGCTGCAGCGGGTCGTCCACCGGCGGGAACCTGAAATGGTCGGTGAAGGTGTCTTGGAGGCTGTGCTGGAGGCCAGGCAGGCCAAGCAGGGTATTAATCAGGACGCTGGCCCCTGCGAACAGCGCGGAGACAACCGCTGCCGCCCTGAGTTGCGGCCGGCTGCGGTAGTCCTTGAACAGAAGCAGCAAGATGCACAGGCCAAGGAAGCTCACGCAAAGCAGCATCGTGGACGAGTACTTGAAGAAGAACACCATCCCCAGGCCCACCGCCATCAGCAACGCCCCCCGCTTCCGCGCACCGTTCATCAGGTGTGCCAAGCCGATTGCCATGACAAGGGAAGACAACAGGGTCGGCGCCTCCGCGAGCAGGGCGATGCCGTGGGGCAGGCTTACCGGAAGAACGTAGAAGGCCACTTGGGCAACTGCGGACGGCAGCAGCGGAAGCCTCGCGAGGTGGGCGAGCCGGGCAAGCAGCAGCCCGGCGACCGCCGTCGACAGAACGGCGACGATCCATAATCCGGTCCTGTCGCCGAGAAGGTTCATCAGGGGCAACGAGATCAGCGGATAGCCGATCCGGGGGCTGAAGATTTCCTGGTACTGCGGGTTCCTGTCGATGTAGCCGATCACAGGGCCGCGTCCTGCCATGGTGGTGCTCAGGCAGTTGTCAACCGTGCCCGCATACGGGATGGACGGGTTCTTGCAGAATTCCAGATATGCCGTTTCCCAGGCTTCATCCGGCGAGGCACCTTCCAGTTCGTGGGCGATCCGTAGGTACTGGACGGTGTCGCCCCAGACCACGCCCGGGCCCATGGCCAGGGTCGCCGCAGCAAAGATCAAAGCGGCCGCAACATGCACCCAGGCGTGCCGCACCCGCGTCGGCCGGTTTCCCGTTTTCCGGCCGGCAATAGATGACACCCGTGACTCCTCGCTTCACTGCCCCCTCGCCACAAAGCAGCCGCATTCCGTTCTTCGGAAGGGACCGGTGGCAATCAGTGAAGACCCGTTCCGGAACACCGTGAAGACAGCCCACGTCCGGGAATCCACCGGATCGAGTTTAGCTCAGCCGTGCCGGCCCGGCCGTCGCATCGGCGGCGCAGGACAAGGTCACGAGGCGGCCCCGGACGCTCTCGCCGCTCAGGGCTTTGCGTCCTCCAGGTCGGATTTGCGCATCGTTGCAGCGACCGGCGGGGGCGCGACCGCGGCCCGACGGAGCAGTGCCCCCTTGAGCCACTTCCCCACCTTGTGGAAGTGCCGCTCCACCCCGAGGTAAAAGCCAAAGGCAAGCAGGTTGCTGGCAATGATCGATAGGGCGATCAGCTGCCAGGCCGGCAGCACGCCGTGCAGGAAGTACCAAAGGTATGACACAACCGAGAAATGCAGGAGGTACAGCGAATAGCTGTAGCTCGAAAGAAAGAGGCTGAACGCCCTGAAGCCGCGCCCGAACCGCTCCTGGAAGACGCCGGGCACGCGGCCGGACAGGGACCGTTTGGCGGCGATGCCGTCGATCACGAAGTACAGATGGCAGAACGCCACGGAGGCCGGAAGGATGGTGCTCGCAGAGTGCAGGTTCTGCCGGTTGTAGTACAAGGCAACCAGGAACGCCGCCGTGCCCAGGACCACCACCCAGGCGTGGAAGGACCGTGGCAGCTTGGCAACCCGGCTGGCCCCGAGGGCGTAAAGCATACCGATGATCCAGGCCAAAGATTCGTAGCTTCCCTTTGCCATGTAGCCCACTGGCACGGCAATGGCGAAGATCAGCAGCAAGGCACTGCCGACGCCCAGTTTCGTCCTCCGCAGGGCCACAAACGCCAGGAGGCCGAAGGCAACGTAGATCCACCATTCGGCGACCACCGACCACAAGGGCGCACCGCTGCCCACGGGCCCCGCGTTGATCCAGGACGCACCGAGCCGGGGTCCGAATTCCTGCAGGAGGGGGTGGTTGAACAGCATGGTGAAGGCGCCGGCTATGGCCTGCGGGCTCAAGTCCACGCCGTCGAAGGGAAGCCTGGTGGTCCCCCGGAATACCAGGAAGTCACAGGCGATGATCAGTGCCAGCGCCGGGAAGAGCGGATAGACCACCCGTGCCACCCGGTCGAGCATATAGGAACCGAAGGTGAATTCCGGGCGGTCCCGCTTCTTCAGCACGGCGCTGGTGATCAGGTACCCCGACAGCACGAAGAAGATGATCACGGCAAAGGACTGCATGTAGAAGACACGGTGTCCGGGAACCATGAAGATACCCGGCAGGAAGATGTTCAGCCCGTGGCCCAGCACGACGGCCTGCGCGGAAATACCCCGGGCGAAGTCGAAGAAGACGATGGGCTGGCCCGCCTTGGCGGGAGCCCTTTCGGAAGTTTTCACGGTCTCAGTCAACGTGGGCCCTTTCTGGCTTCACACGGGCGCCGCCGGTCCGCTTCAACCTGGCGCGCCACCACGCGGCTCCCGCGAGAACTGCCACGGCGACCGAGGCAACCGTGATGAGGCCGGTGGTGAGGTTCGTAGGCAGGAGCATCAGGAATCCCGTGTAGGCGACGGCCGCAATGCAGCACAGCACATAGCTTCCCGGAGCCCAGCCGCCCGCCGCACGCTTCCGGGCGACAACGAAATAGGCAAGGCCAAGAAGCAGGAACGACGCTGACGACGCAACGGCCACGCCGACGAGGTTCCCCGTCGATGCGGGCCAGAAGGCGACGGCTGCGGAAACCAGCAGGACCGCCGGGGTGACCACCGACAGCCACCAGGTGGCGTTGTCGGCGAACAGCAGCGTGGAGGCGTTGAGGTACAGGACGTACCCCATGGCCGCGAGCGGCATGAGCTGGGCCACCGGGACGAGGCTTTCCTTGCCACCTGCCATCAGGTGGACGACGAGGTTCGCCCCCGCCGCGGCGACAACGACGATGGCCAGCCCGGCAAAGCTTGCCGTGGCCATCGTGGAGCGCATGCGCTCCACCCGGTCCTGTCCGCGCACGGACATCAAAGCCGGGACCCAGGCGTTGTTGAGGGCACCGAGCAACGTGATGGTTCCCAGGATGAACACCTGGACCTTGCCGTAGTCGCCCGAAACGCCGTTGGCTGCCACCACGGCAAGGAGGAACGGCGCACCTTGTGTGAGCAGCATGAGTGCACCGGTGTGCGGCAGCACCGGCCCTCCGACCGCGATCGCTTCGCGCAGTGCTCCCTTGTGGGAGAGCGGCATCGCCGGCCGGGCAACGAACAGCGAGAGTACCGCGCCCAGGAAGACGAGGACACCGTACCCGGCCATGAAGACCACGGCCTCCGAGCCGAACAGGAGCATGGCGAGCAGTCCGCCGACGTACGCGGCCATGGACGAGCACAGGCTGAGTGCCACGAACATGACCGGGCGTCCCTGTGCGCGAAGGATTGCCTGGGCCGCCAGGACCGAGGCCTGCAGTCCCATGGCCACCAGCGCAATCGCGAAGCTGGGCGTTCCGCTGCCGCTGGTGACAAGGCCGTAGACGCCTGCGCCCGCGAGGCCCAGCAGCAGTCCGCCGATCGTGAGGAATCCGCTGATGGCCCGGGCCTTGGCATGCCCGTCCGGTTCGAACCAGGCCTTCGTGATGGCCAGCGGCAATCCGGCGGAGGCAAGCACCACCCCGACCTGGATCACCGAAACGGACAGGTAGAGTTCCTGCCATTTGCTGTCGCTGTTGAGCAAGTGCAGGGCAAATGGCTGCACGATGAAGATACCGAGGCCCTGCATGAGGGCCCCGGCGAGGTACAGAAGCGAGTTCCGCCCGGTGTTGCTCACGGCGCCCGAGGCGGCTGGACCGCCGTCGGGCGCTGTTCTACTCACCGCTGCCGGCAAGCCACTCGAGGACACGGTCGATGACCCGCTGCTGGTCTTCCGGCGTGAGGTCAGTGGAGCATGGCAGCGACAGGCCACGCGCGAAGAGGTCTTCGCCGACGCTGCCGCCCACGCGGGCCTCGTCCTTCAGGGGCGGCTGCATGTGCAGGGGCCGCCACAGCGAACGCGACTCGATGTTGGCCTCGGCGAGGAAGTCCTGGAGCTCGTCCCGGGCGCCGGCACCGCGGGACGCGGGAACCTGGACCGAGTAGAGCCAGTACGTGGACTCCTGGCCGTCCAGGTCCGGCGGGGTCTGAATCTCGGTACCGGCAAAGGCCTCGTTGTAACGCTTCGCAATGGCGCGCTTGGCGGCGACGAAACCGTCGAGCCGTTCGAGCTGGGCGACGCCCAGCGCTGCCGCGATGTTCGTCAGCCGGTAGTTGAAGCCGATTTCGTCGTGCAGGTAGCCGCGGTCCGGCTGGCGTGCCTGGGTGGAGAGGTGCTTGGCGCGTCGCGCCAGTTCCTCGTCGTTGGTGGTGAACATGCCGCCGCCGCCGGTGGTCATGATCTTGTTCCCGTTGAAGGAGAACGCGCCCATGTCACCGACCGTGCCGACGTGGCGGCCGGCCAGCGGTCCGGATGTCCACGTGGCGCCCAGTGCTTCTGCGGCGTCCTCGATGACGAGGATGCCGTACTCCTGTGCGAGCTCGACGGCGGCAGCCGCGTCCGCCGGCTGGCCGAGGATGTGCACGATCTCGATGGCCTTGGGAAGCTTCTCCCCCGCGGCCTTCCGGCGCTCAAGTTCGGCGCGCAGCTTCGGCACGTCCATGCACCAGGACTCGGGGTCCGAATCCACCAGCAGCAGTTCGGCGAACTGGTAGGACGCGGCGTTGGAACTGGCCATGAAGGTGAAGTCGGACACCGCCACCATGTCGCCGGGCTGGATGTCGGCAAGGCGCATGGCGATGTGCAGGGCCGCAGTTCCGGAGGCGCAGGCCACCGCGTACCTGGCCCCGACGTACTCCGCGAAGCGCTTCTCGAAATCGCTGACGAAATGGCCCACCGAGGAAACGAAGCCGCTGCTGATGGCTTCGTTCATCAGCGTTGCTTCGCGTTCGCCGATATTCGGGATGGCTAGGGGAACTCGCGACACGGTTTGCCTTTCTGGCGGTTCAGCGGGCGTACTTGGCTGCGGCTGCGGCGTCGACGCCACGGGCCTCGATCCATTCGGCCGTGCGGCGCAGGCCTTCTTCGAGGCCAACCTGCGGGGCCCAGCCGAGTTCGGCGAGGGCCTGCGAGGGGTCGGACAGCAGGTGCATCACTTCGCTGGCTTCGGGACGGACCCGGATGTCCTCGGTGATGATCTCGGCGGTGGAACCCGTGACCTTGGCGGCCATCTCGACGAGTTCGCCGATGCTGACGTCGTAGCCGGTGCCGAGCTGGATGACCTGGCCCTCGAGCGGGATCTGCGCGGTGGCGGCCTTGAAGAAGCCGTCGGCGGTGTCTTCGACGAAGGTGAAGTCGCGGCGCGGCGTCAGGGAGCCGAGGTGGATCTTCTCGGCGCCGGCAATCATCTGCTGGAGCACGGTGGGGATCACGGCGCGGGCGGACTGGCGCGGACCGTAGGTGTTGAACGGACGCAGCACCACCACGGGGGTCTGGAAGGAGCTCGCCCAGGCTTCGCAGAGCTTGTCGGCGGCGATCTTCGTGGCACTGTAGGGAGACTGGCCGCGGAGCTCGTTGTCGATGGTGATCGGAACGGTCTTCGGGGTGCCGTAGACCTCGGAGGTGGAGGTGTTGACCAGGCGCGGAACGTCGTGGCGGCGCACGCCTTCGAGGACGTTCAGGGTGCCGACGACGTTGGTCTCAACATAGGAGCGGGGCGCCTGGTAGGAGTACGGGATCGCGATCAGGGCGGCGAGGTGGAGGACGACGTCGGAGCCCTTGACCAGGTCCGAGACGAACTCGGCGTCGCGGATGTCACCGAGCTGGAGGTCGACGGCGTCGCGCTCTTCGGGGCTCAGGTCATCCAGCCAGCCGTACGAGCCGTTGGAGTTGTAGACGCAGAGGGCGCGGACGTTCGCCCCCTCGGCGATCAGACGCTGCGTGACGTGGCTGCCGATGAAGCCATCGGCGCCCGTGACAACCACTGTCTTGCCTTTGATGTCCTCGAAATTCATGGTTATCACTGGCCTTTCGCTGTTGCTAGGTCTTTGGGAGTGCCGACGTCGATCCAGTCCGAATCAATGGGCCAGGCGGCCACGGTCTTGGACTCATCGATGCAGGCTTTGACGAGTTCGGGCATGGAGTAGGGCTCCATGTAAGGCACCATTGCCAGGGCTTCGGGAGACACGGCGTAGATGCCGGTGCTGATCTCGAACTCGACCGTGGGCTTTTCGACCACCGAGTTGATGGAGCGGTCCTCGGCGATGTCCAGGACGCCGAACGGTACCTGGTGGGTGTAGGGGCGGGCTGCGACGGTGACCGCGGCGCCCTTTGCCTCGTGGAACGCCAGCAGCTCACCGGCCGAGTAGCGGACCATGAGGTCGGCGTTGGTCACGATCACCGCTTCGTCGATCTCCTTGACCTCGTGGTGCAGCAGCCCCAGCGCACCGGCGGTGTTGAGCGGCTTCTCGGGGTCCTCGTGGAGGTACTTGATGCTGCAGCCAAGGCGCGATCCGTCGCCGAGGTGGTCCATGATCTTCTCGGCGAGGTAGGCCACGGAGACGTAGATGTTGGTGATGCCGGATTCGACCAGGCCGAGGATGATCCACTCGATGATGGTGCGGTCCGCCACCGTCATGAGCGGCTTGGGGGTGTCCTTGGTCAGCGCCCCGAGGCGGGTGCCCTTTCCGCCCGCCATGATCACGGCCAGGTTCTTCAGGGGCTTCCTGCCGACGATGTCGGTGAGGGTGTGAAGTCCGACGAGCGTGCCGCCGTCGTCCACGACGGGAACTTCGCTGATCCGCAGGCTCCGCATCAGGTCGAGGACGGAAGCGCGGGTGGCGTCGCGGCCCACCACGTGGGGGTTGCTGTTCGCGTATTCCAGGACCTTGGACTCCAGCTGCGCACCGCGGAGCAGCCCGCGGCGGATGTCGCCGTCCGTGAGGACGCCGTGGAGCACGCCGTCGTTGTTTGTCACCAGGGCTATTGCGGACGCGCCACGGTCGATGGCTTCCAGAGCTTCCCGCACTGTGGCTTCGGGGCCGATGCAGACCTTGCTCAGGGGGCCCTCAATAGTCATAGATTCAGCTCTCCAGCGTTACGTCAACAAATGTCTTGCTCAGCCCGGTCGAAGGACTTTCCACGACGACCTTTTCGATGAGCCCGGCAGCATGCGAATTCCCGTATGGGTTGATCACATCGCGGCTCGTCGCGCGGAACTCCGCACTCAAAGCCTTTTCAATACTAGCGCGAATCTCCTGGCGGTCATCGCGGCAGTGGATGACGTTGGCCCCGTGCTCACGCCCCCGCTGCCGGTCTCCGACGTTGACGACGGGCACTCCGAACGTGGCTGCCTCCAGGATTCCGGAGGAGGAATTCCCGATCAGCGCCTGGACCGTGGCCATCACCTGCGGGTACAGCGGCCCCAGGCTCTCGCGGACAACGACACCCGGCAGGCCCTGCGCTTCGATCTCCTTGAGGACGGCAATGATTTCCTCCCGCCCGGCGTCGAACCCCGGGTACGTGAGGATCGCGGTCCCCGCCTGGCGGATGCTCTCCTCGAACACCTGCCGGGCCAGTGCGCCCGCGTTGCCCGGCATTTCCGCCGTCGGCGGGTGGTAGGTCACCATCACGAGCGGCAGTTCGAGCCGCACGCCGAACTCGGCCTCGAACGCAGCCGCGTCCAGCGGCACGGGGTCGGCGAAGCGGTCCAGGCCCGGGGCACCGGTCTGGTGGATCCGGTCCGCGGACTCGCCCAGTTGGGCCACCCGGCGTGCGGCCTGCGCAGTACTCACGCAGTGCTGGTCGGCGAGTTTCGTGACTGCATGCCGGACGCGTTCGTCCAGGGCGCCTTCCGTCACTTCCCCGCCGTGCAAGTGGATGAGGCGGACACCGCTGATGATGAAGGGCGGGAGGACGTAGAGGAGTTCCCAGCGGTCACCGAGGACGACGACGGCGTCCGGCGCGAGGCTCCCGGCGAGCCCGGCCATCCGGGCCGAGAGCTCTGCCCCGGTGCGCGTCTGGGTGTCCGCGGTCAATTCCTCGAGGTAGAGCCCCTCTTCGTGGTGGGTGAAACGGCCCTCCGGGAGGCCGGCTTCGAGCAGCCTCGCGTGCGCGGTCCCTTCCGGGAACCCGATCGCTGTCGCGACGTGGAGGTCGACGGCGTCATCCGCGGCGAGTGCCGAGAGGACCGGCCCCAGCGGGAAGAGGTCCGCGCGGGTCCCTACAAAAGCCAGGACCAACATGCTAGAGCAGATCCTCCCCAAGCAGGGCCGTGCCGGCGGACACCGCACGCGCAGCGGTCTTGCCGATCACCACGGCCGACGGGGCAAGCCCGCCTTCGGGGCGCAGGATCGCCACGTCGTCGGCAGTGATGACGGACCCGGCGGCAATGTCCCGGGCGGCGTGGTACGAACGGCGGACCAGGGAAGCGTTGGCTTCCTCACTGGGCATCCGGCGCTTCCGGCCGTCACCGAGGGCGGCCTGGGCTTCACGCACGGACCGGACATAGAAGGCGAACTCGTCCCTCTCCAGCGAGGCGGAATGGTCCGGGCCGTTGCGGGTCTTGTCGGTGGTGATGTGCTTCTCCAGCAGGGTGGAGCCAAGGGCAGTAGCCGCAATGGCGGTGACCGCGCCGGGGGTGTGGTCGGACCAGCCCACCTCGACGCCGAATTCCTCCCGGAGGGCCGGGATGGCCCGCAGGTTCGCTTCCTCCAGCGGGGCCGGGTAGGCGGAGACGCAGTGCAGCAGCACCGTGGCGGGCGCCTTGGCGGTGGCTTCCAGGGCCGCCGCGATTTCCTCGCGGGTTCCCATGCCCGTGGAAACGATCATCGGGATGCCGAACTCGGCGATGGCCGAAAGGTACGGGGTGTTCGTCAGCTCGCCGGAGCCGATCTTGAGGCCCGGAACGCCCAGTTCGGCGAGCATGAGGGCGCTGTCGTAGTCGAACGGCGTCGAGAGGAAGGTGATGCCGCGTTCGTCGCAGTGGTCGCGCAGTTCCTTCCAGGCCGCTTCCGGGAGGGTGAGGCGGGCAAGCATCTCGGCCTGGGACTCGGCGAAGCCGGCCTTCTTCTGGTACGGAGTGGTTCCGGCGGAGCTCGTGACCAGCGCTTCCGGCTTGAAGGTCTGGAACTTGACGGCGTTTGCACCGGTGTCCGCTGCCAGATCGATCAGTTCGTGCGCGACGGCGACATCGCCGTCGTGATTGACGCCTGCCTCCGCAATCACGAAGACTTCTTCTGCCGGGCCGATGCTGTGGCTGCCGAAACGTACAGAAGCGGGACGCTGGTCATCCGTCAATGTGCTGGGCCTTTCGTTGGGTTGAGTCGCCGGGCGGGCACTCCCACATATGTTGCCATACCGTCCAATTGGCGGGTCGCCACCGCTCCTGCGCCAAGGACTGCGTGATCGCCGACGCCGACGCCGGGAAGGACACGGGCTCCCGAGCCAAGGAACACCTCCCGGCCGACCGTGGCGGCACCGAGCAGCACCGAACCGGGGGCCAGGTGCGCCCCGGGACCGACCCGGCAATCGTGTTCGACGATAGCGCCGGTGTTCACGATCACCGCCTCCCCCAACTGCGCGAGGGGACCGACGTGGGCATGCTCACACACCTGGGCCAGCGGCCCGAGGACCGCAGTAGCGTCCACGGTGGCGCTCGCCGCAAGCAGCGGAGCCGTGAGATCGCCGAAACGTTCGTCGGCCAACAGCCCCATTGCAATCCTCGACCGGACACCGTTGGCGCCCACCGCGATGGTGACCGACAGCGATTCCGCGAGGGCGAAATCCAGGGCCTCGGCGTCGTCGTCGAGCATCACCGGAACGCTTCCGTCCGCATTGCGGAAAGCCTCCGCTGCAGCAGTCCGCCCGGCCTCGGTGGACAAGGCATGGTCACCGACGGCGGCGATGCGGTCGCCGCGGCCCCTGATGATGGAGGCGAGGCTTCGGGCATGACCGGAGGCGCCGAGGATAAGCCAGGACCTCATGCGGCTGCACCGCTAAACAGGAATGCGCGCCCTGCTATGTTGTTCCGGGCGGCACTGCCCCGGCGGCAGGCCATCTCAGGGTTCTCCATATACCGCCGCAACACCTCAGAGCTTGGATTGGCCAGATGACTTTCACATCATACTTTGACGGTTCCAGTGCTGCCGGAAGCCTCCCCCTTCCACGGCTGGAGGGCACCGGCGGCCGGAAGACATCGGCTTTGGTGCGCGGAACCGGCTCCATCGGTGCCCGTCACCTGCGGGTGCTGCAGCAACTGGGCGTGGACAAGCTCTATGCCTGGCCCGTCCGGCCCGGCACGTCCCTGGGCGAGCGCCCCGACATCCCGGCCACGGCGGAACTGGTCGAGGCGTATCCGGATGCACCGCTGGACCTGGTGGTCGTTGCTACCGACACCCGGCGGCATATCGGCGACACCCTGGAGGCCCTGGGCCACGCTCCCGGGGCGGTCCTGCTGGAGAAGCCCGTGGCACCGGCGGCCGCCGATGCGAGGGTCCTCCTCGACCATCCGCGGGCGGACACCATCTCGGTCTCCGCCCCGCTGCGCTTCCACCAGGGCTTTGCGGTGGCGGCCGAACTGCTCCCCCGCCTGGGCCGTGTCACCAGCGCGCAGCTCGCCTCGCAGTCGTGGCTGCCGTCCTGGCGGCCCAACCGCGACTTCCGGAGCAGCTATTCGGCCCGGAAGGAAGACGGCGGGGTCCTGAGGGACCTGGTGCACGACATCGACTACCCCACCATGCTGCTCGGTGCCCCTACCGAACTGCATTCGGTCCTGGGCAGCGGCATCCTGGGCATCGAGGCGGAGGAATCGGCCGACATCCTCTGGGACAGCCCCGCCGCCGTCCACCTTCGCCTGGATTATGTGACCCCGGTGAAGACCCGCAACATCCGGGTCGCCACCGATGAGGGGGCGCTGGTGTGGGACGTCGTCCGCAACCGCGTAGCCCTGGAATGGCCCGACGCCGAAAGCGGCTCGACCGGGAGCGTCGAGGCGGTTTTCGGTGACGATGCCGACGTCGATACCGTCCTGGCCCGGCAATCCCTGTCCATTTTGCAGCGCGCCGGGATCGACGGCGGGACCACCATGGACCGCTTCCGTCCGGCGAGCCTCGCAGAGGGCGTGGCCAGCGTGGCCATCTGCGATGCGGCGCGCACGGCGTCGGCTTCCGGGAAGGCCGAAAAGGTAGTGTGGTGATACTGCGGTCCGGCAAAACGGGCCCGCGAATCCACCACGAGGATGACGTCAACAATGAATGAGAACCCGGCCGGGCCCAAAGTGCTCGCGGTCATTCCCGCACGCGGCGGGTCCAAGGGACTCCCCGGCAAGAACATCCGCCCCCTCCTGGGCAAACCGCTCCTGGCGCACTCCGTGGCGCTGGCGGAACTGCTCGGCGACAACGTGCGGTGCATTGTGTCTACGGACGACGCCGAAATCGCCGAAGTGGCAACTGCGGCCGGCGCCGAGGTGCCCTTCCTGCGCCCCGCCGAGCTAGCCAGCGACACTGCGCCGATGAGCGTGGTCCTGCGCCACGCCCTGACGGCCATGGAGGAACTCGATTCCACCAGCTACGACATGGTCCTCCTCCTGGACCCGACCAGCCCCACCCGGACCCCCGAAAGCGTGCGGTCCGCGATCGATTCGCTTGCGGCCTCTCCTGAACTCGACGGCGTCATCGCTGTCTCGGAACCGTTCTTCAACCCCACCTGGGTGGGCGTGAAGCCGGCCCCGGACGGCGCGTCCCACCTCGAGCGCTACTTCAGCGAAGGCGCCGGGGTGGTCCGCAGGCAGGATGTTCCGCGGTTCATGCGGATCAACGGCAGCTTCTACGTCTGGCGCTCCGAATTCGTCCGCCGGCTCGAGAACAGCTGGTTCGACGAAGGCCGCCACGGCTATGCGGAAATCCCCGAAACCCATGCCTTCAGCATCGACGACGAGCGGGAGTTCCGCTTGGTGGAGGCCGTGGTGAGCGCAGGGCTCGCACCGCTGCCCGGGGTCGACATCCCGGAAGCGGGCGCTGCAGCAGCTCCTGCGGGCGGCGAACCGGACGGAGAAGAGGCATGAGTTCCGGAGATTCCCTCTTCTCACTGCACGGCAGGCGCGCACTCATCACCGGCGGCGCGGGCCCTCTCGGCAGCGTCCTGGCCGACGCCCTCGCGGGCCAGGGCTGCGACATCATCATCTCGGACGTCAACGCCGACGCGTGCAACGACACCGCGGCGGCCATCGCCGGCCGCCACGGCGTGAACGCCGTCGGGATCGCCTCCGACCTGCTCAGCAGCCAAGGGACGAGCCGGCTGGTGGAGTCGATCGATGGTCCCCTGGACGTGCTGGTCAACAACGCCGCGTTCACCGGCACTTCCGGCGTTCCGGGCTACGCCGTCCCGTTCGAGGAGCAAAGTGACGAAGCGTTCGAGCTGGCTTCGTCCCTGAACCTCAGGGCGCCGTTCTCCCTGGCCCGGCAACTCGCCCCGAAGCTGGCCCAAAGCCCGGGCGGCTCGATCATCAACGTCTCCTCGATCTACGGCATCGTCGGCCCGAACATGGGCCTCTACGAGGGAACCCGGATGGGCAACCCGGCGGCCTACGGAGCCACCAAGGGCGGGATCGTGCAGCTGACCCGCTACCTGTCCACGGTGCTCGCACCGAAGGTCCGGGTGAATGCCTTCGCACCGGGCGGCATCGCCAGGGGCCAGGCCGACAGCTTCACGGAACGCTACGAAAAACTGACCCCGCTGGGCCGCATGGCCACCGAAGACGACTTCCGCGGGGTCGTGGTCTGGCTCGCGTCCGACGCTTCCCGCTACGTGACCGGCCAGACGATCGCCGTCGACGGCGGCTGGAGCGCCTGGTAAGGCACAACGGACAGCAAGGCGAAAGGCCCTGGAGCGGACGCTCCAGGGCCTTTCCGGTCTTGCCGTACTCTGCTTACGGACGCAGGGGCTCGACGGCGGCCATCGCCGGCAGCTTGGGCAGCGGCGAGGGCAGGTGCTTGAACGGATGCTTGATCCAGTGCCACGGAGACAGGCCTGCCTCGGTGGCATGCGCCCCTTCGGGAATCTTCTTCAGGCCAAGGACCGTCTGGGCTTTCGTGAGGGGGCCGCTGGCCCAGTACTCCAGGAACGGCACAACGGTATGCGAATCCCAGCCCAGGAGCGCCCTCAGCTCCTCCGGAGAACGCATGTCGGCCCGGCCGAGCTCGTCTTCGGCGATCTTCCGCAGGACCTCCTGCGGGGTGGATTCGTCGTAGAACTCGGGCCAGAAATCACGCATGACCAGCCCGGGATCGGCGTGGGCATTCGCGCCGAGCTTGAAGTCGGGGCCATAGATTCCCACGTCCGCACCGGTCACGCTGGCGTACATGAGGGCCGTGGAGAGCCTGTTGGACACCACACGGGGAGCTTCGGACATCATCCACAGGATCCGGCCGATGAACTGCGGGTCCCGGCGGTCGCCGGCGCTGACGATCTCGTGCCCGGCGTTGCTCCACGCGGACATGATTTCGTCGTTGTGCAGGTCGTCGATGTGGAGGCACACGGTGGCCGCGCCTTCCCGTTCCTTGACCATCTGCGCGTACGCTTCATGGTCGCCGTCGACCTTCAGCAGGGCGGTGCCGTGGAGCGGCAGCACGAGCGTCTTGTCCTTGCGGGCCGGCACGGCCCCGGCCTCCCGGGCACCGTCCAGCAGGTACAGGTACGGGGCGCCGACAGCGTCCAGCATCGGGGTGCCGTCCTCGAAGAAGTTTCCGGGGTCAGTGGGCTTCCAGCCCCGGGAGGAGCTGGTCCAAGAGAGCCGACGGCGTTTGGGGCCCCAACTGGCGAAGTCGCCGAACTGCGCGGTCACCGGGCTGCTGACAGTCCAGCCGTGCTGGATCAATCCTGAGACGTGCCGCAGGCGCTTGCTCCCGCAATACAGGGCAAAAACGGCAGAATGGCCGTAGTAATGGTTCTGGATATCCATGGGCTTTCAGGCACCTTCCGGTGGGATCGCGGACGGAGGCGACAGGGAAATGCACCGCCGGTGGCAAGGCTTCCGGCGGCGCATCTTCCCGGAGCGTCGGGGTGTCAGGGACGCACGGCGTGGGCGGCAAGCTTCCGCAGGCCAGGCCACATGCCCTTGGAAATCACCTTCGGGGTCAGCGATGCGGCGTTGAGCCGGGAAGTCAGATGCCACCTGGCGGCGCGGGCGGCGTCCTTCCATCCCCTGGCGGTGAAGTCGCGGACGCATTCGTCGAAGAAGGCACGCTCTTCTGCGAAACGGCGGCCGTCGAGGGCGCGCACGGAAGAGTCCGATTCGCGGTGGCGCCGGTACTGGAAGCAGACGGTGTCCAGGACCGCCATGCGTCCGCCGTGGAGGATGATGTCGATGGCCAGGGCGAGGTCCTGGACCACGTTGTACTGGGGGCGGAAATCGTGGGTCTTGACGGCGTCGGCACGCCAGGCCACGGACGGGAAGTAGAGCCAGTCACCCACCAGCAGGCTCTCCGCGATGGCCTCGTCGGAGACGATGGCTTCGGAGGCCTTGCCGACGAGCCGGTGCCGCAGGAAACTCTTGACCTTGTCGCCGAGCGGCTCGTAGACCGCGCCGTTCTCGTCGATGACCTCGACGCCGGGCTGCACGATGCTCACCGTGGGGTCTTCGAACGCTTTACGTACGGTGCTGATGTAGTTCGGGAGCATGATGTCATCGGCTCCCATGATGACGACGATCTCGTGCTCGACGAGGCCGATGCACTTCTTGTAGTTACCGTTTGCGCCGAGGTTCTGCTCGTTGCGGTAGTAGCGGACCCGCTCGTCGGAGCTCACCAGGCCGTTGAAGTACTCGGGGAGGCTCTCGTCCGGGTAGCCGTCATCCACGATCGTGAAGCGGAAGTCCTTGTCGTCCTGGGCGAGCACCGAGTCCACGGCGGCCTTCATCATGGCCACGTCGCCGTAGTACGGCAGCATTACATCAATCGTCACTTGTCTTCTTCTCTCGCTTGAAGGCTTGTCTGCGTGGTTGAACCGGTGTCCGGAACCACGGCTTCGGTGTGTGCTCCCCGCTGGAGCTGCTCCACGGAGGAACGGAGAATGGCGACCTCTTCGGCCAGGATCCGGGTCTCATCTTCCAAAATGGTCAATTCCCGCGAAACGTGCAAACTCACGCCGACCAGCAAAAGGATCGACAGCGCGAAAAGCAGGTTGGACGGGACAACGACCCCCACAAGGGCCGCCGCCCAGTTGAGCAGCCGGGGGAACAAGCCGAGGATGATGGTGAGTCCGCCGATGACCAGCCACAGAATGGCGTACTTCTCGCGAAGCCGTCCGTTCCGGAGCATGATCAGCACGACGATGACCATGAAGATGGAAAAAACCAGTGAAGCGGCGACAGTCATGCCTTAGACACTTCCCTCTCCGGCGATGTCGCCTGACTGTGGTGCATGCAGTTCCCCTGTGCCAGGAGTCCGGCGGCGGGCAAGTGCGAAACACAGGACCAGGCCCGACCGCGCCAGGTAGATGGAAGATTTGACCGGTCCCTGGCTCGGCGTACCGGCCTGGCGCTCCTTCATTTCCACCGGCACCTGGGTGACCTTGCACCCCGACTTGATGGCGACGACCAACGAGTCGATGGTGTCCCCCAGGTACTCGGTGGGGAAATGGGAAATGTACTGCCGGATGGCCCGCTCGTTGGCGGCCCGGAATCCGGAGGTCACGTCCGTCAACGGCGTGCGGGCCACAGCCGAGATGACCTTGGCCAGGAAGAACATCGCCCAGCGGCGCGGACCCCTCGCACCATAGCTGCCCCGGCCCGCGAAGCGGGCCCCGATGGAAATGTCCGAATGCTCCAACCCCGCCAGGACGCGGTCAATGTCGTGCGGGTCGTGCTGCCCGTCGGCATCCACCTGGATGACCGCACGGTACTTGTGCCGCAGGGCGTACTTGAACCCGGCCCGCATTGCCCCGCCGACTCCGAGATTAAAGGGCAACCGGAGCACCGTGGCACCGGCCTGTTCCGCAATCCGCGGAGTGTCATCCTTGGATCCGTCATCGACGACGAGCACATCGTGCTGGGGTACGACGTCAAGCACGTGTCGGATGGTGTTTCCGATAGCTTCTGCCTCGTTCCATGCTGGCATGACAATGAGAACGCCAGAACGCCGTGAATTACCCATGATTGTGGATTGTATCAAGGAGAGGGGTGACACCCGGCAGTCAAACGGCGCGTTGCCGGCGCCGGCGACGAACTCCCGGCCAGGCCTAGTAGTCTTGCGTTGACGTTTAGGAGTTGATCTATGTCCTGGTGGGAAACCCTCCCCACGCTCGGAATCGCCATCGTTGTTTTCTTCGCCCCAGGCATGGCTTTGCTGTGGACTGCCGGCGTGCGAGGACCGAGCCTGGCCGTACTGGCCGTTCCCGTGACAACCACCGTTGTCGCGTCGGCCGGCATCCTCTTCGGCTTCGCGCGGATTCCGTTCAACCCGCTTTCCATCGCTGCGCTGACCGTCGTTCTCCTTGCGCTCGTGACGGCTGTGCGGGTGGTGCTGCGCCGGAGGGGCGCGAAGCACAGTGCGCTGGAACTCCCGGACCCCGACCGCGGCGTGTATCCCCGGACAGCGGTCAACAAGGCCATCGTGGTCCTCGCCGTCCTGGTCCCGGCGGTCATCATCGCTGCGCGCTACATGGCCGGCTTCGGCAGTCCCGAGTCCTTCTCGGAGACGTTCGACAACGTCTACCACCTGAACGCAGTCCGCTACATCGCCGATACCCAGTCGGCCAACACACTGACCCTCGGGAACCTGACCGACACCTCCAAGGGACTGTACCCGGCCGGAATGCACGCGTTGCTCGCGCTCGTCCTGATGTCGGGCGGGCAGGCCATCACCGTGGCTGTGAACTGGGGATCCATTCTCTACGCCGCGGTCGTCTGGCCCCTTGGTTCGCTCTTCCTGGTCACCCGCATCGTCGGGTCCCGGCCACTGACCCTGCTGGGCGCCGGCGTCCTGACTGCAGGCTTCAGCAGCTTCCCGTACCTGATGGTGGCTTTCGGCATCCTCTACCCCAACCATGCGGCACTGACCATGCTGCCGGCGGTGCTGGCACTGACCATCGAAGCCAGCGGTATCCGTTCGGGCCAACTGAAACTCAACGGGAACGCGCTCGTGCTCCTGGCGGCCACGGTCCCGGGCCTCGCGCTCACCCATCCGAGCGCATTCGTTGCGCTGCTGCTGTTCGCCAGCCCCGCCGTCGTCGGCGTCTACCTCCGCGCTGTCGCCCGGCGGTACCGCGGGGAGATCAACGGACGGACCTTCCTCTTCTGGACTCTGGCTGTCGCCGTCTACGCCATCGGCAGCCTCGGCGTCTGGATCGTCGTCCGGCCCCCGCAGAGCGCCGCCAGCTGGACTCCGTTCCAGACCAACGCCCAGGCTCTCGGCGAGATCCTGGGAAGCGCCCCCATGGGCACCACCGTCGCTTGGATCATCTTCCTGCTGACCATCGCCGGTCTCTATGTCATTGCCCGGCGGATCCGGAAACACTGGTGGAGCCTGGGCATGTTCGCCATCGCCGCCGTGCTCTATTTGATCGTTTCCGCCTGGCCCGTGGGTTCGTTCCGCTTCTTCATGACCGGCGTCTGGTACTCCGACAGCAACCGCTTTGCCGCGATGCTTCCCCTTGTGACGCTCCCCGTGGCTGCGCTCGGCCTGGACTGGATCATCGCCCGGCTCGGACCGTTCATCGCCCACTGGGCATCCGCGAAGCACGACGGCGAAGCCCGGAAGAGCCCGCTGGAGCCTTTGCGGGGGCTTGCGGCCCGCCTCCAGGGGCCGACGGCGTCCAGCGCCGCCGCTGCCGTTGTCGTCCTCGCCATCGGCGTCGCCGGCCAGGGCGGCACCCTGTCCAACGTGCAGCAGCGGCTGTCCACCACCTTTGAGACCCGGACCGATTCGAGCCTCGTGACCGTTGACGAACTGACGCTCATGAAACAGCTCGCGGACATCGTCCCGGCCAGCGACATGATCGTCGGCAACCCGCGCACGGGCGCCTCCATGGCGTACGCGTTCTCCGGCCGCCACGTCATCGCCCCGCACATCCTCGGTGCGCGCAGCGACAGCGAACGGCTCCTCATGGACCACTGGAGCGAAGCGGCCTACAACCCCAGCGTATGCCCCGTCATCAAGGAGAAGCGCGCCTACTGGGCACTCGACTTCGCCGACCAGGAAATGACGCCCCGCGGCGAACCCCTGGAGGGCACGCGTGACCTGGCCGACGATTCCGCCCCTGGAGTGGAATTGGTCAAGGAGGTCGGCAAGGCGCGCCTGTTCAAGATGACCGCCTGCGGCTAGGCCCCCAAGCGAAAAGGCGGGACACCTAAGGTGTCCCGCCTTTCTCGTTATTCGCTAGATGCTTCAGGCCTGTTTGGACTTGAAAACGGCCTTGGCCAGTTCAGGAACAACGTTCCGTGCCGCCCACTCGGCGCCCCGCATGGACTGCCGCTGCAGGGCCACGGCCTCATCCCCCGAAACCACGTAGACCGTTCCGCGCCCGAAATCCGGGAAGTCCTTGCTCAGCGCCTTGTTTGCCTTGTAGCTGTTGAAGTCGCTGGAAGGAACGTTCACCACCAGGACATCCGCGCTCAGTTCGGCCGCACGCGTCCGCGGGAGGTAGACCATGCCCTTGGGGAACCGTGCCGGGGCTTCCTTCAGGCCCTTGCCGAGGCTGGCAAGAGCGGGTGGTGCTGCGAGTCCGAGGGAGGTGAAGAACGCGGCCGGCGCCGAGCCCTGTACGGCCAGGATCAGGTCGGATCCGGAGGCTGACGATGCCGAGACGAACAGGGCGGTGGCGCCTTTGAGCACCGGGTAGTCGACGACGGAGTCCGCAACTTCCTGGCGGGTTGCATCGATCAGCGGCGCGGCCGCGTCCTGCAGTCCGGTGACCTCGGAGATGAACCGGGTCACGGCCTCCCACGACTCGGCCGGCACGCTCTCCGGTGCGAGAATCACCGGGGCGAGGGCGGACAGTGATTCGTACTCCTCGCGGCTCAGCCGGCTGCCCACCGCGAGGAACGCCTCGGGTTCAAGCTCGGTGAAGACAGACGCGGAAAGCTGCCGGCCGTCGTCGTACGTCTGCGAGGCATCGGCAAAGGGCAAAGCCCGCAGGCCCGCCCGGTACCACGCGGTCGAGTCCGCCATCGGACGGGACAACGGAACAACGCCCAGCGAAACCAGTGTCTCTGCCTCCACCGCTCCCAGGGCCACGATCCGGGACGGAGGGGTCTTCAACGTGGTAGTCCCGAAACGATGGGTGATGGACTTGGGGAAGCCCGTATCCGAGGGCTTGACCTCCACGGGGCCTTTCTTGTCCGCCGAGCAGGCGGCTAAGGCCAGGGGCGCCAGGCCCGCAAAGGCGAGGAAAGCGCGGCGGCTGGTGCTCGTACGCTCGGGTCCGGACATCATTTTCTCGTTTCCCATCATAAAAATCGGCATTCCTGTCGAGGCCGGAGCCTTACGCTCCCGGGGCAAGGCTGAGCAGCCTGCGTTCAAAGACCGGGGCAAGACTTTCAACATAACTCTTGCTCAGGTGATTGTTGTCGAAGAACACGAAAAGCCCGCCCGTCACCGCATAACAGCGGGCGTCGTCGCAGAACTGGTCAGACAGGTCCAGCACCTTGAGGTTGGCATGCCCGAGTTCCGCGACGGCCTTGGCCGTCGGATCGGCCACAAGGGCCTTGTTCCGCGGCGTCGCACACGCCAGGGCGTTGCCCTTGTTGTTGATGACACAGCCGGGCGTGCTCTTGCCCAGGGTCAGCGGCGAGTCGCGGACAACGACCACCCTCGTGCCGTTCCGGCCCCACTTCGCGATCCGCCGCTCCACGGACGATCGGTACTGGCTCAACTGGTCGCGGCCGGTGCCGTCGTCGATCGTCTCCTTCACGGAGAAGGTCGAGGCGACCACCAGGTCCGGGCGCTGCTTCATGATCTTGTCCGAGACCTGCCCGCTCCAGTCCAGGCAACGGGATTGGCTCTTCTCATCCAGGCGGGGGGCGTCCATGAACGCGACCCTTCGCACGTCCGCCAGCGAGCAGCCACCGGCGAGGCTCAGACGGACTTTCCACTGCTGCTTCCGGGCCAGGTCGAAGAACGCGACCTTCCAGTGCTCAGCGTGGGAGTCTCCAATGAACCAGACGGTTTTGGCGTCCTTCTTCCCTCCGGAGTAGTCACAATCCTGGAGGTAGGGCACCCCCTGGACCCGGATCTGGTCCGTCGCCGAACGGCAGCCGGACACGGCGAAGTAGGGGGACTCAGCCCTTCCGATGTTCAGGGCGTGCGGCGGACCGTACTTCCCCGGGCAGGCAGCCCCCTCGTTCAGGCTGGCTGCGCCATAGCAGGGCGACTTCGCGAGGAGGGCCAGCTGCTGCTGCTGGAGTTGCTCGGCGTACCCGGCGGAGAACACCATGCCGACGGCCATGGCGCCCGCGAGCACCATCGCGCCGAAGCCGGCGAAGATGCTGACCCGTGCCTTCCGGTTCCGGAACAAGCGCGACCTGCCCGGATCCTCCACGAAGCGCTTGGTCAGCATGGCCAGCCCGATCGAGGCCACGCCGATGACGAGTTTGTCCCGGATGCGCAGCTCGTGGCCAAGCAACGGAGCCGCCAGGACGATCAGGGGCCAGTGCCACAGATACAGGGAATACGAAATATCCCCCAGCCACTGGACAGGCCCGAATCCGACGGCGGGCAGTGCGCTTCGTCCCAGCACCGAGCCTGCGAGGACGATCGCCCCCGTGCCCAGGACCGGGATGAGCGCCATGGCGCCGGGAAATAAGGTCTGTTCGTCGAAGACAACGAGCGAGGCAAAGAGGGCAACCGCGCCGGCTCCGGCGAGCAGCCCCATCGGCCGCCGAAGGGCCGGCTGCCGCATATTGCTGCTCTGCACGCCGCGGTCGGTAGCACGTCCCGCGAGTGCGAAGGTGGCCAGGGCGATGAGGCCCCCGGCCGCGAACTCCCAAGCCCGGGTGGTCGTGACGAAGTAGGCCTCGTTCTTGCTGTCGATCGTGAAATACACGCTGTAGGCCAGGGAGAGCACGAAGACCGTCCCCATCGTGGCGGACAGCAGGCGCAGCGGAGCCTTCCGCAGGCGCAGCGCCAGCAGGAACGCGCCGGCGAGCAACAGCGGCCAGACCAGGTAGAACTGCTCCTCCACAGACAAAGACCAATAATGCTGGACCGGCGTGGCCATTTCGTGGTCGGCCGAATAGTCGATGGACTTCGCGGCAAGGAGCCAGTTCTCGCCGTAGAAGACTGCGGCGATGGTTTCCCACGCGACATCGAGCCAGCGGGAGTAGGGCTGGATCAGCCAGGAAGCTGCGGTGCTGACGACGGCGACCAGCAGGGCTGCGGGAAGGAGCCGCCGCATGCGCCGGCCGTAGAAGGTGGCCAGGCGGACCCTTCCGGTCGCCCGGAGCTCTTCCACGAGGTGCCTTGTGATCAGGAAGCCGGAGATGACGAAGAAGATGTCCACACCCACGTAGCCGCCGGGCAGGAGCCAGGGCCAGAGGTGATTGATGACGACGGCGGTCACCGCAAGGGCGCGGAGCGCCTGGATGTCGGTGCGGAATTTCCCTGACGGTTTCGGCGTCGCCGGGCTGGAGACAGCGAGGGTGGGGGTCTGCTGGCTCACCGCATGGTCTCCCGGCGTGTGGCAGCAACGGGAGGCTGGGTCATGAAGCTCATCCTTTGGTGCGCGAACGCAGGAACTCGACGACGTCGTGGCTTGGCCCGTCCTTGAGCACGCGGCCGTGTTCCAGGAGGATGCCCCTCGAACAGACCCGCTGCACCAGATCCAGGTCATGGCTCACGACGACGAGGGTCTGCCCGGCGTCTACGAGTTCCTGGATCTTCTCCAGGCACTTCTTCTGGAAGGGCTCGTCGCCGACGGCGAGGATTTCGTCCACGAGGAAGACCTCGGGGTCGGAGTGGACGGCCACCGAGAAAGCCAGGCGCAGGTACATTCCGGACGAGTAAAAGCGCACCTCGGTGTCGATGAATTCACCGATCTCGGCGAACTCGACAATCGAATCGAAGCGTTCCTTGATCTGGGCTTCGGACATACCCAGGATGGCGGCATTGAGGTAGACGTTGTCGCGCCCCGACAGGTCCGGGTGGAATCCTGCGCCCACCTCGATCAGGCCGGCGACGCGCCCGCGGGTGCGCACGGTCCCCTCGTCCGGCGTCATGACGCCGGAGATGTGCTTGAGGAGGGTGGACTTGCCCGAGCCATTGAAGCCCAGCAGGGCAACGGTCTCGCCCTGGCGGATGTCCAGGCTCACGTCCCGGAGGGCATGGAACCTGGCCGAAAGATCGCCCTTGCGTCCCTTGAGGAACCAGATGAGGGCTTCCTTGATGGACCGGGTGTGGCGCAGCACGAACTGCTTGCTGATGCCCTTGATCTCGACTGTGACGGGGGAAAGTTCGGACACTACAGCTCCTGCGCAAACTTGACTTCGAGCTTGCGGAAGGTGAATTGGCCGAGGGCAAGCACCGCAGCCGAGACGACAAGGGCAACCGGGAGCCAGAGCTCGAAGAGCTGCGGCGGAGCGGCAAGCGCCGCGTCACCGCCCGCCGTCGATGACCAGAACGCGTAGTGGAAGAGCTCGACGCCGACCGTCACCGGATTCGACTGGTAGACCCCGAACCAGAAATCGCCCAGGCGCTCGTGCACCATGCCCCACTGGTACATGACCGGCGAAACCCAGGTGGCCACCATCAGCATCATCTCGACGAAGTTCTCGGAGTCCCTGAAGTAGACGTTGACCGAACTGAAGAAGAGGCCAAGCCCCACCGACAGCATGGCCAGCACCAGGAATCCCGCGAAGCCGGCGAGGATCCCCAGCGGCGTGGGCTGCCATCCGGTCAGCAGGCAACCGATAAGCAGCACCACGAGCTGCGGGAAGAAATGGGCCGCCGACACGAAGACCGAGGCCACCGGGAAGAGTTCGCGCGGGAGGAAGATCTTCTTGATCAGGCCGCTGTTGTACACGATCGACTTCGCAGCGTTGTTGAGCGCCTCGGTGAAGAAGTTGATCAGCACGATGCCGGAGAAAAGGTAGACGGCGTAGTTGCCAACGTTCTTGTTCAGGCCCAGGAACACGCCCATCGCGATGTAGAACACCACGAACTGGATGGCCGGCTTGACGTAGGACCAGATGACGCCGAGCACGGATCCCCGGTAGCGGAGTTTGATCTCCTTCCGAACCAGCAGCTTGAGCAGGTACCTGCGGCGGAAAACGTCCTTCAGGCCCTGCCCGATTCCAGGCCGGACCAGGGGCGTGTCCAGGAGCGAGGTCATCCGCGCTCCCCCAGCGCCTGCGCGTTCCGGTCGCGGCTGTCGGCGATCGTGTGCTCGGCGAAGGTCTTCGACCAGCTCTCCATGGAGGCCAGGGCCGGCATTTTGGCCTTGTACTCCGCGGAGAGTCCGTCCCAGCGGCGGACCAGCTGGAACATCGACGCCGCGGCCGAGGCCAGGAGGGACTTGGCCAGCTGGGGGTCCCGGACATACCAGGACGCACCGGTTCCTTCGGCGTTGGTGACGATCGCCGAATCGAACTGGGACACGGTCCACCACTTGTTGTCCTGGTGGGAAATCCGGGCCTGCGGCCGGGCGGTGTCCTCGGCGGAGACGTCCGTGAAGAGCTGTTTGCGCAGCGTCTTCACACCCCAGGGAAGGAGGGTCTTCAGCGACGGGCGGCCGGAAACGGCCGCACTTCCACCGAGGGTCTTTTCCTTCTGGGCCGTCGGGAAGTCATCCGGATCGCTGAGGTACACGGTGTCGCTGTGTTCGGCCAGCATCGCGCGGATCCGCGGCAGGGTGGTGTCCAGCATCCCGTGCAGGGCGTCGGGACCCTTGAGGAGGTCCTCCATCGCCCACACCCGTCCCTTCGCCGTCGCGTATTGCATGGAAAGCGTGTGCTTGAGGTCGGCGAAAAGGGCGCCCAGCAGCGCACGGCCGCCCTTCGCGAAGGGGCTGTACATCAACGCGACCATGAGCCGGTTGCGGTTGTGGAAGTAGGCCTGCCAGCCGACCAGGTCGTCCTTGTCGCCCCACGAGATATGCCAGACGGCTGCACCCGGCAGGCTGACGGTCTGGTAACCGTGTGCCTTGGCGCGCAGGCCGAACTCCACGTCGTCCCACTTGATGAAGACAGGCATCGAAAGCCCGATCTCCCGGATGATCGACGTGGGGATCAGGCACATCCACCAGCCGTTGTAGTCGACGTCCACGCGGCGGTGCATCCAGGGAGTCTGGCGCAGGTTGGAAATCAGGAAGTCATGGCCCAGTTCCATCTCCGCGTAGGGCTGGTCCGGCTGGATCCGCTGCGGGTTCACGATCTCGCCCAAGGTGTGCAGGGCAGTCCTGTGGTGCAGGTCGAACATGTGGCCGCCGACGATCGTGGGTTTCCGGCAGTACCGGGCGAACGTCAGGAGGCGGGTGATGCTCTCGGGTTCGATCACGATGTCGTCGTCCATGAGCAGGACGTAGTCGCTGCCGTTGCCGCAGGCTTCGAACATACCCCGCGAGAAGCCGCCAGAGCCGCCCAGGTTGGACTGTTCGATGATCCGCAGTTTCCCGCCCAGGTCCTTGGCGACTTCCTCGAAACCCGCGGCAGCCGAGACTTTGTCGGTGCCTTGGTCCACGATCAGGACTTCGCTGACATGGTCAAGGCACTCAGGGTGCGCAGCGAGCAGGCGGAGGTTGCTCAGGCAGAAGGAGGTCTTGTTGAGGGTGGTGATCTCCAGGGTCACGGACGCGGCGGCAGGTGCCGGGCCGGGCGCCTGCCACTCGGCGGTGTCCATCAGCAGTTCGCCGCGGCCGGCGACCAGGTCGAACCAGTACCAGCCGCCGTCGCCGAACGGGAGCAGGTCCAGTTCCACGACGGAGGTCTGCTCTCCCGACACGGGGATGCTCTTCTGCTGCAGGAGGGCACCCTTTGCGTTGGAGCGGAAGACCACGATCGTGCCCTCGCCGCGGGTGGTGACGCTGAGGCGGACACGGCTGAGCGTGGTCCACTTCCGCCAGTAGCCGGCGGCGAATGCGTTGAAGTAGCTGCCGAAGGAGACCCGCTCGCCGGGCCGCACGCGCGTGGCGCAGCGGCCGATGAAATCTTCGGCGTGGGCTTCCCTGGCCTGCGAGCTCAGGCGGACGGGGCGGCGGCCCTGCTTCCTGGCTTCCTGCTCGCTCGGGGCCGGTGTTCCCGCGGCGGTCCCCATGTCAACGTAGAGCGGCGCGGTATCCATCTCCGAATGTTCCGGGAAGATGACCCTCTGGAGGGTGACCCATTCGGGGCCGCCGTCGACGCCGGGCTGGCCGAGATGGGTTTCCGCGCTCACGCGTCCACTCCTCCGCTTTCGATATCCGCGCCGCTTTCGAAGTGCGGCCGGATCTTGTTGTCGAACATGGACAGCGCCGAACCGATGGCCATGTGCATGTCGAGGTACTTGTAGGTGCCGAGCCGGCCGCCGAAGAGGACATTCTTCTCCGCTGCCGCGAGGTCGCGGTACTTGAGCAGCTTCTCGCGGTCCTCCGGGGTGTTGATCGGGTAGTAGGGCTCGTCGCCCTTCTCCGCGAAGCGGGAGAACTCACGCATGATGACGGTCTTTTCCGTCTGGTAGTTGCGCTCGGGGTGGAAGTGCCGCGGCTCGATGATACGCGTGTACGCGACGTCGGCGTCGTTGTAGTTCACTACGGAGGTGCCCTGGAAATCGCCTTCGTCCAGCACTTCTTCTTCGAAGTCGATCGTCCGCCAGGAAAGGTCGCCCTCGACGTAGTCGAAGTAGCGGTCCACCGGGCCGGTGTAAACCACCGGGATCTTCCCGACGACCTTGGACTTCGAGTACTCGTGCGAGTCGTCGAAGAAGTCCGTATTCAAGCGCACCTCGATGTTGGGGTGCTCCGCCATCTTCTCGATCCAGGCCGTGTAGCCGTTCGTCGGAAGGCCCTCGTACTTGTCGTTGAAGTAGCGGTTGTCGTAGTTGTAGCGCACGGGGAGGCGGGAAATGATGCCGGCAGGCAGGTCCTTCGGATCGGTCTGCCACTGCTTGCCGGTGTAGTGCTTGATGAAGGCCTCGTACAGCGGGCGGCCGATCAGCTGGATGCCCTTGTCGTTGAGGTTCTGGGGGTCCGTGCCGGCCAGTTCCCCGGCCTGCTCCTGGATCAGGGCCTGGGCCTGGCCCGGGGTCAGGTTCGCCCGGAAGAATTGGTTGATCGTGGCCAGGTTGATCGGCAGGGAGAAGACCTCGCCCTTGTGCACGCCATAGACCTTGTGGACGTAGTTGGTGAAGGTCGTAAAGCGGTTGACGTACTCCCAGACCCGCTCGTTCGAGGTGTGGAACAGGTGGGCACCGTAACGGTGCACCTCGATCCCGGTCTGTTCTTCTGTTTCGCTGTAGGCATTGCCGCCGATGTGGTGCCGGCGGTCAAGGACCACGACCTTCAAGCCCAGCTCAGTGGCGGCCTGTTCTGCGATTGTCAGGCCAAAGAAGCCCGACCCGACGATAACGAGATCAGCGGTCACAAATTCTCCTGGTTCGAATGCGGGCAGCCCAATAGGGTGCATTGGGCTGCAGACCAAGCCTACCCGAGATGCTCCGCCCGCATTCCGGCGCCCTGGTTCCGTGGTTGTCCACATAGCGGCATTCCTCCCTCGAAGCGCGACGTCGGCGGACCTACTTTGGGAACGGGCGCACGGCCGGGAAGAAGGAAGGAAGAATCAATGCCATTCCATTGCACTCTCGTCCGCGGCCCGCTCTCCCCGGTGCGGCAGGGACCTGTCGAGCTGACGGTGGAGATCGACGACGGCGGCCCGGGCTCGGCGGTCCAGGCCGCCGTCGCCGGGCGTTTCCACACCGGCGAACTGTCAGTGTGCGGGCAAGCGCTTTCGTCTTTGACGGTCGGCCAGCCGCCGCTCGTGGCAGGCGCGGTCCTGGTTGACCGGGCAGCAGACGGGCCGGTTCCGGGTGCCCGGTCCCGCGGTCCGGCTGTGCTGCAACTTCTGGTGCACACGGGCCCGGGAGCCGGTCTCGTTGTGCCGCTCGAGCGCGGCAGCCATTCGATCGGTAGGGGCAACTGCGCCATCACGGTTCCTGATCCGGAGATCTCCCGCACCCATGCCGTCCTCACAGTTTCCGATACGTCAGTTACCCTGCGCGACAACAGGAGCTCAAACGGGACAAGGGTGGACGGTAACAAGGTCCGCACCGCCGTCATCTCCACGGGCTCGCTCATCCAATGCGGCAAGTCCCTGATGACGGTCGTCTTTGACGGCAGCACCAGTGCTTCAACGCTGGGGTCCGCCGGGTACGGGACGGAAGATCCACTGCGGGTTCCGCGCCGCCCCGAGCCGCCGGGCCGCTTCAACCTCGTTCTCATGGCAGGCCTGCCCCTCCTGCTGGGCGTCGCTTTGGCGCTCACCACGGGGACTTGGATGTTCCTTGCGTTCACCGGCATCTCAGCCATCGCGGTACTGATCCCGCTGATAGCGGGCGGCAAGGAGCGCCGGACCTTCAACGCAGCGTTGCGCACTGCCGAATGCAAGGACCGGGAACGAAGGGAAGAGGCGGCACCTTCGGCAGCAGACATCGTTTTCGCCGCCCGGTCTGCCTCGTCCGGGACAGGGGGCCGGGACGGGCAGCCGTCCCGCAGCACCACCTCGCCGGCCCCGGACCCGATGCGCCCGGAGAAACAGGCCGAAGCGGACAGTGCCGGCGGGATAGCGCTGCGCATCGGAACCGCACAGCAGCAAGCACGCATTGTGCTCGACCCGCCGGACCCGCTCTTCAAACCCCCGGTCCTGCGCGACTCCCCGGTCACCCTGGATTCCGGCATCCGCGATATTCCGGTCACCGGCTCCGTGGCCAGTGTTGCCGGCCTCTTCAACTTCCTGCTGATGCAACTCGCAACGTTTCCGCATGCGCTTTCTTCCCCAGTGGTCATCCACGCTCCAGCCGAGCTACTCCCACTGAGTGCCCGCTTCCTGCCACGGACCACCCTGTGCGCCGACGCTGACGCCGCCCTGGAAGCAATCTCCAGCTCCGCGGCAGCAGGATTCCTATTCCTGCCGGGCCCCCGGGAACTGACCGACACGCCTCTGCGCGCGGCAGCGAACGCCGCCGGGTGGACGGTGATCCGCCGGAGCGACGGCAACGATACCGAACCCGTCATCGACCTTGGCCACGGCTGTGCCGAACTCCGCGGCACTGCGGGCAGCGTCCCCTTTAATCCCGACCTCGTAAACCCCGCGGTCTTTGATTCCTTCTGCAGGCTCCTTGGGACGGTCCCTGCCAAGTCGGCGGGCAACACCGCAGGGCTCCCCGCCAACTGCAGCCTTGGCGACCTCATTCCGCTGGACCTGCCCTCAATCCGCAGGCGCTGGGAGGAAGCGGCGGAGCATCCGGGGCTGCCGGCTGTCATCGGCCGCGGGGAACTCGGGGCGCGGACCCTCGACCTGGTCGAGGATGGCCCGCACCTGTTGGTCGCAGGAACCACCGGCGCTGGCAAGTCGGAGCTCCTTCGGACCATCGTCGCGGCACTCTCCCTCACCCATAGTCCCGAGCGGGTCAACTTCCTGTTCCTGGATTTCAAAGGAGGGTCCGGTCTTGGCCCGTTGGCAGCGCTCCCCCATTGTGTCGGCCTCTTCACGGACCTCAAGCGCCGGGGTGTAGACCGGACCCTTGTTTCCCTGCGTGCAGAGGTCCGCCGGCGCGAACAACTGTTGGCTGAGGCCGGGGTCGAGGACCTCGTGTCCTATCGTCTGAAGGCCTGTCAGGAAACGTCCGCCGGCCGCCGGTCCGGGCTCCGCGCCCTGCCGCGCTTGGTCATCGTTGTCGATGAGTTCCGGATGCTCATTGAGGACTCCCCGTCGGCTCTTGCCGAACTCATGAGGGTTGCTACGGTCGGCAGGTCACTGGGGATTCACCTGATCATGGCGACGCAGCGGCCCCAAGGCGCCATAAGTTCGGACATCCGCGCCAATGTCACCACCAGCATTGCCCTGCGGGTCCAGTCCGATATGGAATCCCGGGACGTCATCAATTCCCCCTTGGCGGCCAGCATTCCCATATCGCGCCCCGGCAGGGCCTACCTGAGCAGGGGGGCCGAAGAAGCCGAACTGTTCCAGACCGCCTCGTTGACGGGTCCGGCGGCACCTGCGCACGGGACCATCGTGGCCCATGAGGCGGTCGATGCCCTCAGGCTCCGCCTGGCGGGCGCGGAAGGCGGTGGCCCTGAAGCCCGCGCAACCGCCCGGCATTCCACGGACGGCGGGCGGGCGGTGGTCGACGCGGTCTGTGATGCATGGTCCGGCCTCGGAAAGGAGCGGCCCCGCAGGCCGGTGGCGGAGGAACTCCCTGAAACCGTCCGCTTGGACGCCTGGTTGGACGGGGCAGGCGGTGAATCCCTAGGCGGCCGTCACGCAAACACCAGCTCTCCCGCCGGGTTCCTGGGCGTCGTCGACCTTCCGGACAGGCAATGCACCGGCCCGCTGTTCTGGCATCCCGCGGCGCACGGGCATTTGGCACTCCTTGGTCCTCCCGGCAGCGGCACCGAAGGCGCGTGTCTCTCGATTGCCTCGCAGCTGCTATCGGCTCGGGACGAAGTCCATTGCTATGTCCTGGACGGCGACGCCTCTTTTCCGGCGGGACCTCTGCCGGAAAGAGTGGGTTCCCTGGTGTCGACCCAGGAGCCGCGACGGGCTGTCCGGGTTGCCGAACGCATCGCGTCGGAGATTGCGGCGCGGCAAGGCAACGGGAGCGAAGGGCAGGTGCCATTGCTGCTCGTCATCACCGGCTGGGGATCGTGGCTTGCTCTCTTCCGCGCAGGACCCCTCGCATGGGTCGAGGACCTCATCCATGGAATCAGCCGGGACGGGGCCACGTCGGGGGTTCATCTCCTGGTGACGGGAGACAGGGAACTGACGGCCTCCAGGCTTTACGGCTCCTGCCCCAACCGTGCCTATTTCCCCCGGGGAAGCACCGAAGAGAGCCGCGCCGCGTGGCCGCGGTTCCCACCGCTCGAGCCATTGCCGGCCCGTGCCATGGTCTGCGGACCATTGCTGGGTGAAGGGCTGGCGGAGGCCCAGTTCGCCACACCGTCCAGGGGAGAGCCATGGCCGTACAGAGCGGTGCCCGGTCCTGTGCGTCCGGTCTTCCGGGTGCTCCCCTTGCCCCGGAAGCTCACCTTGGGTGAGGTCGTCGCCCGAGCGCCTGACCGTGCCGCGACGGACCCTGCCGGCGGGCCCGCCCAGGCCCTCCTGTTGGGCCTGGGCGGAGACGAACTCGAACCGGTGAGTCTCAGGATTGGCCCCGGCGGGGTCGCGCTTGTCCTAGGGCACCCCGGCACCGGCAAGTCGGGCCTGCTGGACGTGTTGCCCTCCCTGAATCCAGGAATCCTCTGGCTGCGCCCCGCTCCCGGCTCCGATCCCGGGGTTTTTTGCTCCGAATTGCACGCCCAGGCGCGGGCGGGTTCCGTCGATCCGGGCTCGGTCGTCCTGATCGACGACGTCGACAGGCTGGGAGGCGAGGCAGCCGGACTTGCGGCGGCCCTGCCGTCCCTCGGCGTCAGGGTGATCGCAACCGCCACCTACAGCCAGGGCCTCCTGCAGCGAACTCCCCTGGCCACCCACGCTCTGAACGAAGGACGGGGAATCCTGCTCTCGCCCCGGCAGCCGTCGGATGGCGACCTCTTCGGGATCCGTCCGGAAACCGGCCCGAAAGTACCCGGGCGGGCCGTACTCGTCCAGGACGGGGAGACTCAGGTTTTCCAGGTCCCCGTTGCGGGGCCGCCGGAAGCAGCGACCTGAACCGTTCACAATGCGGCCGAAGAGCCCCCGGTCCTGGACGCGAAAGCAAGGACCTTCTTTTCAAACAGGAAGCCAATCGTGGCCAGGGCGGGCACGATCATGGCGAGACCGGCCAACGGCAAGCCGCCGGTCATGGTCGGAACCCCGATGGTCAGCACAAACAGTTGCGCCACAAGCGCGGCGGCCCTGGTCCAGCGGTATCCGCGGAACAGGAAGTGCCCCACCGCGAAAAGCCAAGCCGAAAAGACAAGGAGCAGGCCCAGGGTGAAAACGGCACCCCAGAAGGACGCTACGGGCGCGCCACTGACGAGTTGGAAGGCGTAGAGACCGGCCGCCGTGAGGAGGGCCAAGGCTTCAAGGACGACGACAATCGAGATGACGATGATCCCCACGGGCCGGGGACCAGCGCCTGCGAGCCCGGGGGAACCGTCCGTGCGCGGCGCGGCCGCGTCCTCATGGAATGGCTCGTTGGCAGGGTTCTCAGGGGGTATTGACACACTGGCACCCTACCGGACATAGTCAAATACCGTTGGCCGGACCGCCAACTGATGTGATGCATCGCTCATGCTTTAGGGGCATTTCTGAGGCTTGAACCCCTTGTTTACACGGCGTTAACATGACACGCTTGATTCAGACGACCAAGGGGGCCCATTGGGTCCCCTTTTCCTATGAAGCCTCTCGTGAATATTTTCACAAGAGGCTCGACTAGTTCTGACGAATGGAGTGACTGATCAGCATGGATTGGCGTAACCGCGCAGCCTGCCTCGACAAGGACCCCGAGCTTTTCTTCCCTGTGGGAAACACTGGACCGGCCCTTCTCCAGATCGAAGAAGCAAAGAGCGTATGCCGCCGCTGCCCAGTCGTGGATACCTGCCTCCAGTGGGCGCTTGAGTCCGGCCAGGACGCCGGCGTCTGGGGCGGCATGAGCGAAGACGAACGGCGCGCCCTCAAGCGCCGCGCGGCCCGCGCCCGCCGCGCTTCCTAGCTGCAGAGCTGCCTGGCCGGAAATTCCTGGCCAAGCAGCCCTGCTCCCGGGCAGGTTGCAGGCCTGGGGTACACACAAACGAAATTGACGTGGGGCGGCCCGGACCAAATGGTCCGGGCCGCC
>NZ_QRCU01000068.1 GCF_003369445.1 Arthrobacter silvisoli
GTAGCCCGGGAACAGGATGCCGTGAGAAGCCCCGGGGCCAGAAATAACCGTCCTACCGGGGCCAAATAGAGTTGACATACTCACGACGCAGTGGTTAGCAGTTTGATTTGCGATTTCAGCATTTGCGCGTAGTCGTCATGCGTGAAAGGCACACGGGCCATGTTCTCCCCCAAGTAATTCGTCCACGCTGCTTGACGTGACTCAGCGTTAGTGAGGAACAACCTATCAACCGCAGGACCCCTTGCCCAGGCAAGTTTCCTTGAAAGATTGCGCACTCAATGCATGACCGTCCTGCCGTTCGTGAGGCCCATTGCTACGGCGGGACCTTCCCGGGTGTCGCCCGTGGCCAGGGCGTGTCCAGGAACGCTCTCCGCCGCGCAGAAGCCAATCCATTCGCCCGGTAACAGCGCATATGTCATGGGGAGTCTGCTCCGTTTCAGACGCAACCACCGCGTTTCTGTTAGCTCGAGCAATTATGCAGCCCGCCCACCGGCGGTCCCACCGCTGCCCTCCCAACCCGCATATCGTAGTCACCAAGGACGAACCCTCCCCAAAGGAGCACCATGCGCCAGCGCCTCGCCATCCTCGATGACTACCAGGGTGTCGCCTACGACTACGCCCCCTGGGACCAGCTCGCCGCCAACGGCATCGACGTCACCGTCTTCAGTGAGCCCTTCGAGGACGAAGAAGACCTGGTCCAGGCGCTCCGGGATTTCAGCATCGTCGTCGCGATGCGCGAACGCACGGCCTTCACCGCCGCCCGACTCCACCAGCTACCCAAGCTGAAACTGCTGGTCACCACCGGCATGGCCAACTCGTCGATCGACATCGAAACCGCCCATGAACTGGGCGTCACAGTCTGCGGCACCGGCGGCTCCCCTACCGCGGCACCTGAAATGACGTGGGCGCTGGTGCTGGCCGCCGCACGGAACCTGCAGTTCGAGGGCAACGCCATGCGCGCGGGCCGCCTGCAGAGCACCGTCGGTTTCGAGCTTGCCGGCAAGACCCTCGGTATTCTCGGCCTGGGCAAAATCGGCACCAAAGTTGCGGGCTACGCGCAGGCCTTCGGCATGGACGTGATTGCCTGGAGCCCCAACCTGCGCGAGGAAACCGCGGCTGCGGCGGGCGTCCGCAAGGTGAGCAAGGACGCGCTCTTCCGGGAGGCCGACGTCGTAAGCGTCCACGTGCGGCTCTCCGACCGCTCCCGCGGCGTGGTCGGCGAGGAGGAACTGCGGCTGCTCGGCCCGGACGGGATCCTGGTGAACACGGCCCGCGGGCCGCTCGTCGACGGAGACGCCCTGCTCCGCGGACTGAACGAAGGCTGGCTGGGCGGCGCCGCCCTGGACGTGTACGACGTCGAGCCCCTCCCCGCGGACCACCCGCTCCTGGATGCGCCGCGCACCATGCTGACCCCGCACCTCGGGTACGTCACCGCCGAAAGCTACACACGCTACTACGGCGAAGCCTTCGAGGACGTCCGGGCGTGGGCGCAGGGCAAGCCGGTGCGCGTGCTCTGATACTGGATGCTGCCCTACTGTCCCGGGGCCCGGTAGGACGGGGTCTTCTTGGCGGCTTCGTCGATGTCTTCCACCGTGAGGAGTGGCTTCAGGCGGACGTTGACGCTCCCCGACGAATTGACCAGCAGCGACAATGCCGCAGCACTGGCATCGTCCGGCGCTTCGAAAACACCGAGGACGTCGTAGTAACCGAATGCGTAGTAGAAGCTCTCCAGCGATCCTCCTACCGACGCAAGGGCCTCCTTCAGCGCCTCACGCCGCTTGGTGCCGCCCTCTTCCATGAGCCCCTTGATTCCCTGGCCCACGTAGGTTGCTTCAAACAGATACTTCGGCATGGTTTTCCTCCCTACAGACTTTTCATTCCCGCCATCGCTCATCACAGGCCCACCGGGTGCCTCGCCGTGGGAGTTGCCGGCGCCTTATTCCGTGAAAACGGGGCGACTCGCCCCCGTTAACGCAGAAGTTATTCCTCCGGCCATGGGCAGTCAATATGCCCCCATGTGCCGCGTGTGCGGGGCTGTCCGTCAACGACATTCGCTGCGCCAACTTTAGGAAACCCCTGCCTCCCCCGCGCCGGGCATAACCGATGCAAGCGCCTCACGCACCTCGTCGAGCCACACCTCGGGCCGCGTGCCGGTTCCCAGCGCGAGCGCATCCACGAGGTCGGCCCGCGCTGCTTCGTACCGGCCGAGGGCAAGGGCTGCCAGGCCCCGGTGCCGGTGCGCAGCCGCTTGCCCGCTGGGAAATTCACCGGGGGTCCCGGCGCTCAGCGCATCGGAAGCGGCCGCCACCGCGTCCTCGAAATCGCCCAGGCCCAGCAGGGTTGAAGCGATGATGGCATGCGCATTGGTTTCCGTCACTACGCGGATGTTGCGCGGGAGCCGGTCGCCGGACTGCCGCACAAAATCGACCAGTTCGCGGTATTCGCTGATCGCCGCCTCGGGGTCCCCTTTGCTTCGGATGTCTGTTCTGATCGAACGTGCCTGCAGCTGCCCTTCGACGTCCCCGGCGGCGGCAAAATCGGATGCTGCGGCGTCCGCCCGGCGTGTGGCCGTATCAAGGTCCCCAAGTCTCAACGAACTCCACGCGAGATAGAACCCTGCCCAACCGCACTGCTGCGCGTCGCCCGCCTCCCGCGCGGCACCAAGGGCGGCCTCCGCCGTCGTCCGCGCTGCCGCCGGATCGAACGACTCAGTGAGCTGTGCCCAGGCGAGGTATCCAAGGTGCCGCGCCTGCTGCAACGGATCTGCAAGGGAAGCCGCAGCCGCCGCCGAGACGGCAAACAGCTCATGCCACCGGCCCCACGCGAGCCACAGGTCCGAGAACCAGTGCAAGGAGTCAGCCACCGCCAGCACTGTGGAATGGTCCGCCCGGGCTGCTGCTGCCCGGTAAGCGGAGTACCAGTGGTCTGCTTCGGCGATGAGCCAGCGGCGCGCGGCATCATCCGACGGGAACCCGGGGGCAGTGCCGGGCAGCGCCTCCGCGTCCCGACGCCGCGGCTCGAAGCAGGATCCAGCGGCGATCGTCGCCTTGAGCAGCCACTCGCGGAGGTGACGGCGGTGTTCGGCGACAGCCTCGGACGTCTCTTCGGAACGGAGCCGCGATGCGGCGAAGAGCCTCAGGAGATCATGCAGCCGGTAATGGTCTCCGTGCAGGGATTCCACGAGGCCCAGGCCCACGAGCCCGTCAAGGAGGTCTTGTGCCCCACCTTCATCGAGCCCGACGACGGTGCCCGCCACCCGCGCTCCGAAGGAGCTTCCGTCCAGCAGCGAAAGCCGGCGGAACAGCTTCCGTCCGTCGCCGTCCAGCTGCCCGTAAGAAAGGGCGAACGCCGATTCAACGGCCAGATCACCGGCAACCAGGACGCCGAGCCGGCGTTCCTCGATGCGCAGCCGCCGCACCAGATCCTCGATCGTCCAGCCCGGCCGGCTGGCCAGGCGGTTGCCGGCGATGCGGAGCGCCAGCGGAATGTCGTTGCAATAGTGGGCGAGTTCTTCGAGGTTGCCCGTGCCCCGTTGAGAGGGAAGCACGATCCGCTCCAGCAGTGCCACACTTTCGGCCCGGGGCAGGTGCCCGACTGCGAGCCGGCGCGCCCCCTCCAGTCCTGCCAGTTCGCGGCGCGAGGTCACCACCACCGCACCCTGCCAGCCTGGCGAGAGCACCGGCCGGATCTGCGCCTCATTCGCGGCGTCATCAAGCAACACCGCGGCGGGAGCAGCGGCAATCGCGGACCGCCAGGCCGCAGCGGCCTCACCGAGCGAGCGCGGCACATCGGCGTCCCCGGTGAGCTGCCTCAGCAGCGACTGCAGCACCTGCAGCGGAGACAGGGGAACGACGTCGAGCCCTCCCAGGTCGACAAAAAGCCGCCTCGGCTTCGCGGGCGCACAGCGGTGCAAGGCTTCGACGGCGATCGACGTCTTGCCTACGCCCGGCGCACCGCAGAGCACCACCGGCGCAGCGGTGGCGCGGGCGGCCCCGCCGGCAACCAGATGAGCTACGACGGCGGCGATCTCGGCGTCCCGGCCTGTAAAGTCGGCGAGCCGGTGCGGTTCTGGATCCATGGGCGGCTCATTCTGCGATGCTGGCTGCCGCCCGGCCCGGGCAGCCTCGAGCAGCTGCTCCCGCGCCGTCCCCTGCAACCCGAGCGCATCGGCCAGGGCCAGCATGGTGCGGTGTTGCGGGCCGCGGCTCACGCCACGCTCTATGTCGCTGATGGTGCGGTCGCTGATCCCCGATCGCTCGGAGAGGGCTTCGAGCGTCAAGTCTCCAGCGCGGCGGTGCCTGCGCAGCAGCGTGCCAAGGTGCCCGGCAGGACTCATGCGTGCACTGGGCTGACAGGCACGCAGGAACGCAGCCGCAGTTCTGCGTGGTTCCTTCGTGGTGCGGGCGGGGAAAGCTCAGGTCGAATGGAAGTCGTCACCACCATCCGAGGGTCCCAGCGCTGTGCCCCTCAGGCAAATCGCCACCAAACCCTCCCACTGAAAGAGAGAATCATGCCTTTCATCACCACCACGGACGGCACCCGGATCTACTACACGGAGCAGGGGCCGACCATGGGCCGCCCGGTGATCCTCAGCCACGGCTGGCCGCTCAGCTCGGATGCCTGGCAGGTAGAGCTGAAGCTGCTGGCCGATCACGGCTACCGCGCCATCGCCCACGACCGCCGCGGCCACGGCCGCTCCTCGCAGCCGTGGACGGGCAACGACATGGACACTTACGCACGGGATCTCGCCGAACTGGTGGAACAGCTGGACCTGCAGGATCTGGTGGTGATCGGTCACTCCACCGGCGGTGGCGAAGTAGTCCGCTACGCCGCGCAGCACGGCGCAGGCCGGGTAGCGAAGGTCATCACCGTAGGGGCAGTGCCTCCCGTCATGGTGCAGTCCGAGTCGAACCCGGAGGGCACTCCCATCGAGGCCTTCGACGGCATCCGGGATAGCGTGCTGAAGGACCGCTCGCAGTTCTACCAGGACCTCACCGTGCCGTTCTTCGGTGCGAACCGTGAGGGTTCCGCCGTCTCCCAGGGGGCACGGGACGACTTCTGGCGTCAGGGCATGCTCACCGGCCTTCACGCCGCGTACGAATGCGTTGCTGCCTTCTCCGAAACGGACTTCACCAGCGATCTGCAGGCACTTGACGTGCCCATCATGATTGCGCACGGCGACGACGACCAGATTGTGCCGATCAAAGCCGCCGCCCTCAAGAGCGCCGAGCTTGTGCGCTACGGCGAGCTGAAGGTGTATGCGGGTGCACCGCACGGCATTTACGGCGACTTCCAGAAGCAGTTGGGCCAAGACATCCTGGACTTCATCAAGAAGTAACCGCAGGAAAAGATTTGAGGGCTCACGTGTGGCGGCATCGCAAAACAATCCACCACAAGTGAGCCCTCAGGCCGCCCAGCAAATCGATGCGAGCGGTCCGGTCGCTTATGCCCTGGTATGGGGGTCGAGCTGGTTGAGTGTCGCCACGACGTGTTCGTAGTCGCCGCGGGCTTCGCCGTAGCGCAGGAATTTGACGTTCTCGACTTGGATCTCGGTGGCGTGCGGCTGTTCGGCGAGGATCGTCATGACCTCGTCGACGAACTCGTCCAGCGGCATCGCGAAGGAGCTGGTTTCTTGGCCTGGGAGCAGTCCGGTGCGGACGGCCGGGGGCTGGAGTTCGATCACCCGCACGGTCGTGTCTGCCAGCTGCAGCCTGATGGACTCGCTGAGCATATGAACCGCCGCCTTGCTCGCGTTGTAGGTGGGTGTCACCCGCAGCGGCGCGAACGCCAGGCCGGAGGAAACGGTCATGATCGTCGCGTCCGGTTGAGCGCGCAGGTGTTCGATGAACGCGCCGATAAGGCGGATGGGGCCAAGGAGGTTCGTGGTGACCACCTCCTCCGCGGTCCCGAGAAACCCTGTGGGGCTGGTCCAGTCCTCAACGCGCATGATGCCCGCCATGGTTACCAGGACGTTGAGATCGGGGTGGCGGGCGATGACGTGCTGTGCCGCGGATGCGATGCTTGCGGCGTCCGCCGTGTCGATCTGGACGGTGTCGAGGCCGGGATGGAGTTTGGTGATCTCGTCGAGCAGCTCGGCGCGTCGTCCGCCAACGATGACTGTATTGCCTGCATCGTGCAAGCGTTTTGCGAGGGCAAGTCCAATGCCGCTGGTCGCTCCGGGAATGAAGATGGTGTTTTCGTTAATTCGCATATCTCGAGTCTTCGGCTTGGGTCCTGCGGCTTCCAGAGACTGCTTATCGGGGGATTGCCAGTCCTATGGTTCCCTCGGAAGGTGCATGGAACCATGGAGTGGTGGATCGCCAAGCCCTTTCCGATTTCCTGCGCCGCCGGCGCGACACCTTGCGCCCGAGCGACGTCGGCCTGCCGGCTGGTCCGCGGCGCAGGGCGGCCGGCTTGCGCCGGGAGGAAGTCGCGCAGCTCGCGTTGATGTCGACCGACTACTACACCCGTCTGGAACAGCAGCGCGGACCGCAGCCAAGCACCCAGATGCTCGCGTCGTTGAGCCGTGCGCTGCGTCTTAGCGCAGATGAGCGCGACTACCTCTACAGGGCCGCCGGGCATGCAGTTCCGGATCGGCTCAGCGCCTCCGAGCACGTCGCACCCGCCCTGCAGCGGGTGTTCGACCGTCTCGCTGACACGCCGGCGCTCGTGATATCGAACCTCGGGCAGACCCTCCTACAAAACTCGATCGCTTGCGCACTGCTCGGTGATCACTCCGCCGCAACCGGGTGGGAACGCTACGAAAGCTACCGCTGGTTTGCCCACCCCGGGACCGAACGCATGCGCTACCCGGAGCACGACCGGCCGCGGCAAAGCCGAGCCCTGGTCGCCGGCCTACGTGCGGCCCATGGAGCGATGGGGGCCCGCTCGCGCGCCGCCGAGCTCGTGGGCGAAATCGCCAAACGAAGCGAAGAGTTCCGGGAGCTATGGGAGCGGCACGAAGTGGCCCAACGCTTCAGCGATCACAAGGTGCTCATCCATCCCGAACTCGGGCCCATCGAACTCGACTGCCAGGTGCTGTTCACCGACGACCAATCACAGGCCCTGCTCGTGCTCACCGCCGAGCCCAGGAGCGACGCGGACGAAAAGCTTAAGCTGCTCGCGGTACTCGGCACCCAACGGTTCGACACCGCACGAACGGGACACATCGAGCGCGGGTAGGACGTTCATTTCCGCCGGTTTAGGCAACTGTGTGGGGCCTCGGGACATCGGCGGCTTTCAGTCCAGGAGCTGTGACGCAGGTGGCCGCTGTAAGAGCTTCGCTCAAAAGGCGACATCGTGATAGGGGACCGGCTGGCGACGCTGCGCCGGCTTGAACGTAATGGCATTATCGAGCCCGGTTGTCCTGGCGACGCGACCAATCGCGCTCGAATACTGGATCGCGCCGGTGGGGAACATCCTCAATGAACTCATTGAGGCCCTCCTGCGGTGGATCACAGAAAACCTGCCGGGCGTGGAGCGCGCACGCCAGCGATTCGACCCGGAAAACGACGATGATATGTCTCCAGCATTGGATTCGAACGATGCAACGGGCAGGCGGGTCGGCGCGTAAACGAAATTTCCCTCGCCGACGTTGACCCCCCCGCGAGGGTTCCCAGGATCTCATCTTGGGGGCAGTCGGGTGGCGGTCCCGTAAATTAGCAACACGTCGCCCCGAGAACACTGACCCGGCAGGTATGTCCCCGTAGAAAGCTGCTCCCGCTACTACGGCGAGGCCTTCGAGGACGTCCGCGCCTGGGCCCAGGGCAAACCGGTGCAGGCGCTTTCTATGGGCTTGGGACTGACCGCACCATCTCAGGAAAGCGAACAATTTCTGTGACTTGACTAACGTTCCGGGATTCTGTTTGGCTCCGATAGCTGGGGTGTCGGATTTCGAATCGCCCATTGCGTCGACAACTCACGAAATTGGGGGAAACATTGAAGGGCTTGAAATCTCTGTTTGCAGCTTTAGCCGCTGTTGGAATATGCCTCACCGCGGTGCCTGCGGCCTCAGCCGCGCCGCGCGAGATGACCGAAGACCAAACCATAGACGCCGTGCTGGATGCGAACTATTGGAGCAAGGCAACGCCAGCCTCGGCTGCGCAAAAGACAAATCGAAAAGCACTGCCCCTTGACGTCAAGAAGGCTCTTGTTGCCGTGTCCGAAAAGAAGGCGCTAACTGCTGAGCAGTCAGGCGTCCTGACAAGCGCCGGGCTTGGCGAGCTGGATCCGAAGAACACGACCTGGAAGTTCTCTGAGGTCAAGACCGTTGCTGTTCCTGTCAAGGAGTCCCCGGTCGCGTCGCCTTTCGCGATTAGCCTAGCAACTGCACGGTGTTGGATCTCGACTGCCGAAGTACAAAAATGGAGCTTTGCAACTCAATCGTTTGGCTGGAAACGCCAAGTTGATTGGTGCGCAGACGGCACTAAGGTCACAAGCCGCCACCGCGACTTCCCTTCCGTCGGTTACACCGACTTCACGTTCCACTATCGTGGTGCGAGTGACATCCAGGCCAATGCGGTCGGTGGATGGCAGGTGCGAACCTATCAGTCCGGAACCTTTGAGCAGTGCCCATGGAACCTGGGCTGCACGAGCACGTACCGCCCCTGGATCGAGTTCTACCTGTACGGCAACAGTACCCAGCAGATTTACAAGGGTGTCTAATGGCGTTGTAGGGATCGTAGGAAAGAAAGAGGAAATGATCATGCGCAAGTCAGCTGTATTATTTGCCGTTGCGGGGACGTTATTCCTTGCTCTCATCCTGCCCTTCATGCTGGGGCCGTTTGCCCCAAATGGCACGGAGACCTTGGCACTCATTGCGCTTCTCTGGGTGGCTTCTTGGTTCCTGAGCAGGCGCCAGATTAAGCGCTCAGGTTCGGTGCGGCAGGGATAGAGGTTTCCCACCGTTGCGGCTGGTTCCGGTTCCCTTGGCGGGAACCGGAACCAGTTCCCTTCGTCCTGCGGCTGCTCGCGGATTACTTTCGCGCTTGTTGTTTGTGCGATCTGCGAGTTGGGTTGGAAGCGGCGAGTGTGGCTCGCTGTGGGCATTACGCAGACAGCTTCGTTTCACTGGTTCTCTTTCGCCGGCAATCCGCGTCATCTTGAGAAAGTGCCTCATTTGGCCGGAGCCCAGCACATTGTTCAACGCAATAAGTCCTAAAGCCACTGCTCCCACACAGTGAGCTGGAGCCTCACCGTCTCCTCGCTCCAGAGCGAATCGCCGACGTCGGACTCCTCCCCAGGAGCCCGGCGCGCCGCAGCGCCACTCACCAAAGCCCCGCTCACCGCACCCTCCCGGCAACCGCAGGGACCAGCTCCGGCGACCGTTCCGGCGTCGCGAGTCCGAGGTTCTCGCGCAACGTCGTGCCAGCGTACTCCGTGGGGTACACGCCGCGTTCCTGGAGTTCGGGAACCAGGTGGTTCACGATGTCGTCCAGGCCGCTCGGGATGATCCACGGCGAGATGTTGAAGCCGTCCACGGCGCCCACCCGGGCGTATTCGGCCAGGGTGTCCGCCACCGAGCTGTAGGAGCCGGTGAAGGTCGAATCGATGCGGGCTGTCCGGGAGCTCACGAACTGGCGGATGGACCAGCCGTTCTCCGCCGCCTCAGCCCGCCACTGCTCGGCAAGCTCGCGCGCCTTGGCGCCGTGGAAGCCGCTGCCGCGGGTCTCGGACGTGGTTTCCACCACGGGATCGATGTCCGGCAGCGGGCCGTCGGGATCGAACGAGGACAGTTCGCGGCCCCAGAACTGCTCCAGGTACGCGATGGCCTGCTGCGGGCCGATCTGCAGGCTCCGCACCCACTCCTTCTTCTCCCGCGCCTCCTCGTCGGTGGCGGCCAGGATGAACTCGCTGGCGGGGAAGATCTGCACGTCGTTGGCACCGCGGCCGGCCGCAAGGGTCCGGGCCACGATGTCCTCGCGGAACGTCACCGCGGCTTCGAACTTCGGGTGCGCCGAGAAGATGACGTCCGCCTGGCGGGCTGCGAAGTCACGGCCCTCCGGGGAGTCGCCGGCCTGGAACAGCACCGGCCGGTACTGGGCGCTGCGCGGCAGGCGCGGCGTGACGTCCACCGTGTAATGCTGGCCTTCGTGGCGGACTGTACGGACATGTCCGGGCGCGGCCCAGGAGTCCGCCGTCGAGGCCGCCACCGCGTCGTCCTCCCAGGAGTCCCAGATCCGCTTGGCCGTCTGCACGAAAGCCTCGGCGTGCACGTAGCGGTCCGCGTGGTCCAGGTAGCCGCCGCGGCGGAAGTTGGCGCCGGTCCAGGCGTTGTCCGTGGTGACTACGTTCCACGCCGCGCGCCCCCCGGAGAGCAGGTCCAGGGAGGCCAGGCGGTGCGCCAGGTCCGCGGGGTCGTTGTAGGTGGTGTTCTGGGTGGCCACGAGGCCGATGTTCCGCGTCACCGAGGCGAGCGCGGCGAGCATGGTCTGGGCGTCCGGACGGCCCGCCACATCCAGGGCGTGCGGCCGGCCCAGGTGCTCGCGCAGGCGCAGGCCCTCGCCCAGGAAGAAGGCGGCGAACAGGCCGCGCTCGGCGGTCTGGGCGATCCTGCGGAACGACTCGAAATCCGTCTGCGAACCTGCCTCCGGGGTCTTCCAGATGGTGCCGGAGTTGACGCCCTGGAAGAACACGCCGAACTGGATCTTGCCGGACGGCTGGAATGTAGCACGGCCGTGCTGAATCGAATTCTCCTGGCTCATGCCGGTTCCCCAATCGTGGTGTTACGAAGCGCGGTGGTGTAGCGGTTTTCCGGCCGTTCCAGGCCGAGCAGCTCGCGGAAGGCGCCGCCCGACGCGGCAGGCCGCAAGACTCCGCGGCGCCGCAGCTCGGGAAGCACCAGCTGCGCCAGTTCCTCCAGCTCCACGTCCAGCACGGCGGGGTGGATCCGCACGCCGTCGACGACGGCGAGCAACTCCGCGAGGAAGTCCGCCAGTTCCGCGGCGGTCCCGACGAAGCGGGCCCGCGGGCTCTCCCACGCGGTGAAGGCCTCCAGCTCGGCGAGCCGCGCGGCGGCGGCCTGCCCGCGGGAGTCCAGGACGACGTCGAGCTCGGCAATCACAGCAGGAGCCCGCCCAGCCGGGCCGCCCCCAGCCGGGCCGCCCCCAACAGCGGCCAGGTGGGCGCGCACCTCGGCAGCTTCCGCGGCGAGGAGCTCCGCCGTCGGGGCCGATACCAGCACTGCGTCCACGGCGGACGGCAGCAGCGGGCCGTCCACGGACACCAGCCGCGCCGGCGCCAGCACGGGCAGCTGCCCCTGCAGCGGGCGCGGAATGATGGAAGGCCCCTTCACGGAGTACGCCTCCCCCGGGAAACCGTCGGGAGTCTCGTAGTCCGCGTAGTGCAGCTTGTCGACGTCCAGGTAGCGGCCGGTGGGGACGTCGCGGATCACGGCGTCGTCCTCCCAGGAATCCCAGAGCCGGCGGCCCACCTCCACGGACGCGGCCGCTTCATGTGCCAGGGCGCCTTCGGCTGCGACGGAACGCCCGACGGCGGCAGCCTCCCGGGCGTCGCCGCTCGCCTTGACGAGCCAGCCGCCGCGGCCGCCGGACACGTAGTCCAGGCTCGCCAGCTGCGTGGCGGCGTGGAAGGGCTCGGTGTAGACGGTGTCGACTTCGGGGACCAGCGCGATGGACCCGCTGACGGGCCCGGCGAAGGCAGCACGCTGCAGGGCGTTCAGGCGGCCCGCGACGTCGCGGCCCTCCGCAACAGGCCCGTCCGCGAAGGTTGCGGCGTGGAAGCCGGCGGACTCAGCCGCGAGGACGGTGCTGCGGATCCGCTCACCGTTCAGGAGCTCGTCCGGCGTGTGCCGGGCCTTGCGCCAGGCGGCGGGGTGGGCGCCGTCGCCGTCGAGCTCCAGCGCGAGGAAACCGGCGGTGGAAGAGTGAGTCACGGGGTCTGCCTTTCTCAGAATGGACACGGTCGCTCCTTACTGCGCAGCGGCCTTCGTGGCCGCGAAGTTTGCCTCCGTGATGGTCTTGGACTCCGGGAGGGCTTCCTCGGACAGGCCCCAGCGTTCCAGCACCTTGGCGTAGGAGCCGTCCTTGATGGCCGAGTTCAGGGCGTCGGTGATGGCCGGGGCCAGTCCGTTGCCCTTGAGGGTGGTAGCGGCAACGAGGGTTTCGGAGGGCCAGCCGGCGTTGACCTTGCCCACCACCTTGAGGTCGTCCCGGGTGTTTTCCCGGTAGGTGGTGGACGGGTACGGGCCGATGTTCAGGTCCGTGCGGCCGGAGGACAGGGCCAGGATGGTGTCGGCCTCGGAGGAGTAGTACTGCAGGGTGGCCGGCGCCTTGCCCTTGGCTTCGAGCTCCTTGTTCCAGGCCAGGAGGATCTTCTCCTGGTTGGTGCCCGAGCCCACGGAGACCTTCAGGCCGGAGATGTCGTCCGCGCCCTTGATGGTGTAGTTCGAGGACTTCTTGGCTTCGAAGCCCATGAAGGCCGCCCGGTAGCTGGAGAAATCGAACAGCTTCACACGGTCCTTGTTGATGCCCACGTTGGAGAACACAGCCTCGACGTCCCCGGACTGGGTCTTCAGCGGCCAGTTCTCCCAGGAAGTGACCTGCAGGTCCAGCTCGAGTCCCAGTTGGTCGGCCACGAGCTCGGCGATGTCCGTTTCGACGCCGATGGGGGTCTTGTCATCCGTGGCGTGGAAGGACAGCGGGATGGAACCGGCAGTGGTGGCAACGGTCAGTTTGCCGTCCTTGCCGATAAGCTGCGGCACCTTGGCCGCCGCGGCCGCATCCTTCTGCGCCCGGATGCGGTTCTGCTCCGGCGAAGTGTTGTAGACGACGCCGTTGCGGGCCGCCGTCGGCTGTCCGCCGGAGCCGCTGTTGGCGGACGCCCCCGGATCGGAGCAGCCGGCCAGGACCGGAATGACGACGGCGGGCAGCACGGCGAGCGCCAGGAGTTTGGTTTTGGTGCGGGTACGGGAAATGGCGCGAAGCATGGGTGGCGGGTCCTCAGATGTTGAAAGCCGGTTCGATGACTTTGGAGAAGAAGCTGCGGGTGCGGGGCTCGCGCGGGTTGCTGAAGATCTCCTGCGGGCTGCCCTGTTCGACGATCTGGCCTTCGTCCATGAACACCACGGTGTCCGCGACGTCCCGGGCGAAGCCCATCTCGTGCGTGACGATGATCAGGGTGGTGCCGGAGGTGGCGAGTTCGCGGATCACGTCCAGGACCTCGTTGACCAGCTCCGGGTCGAGGGCTGAGGTGGGCTCGTCGAACAGCAGGATCTTTGGGTTGAGGGCGAGCGCCCGGGCGATGGCCACGCGCTGCTGCTGGCCGCCGGAGAGCTGGCGCGGGTAGGCGTTCGCACGGTCCTTGAGGCCCACGCGGTCCAGGAGTTCCAGTGCCCGCTTCCGGGCTTCCTCCTTGGGCTTGCGCAGCGCCACGATCGGCGCCTCGATGACGTTTTCCAGTGCGGTCAGGTGCGGGAACAGGTTGAAGTTCTGGAACACCATGCCGATGTCCGTGCGCTGCTTGAGGATGTCCTTTTCGCGCAGTTCGTGCAGCTTGTTGCCGCGGAGCCTGTAGCCCACCAGCTCGCCGTCGATGGTGATGTAACCGTCGTCCACCTTTTCCAGGTGGTTGATGGTGCGCAGCAGGGTGGACTTGCCGGAACCGGACGGGCCCACGATCACGGCCACGCCGCCGGGCGGCACGGTCAGCGAGACGCCCTTGAGGACGTCGGTGGCACCGAAACTCTTGCGGACATCGGTGATTTCCACATGGCCGCGGCTCGCGGAAGGCGAGCTCGCGGCGGGAGCAGCGGAAGGCGAGCCTCCAGCGGCAGCCGCAGCCGCCGTCGTCGGGGTTTCAGTAACTGCGGTGCTCATCGGGATTCCTTAACAGCGTGGGTGGCGAAGAAGCGGCGGACCTTCTGCAGCGGAGTGAGCGGCAGATTCCGGACGGCGCCCTTGGAGTAGTGGCGCTCGATGTAGTACTGGAAGACGCTCAGCACCGAGGTAATGACCACGTACCAGAGGGTGGCCACGAGCAGCAGCGGCAGCACCTGCTGGGTGCGGTTGTAGATGACCTGCACCGTGTAGAACAGCTCCGAGTACGCGAGCACGTAGACGATCGACGTGCCCTTGACCAGGCCGATGATCTCGTTGAAGGCCGTGGGCAGGATGGCGCGCATGGCCTGCGGCAGCACGATCCGGGTGGAGCGGCGCCAGGCCGGGATGCCCAGCGCGGCCGCGGCTTCGAGCTGGCCCTGGTCCACGGAGAGGATGCCGCCGCGGATGATCTCGGCCGAGTAGGCGGCCTGGTTCAGGGTGAGGCCCAACACGGCGGCGGCGAACTGGCTGATGAGCGTGGTGGTCTGGACCTCGAAGAAGCGGACGTCCGTGAACGGGATGCCGAGGCTGACCTTCTCGTACAGGTAGCCGAGGTTGTACCAAAGCAGCAACTGCACCAGCAGCGGGGTGGAGCGGAAGATCCAGGAGAACGTCCAGGACACCCCCACCAGCAGCGGCGACGCCGAGAGCCGCATGAGCGCCAGCACGAAGCCCAGGATGAAGCCGAACGCACCCGAGATGGCCGTGAGCTTGAGGGTTTCGATGAGCCCGTTCACCACGGACTGGGCAGTGAACCACTGCGCCACCACGCCCCACTCCCAGCGCGGATTCGTGGCCAGGGACCACAGCACCGCGGCGAGGCCGAGCGCCACCAACACGGTGCCCACCCAGCGGCCGGGGTGCTTGGCCGGGACGAGCTTGTAGCCGGAATAGTCGACGGCGGGTGGTCCCGCCGTCTTTTCAGTGTTTGTTGGGGTGTCCGCGGCGCCGGCGGACGCCGGCCTGCCTGCAGTTGACGGTGCGGACTGCGCCACCGTGGTTGCTGTAGAACTCATGCGCCACCTCGCTTCGGATTGGGTGTTGGCTATCGGATGGCTGCCAATCTAGGGGCGTCCCGGAAAGCGCTGCAAGGCGGCTTTTTGCACTTCTTCACGGTGCTTCGCGGGGCTTCACGGCCTGTCACAGAACGCCACATGCCTCTGGTTCATTGCGCCTTTTGACCCCGTTTTGAGCCGCCTTGAGACGCGTGTTTGACGCGCCATGACGCGGGGTGACCGGCCGTGACCAGCTCCTCGACCGGGGCCATGGATGGTCCCTAGGCTCGGGTTCTACCCGGCCTGTTCCAGCGGCCTTTCACCGTTTCCCGACAGGAGTGAGTACATGCCCGCAGACATCCCCGCGATCGTCTTCATCGGCGGCGGACCGCGCACCGCGGGCGTGCTCGAAAGGCTGGCCGCCAACCGGCCGGCGCTCTTCGCGGGCCGCGTGGACATCCATGTGGTGGAGCCGCACGAGCCGGGCTCCGGGAGGATCTGGCGCTATGACCAGAGCCCGGGGCTGCTGCTGAATTCCATGGCCGGGGACATCACGATGTTCACGGACGGTTCGGTGCTCTGCGAGGGCCCGGCCGCCGACGGTCCCGGCCTCACGGGCTGGGCCGCCGGGGTGCTGGACGGCTCCATCCGCGACGTGCCGCCGTTCGAGCCGCACATCCTGGAGCAGTTCCGCGCACTCGGACCGGCCAGCTTCCCCACCCGGCAGCTGCAGGGCAAGTACCTGGAGTGGTTCTTCCGCCGGGCGGTCGCCGCGCTGGCTGGCGCTGCCGCCACGGTGACCGTTCACCGGGACACCGCCACCGCCGTCGAGCCCGTTGCTGTTGGGGAATCGCCCGACGGCGGCGCTCCCGACGGCGGCGTGCGGCACCGCATCCGGCTCGCCTCCGGGGCGGTGCTGGAGGCGGACCTGGTGGTCTATTCGCTCGGCCACACCGACTCGCGGCCGGACGCCGAGACCGAACGCCTCTCGGAGTTCGCCGCGCGCCACGGCGGCTTCCATGCGGCGCCGTCCTACACCACCGACGTCGACTACTCACCGATTGGCCCCGGCCAGGACGTGATCGTCTCCGGGATGGGCCTGGCATTCGTGGACCTGCTGGTGCTGCTGTTCGAGGGCCGCGGCGGCCGCTTCGAGGAACAGCCCGACGGCGGGCTCCGCTACCTGCCTTCGGGCGCCGAACCGCGGATCTGGGCAGGGTCGCGGCGCGGGGTGCCGTTCCACTCCAAGATCTCCTCGACCTTCCGCGGCGAGCCCACCGGTGCGCCGCGCTACTTCACGGCCGACGCCGTCGGCGCCCTCCTGGCCGCGCACGACGAACTGGATTTCCGCACCCACCTTTGGCCGCTGATCGCCAAGGACGCCGGCCACGCCTACTACCGTGAGCTCTTCGCCTACCCGGAGCGCGTGAGCGGCAGCTGGGCCGATTTCGAGGCTCGCTTCGACGCCCTCGACTGGTACAGCCACGCCCGCGAGGACCTGGCGGCCAGCGCTGTCCCGGATCCGGCGCTGCGCCTCGACCTCGAGGCACTGGACCAGCCCTTCAGCGGCTGCGCCTTCCCGGATCACGATGCCGTGCAGCAGGCCGTGGTGAACTACATCCGGCGCGACCTCGCCCTCCGGACCAGCCCCGACCACTCCGAAACCCTCGCCCTGTTCATGGCGCTGCTCAAGGTGTACATGGAGCTCGGCCGGCTCGTCCCGCAGGAGCGGCTGAACTCCCGCTCGCAGCAAGCGGTGCACGGCTGGTGGCACGGATTCTTCAGCTTCGTGGACTCGGGCCCGCCGCCGCACCGGCTGCGCGAGATGCTCGCCCTGCACGACGCCGGGCTGCTGCACTTCCTCGGGCCCGGGACCTGGGTGCGCCCGGATGAAGCCTCCGGGCGTTTCGTGGCCGGGTCCTTCCAGTCGCCCGTGCTGGTGGACGCCGCGGCGCACATCGAGGCGCGGCTGCCTTCGCCGTCGGTGGAGCGTTCGGCGAACCCGGCCCTGACAGAGCTGCATGCGAGCGGCCGCGGCACCGAACAGCGGCTGCTCACCGCAGACGGACCACACTCCACCGGCAAGCTGCTGGTGTCCGGTTCGTTCGAGGTGCTGGGTCCGGCGGGCAGTCCGCAGCCGGGGCTGTTCGCTGTGGGTCCGTGGACCTCCGGCTGGGGCGCCGGAGCCTTTGCCCGACCCAACACGAACGCCGCGCCTTTCCGGGAGAATGATGCCTTGGCACGGACACTCCTCGGGCACCTCGCGGCGCGCCTGCTTGTCCACAACTGACACTTCCAGCACGAAAGGAAGACCATGACCGCAACGCCAACCCGGCCGACGTCGGGCGTGAAGGTCCTCAGCCTGCCCATGCACGATCCCCGGGTGAAGCCGCTCCTGGACGAACTCGCGGTCGAATACTCCACCCGCTACGGGAACCTGTTCGGCAACGTCCAGGACGAGCTGCGGCGTTATCCAGCGGAGGAGTTCGCCGCGCCGCACGGGGCCTTGCTGATCTTGCAGGAGAACGGCGAATCGGTGGCCGGCGGCGCATTCCGCCGCTACGACTCCCACACGGCGGAGCTCAAGCGGATCTGGACGCATTCCTCGCACCGCCGTCGGGGGCTGGCCCGGCTGGTCCTCGCCGAACTGGAGGCCGAGGCCGTCCGCCGCGGCTACCGACGGATCTACCTGACCACCGGACCGCGGCAGCCCGAGGCAAAGAACCTCTACCTCGCCACAGGCTACGCTCCGCAGTTCGACCTCGACGCCGACCCCGAGGAGATCAAGCACCTCGCCTTCGTGAAGAGGTTGGGTCAATAAAGAAGCTGGGTCAGCGCGCGGCTGCTGCGTTGAGGGCTCACTTGTGGCGGGTTTTTCCCGGGGAAAGCTCCGCCCTGTTGTCTCGCCGTGCGTTGTGTGCCAGCCTCGGAGTGATCCGGCCGATCCGATGACGGGTGGCCGGGAAACAGGCGAAGGAGCATGGCATGGGACTGATCCACATCGACTTGTTCACCACGCTCGACGGCGTCGCGCAGGCGCCCGGCGGGCCGGAAGAGGACACGGACGACAGCTTCGCGTTCGGCGGCTGGCAGGCCCCGCTCATCGACGACGTCGTCGGCGGGCAGATCGCCGAAGGCATGGAAGGGATGGACGCGCTGCTGCTGGGGCGCCGCACCTATGACATCTTCGCCTCGTACTGGCCACACCAGAGCGGCTTCATCGCGGACCTGTTCAACCGCATCCCGAAGTACGTGGCCTCGCGCCTGGACCCGGACCTTGAATGGGCCGGGTCCACGCTGCTCGGTCCCGATGTCGTAGCCGCCATCCGGGAAGTGCGCGAGCGGCACGAGAACGTCCACGTGATCGGCAGCCTGGACCTCGTGCAGACCCTGTTTTCGGAGAAACTTTTCGACCGGCTGAACCTCTGGGTGTATCCGATCCTGCTCGGCCGCGGGAAGAAAGTCTTCGCCGACGGCGTGGTTCCGAGCAGACTCAAGCTCATCGAGCCGGTGGTCGCCTCACCGAAAGGTGCGGTGATGCAGCGCTACGAACTGCTCGAGGGGATACCCGGTACCGGGGACATGTCGAAGGTTGTGGAGGGCTAGGCCCGCCCTGCTTCGAAACGCCGAAGATAGAGGTACGTACCGACAAAGGTGATCAAACCAAGGACAGGTCCTGCCCAGAGGGCTATCGGCGAGCCGTGGACGAGAACCGCTGCGCCGCCAAAGACAGCACCCAGGATGCCGGCTCCAGGGCTGGCTGTGGCAAGTTTCCCTTGGATTTCCCGACGGATCTGGCGGTAATGGACGCCTTGCATGACGACGAACAGAATGAAGGCAACCACCATGATCACCGACCAAGGCGGGTCGGTCATTGCCACAACGCTGATGGTCACCCCGAAAATGGCTGACAGGGGCAACCAGGAGTTTCGAACCATTCGGGATCCCCAATAATTTCCAGGCATCGACCTGCCTGCTGAGCAGCTGCGCTGAACACCCGTTACAGGGCACCCAGTGCAGGTCACGCTAGAGGCCTCAATCATTCCGGTGCAAGTCACGCCGGGAGACGATCCCACCGGCCGCATTCCGGAGCTTACTTCCCAGCCTCCCGCGCCGCCGCTTCGATCCGGGCACGGTGCAGGGCCCATTCCTCGGCGCTGCGCCCGGTCAGGTTGGGATCGCCCGGCTTCCCTGCTGAACCGTCGATCAGTTCACGCAGGATGTCCGCATGCCCGAGGTGCTGTGCCGTTTCGGAGATCATGTGGACGAGGATCCTGTGCAGCGTCACGTTCCGTTTCTCCTCCGACCACCACGGCACGACGCCGGGCGCATCCAGAGGCAGTTCGTCGATGGTGGCGTCGCTGTGGGCGGCGGAGAAGTGGTGGAGTTCGACGACGCTCTCCAGGGTCTCCTCCGCCGGAACCCACAGGTCGGCGTCGGGCTCGGCCCCCTCGGCCAGCCAGGGAAGGGTGCGGCCGCTGGGCCGGCCGAACACCTCGCCGAAGTAGTCCAACTGCACGCTGGCCACATGCTTCACCAGGCCCAGGAGATTGGTGCCGGTGGGGGTCATGGGCCGGCGGATGTCGTACCCGTTCAACCCGTCCAGCTTGGCCAGCAGGTCCTTCCGCGCGACGCTCAGGTAGCGGTGCAGCGTGGCTTTCTCATCCATGGCCAGACTCTACCGGCGCGGAACCTGGCCGGCCATCGCTGGCCGGCCATCGCTCAGCCGGCCATCGCCGCATCGGCCACATCCAGCGCACGGTCGATCACGGCGAGCGCCTCGCGGAGCAGCTCGTCCGGAATGTTCAGCGGCGGCACCACGTGGATGCGGTTGAAGTTGGCGAAGGGCAGCACGCCGCCGGCCTTGATCTCCGCGATCACGGCGTTCATCCCGGGGCTCGATCCGCCGTAGGCCGCCAGCGGCTCGCGGGTTCCGCGGTCCCGTACGAGTTCGATCGCCCAGAACACGCCGGAGCCGCGGACGTCGCCGACGCTCGGGTGCTTGGCCTTCATCGCTTCCAAGGCCGGCCGGATGACCTCCTCGCCGAGCCGGCGGGCGTTCTCCACCATCCGTTCGTCGCGCATCGTTTCGATGGTGGCGACGGCGGCGGCGCAGGCGAGCGGGTGGCCGGAGTAGGTCAGGCCGCCCGGGTACACGCGCTGGCGGAAAGTGTCGAAGATGTCGTCGGAGATGATCACGCCGCCCAGCGGAACGTAGCCGGAGTTGACGCCTTTGGCGAAGGTCACGAGGTCCGGGGTCACGCCCCAGCGGTCGAAGGCGAACCATTCGCCGGTGCGGCCGAAACCTGCCATGACCTCGTCGGCGATGAACATGATGCCGTACTTCCGGGTCAGTTCGCGCACGCCCTCCAGATATCCGGCCGGCGGGGCGTAGATCCCGGCGGTGCCGGGTACCGACTCCAGGATCACCGCGGCCACGTTCACAGGGCCTTCCAGGACGATCATGTCCTCGAGGTGCTTGAGCGCGCGTTCGGTCTCCTCGGCCTCGGTGGCGGAACCGAAGTAGGAGCGGTACAGGTAGGCGGGCAGGAAATGGACCACGCCGGCGTCGCCCGCATCGTTCGGGACGCGGCGCGGGTCACCGGTGACGTTGACCGCCAGGTCCGTGCCGCCGTGGTAGCTGCGGTACGCGGAGAACACCTTGCGGCGTCCGGTGTGCAGTCGCGCCATGCGGATGGCGTGCTCGTTCGCGTCCGCGCCTCCGTTGGTGAAGAACACGTGGTTCAGGCCTTCCGGCGCCAGTCCGGCGATGAGCCGGGCGGCCTCGGAACGGGCATCGTTGACGTGCTGCGGCGCCACGGTGCAGAGTTTGCCCGCCTGGGCGTGGATCGCGGCGACCACGCGCGGGTGCTGGTGGCCGATGTTGGTGTTGACCAGTTGGCTGGACAGGTCGATGAACCTCCGGCCCTCGCCATCCCATACCTCGGCACCGGCGGCCTTGAGGATGGTCATGGGGTTGAGGGTGTCCTGCGCCGACCAGGAATGGAACACGTGGGCCCGGTCCAACTCGTGGGCCCGGCGGCCGGCTTCGATTTCTTCGGCAGTGGGCGGGATGGTCTCCACGCCGGGGAGCGTCTCGATGCTCATGGGATAAGCCCTTTTCTGTGTGGTGAAGCGGGAGGAGGACGACGACGGCGGGTGGCCGCCGCCGTCGCCCCGTTACCCCAGGCGGTTCAGGAGTTGGTGGGGAAGCCGAGGTTCAGGCCGCCGTGGCTGGGGTCCAGCCAGCGGGAGGTGACCACTTTGCCGCGGGTGAAGAAGTGCACGCCCTCGCTGCCGTAGGCGTGGGTGTCCCCGAAGAGGGAGTTCTTCCAGCCGCCGAAGGAGTAGTAGGCCATGGGCACAGGGATCGGCACGTTGATGCCGACCATGCCCACGGTGACCTCGTTCTCGAAGCGGCGGGCCGCGCCGCCGTCGTTGGTGAAGATGGCGGTGCCGTTGCCGTAGGGGTTCGAGTTGATCAGCTTGAGCCCATCGTCGAAACCGTCCACGCGCACCACGGAGAGCACGGGGCCGAAGATCTCGTCCCGGTAGATGCTCATCTCCGGGGTGACGTTGTCGAAGAGGGTGGGGTTGAGGAAGAAGCCTTCACCCTCGGCATCCGGGCTGGGCTTGCGGCCGTCGATCACCACGGTGGCGCCGGACTCGATCCCTGCGTCGATGTACCCGGCCACCTTGTCGCGGTGGGCGGCGGTGATGAGGGGGCCCATGTCGCAGCCGCGGGTGCCGTCGCCGATGCGGAGCGTGTGGGTGCGTTCGGCGATCTTGGCCACCAGTTCGTCCGCGATCGAATCGACGGCGACCAGGGCGGAGATGGCCATGCAGCGCTCGCCGGCGGCACCGAAGCCGGCGTTGACGGCGGCGTCGGCGACCAGGTCCAGGTCCGCATCCGGCAGCACCAGCATGTGGTTCTTGGCGCCGCCCAGGGCTTGGACGCGCTTGCCGCTGGCGGTGCCGCGTTCGTAGACGTACTTGGCGATGGGGGTGGATCCCACGAAGGAGACGCTGGAAACCTCCGGGGAGTCCAGGATGGTGTCCACGGATTCCTTGTCACCGTGCACCACGTTGAACACGCCGTCGGGCAGGCCGGCTTCCTTCCAGAGGGCGGCCAGCCAGTTAGCGGCTGTGGGGTCCTTCTCGCTGGGCTTGAGGACGATCGTGTTGCCGGCGGCGAGCGCCACGGGGAAGAACCACATGGGCACCATGGCAGGGAAGTTGAACGGGGAGATGATGGCGGCGACGCCGAGCGGCTGGCGGACGGAGTGCACGTCCACCTTGGTGGAGGCGTTCTCGGTGTAGCCGCCCTTGATCAGGTGCGGGATGCCGCAGGCGAACTCCACCACTTCCTGGCCCCGGGCGATCTCGCCGAGGGCGTCATCCAGGACCTTGCCGTGCTCGGCGGTGATGATGGCGGCAAGCTCGCCCTTGCGGGCATTCAGCAGCTCGCGAAAGGCGAAGAGGATCTGGACGCGGCGGGCCAGGGAAGTGTCGCGCCAGCCCGGGAAGGCGGCGGCCGCGGCGGCGATGCCCTCTTCGGTGGTGGCCTTGCCCGCCAGGGCAACGCGGGCGGTCACCTTGCCGGTGGCGGGGTTGGTCACGTCGGCGAACCGGGCGCTGTCGCCTGCGGTGGTGCTGCCGTTGATCCAGTGTTCGATGGTCTGCAAAGGAGGGGTTTGCATGGGAGTCCTTTCACGAAGTGTGCTGACTCCATGGTCTGGTCTGACAATCCCCGCATGCACTTGACATGTTGTACCTAATTTCAGGATCAGAATTACACTGTGTCCATGTCCTCGCCGTCCATGTCCTCGCCGTCCGCCCAGCGCCCCTTGACCGTTCGGGATGCCCTCTCGCTGCCGCCGCTCCTGGCCGGCGCCCCCGAAGTCCTGGCCGGCGACGCGGAGCTCGACCGGACGGTCCGCTGGGTGCACATCGCCGAGGAGGCGGACACCAGCTCCCTGCTGGAGGGCGGCGAACTGGTCCTCACCACCGGCCTCGCCTTCCGCCACTCCCCCGAACTCACCGCCGCCTTCCTGGCGCGTTTCCACTCGGCGGGTGCGGCCGCCGTCGTCGTCGAACTGGTGGACGACGACGGCGCACCGGACAGTGCGGCGATCGACGTTCTGCGATGGGCGGCACAGTCCGCGGCCGTGCCGCTGGTCCTGCTCACCCGGCGGACCCGCTTTGTCCAGGTCACGGAGGCTGCGCACCGGGCCCTGATGGACCGGCAGGTGGTGCGCCTGGAACGGGCCCGGCAGGTCCACGAAGTTTTCACGGCCCTGGGCCTGGAAAATGCCGGGGAAGGGGACATCGTCCGGACCACGGCGGAACTGTTGGGCAGCCCCGTGGTCTTCGAGGACCCCGCCCACCTTGTACTCAGTTACGCTGCACAGCAGGAGAACCCCACCCGGTTGCTCGAGGATTGGACGGAGCGTTCCCGTTTTGTCGGCTACCTCAACCAGACAGGGTTCGCTGCCGGCGGCGAGCGCTGGCTGCAGACCCCGGTGGGGGTGAAGGGGCAGCGCTGGGGGCGGCTCGTGGCTCCCGCCGTGGCACCGCCCGCAGCAGCGGAAAACGCCCCGGCTTCTGCCGCCGATTCTGCCCCGGCGGGCGGCGGGGAACCCGCCGGTTGGGACCTGGCGGACGCCCTCCAGGTCCTCGAGCGCGCAGGCCAGGCACTTACGATGGCGCGCATGGCCGGCCGGGACCGTCGCGAGCTGCTGTTCCAGGCGCGGGCCGGCCTGGTGCAGGACCTGCGCCAGGCCTCGCCGCCCAGCGAAGAGGAAGCCCTGGCACGGGCTGGAGCGCTCGGCCTGTCCTCCGCGGCAGCCTACGTTCCCGTGGTCGCCCGGCAGGACGGCGGGACCGACCCCTCGGACGCCACCGCGGTGCAGCTCCGTGAACGGGCGTTCCTTGATGCCCTGCAGGACTGGTCGCGGCAGGAGCGGCAGTCGATCCTCGCCGCCAGCCTCCGCGCAGGCTCCGTGGCCATCCTGCTCCCCCTGGCTGCACTGGAGTTGGAAGATTCCACGCTGCACCGCCTGACCGCCGGGGCCCGGACCCCCGGGGCCCGGACCTCCGGGGTGGGCTGGACTTTCGGGGTGGGCAAGGCGGACCGTTCCCTGCTCCGGGCGGCCCGCGGCCTGGACGACGCCGACCAGGTAGCCGAGACCGCGGCCACCCTGGGCTCGCGGAACCGCCCGTTCTACCGCTTCGGGGATGTCCGGCTCCGGGGGCTGCTGTCGCTCCTGGGTGATGACTCCCGGGTCCGGTCGTTCGCGCAAGCGGAGCTGGGGCCGCTGCTGGAACCGCTCGACAAGGAAGGCCTGGCCCTGCTGTCCGCCTACCTGGACTACGCCGGCAATATGTCCGCCCTGTCACGGGCCCGGAACATCAGCCGGCAGGCGCTGTACGCGCGCATCCGAAAGCTGGAAGACCGGCTCGGTTTCTCCTTCGACAGCGCCGAGTCCCGGTCCTCCTTGTCGGTCGCACTCCTGTGGCACAACCTGCACCGCGTCCAGGGCTAGCACTCGATACGGCATTCAGGAGGGAGCCGGAACGGCGTACCCTCGGGTCATGGCCAAGCTGATCTACACCGCCATCATGTCCCTGGACGGCTACATCGCCGATACCGAAGGCAACTTCGACTGGAGCGCCCCGGACGAGGAGGTCCATGCTTTCGTCAACGAGCTCGAGGGGCAGGCCGGAACGTACCTACTCGGCCGCCGGATGTACGAGGTCATGGCGTGGTGGGAGGACCTGGACACCTCCGGCGAACCCCAGGCCATCAAGGACTACGCCGGCATCTGGCACGCGGCGGACAAGATCGTCTACTCCACGACCCTGAAGCAGCCCTCCACCGCGAGGACGCGGATTGAGCGGACGTTCGACGCCGGCGCCGTCCGTGCGCTGAAGGCCTCGGCCGGGCGTGAGCTCTCCATCGGCGGCGCCGAGTTGGCGGGGCAAGCGGTCAAGGCGGGCCTCGTGGACGAGTTCCGCTTCTTCCTCAGCCCGGTCACGGTGGGCGGGGGCAAGCGTTTCCTGCCGGACGGCGTCGGGCTCAAGCTCGAACTGCTGGAGGAGCGCCGCTTCGGCAACGGCGTGGTTTACGTCAACTACCGGAACCCGGGAGCTACACCCTAGGTCCGCACCTTGTAGTCGAGGGTCAGCTCGTCCCCGGGCAGCCGGGGCCAGCCTTCGGCGGGCACCGGCACCAATGGCACCGACGCGGTCACCACGGGAACAGGGTGCGCAGGTGCCTGCGGCGCAGCGGCTTCCACCGGTGCGGCTTCGGGGGCCTGCGCGGCCCGCGAGGCAGCACGCTGCATCCGGACGAGGGCCACAGCGGAGATCACGAACCAGGCGACATTGGTCACCACGGACGGCCAGGCACCGTAGTAGGAACCGTTGACGATAAAGGCGACGGAGCCCACGAGGTTCGCTGCCTGGAAACGCCGGCCGGCCCGCAGCCAGCCCATGGAGACGGAGAGGTACGAAGCCAGGATCGCAACTGCGCCGCCCCACCCTGCGATGTCCAACCACAGTCCCACAATGTTGTCCATTTCCGGCGCAGGATCCGCTCCCTCGCCCGACACCACTTCCCCCAGGAACGGAAGTGCGACACCGATAAGAAACGTTCGAAAAATGAACGCTACGATCAATGCTGAGGGCTCTCCCTGCCCACCGTCAAGTGGCTCGGAAAGAGGCATCGATCACACGGGGCCGCACCCCCGCAAGCCGGCGCTGAAAACGGCTCACGCGTGCGGCAGGACCAGCTCCGCGTAGCGCTCCTTCATGGTGTCCAGCACAGCGTTGCCGTCGGCGTCCCAGATCTCCCGGTTGAAGATTTCCACCTCGATGTCGCCCGTGTATCCGGCATCCCGCACCCAGCCACCGATCGTCGCGAAGTCGATCACGCCGTCGCCCATCATGCCGCGGGACAGCAGGGCGTCAGCGGCGATCGGTACGTTGAAATCGCACACCTGGTACGAAGCAATCCGTTGTTCCCGCCCGGCGCGTTCGATCTGCGCCCGCAGCTCCGGATCCCACCACACGTGGAAGGTATCCACAGCCACGCCGACGGCGTCCGCGGAGTATGGCGCCGCGAGATCCAGCGCCTGCCCCAGCGTGGAGATCAGCGCCCGGTCCGCGGCGTACATCGGGTGCAGCGGCTCGAGGACCAGCCGCACGCCGTGCCCGACGGCGAACGGAACCAAGTCCTCGAGCCGGTCCGCCACCCGCTGCCTGGCCGCCACCACGTCCTTCTCGCCCGGCGCGAGGCCCCCGACGACGAGGAACAGTTCGCGCGTGTCCAGCGCCTCGGCTTCGAGGACGGCGTCGCGGTTGTCGGCGAGCGCAGCCGCCTGGCCTTCGGCATCGGCCGCAGTCAGGAATCCGCCGCGGCACAGCGAGGAGACGCGGAGGCCTGCGTCCTTGATCAACGCGGCGGCCTTGTCCAGGCCGGCCTCGTGCACGCGGTCCCGCCACGGCCCGATCGCCGGGATACCGGCCCGGACACAGCCGTCCACGGCCTCGGCGAGGGTCCACTTCTTGGTGGTGGCCGTGTTCAGGGAAAGCCTGCTGAGGTCACTCATGCTCCCACCCCGTTGATCCGCAGGAAGTCGGACATCCGGAAGGCGGCGAGCGCGGGATCGCGGAGCAGCCCGGCCTGGTCCGCCAGTTCGAAGGTACGGGCCAGGTGGACCACGGACCTTCCGGAGTGCAGGCCGCCCACCATCTGGAAGCCGGCCTGGTTGCCGTTGAGCCAGGACATGAAGGCGATGCCGGTCTTGTAGTAGAACGTCGGCGCGCTGAAGATGTGCTTGCCGAGCTCCCTTGTCGAATCCAGGATGGCGCGCGCTTCCGCGGCGTTGCCGGCGTCGTAGTTCTGCAGGGCCACCGAGGCTGCGGGGTAGATCGCGGCGAAGATGCCCAGCAGCGCGTCCGAGTGGCGCGAGCCATCGCCGTCGATCAGTTCCGGGTAGTTGAAGTCGTCGCCGGTGTAGAGCCTGACGCCGGCCGGCAGCTGGGCCCGCAGCGCCACCTCGTGCGCGGCGTCCAGGAGCGAGACCTTCACGCCGTCCACCTTGTCCGCGTGCTCGCGGATGAGGCCGAGGAACGCTTCGGTGGCCTGTGCCACGTCGTCCGAACCCCAGTACCCTGCGAGCGCGGGGTCGAACATGGTGCCCAGCCAGTGCAGGATCACGGGCTGGTCCACTTCCTGCAGCAGCGTGCCGTAGACGTGCAGGTAGTCCTCGGGGTGCCTCGCAAGGCGGGCGAGGGCGCGCGAGGCCATGAGGATCACCTTCGGACCGGCTTCGGACACGACGGCGATCTGCTCGCGGTACGCGTCAAGCACGGCTCGGAGGCCGGAGGCGCCTTCGGGAACGGCCGAGAGGTCCAGCTGGTCGGTCCCGGCACCACAGGCGACAAGGTCGCGGACGGACTTGCCCGCCGTCGCGCCCTTTCCGGAAGCATTTCCGGCGGCCACCACGGAGGCGGCCTCGGCGCCGGAACGCTTGATGAGCTGCTGGGTCGCCGCCCAGTCCAGGCCCATGCCGCGCTGGGCGGTGTCCATGGCGTCGGCTACGCCCAAGCCATAGGACCAGAGCTCGTGCCGGTAGGCCAAGGTGGCGTCCCAGTTGAGCTGCGCCGGAGCTCCGGGGGTGTTGTCCGCAGTGGCTTCGGGAATCACGTGCGCCGCGGCGTACGCGCGCCGGGACCCCAGAGGCGCGGACGGCCTGGCCCAGGATGTCGCGGGACGGACCGTGTAGCGGCGGGTTACGCCGTCGGCGTCGGGAAGGATCAGGGAGGTCATCAGAGTACGACCTCCGGGATGTCGACGGTGCGGCGCTCGTCGTTGGACTGCTGGCCGAGCTCGGCCAGCTGCACGCCGCGGGCTGCGGAGAGCAGGCCGAAGCGGTGCTCGCGGCCGGCGACGACGTCGCGCAGGAATTCCTCCCACTGCAGCTTGAAGCCGTTGTCCAAGTCCGCGTTGGCCGGAACGTCCTGCCACTGGTCACGGAAGGACTCGGTGACGGGCAGGTCCGGGTTCCAGACCGGCTTGGGCGTGTGGGCGCGCTGCTGCGCGACGCACTTGTTCAGGCCGGCGACGGCGGAACCGTGGGTGCCGTCCACCTGGAACTCCACGAGTTCGTCGCGGTAGACGCGGACGGCCCAGGAGGAGTTGATCTGGCCGACGACGGCGTCCCCGCCGGGGGTCTCGAGTTCGAAGATGCCGTAGGAAGCGTCGTCAGCCGTGGCCTGGTATTCCTTGCCGGTTTCGTCCCAGCGGACCGGGATGTGGGTAGCGGTCTTGGCGGTGACGGACTTGACCTTGCCGATGATGCCTTCCAGGACGTAGTTCCAGTGGCAGAACATGTCCGTGGTCATGCCGCCGCCGTCTTCCTTGCGGTAGTTCCAGGACGGGCGCTGGGCTGCCTGCACGTCGCCTTCGAAGACCCAGTAGCCGAACTCGCCGCGGAGGGAGAGGATACGGCCGAAGAAGCCTTCGTCCACCAGGCGGCGCAGCTTCACGAGGCCGGGAAGGTAGAGCTTGTCGTGCACGACGCCGGCGGTGACCCCGGCCTGCTTGCCGATCCGTGCCAGTTCGATCGCTTCCTCGAGGGTTTCCGCCGTGGGCTTCTCGGTGAAGATGTGCTTGCCGGCCTGCATGGCCTTCTTCAGGGTGGCTGCGCGCAGGCTGGTCATGGAGGCATCGAAGATGACGTCCACAGCGGGGTCATTGATCACCGAGTCCAGGTCCGTGGTCCATCCGGCGATCTTGTGCTTCTCGGCCAGTTCGCGGATCTTGGCTTCGTTGCGGCCCACCAGGATCGGCTCCACCTGGACGCGGCTGCCGTCCTCCAGGGTGAAGCCGCCGGCGTCACGGATCGGCAGGATCGAGCGCAGCAGGTGCTGACGGTAGCCCATCCGGCCGGTGATGCCGTTCATGGCAATCCGGATTGTCCTGGTTTCGAAACCCATGTGTCCTCCAAAGTTCTCGGGGCCGTCCGCCGCTCTGCGGATCGCGATGCTGACCGGTGGAAAGCGCATTCCCACTTGTTCCAGTGTGCATGCGGCGAGCGCCCTTGGCAAGCGCTTTCCCGAACGGCCCTCAAAACTGCCATAATGGGCGGAGATCCCCCGCGACCCCTGAGGAAAGGAAGACCCGTGGCCGCAAGTACCCTGGCCGAAGTGGCAAAACTCGCCGGCGTCTCCCCCGCCACGGCCTCGAGGGTCCTCAACGGCTCGGCCCGGACCCCTGGTGCAGGCATCGCAGAACGCGTGCGGCAGGCCGCCGAATCCCTCGGGTACGTGGCCAACGCCCAGGCGCAGGCCCTGGCCAAGTCGAGTACGGGTCTGATCGGGCTGATCGTCCACGACATCGCGGACCCCTACTTCTCGGCCATCGCCCAAGGCGTCCAGTCCGCGGCGCGCCAGGAGCGCCGCATGGTCCTGCTGGCCACCACCGATGGCACTCCCGCCGGGGAGAAGGAGGCTGCCGCGGCTTTCGCCGCCCGGCGGGCGGACGCGATCGTCATCGCCGGCTCCCGCTCAACCCGGGCGGAGGACTCTGCCGCCAACAGCGAACTCGCCGCAGAACTCGAACGCTACTGCCGCAACGGCGGCCGGCTCGGCGTCGTCGGGCAGGGAATCATCGGCCTGCCGGACATGGCCGGCTACCGCACGCTCCCGGTGCCGAACGAGGAACTCGCCCGTGAGTTGGCCGCTGCACTTGCCGCCACGCACGAAGGACCATTCGTGGTCGTGGCCGGACCGGACGGCCTGGCCACCTCCGACGAGCGGGTCCGCGGATTCCAGGACGGCTTGGCAGGTGCCGGTCGCCCCGCAGCCGAGGTGCTGCATACCGCCTTCAGCCGCAACGGCGGTTTCGACGCCGGCACTCAGCTCGCTGCGCGCCTCGCCAGCCGCCCCACCGACCGGGGCGAGCCGCCCTGCATCTTCGCCGGCAACGACGTCATGGCGATCGGGATTGTCGCGGCACTGCGCAAACAGGGCCTGTCGGTTCCCGGGGACGCCGCCGTGGCCGGCTTTGACGACATCGAATGGCTCCGGGATTTCCGGCCGGAACTGTCCACGGTGGGCCTGCCCCTGGATGACATCGGCCGGCAGGTGACGCTCGGCGCCCTGGCCGATCCCTCCGCAGCGAACCCTGCCGCCTCCGGCATCACCGGGACGGAGATCACCGGGACGGTGCGCCTGCGCCGAAGCACCGAGGGCGCCTAAGCTCCTACCGGCCCGCGCCGATCCATCGGCGCAGCGTCGCCGCGTCACTACGGAGGCTCTCCGGGCTGTCGTCCGCGACGAACTCAAGCATCACGTCCAGGTCCCGGCCGCTGCCGCTCGCGAGCTCGAGCGCCTCGCGCCACAGTCCCTCACGGGCGCCAAGGGGCAGTCGCTCGGCCTGTGGCCACCAGGAAAAGCAGTGGATGCCCATGAGCGGCCCGATCAGGCTCCGGAGGGCGTCCAGCGCCCCGGCATCGGAAACGCCGACGGCGGGCTGCCAGTACGTGCCGACGTTCGGCCGGTCCACCCGGTCCAGAAGCTCCAGGGTTCCTTCGACGGTGGCGGTCAGGGAGCGGTTGTGAAACTCGAAGGCGAGCTCGACACCCTGGCCGGCCGCAAGGTCGGCGATCCGCCGGGTGTCCTCCACCACCGCATCCCACGTGCCGGCGTCGGCCTCGTGAGGCTCAAGGCTCCCGGCCCAGATCCGCACCCGCGGGGCCCCGATGCCGGCGGCGAGGGCCAAGGTGGGCCCGAAGTCCCCGAAGGTACCGGCACGGTAGTAGGAACCGAGGGAGAAGACCCGGAGCCCGGCGTCGGCACAGGCCCCTTTGGCCCGGGCGGCCGCGTCGGCATCCGGGACGTGGACGTCACTGCCCCATTCGATGCCGGCCAGTCCGGCCTCCGCGGCAAGCGCCACCACGTCCTCCACGCTGTGCGAGCGGAGCGTCACCGAGCACAGGCCCGGGCTTAGGGCGCCGTTCAGGGCGTCAGGGGCCATGGTTTGCCTCGCAGTCTCTCGGGGGCTCGTGGACGTCTGCTCCCACGTTAGTGGGAATGCGCTTTCCAGGCAATCCTCGCTTCCCCGCCAATCCCCGCTTCCCCGCCAGTCGCAGGGCTAAGCTGTGCGCATGGCCAACAAAACCGCTGCAGAGAAACTCGCCACCATCCAGCAGGGCTACACCCTCGAAGGCGCCACCATCGAACTCGGGGCAGCCATTGTGGACGGCGAAGTCCACAAGGAAGCACAGGTCCGGCTGCCACTGTCCATGATGAACCGGCACGGGCTCGTGGCAGGCGCAACGGGCACCGGCAAGACAGTCACCCTGCACATGATCGCCGAACAGCTCTCCACCGCCGGGGTCCCCGTGTTTCTCGCGGATATCAAGGGCGACCTCTCCGGCCTGGCCACCGCGGCAACTGCCAGCGAGAAGCTCACCGCCCGCACGGCGAGCCTTGGTCAGGAATGGTCGGGCAAGAACTTCCCGGTGGAGTTCCTGGCCCTCGGCGGCGACGGCAACGGCATCCCCGTCCGGGCCACTGTCACGTCCTTCGGCCCCATCCTGTTGTCCCGGATCATGGAACTCAACGACACCCAGGAATCCAGCCTCCAGCTCATCTTCCATTTCGCGGACCAGAAGGGCCTTGAGCTGATCGACCTCAAGGACCTGCGCGCGGTCATCCAGTTCCTCACCTCGGACGAAGGCAAGGCCGAACTCGAAAACCTCGGCGGGCTGTCCAAGGCGACCGCCGGCGTCATCCTGCGCGAACTGGTGGGCTTGGAGGCGCAGGGCTTGGAGAGATTCTTCGGCGAACCCGAGTTCGACACCGCGGAGCTCCTGCGCACCGCCCCGGACGGCCGCGGCGTCATCAGCTGCCTGGAACTTCCCACCCTGCAGACCAAGCCGATGCTGTTCTCCACCTTCCTGATGTGGCTGCTCGCGGACCTGTTCGAGGACCTCCCCGAGACCGGCGACCTCGACAAGCCCAAGCTCGTCTTCTTCCTCGATGAGGCCCACCTGCTGTTCAACGGCGCGTCCAAGGCCTTCCTCGAAGCCATCACCACCACGGTCCGGCTCATCCGGTCCAAGGGCGTAGGCATTTTCTTCGTCACGCAAACCCCGAGGGACGTTCCGGCCGATGTCCTGGGACAGCTGGCCAACCGCGTCCAGCACGCCCTGCGCGCCTTCACCCCGGAGGATGCCAAGGCCCTGAAGGCCACGGTTTCCACGTTCCCCGTGAGTGACTACGACCTCGAGGAGACCCTTACCTCGGCCGGAATCGGCGAGGCCGTCATCACGGTCATGAACGAACGGGGCGCACCCACACCGGTGGCATTGACCCGGCTGCGTGCCCCGGAATCGGTCATGGGCCCCAGCACCGAAGACCTCGTCCGGAGCGCCGTGGCGTCGTCGTCCCTGCTGGTCAAGTACGGCACTGCTGTGGACAACCTTTCCGCCTACGAGAAACTCACCGGCCGCGCCGCCGCCCCCACCGGTGATGCAGCGCCCGGGCTGCCTCCCGTGCCCGCCAGCAGCGATCCCAACCTCATCGATGCCGAGGCCCGCCGTATCGAGGAGGAAATCCTCGGCCGGCCCAGCAGCCGGCCCGCCCCGCAGGCTCCCCCGGTGGACTTCCCGCCCGCGCCCATCCCGGAGTCCCGGCGTTCCGGAACAGCGACCTCTGGAACCCGGACTTCCGGTACACCGAACGATGGCGGCCAGCTGGGCGACCTGGCAGGAGTCCTGGGCGGTGCGCTGGGCGGCGGCCTGAAGAGCATGGCGCGCTCGCTCGGAACGCAACTGGGCCGCGAACTCATGCGGGGCATCTTCGGGACATCCTCCCGCCGGAGGCGCTAAAAGGCAGTCCCGGAAGCTTCATATTAAGCAGGCATCTTCCCCTGACGCCGGACGCCGGTTTCCGGTGGTGCCGCCCGCCGCGCTCCCCCGGCCAAAGCGCCCGGCGCCGGGGCAGCAGCACACGGTGCAGGCCGCCGTCGGGGGCTGGAATTTCCTGCTTTTCAGGGCTGAGGAACCCCAGCGATTCGCTGTTATGGGTGCCTTGGCAGGTAACGTAAGGGACGTGCAGCTCAGTCAAGCCTTCGTCAGGACCGCAGCCAAATGGCTGCTCGGTCTGATGCTTGCTGTCGCCGCATGCATCGTTGCAATCAACGTGATCAGCAACTCCGTGGCCAGTCCGCAGCAGCCCGTCCGCGACTATCTGGACGCCTTGAAAAGGGGCGACGGCGGCGCGGCGCTGGGCCTGCTGAAGGCCTCCGTCCCGGCCGGAAACGCGGCCATGCTGGACGGCACCGCGCTGCAGACCGCGGCCTCGAAGGTGTCCGATGTCCGGATCGGCCAGTCCCAGTCCCGCGGCGGGAAGCGGGTCATGGTTCCCCTCGACTACACGGTCGACGGCAACGAACTGCACAGCGAGTTCCTTCTCGAGCGCACGGGCACGGAATGGCTGTTCTTCGGCCGCTGGGAGTTTGTGCCCTCGTCACTGCCCACCATCGACGTCACCGTGGTGAACGCCAGCGAAGCCAATCTCAACGGTGTCCCGGTGAACCTGCCCGACGGCCGCGGCAGCTTCGCAGTGTTCTACCCCGGCCAGTACGAGGCCAGCCTCAGCGAGCAGTTCTTCACCGCCATCCCCGTCCACACCGCGGTGACCAGCAACGATTCCGGCCAGACGCCCCTGAACCTGCTGACCCGGACCACTGACAGCATGAACGATGCCGTGGCCTCGAAGATCAAACAGTACCTGGACGATTGTGCCGAGGAAGCCACGAAGCAGCAGCGCCTGCAGCCCGACTGCCCGTTCTACCACGTGACCAACAGCCCCATCGAGCCGGGCACCATCAAGTGGAAGATCACGCAGTACCCGAAAGTCAGCATCGAACCGTTCGCCGGCGGCTGGGCTGTGGCCCCGCTCAACGGCAAAGCACGGGTGACCGCCAAGCAGATCGATCTGTTCACGGGCCGGGTCAGTAACCTCAACGAGGTCCTGGATTTCAGCTTCACCACCCGCCTGGACATCGGCGAGAACAGCATCGCGGTGGTCCCGCAGGTCAGCTACTAGGCGCTGCGGGCTGAGTGGCCCAATTCTCGGGACGTCGATCCCGCCGGCTGGAGCCCGACGGCGTCACGCGGCCCTGGGGTCACGCGGCCCTGCCGCCCCAGGCTTTCCTTCCCCGGACAAGGACCGATAACACCTGGGCCACCATCTTCGCCGGTGCATACACGACGTCGGCATGCGCTTCGACGTGGATCCCTGCCATCCGGAAATAAGTACGGGCCAGGACTTCCGTCAGCGATTCGGCGCCGGAGCCCACCCACCGGAGCAGGTCTCGTGCCTTGCCGTTGCGGTTACCGGGAAGACGGTCCCTGAGGAATCCGATGGTCACAGGTCGGCAACTGGCGCTTCACGATCAGATCCACCCGCTCCGCCGGGGCCTCCGGTAGGGCATAGACACCCTTTGCCGGCTGGGGCACCCCCTGCGAACCGCCTGGCGCAGTTGTGGATCGCTGACGCCGAGCCTCCGGAGGACAGGAAAGCGTCACGCCAGTCAGGTTTTCACCCGGTCCGTCTCAGGGGAACCCCGGAAATCCGGGGATTCGGACCGGAACTCCGGTGCAAAACCTGTCTGGCGTGACGCCTCATCACCCAAGCGGAGCCGCTCAGTCCATTCCGCGCAGGTCCAGCACCAGGTCGGTGTCACCGTCGGCCTGCAGGACCACCGGGATGCCCCAGTCCTGCTGATAGAGGTGGCACGCGGCGTGGTCCGGGATTTCGCCGTCCTCGGTCTCGGGGCCGTCGCAGGCCGCGGCGCGGGCCGTGATGTGCAGGATACCCTCGGCCACCTCGGAGGACAGTTCCAGCGTGCGCAGCAGGCCCACGGAGGTGCCGCCGCCGGACACCAGCAGCTCCGGCGGGGTGGAGGAGATCTTCAGCTGTGTGGGGTCACCCCAGCGGTCGTCCAGCTTCTGGCCGGTGGGCGCGGTGAAGCGCACCGTGAGCTCGAGGTTGCCGGGGGCCACAGGGCTCTTGGGCCGGTGGGTCTGCGACGCACCCTCGTCCACCTGCTGGGCTTCCTTGGGGATCGGGACCAGGACCAGCTGGTGCTTGTTGGACTCCACCACCACAAGGAGCGGCTCGCCGCCGTCGGGATGGACCACGACGACGTCGCTCGGCTCGGCGAGGCCGCGCGCCAGGGTGGACACGGACTTCGCCGCGGGGTCGTAGCGGCGCACGGCACCGTTGTAGGTGTCGGCGACGGCCACGGAGCCGTCGGGCAGCACGGTGACGCCCAGCGGGTGCTGGAGGCGGGCCTCGGCGGCCTCGCCGTCACGGAAGCCGAAGTCGAACAGTCCCTTGCCGACGGCGGATTCCACGGTCACGCCGGACTCTCCCAGCACCAGCCGGCGCAGGGCGGAAGTCTCGGAGTCGGCCACCCAGATATCCCCGGCGGGGTCGACGGCGACACCGGACGGCTGGGCGAACCAGGCTTCCTCGGCGGGACCGTCCAGAAGCCCTTCCAGGCCGGAACCGGCCAGGATGGAGACCTCACCGGAAACGGGCTCGAAGGCGAAGATCTGGTGCGTGCCGGCCATCGCGATGACCACGCGCTGCAACTTGTCGCTCCACACCAGGTCCCACGGCGAAGACAGCGAAACCCCGGTGCCGAGGCCGAGCACGCCCACGTCCACGGCGTCGCCGGCGAAATCGGCCGGACCGTCGTGGTGCGCGGAAGCAGCCGGAGCAGCCCATTCGGCGGTACCGGTGGCGCTCACCCGCGCGGGACCGGCGTCGAGCAGCCGCTGGATGCCGTTGCCGGCCACGGTCTGCACGTAACCGGAGCTCAGGGTGACACCGCGGAGGCGGTGGTTCACGGTGTCGGCCACGACGGCGTCGTAGCCCAGCTTCCAGGCCAGTTCGGACGGCAGCACGGCCACGCCCTGCGGCTCGTTGAACTGCGCAAGTTCGGCCTGGCCGTCCAGGTAGCCCTTGGTGCCGGAGCCGATCACGCGCTCCACGGTCTCAAGGTCCGGACGCAGCTCCACCAGGCGGTGGTGGCCGGAGTCGACCACCAGGTAGTTGCCGTTCTCCAGCGCCGTGGCCTTGCCCGGGAAGCGCAGGGTGCCCGACGTCGGAACCGGCGCCACATAGGGTCCGTCGCCGCGGTGCAGGGTGCCCTTGGCCTCATGCTCGGCAACGAGCTCCTCCAGGAGCACGCCGAGGCCGCCGGAGTGGCCTTCTCCGGACAGGTGCGCCACGATGTAGCCCTCGGGGTCCACGACCACCAGGGTGGGCCATGCACGGGCGGTGTACGCCTTCCAGGTGGCAAGCTCCGGGTCGTCCAGCACGGGGTGGTGGATTTCGTAGCGTTCCACGGCAGCGGCCAGGGCTACGGGATCGGCCTCATGCTCGAACTTGGGCGAGTGCACGCCCACGGTCACCAGCACGTCCGAATACTTCTCTTCAAGCGGGCGCAGCTCGTCCAACACGTGCAGGCAGTTGATGCAGCAGAACGTCCAGAAGTCCAGGAGCACGATCTTGCCGCGCAGGGCTTCCAGGTCCAGGTTCTTGCCACCGGTGTTGAGCCAGCCGCGGCCCACCAGTTCGGAGGCCCGGACCCGCAGTTGGGTGCGTACGGTTTCGCTCATCAGCGTCCTTCCAGCGTCGTGTCGGAGTCGGCCTGCTTGGCGGGCCGGTGTCCAGGGTTGTCTTGTGCAAGCTTGGCATCACGGTCCGCGAGCCTGGCAAACATGTCGTTGTAAGCGTTCAACTCGGCGTCGTTATTCCGCTCGGCCGCGCGGTCCTTCCGCCGGGTCTCGCGCTCATCGGAGCGGGACCACATGACCGCGACGCCGATCGCCACCAGGAGCGTAGGCACTTCGCCGATGCCCCAGGCCACGGCGCCGCCCACCTGCTGGTCCGCGAGGGCCGATCCGCCCCAGGTGCGGCCGAGGTTGCCGAAATAGTCCGCGGCGAGCAGGCCGGTGCCGCCCATGATGGACACGCCGAAGAAAGCGTGGAAGCCCATCGTGGCCAGGAGCAGCAGGAGCCGCATGGGGTACGGCGCCCGGCGTGGCAGCGGGTCCGTGCCGATCATGGTGAGCACGAAGATGTACCCGGTGAGCAGGAAGTGCAGGTTCATCAGTTCGTGGCCCACGTGTTCGCGCATGGCCCAGCCGAAGGCGTCCGAGTAGTAGAACAGGACGATCGATCCGGCGAAGTTCGCAGCGGCGAACAGCGGGTGCGTCACCAGCTGCGAGAACTTCGAGTGCACGAACACCAGCAGCCACTCGCGCAGGCCCCGGGAACCGTCGCCCCGGCTGCCTTCGCCGCGCGCCGGAAGGGCACGCAGCGCCAGGGTCACAGGCGAACCCAGCACCAGGAACAGGGGCGCCACCATGGTCAGGGCCATATGGTCCACCATGTGTATGGAGAACAGCACCATGCCATACACAGCCAGCGGCCCGGAGGTGATGTACGTCAGCGCCGCCAGGCCCAGGAGCCACACCACGGTGCGCAGCCAGGGCCAGGAGTCGCCGCGGCGGCGCAGCTTGGCGACGCCCAGGAGATAGGCCACGGCACCGAAGACCGCCACGGTCACCCAGATCCAGTCGAAGCGCCATTCGCTGAACATGCGCGCCGGCGTCAGTTCCGGCGGCAGTTCATAGCCGGACAGGATGAACGACGGCGACGCGTCCGGCGCGTACGTCGTCGGCTCCGGCGGTGCCGAACGGCCCAGCGCGACGGCAAGTCCCGACGTCGCGCCCATCACCAGCAGTTCAACGAGGACAAGCTGCCAGAGCACGCGCCGCACAGACTTCCCGCCCCGGCCGAGCTGCGGAATGACCCAGCGGCGGTGCATGAGGCCGACGGCGCCCAGGAGCAGCGTGGCGGTCGCTTTGGCCAGGATCAGCTGCCCATAGGCCGAGCCGATGAGCTCCTGGAAGGTGGTCACCCGGATGCTCGCGTTGACGACACCGGAAGCGAAGACCAGGAAGAAGGCGAAGCCTGCGAGGCTGGAGAAACGGCGGAGGGTCTGTTCGGTGGCGTCCTTGCCGCCGGAGGCCTTGCCGCCGGAGGCCTTGCCCAGGATGCCCGAAAGCACCGCGAGCATGATGATGCCGCCCACCCAGGTGGAGACGCCCACCAGGTGCAGGCCGAGGGAGTTGATGGCGCCGCCGTGGTCGCTTGAGCTGGAAGAGTGTCCGATGAGGGCGGTCGGCACCAGGCCGACGAGCGCCAGGACCAGCGTGCAGGCCAGCCCTGCCAGGGAGCGGACGCCAAAGAGGATGGTGGTGACCACCGCGGCGATGATAGTCACCGCGAGCCAGGCTTTGCCGGTTTCGATGTCGGTCATGAAGTAGACGAGCGAGCGCGTGAACTCCGCATCGCCCGAAACGCTCTGGCCCGCGATGTCCGCATAGCTGAACACCAGTACCGCGACGGCGGAGAGGGTCCAGACGGCGCCCGCGGCGGCTGCGACTGCCAGTGCGCGGGTGAAGGCCGGGTGCTCGGGCGCCTCTTCGTCCTTGCCGCGGTGCCCGGGAAGGTGGCGGGGGAGGATCCCGACGGCGAAGATCAGCCCGCCCACCACGGTCGCCAAGGCAATGTTGTGGATCGCCTTGCTGACCGGCAGGCCCCAGCGGACAAGGGCCCCGGGATCGGAGACCTGGCGGGCTCCTGCGGCGCCCGAGAAGAGCAATGCCGCGGCCAGGGCAAGCAGGAGCACTCCGATGCCGGCCAACTGCCACGGAAGCGGGATGCCGTTTGCCGCCGCCGCACCGGCCCCTGCCTTGGGAGCGGGTTGGGGGGCTGCGGAGGAGTTTCTTGCTTGGGGCACCCATCCATTGTCCGCCAACCCCGCCGAGGCCGCGAATCGGCGGCGGTGGCCCGGGGCCAGGGGCTGGTTAGATCGCGCCAGGTAAATACAGAAGGCGGCAGGCCGTAAGCCTGCCGCCTTCAAAGGCGTTCGCCGAAGTGCCTTACTTCTTGGCGACAGCAGCCTTCAGCTTGGAGCCGGCGGTCAGCTTGACGCTGTGGCCTGCTGCAATCTGGATGGTTTCGCCGGTCTGCGGGTTGCGGCCGGTGCGTGCGGCGCGGTCGGTGCGCTCGATGGCGAGCCAGCCCGGGATGGTGATCTTTTCGCCGGCGGCGACGGAAGCCTCGAAGACCTCAAAGAGGGCGTCGAGAACGCCGTTCACGGCAGCCTGGCTGGTGCCAGCCTTGCCAGCAACCTCTGCAACCAGTTCGCTACGGTTCTTAGCCATTGTTGTCCTCCTGGACTGTACGAGTCTGGAGCTCACGCGCGGTCTGCGCACGAGCCACTGTTCGAAAACTTACCAGCTTGGGTCCACACGGCCAGCAAATTCCGCGTGTTTCCGCGCTTTTTTGACCAAATTCACTGGATTTCCGGGGTTTTGAGGGGTTGGGGGAGCGAAGCAGGCTGCGGCACCGCTTCGGCGGCAGCCCGCGTGGCCGTCCGACGGCGGTTGGCGGAGTGCGCGACGGCGGCAGTTGGACTCGCGCGACGGCGGCAGTTGGGCTCGCCCGCGTTCCCGGCCATGCCTCGGGTGCAGCCGGGACTGCCGGGGCAGTTCCTTCGTGGCGTCTTGGCTTTTAAATGCGGGAGGCCCCCGAACGGTGTTCGGGGGCCTCGACCTGTAATGGTTGTCCGGCGGTGTCCTACTCTCCCACACCCT
>NZ_QRCU01000069.1 GCF_003369445.1 Arthrobacter silvisoli
CGCCCCCACCAGGGGGCGCCGCCGTCGTCGTGGTGCTTGGGCTTGTTGGGGCTCAGTTCACCGGGCCGGTGAACTTTTCGCCCGGTCCCTTGCCCGGCTCGTCCGGGATCAAGGATGCTTCGCGGAACGCGAGCTGCAGCGAACGCAGGCCGTCGCGCAACGGGCCGGCATGCTGCGAGCCGATCTCCGGAGCTGCTGCCGTCACCAGGCCGGCCAGGGCAGTGATGAGCTTGCGGGCTTCATCCAGGTCCTTGAGGTCCTCGGCATTGGGGTCATCGGCCAGGCCCACCTTGACGGCGGCCGCGCTCATCAGGTGTACCGCGCCGGTGGTGATGACCTCCACGGCTGGAACCTCCGAAATATCGCGGATTTGCTGGGCCAGTCCGGCGTCGTCGCCTTCCTCGGTCCGGTCGGGTGAATTGCTGTCTGAAGTGCTCATGCTGGTAAGCTTGACACAGACCGACTGAGAGTCGCCATTTTGCCGTGGAACCACAATGTGGAACGCGGCAGTCTGGTCAGCGAAGTCCGGCAGCTGCCGCCCGATGTGCAGTTGGCGGGCTGTTTCTGTAGACTTGACTTTCAGTTTGCAAGCGGAGTTCTCTCCCACCCGCGTCAGCCGTTTCCCTTCGGGGATGTCAAGTTGCCGGGTACCTGGTCGGACATTGTCCGGGACCGTTCCCGTTCAGTGCGTGCCTGTCGTCCCGGCAGGTCCCGATCTTTCCGAGGCCTTCGATTGCGCCAGCAATTGGGGGCCTTCTCTTTTTGCCGGTGGAACACTAACCACAATCACAGGAGCTTTGACATTAGCGAGCCAAGAATCAATGAGCGTATCCGCGTCCCCGAGGTGCGGCTGGTCGGCCCTGCCGGCGAACAGGTAGGAATCGTCCGCATCGAGGATGCCCTGCGCCTGGCTGCCGAGTCTGATCTGGATCTCGTTGAAGTTGCACCGCAGGCCAAGCCTCCGGTGTGCAAGCTGATGGACTTCGGCAAGTACAAGTACGAAGCCGCGGTCAAGGCCCGTGAGGCCCGCAAGAACCAGACCAACACGGTTCTGAAGGAAATCCGCTTCCGCCTGAAGATCGACACCCATGACTACGAAACGAAGCGCGGCCACGCCCTCCGCTTCCTGGGTGCCGGTGACAAGGTGAAGGCCATGATCCAGTTCCGCGGCCGTGAGCAGCAGCGCCCCGAAATGGGTATCCGCCTGCTGCAGCGCTTCGCGGAAGACGTCGCCGAAGTGGGTGTGGTTGAGTCCAGCCCCCGTATCGACGGCCGCAACATGGTCATGGTGATCGGTCCGCTGAAGAACAAGGCCGAGGCCAAGGCCGAAGCCCGCCGCGCCGCCCAGCGCGCCGAAGCCAAGGCCCAGAACGAGGCCAAGGCTGCTGCGCGGATCGACACGTCGGGCAACGACGCTCCGCTGACCCAGACACTCGGGGACCTGCTTCCGGCAGAGCTCCTGAACCAGTCTGAGGAACAGGTGACGGAAACCCCCGTGGAGGAAACCGCCATGGCGGAAACCGTCGTCGAGCAGGCTCCGGCCGAGCAGGCCCCCGTTGCAGAGGCTCCCCTCGAGGAAGCCCCTGTAGAGAAAGTACCTGTAGAGGAAGCCCCCGCAGAGGAGGCTCCGGCCGCCGCGGAAGCACCCCGGCAGGAGGAAGCTGCACCGGCTGAGGAAGCTCCGAAGCCCGCCGCCGCACCGAAGCCGGCAGCCGCCGCGGTTCCGAAGCCGATGGCAAAGCCCGCGGCTCCGAAGCCCGTCGCCCGCCCGGCGGCACCGAAGCCGGCCAAGCCGGCAGCGCGCAAGACCAACTAGTCACGCCGCAGGAAGCAACGCTTCCGCGCGGCACGCAAACAGCACCGGCCCTGCGGGGCCGGCTGCACCAAAGAACTGCAGACCCGTCTGCGGACACGTAAGGAGATCGGTTCCCATGCCGAAGATGAAGACCCACAGCGGTGCCAAGAAGCGCTTCAAGCTGACCGGCACCGGCAAGCTGAAGCGTCAGCAGGCCAACCGCCGCCACTACCTGGAGCACAAGTCCTCCACCCTGACCCGTCGCCTCGCCGGCGACAAGATCGTCTTCAAGGGCGATGCCAAGGTCATCAAGAAGATGCTCGGCGTCTAAGTTCCACGTTTTCCGGTTGCTGCCACCCGGCAGCACTGACTACACCAAAGCCTTCCCCGGCCGCCAGGAATGCGGCAGCCGATGGGATAAGAATTCTGAAGGAGTACGCACGTGGCACGTGTGAAGCGGGCGGTCAACGCCCAGAAGAAGCGTCGGGTCATCCTTGAACGGGCAAAGGGCTACCGCGGCCAGCGGTCCCGTCTGTACCGCAAGGCCAAGGAACAGCTGCTGCACTCGTTTGTGTACAGCTACGGCGACCGCCGCAAGCGCAAGGGCGACTTCCGCCGCCTCTGGATCCAGCGCATCAACGCTGCATCCCGCGCCAACGGCCTGACCTACAACCGCCTGATCCAGGGCCTGAAGGCTGCTGAGGTTGAGGTTGACCGCCGTATGCTGGCCGAGCTGGCCGTGTCCGATGCCAACGCTTTCACCGCTCTGGTGAACGTGGCCAAGGCCGCCCTGCCCGCCGACACTTCCGCTCCGGCTGCCAAGGCCGAGGCTGCCCCGAAGGCTGCTTCCAAGGCCGCCGTCGCCGCTCCGAAGGCTGCTGCAAAGCCGGCCATCGAAGGTGCCGTCGCCGCCGTCGAGGGCGAAGACGCTCCGGAAGGCTACGAGATCAAGGGCAACGCCGAGTCCAAGAAGTACCACGTTCCGGGTTCCACCTGGTACGACAACACCGCCGCCGAATACTGGTTCTCCACCGTTGAGGCTGCCAAGGCTGCCGGTTTCGAGCCGGCCGGCGGCGAAGCCCGCCAGCAGATCAAGAACTAGTCGCAACAGCCACTAAAGTTCTTTATATGAACGAAACCGGGCGCCCGCAAGATTTTCCGATGTCCAACCCCCGAGCCGATCGGGTCAGGGATGTCGCAAAGCTTGCAGGGCGCCCGGCCCGTTTAAAGCGCGGACGCTTCCTCGCCGAGGGGCCCCAGGCCGTGCGTGAGGCCCTGTCGCTGCACCGGGAACGCACCATGGCGGGGGAGCCCGGGGTCGTCCATGAGGTCTACGCCAGCGAGGCCTGCCTTGAGCGCCTCCCCGAACTCGCCGACCTGGCGCAGGGCGTGAACCTCCGCCTGGCCACCGACGAGGTCCTTGCCGCCATGGCTGACACCGTGAATCCCCAAGGAATCCTTGCGGTCTGCAGCTTTGTGGACGTCAGCCTGGAGTCGGTGCTCGACGCCGGTCCGCGCCTTGTCGCGGTCATGTGCCAGGTGCGCGACCCCGGAAACGCGGGGACCGTGCTGCGGGCGGCCGATGCCGCCGGTGCGGACGCGGTGGTGCTGACGGCATCGAGCGTGGACATCTACAACCCGAAGGCCGTGCGCTCCACGGCCGGGTCCCTCTTCCACCTCCCTGTGGTCCTCGGAGCGGACATCGACGACCTCGTGGCCGCCTGCAAAGCCCGGGGCATCGGAGTGCTGGCTGCGGACGGCTACGGCACCCTCAACCTGGACAAACTGCAGGACGAGAACGCCGCACGCCGGCTCGGCGCCACGGACGTCGAGTCCGACTACGCCCTTGAAAACCCGACGGCCTGGCTCTTCGGCAACGAAGCGCAGGGCCTGTCCGATGCCGAACTCGCTCTCGCCGAACACAGGGTGGCGGTTCCCGTCTACGGCTCCGCGGAAAGCCTCAACCTCGGTACAGCGGCCACGGTGTGCCTCTACGCAAGCGCCCGCTCGCAGCAGGGAAGCTGAGCCGCATCCCACCGACGGCGCCGGCGCACTGGCGTCGCGTTGTGCGGGCAGGACGCTCCTGCCGGTACGGTATTGCTAGCAGGGAAGGGGGCCGCGGGTCCCGGCTGTTCCCCGCAATCCCCGGATCCTGTGAAGAGGAGAAGCTTTCGTGGCTGCAAATGGCGGTACCAAGGCGATCGTGGCGGCACTGGCCGCCAACCTGACCATCGCCTTGTTGAAGTTCGTCGCATTCGTCCTGACGATGTCATCGTCCATGCTGGCGGAGGCGATCCACTCGGTGGCCGACTCCGGAAACCAGCTCCTGCTGCTGATCGGCGGCAAGCGGGCCAAACGCGCAGCAAGCCCGGAACACCCCTTCGGCTACGGCCGTGAGCGGTACATCTACGCTTTCATCGTCTCGATCGTGCTCTTCAGTGTCGGCGGCCTGTTCGCCCTGTACGAGGCCTGGGAGAAGTTCCAGCACCCGCACGCTATCGAGGGCGACTTCTGGTGGGTCCCGCTCGCCGTCCTGATCGGTGCGATCGTCGCAGAGGGCTTCTCCTTCCGCACCGCGATCGTGGAATCCAATCACATCCGCGGCAAGCAGAGCTGGACGAACTTCATCAGGAACGCCAAGCAGCCGGAGCTGCCGGTCATTCTCCTGGAGGACTTCGGCGCTCTGCTCGGCCTGGTGTTCGCGCTCTTCGGCGTAGGCCTGACTCTCCTGACCGGCAACGGCATCTGGGACGCCGCAGGCACCGGCATGATCGGCCTCCTGCTGGTGGCGATCGCCGTCGTCCTGGCGGTCGAAACCAAGTCCTTGTTGCTGGGTGAATCGGCCACCAAGGAAGATGTTGCCCGCATCACCGAAGCCATCGAGTCCGACGGCACCCGCCTCATCCACCTCAAGACCATGCACCTGGGCCCCGAAGAACTGCTCGTTGCAGCAAAGATCAGCGTCGGTGCGGCCGACACCGGCGAGGGCATCGCCCGTGCGATCGACGACGCCGAGAGCCGGATCCGCGCGGCGGTGCCGATCGCGCGGGTCATCTACCTCGAACCGGATATCGCCCGCGTAAACGCCTGAAGCCAGGCGGCAATCCGCACCCCATCCGCCTTAAGCAGGGAACGCCGGCCGTGCATCATGCACGGCCGGCGTTTTGCTTGTCGGATTCTTGAGGCGGTCGCCGCTTCCGGTCAGGCGGTCAGGGGTCGCCTGCGTTCAAGCAGGCCGCTCAGGGCCGCGACACCAAGGCCCAGCACGGCCAGGACGGCGCCGACGAGGGCCGGCGCCACGTAGCCCCAGCCCCAGGCGATCACCACGCCGCCGAGGAAAGCGCCCAACGCGTTGGCGACGTTCAGGGCCGAGTGGTTGAGCGACGAAGCCAAGGAGGGCGCGTCAGGGGAGGCGTCGAGCAGGCGGGTCTGCAGTGCGGGAACAAGCATCGAGCCGGTTCCGCCGACCACGAAGACCATGATCAGCGCGGACCAGGCCCAGTGGGCCGCCGCCGCATAGACGACCAGGGCCAGGGCAATCACCGGCAGTACGCGGTAGATCGTGCCCATGACGGACTTGTCCGCGATGCGGCCGCCCAGGATGTTGCCGGCCACCATGCCCAGGCCGTAGAGGGCCACCACGAGCGGGACCATGGCCTCAGGCATTCCGGCCACGAATGTCATGGTGTGCGCGATGTAGGTGTAGGTGGCGAAGAAGCCGCCGAAGCCGATGATGCCGATCAGCAGGGCAAGCCAGACCTGGGCGCGCTTCAAGGCACCGAGTTCGCGGCGGATGCTCGCACCGGGGTGGGCAGCTTCGAAGGGGACGAACTTCCAGATCAACGCCGTGGTGAGGGCGCCGATGACGCCGACCACCACAAAGAGCAGTCGCCAGCCGAAGTTCTGGCCCATCCACGTGGCGGCGGGGACGCCGATGACGTTGGCCACCGTCAGGCCGGCCATCACCATGGAGATTGCCCATCCCCGCTTGGTGGGAGCCACCAGGCCGGCCGCGATCACCGCGGCTACGCCGAAGAAGGCGCCGTGCGGGAGGCCGGAGGCGAATCGGCTGAGCAGCATGGTGCCGTAGTCCGGGGCGATGAACGAACTCAGGTTGGCCACGCTCAGGAAAAGCATCAGCCCCAGGGCGAGGTTCTTCCGCGGAAGCCGGGCGCCGAGCGCAGCAAAGACCGGGGCGCCCACTACCACGCCGAGGGCGTAGGCGGAGATCAGGTTCCCGGCTTCGGGCGTGCTGATGCGCAGGCCGTGTTCGATGTCCTTGAGGAGTCCCATCATGGCGAATTCGGTGGTGCCGATCGCAAAGCCGCCCATGGCGAGGGCGAAGATGGCCGGGGCAAGATGTCTGGCGCTGCGCTTTGCAGCAGCGGCGGGCGCTTTGGTTTGGGTCATGGTCCTGTTTCTGGGCTGTGCTGTTTCTGGCTGCGGGCCGGGCGTTTGACCCGCTGGAGCCCGGGCGTGCGCGGACGATAAATCAGATTTTCAAGTCTAGTGCCGTGTAACCGTGCCCGGCCCGCGTCTGTTCCCGCGAGAGCAGGGCAACCGTGGGGCTCTTACACTGGTGCGGTGACTTCACTCATCAGCGTCTCCGGTGCCGCCGTCGTCGACTCCCTGGAAAATCCCCGCCTCCTTCTGGTGGCGCGCCGCAGTGCGCCCCCGAAGTTCGCCGGAATGTGGGAGTTCCCGGGTGGCAAAGTCGAGGACGGGGAAAGCTTCGAGGATGCGTTGCACCGGGAACTCCGGGAAGAACTCGGGGTCGACGTCCGCCTGGGTGCCGAGATCCCGGCCCCTGAAGTGGCCGGATGGCCATTGAATGAGCGGGCTGTCATGCGGGTCTGGTTCGCGGAGGTCCTCGACGGCGAACCGTGCCCTCTCGAGGATCACGACGAACTGCGCTGGGTTCCCTTGGACGACGGCGAAGAAGCTCTTGGCCTGCCTTGGATCCCTGCGGACTTCCCGATTGTCCGGGCGCTGCTTGATCAGGTGGCCGCCAAGGCCTGATGCCGCGGCGCGCCCGCTCCCGGGCCGCGCAGCGGACTGCCTCAGAAAAGGGTGGCCTGGTCCGTGGACACAGCCTGCGTCGTCGGGTGTGCCTGGCCGGCGCCGGCCACGCGGCTGTGGTTCCGGGCATGGCGGTGGCTGAACCCGCTGCGTGCGGTGAATCCGTGGCGGGCCTTGAAATACCTGACCCGGCCGGCGAGCCATTCGCGGTACTCCTTCGGCGGGTACGCGCCCTTCGAGTAGAGCTGACGGTACCGGTCCGTCAGTTCCGGGTGGTTCGCGGCCAGCCATTGCATGAACCACTCTTTGGTTCCCGGCTTCAGGTAGAGCGCCCCGGCGGTCACCCCGCTGGCACCCGCCGAGGACAGTGCGCTGAAGAGGGTTTCAAGGGCGTCGTCGCTGTCGCTCAGCCAGGGCAGGATCGGCATCGCCATGACACCGCAGGGCAGCCCGGCGTCGCGCAGGCGGGCAATAAGCTTCAGCCGCGCCCGGGGTGCCGGAGTGCCGGGCTCGACGGCGGCAGCCAAGGCCTCGTTCATCGTCGCCAGGGAGATGCCGAGGTCCACGGGAACTTGGCTGGCGGCGTGCTTGAGCAACGGGATGTCCCGCGCCAGCAGGGTTCCCTTGGTGAGGATCGAAAACGGCGTGCCGGAGTCCGCCAGCGCCCGGATGATTCCGGGCATGAGCTGATAGCGCCCCTCGGCGCGCTGGTATGGATCGGTGTTGGTGCCAAGCGCCACCTGGTGGTGCCCCCAGGACGGCTTGGCGAGTTCCTTGCGCAGGACGTCGGCGGCGTTGACCTTGACCACCACCTGGGAATCGAAGTCCAGGCCGGCGTCGAACTCCAGGTAGGTGTGGGTCTTGCGCGCAAAGCAGTACACGCATGCATGGCTGCATCCCCGGTAGGGGTTGATGGTCCATTCAAACGGCATGCGGGAACCGGCAGCCACCTTGTTGAGCACTGATTTTGCCGTGACCTCATGGAAGGTGACCCCGGAGAATTCGGGAGTAGAGATGGAACGCACAAGCCCGGCCAGCGGAAGCAGCGCTCCAGGGGCGGGGGCGGCCCCGGAAGTACTGCTTCCTCCGGCGTCTCCATGGTACGAACCGCGCGGTTCCGGTCCAGGCAGTTCCGGTTCCTGCGGTGAAAGTGCCTGTGCGTCCCATCTCATGGGTCAATTCGAATGTATGTTCGAATTTAAGTCAAGGAAGGCCCGCCCCCAACTTCGGGGACTAGCCTTAGGCACATGATCCTTCTGAGCGGTTTCGAGCCTTTCGACGGAGACCCCACCAACCCTTCCTGGGGTGCGGTGCAGGCCGCCCGCGACATTCTCCGCGCGGAGGGTCTCAAGGTCGAGGCCCTCGAGCTGCCGTGCGTCTTCGGGGAGTCCGTTCAGGTGCTCCGCCGGGAGATCGCACGCCTGCGGCCGGCGCTGGTGATCGGCGCCGGACTGGCCGGCGGACGCGACAGGCTCTCCTTGGAACGCGTGGCCATCAACTGCGACGACGCCCGGATCCCGGACAACGCGGGAAACCGGCCCGTGGACGAGGAAGTAGTTCCGGGAGGCCCCGCCGCCTACTTCAGCACGCTGCCCGTGAAAGCGGCGCTGCGGGCCCTGCAGATCGCCGGCTTGCGCGCGGAGGTATCGCAGACCGCCGGAACCTACGTGTGCAACCACGTGTTCTACGGGCTGATGCACCATCTCGCAACGGATGGGCGGGGCTCGCGCGGCGGCTTCATCCACGTACCGCGCGAAGCGCAGGCGGGCACCCCCGGCATGTCCCTGCAGGACATGGGCGAGGGGATCGCCGTCGTCGCCCGCACGGCCCTGGCAACGGCGCAGGACGTCAAGGTCTCCGCCGGGGCCATCCACTGACGCCCACCACCGGCACCCTCAGGGTGCCAGCAGCTCCCACGTCACCACGATGCTCGCCGACACCGCGACCGTCCCCGGTTCGATGGCGACCCCCTCCGTGGCGAAGGCGCGTGCCATGTCGCGTGCAGCAGGCACCGGCATCCCGTGCTCCGGTCGCTGCTCGATCGAAAGGACCTGGCCCAAGCGGGAAGCGGCCAGGCCGGCAAAGCGCCGGGCCTTGACCTCGGCGTCATGCCAGGCTGACTCCTGCGCCATCGCCGCTACCGCGGAAGGATCCTTGAACCCCTGCTCGATGCCGTTGATCCGCACGCTGTTGCCGCCGGCCGAGATCGCGGCGGAAATCGCCGCCGGGGCCAGTTGGGGCGGGCCCAGCCGGGCCACCAGATCCGTGGAGGCAACGTACCCGGTGACCTTCTGCCCTTGGTTCTCCACCCAGACCACGTCCGGCCGCAGGTTCAAGCCGCTCGTGCGGAGGTCACCGTCCGCCACGCCCCGCCGGCGGAGTGCTTCGGTGACGTTGAGCGCGACGTCGGCGGCGTCGTCGTACGCGCGCGCTGCGGTGTCCTGGCGGACCTCGACGGCGAGGGTCAGCGTGAGCAGGTCCGGAACCGCTTCGGCGGACCCGTCTCCCGTCACCGTGATACTGCGGGTCATCTCATGCCTCCATTTGTTGTGCCGCTCCGGGTTCCCGGGCCGCTCCGTCGCCTGTCAGGGTAGCCGCCCGCCGCGAGCCCGGCCTGCCGTTCGAAGAAGTTGGCGGTGCCCGGATTGCCGGTGCGCAGCATCGACCATCCCGCGCACAGGAAATACAGGACGAGGAACGGCAGGCCCATGCACCAGGCATACTGCGTGCTGTGCCGCTCCTCGTGGCCCAGCAGCGCCGGATCCTGCCCCGCGCCCGCAGTTCCGGCGCGGTAGAGCACGACATTCCCGACGGTGAACGCCGGGGCGTTCGGCAGCCCCCAACGGTAGCCGGCGGCGATGGTGAGGCCCCGGGGACCGGCACTGCACCGGGCCCCTGCAACCCGGGCGAGCAGCAGGCCCAGGGGAGTCGAGAGGTTCAGCACATTGGCGATCCGGCGGAGCCGCTGCCCGGGAGTCATACGGCCATGCTAGCGCCGCCCCCTTGGCCCCGTCCGCAGGCAAAGCTACTCTGTTCCTGCAAACACCAGGAACCCTTGGTGGATGGATGATCGGGGGAATTATGCGGCCACAACGTGCCGTCGCCGCCATCGCTGTTCTGGTGGCCGTGCTCTTCGCGCTGACGGGTTGCTTCAAAGTCAACATGGACATCAAAGTCCACAGCGAGAAGAGCGTCGACTATGAAGTGGTCTACGCGCTGCAGAAGGACGTCCTGAAGGGCAAGTCCTTCGACGAATTCATGAAGTCGAACAACGGCTCGGCTGACATGACCATCCCCGAGGGGGCGAAGGTCGAGGAGTTCGAAGACGCCAAGTACAAGGGCAAGCGGATCACCGCCGCCAACATCGACCCCGCCAAGATCGCCGAGGCCGAAAAGGACTCCACCAACAAGCTGACCCTGGCCAAGGACGGCGACTTCTACGTCCTGACCGTGGGGAACCTGTCCAATGATTCCAGTGACCCGCAGGGGGCGCAACTCGCCAAGGCCATCTTCGACGAAGCCGTGCTGAAGGTGACCTTCCCGGGGAAGGTCGTGGAAGCCAACGGCGCGAAGATCGACGGCAACACCGCCACCATCGACTTCCTGGCCACGGACGCCAGGCAGATCAGGATCAAAGCCGAAAGCTCCCCGGGATTCCCCCTTCCGATGTGGGCTCTGTGGGGTGGCATTGCCTTGATCGTCGTGATCGCCGGACTGGTCGTGCTCTTCGTGCTGCTGTCCCGGCGCAAGGCCCAGCCGGCCCCGGCCGGAGGACCACTGCCCGACGGCGGCCCCGTGCCTCCCGGCGGCCCCGTGCCTCCCGGTGCACCCATGGGCGGCGGGCAAGTCCCGGGCGCACCGCCGGCCGTGGCGCCGTCGTGGCCGCCGCCCGCCCCCGCGCCGCCGCTGCCGGGCCATCCGCCTGCACAACCCGGCCAGGATGGACCTGCCTGAATACCGGACCGGTTAAATCCAGCTCGTGGCGTTCAACTAGACTGGGGGGTAATGCCCGCCGGATGATCCGGCGAGCGTTGCCCCTTTGTCTTTGCCGTGCTGCCCGCCGGCGGAGAACACTTCCGACTCGTAGCTAAGAACAGTAGATGACTGACACTTTGCCGGGCGCCGCCATCCCGAACCCGCTGGATGAGGCCGCCATCACTGCCGCCGTCGAGGCCGCCGTCGCCGCCATTGCCGCCGCGTCCTCGCTCGAAGAACTCAAGGCCGTCCGTCTGGCCCACACGGGGGAGAAGTCGCCCCTGAGCCTGGCCAACCGTGAAATCGGCGGCCTGGCCAAAGAGCACAAAGCCGCTGCCGGCAAGCTCATGGGCGCCTCCCGCGGCCGCGTCAACCAGGCCCTCACCGCCCGCACCGCGGAGCTCGAAGCCGAGAACGATGCCCGCATCCTGGTCGAAGAGACGGTGGATGTCACGGCGGCCCCGCGCCGCCGCCGCGCCGGTGCCCGGCACCCGCTGTCCACCCTGCAGGACCGTGTGGCGGACATCTTCGTGGGCATGGGCTGGGAGATCGCCGAAGGCCCCGAGGTCGAGTCCGAATGGTTCAACTTCGATGCCCTGAACTTCAAGCCTGACCACCCGGCCCGCGAAATGCAGGACACCTTCTTCGTGGAGCCCCCCGAAGCCCACCTGCTCATGCGAACCCACACCTCCCCGGTGCAGGTGCGTTCCATGCTGGAACGCGAAGTCCCCATCTACGTCCTGTGCCCGGGCAAGGTGTTCCGCACCGACGAGCTCGACGCCACGCACACCCCGGTCTTCCACCAGTTCGAGGGCCTGGCCATCGACAAGAACCTGAGCATGGCCGACCTGCGCGGAACCCTGGAGCACTTCGCCCGGCAGATGTTCGGCGAGGAGGCCTCCATCCGCCTGCGCCCGAACTACTTCCCCTTCACCGAGCCCTCCGCGGAGCTGGACATCTGGCACCCCGGTGCCAAGGGCGGGCCACGCTGGATCGAATGGGGCGGCTGCGGCATGGTCAACCCGAACGTGCTGCGTGCCGCGGGCATCGACCCGGAGGAGTATTCAGGTTTTGCCTTCGGCATGGGCATCGAGCGGACCCTCATGTTCCGCAATGAGGTCAGCGACATGCGCGACATGATCGAAGGCGATGTACGTTTCAGCGAGCACTTCGGGATGGAGATCTAACCGTGCGTATCCCACTTTCCTGGCTGCGCGAGTTCGCGCAGGTACCGGCCGGCGCCTCGGCCGAAGACGTCATGACGGACCTCGTCAAGGTCGGATTTGAGGAAGAAGCCGTCCACCGTCCCACGGACACCCTGCAGGGCCCGGTCGTCGTCGGGCAAGTCCTGAGCCTGGTCAAGGAACCGCAGTCCAACGGCAAGACCATCAACTGGTGCCAGGTCCGCGTAGTCCCCGAGGGCCAGGAGCAGACACTCACCGGCAAGGGCATCGACCCCTCGGGCGTGCAGGGCATCGTCTGCGGCGCCCACAACTTCGTGGCGGGCGACAAAGTGGTGGTCACCCTTCCCGGTGCCGTGCTGCCCGGCGACTTCCACATCTCCGCACGCAAGACCTACGGGCACCTGTCCGCGGGCATGATCGCCTCCGTCCGCGAGCTCGGCATCGGCGAAGACCACGACGGCATCCTGGTGCTGTCCCGGATCGGCCTCGATCCCGAAATCGGCACCGACGCGATGGAGCTGCTCGGCCTCTACGACCAGGCCGCGGAAATCAACGTCACCCCGGACCGCGGCTACGCCTTCTCCATCCGTGGCGTGGCCCGCGAATACGCCCACGCCACCGGAACGTCCTTCACGGACCCGGCGTCACTGGTCACCGCACCGGCGGAACTCTCGGGCGGCTACGGCGTCAAGCTCAACGATGACGCGCCCATCTACGGCAAGCCCGGCTGCGACCGCTTCGTCGCCCGCACCGTGCGCGGAGTGGACGCCACGCGCCCGACCCCGCAGTGGATGGTGTCCCGGCTCCGCCTGGCCGGCATCCGCTCCATCTCCCTGCCGGTGGACATCTCCAACTACGTCATGCTCGAACTCGGCCAGCCGAACCACTGCTATGACCTGGACAAGCTCGCCGGCGACATCGTGGTGCGCCGCGCCGTTCCTGGCGAGAAAATCGTCACCCTGGACGGCAAGGAACGCGCGCTCGACGTCGAAGACCTGCTGATCACGGACGATTCCGGAGCGATCGGGATCGCCGGCGTCATGGGCGGGGCCAACACCGAAGTGTCCGACTCCACCACGAACATCCTGGTCGAGGCCGCCCACTTCGACGAGGTCTCCATCGCCCGCGCACGGCGCCGCCACAAGCTGCCCTCCGAAGCGTCCAAACGCTTCGAGCGCGGCGTCGACTGGCAGATCGCCGGGATTGCAGCGCAGCGCGTCGTCGACCTGCTGGTGGACCTCGCAGGAGGTACCGCGGATGAGGCCGGCACCGACGTCGGAACCGCGCCGGAAACGGTCACGATCGAGCTGCCTGCCGCCTTTGCGTCCGAGCGCATCGGCATCGACTTCAGCGAAGAGCAGATTGTCGGCTGCCTCGAGGACCTGGGTGCCGCCGTCGAAAAGACCGAAACCGGCTACCGGGTCACCGCTCCGAGCTGGCGCCAGGACCTGGAGACCAAGGAAGACCTGTCCGAGGAAATCGCCCGCCTGGTGGGCTACGAGAACATCCCGGCGACCCTGCCTGTGGCCCCTCCCGGCCGCGGGCTGACCCGTACGCAGCAGCAGAAGCGCCGCGTGGTCCAGGCGCTGGCCGACGCAGGCCTCACCGAGGTGCTCTCGTACCCCTTCGTCTCCAAGGCTGCCAATGACACCTTCGGTGTGGCCGAGGAAGGCGCCGCACGCACCGCGATCAAACTGGCGAACCCGATCAGCGAAGAGCACGGTTACCTGCGCACCTCGGTGCTGCCCGGACTGATCGAGGCCGCCCGCCGCAATCTGTCCCGCGGCTTCCGCGACCTCGCCCTGTACGAGGCCGGCCTGGTGTTCCTGCCTGACGGCAAGCTCGGCACGGAGTCCATTCCGCCGCTGGGCGTCCGGCCGGCTCCGGAGGTCCTGGACGGACTGTTCGACGGCGTCCCGGACCAGCCGCTGCACCTCGCCGCGCTGATGTGCGGCCACGATTCGCCCGCCGCCGCCGGCCACACCCCGCGCCAGTGGGATTGGGCCGACGCCCTCGACGCCGCCCGCCTGGTGGGCGACGTGCTCGGCGTCGAACTCGTCATCAGCCAGGGCAGCCACCAGGCCTTCCACCCGGGCCGCGCCGCCCAGCTGGCGCTGCGCTCGGGCGAAGTGGTGGGCTACGCCGGTGAACTGCACCCGAAGCTGCTGGCCGCCCATGACATGCCGGCCCGATCGGTGGCCATGGAACTGGACGCAGACGCGATCTTCGAGGCCGCCGCCGACGTGATCGTCGCCAAGCACATCTCCGGCTTCCCCGTCGCCACGCAGGACGTTGCCCTCGTGGTTCCGCGCGAAGTGCCGGCGGATGCCGTCCTGGCTGCGCTCCGTGAAGGCGCCGGCGAACTGCTCGAGGACGTGGCACTGTTCGACGTGTACGTGGGCAAGGGGATCGAGGACGGCAAGAAGTCCCTCGCCTTCGGCCTGCGCTTCCGGGCGACGGACCGCACCCTCACCGCCGACGAAGCCTCGGAAGCCCGCGAGGCCGCCGTCGCCGTTGCCGCTGAGCGCTTCGGAGCCGTGCAGCGCTAAGCGCGCGACCGGACGTTGTATTGGAAAGGACCCCTGGACCGCCCCCGGCCGGGGGTCCTTTCCCCATCCCGGACCACGGGGAAACGCGCGAACGGGAGGAGGAAGCCGTGGCCACTGCAGCCCTGCGCCTTGAAGTGCTCGACGCCGTGGCGGCGCCTTCCGCCGTCATGGCTTCGGTGCTGCGCGGCGCCGCGGGGGAGCGGGCAGCCGCCTACGCGCACGGTCGGGACCGGGCCGAATTCCTCGCCGGGCGGACCGCCCTGATCCTGTTCGCTGGCCGCCTCCTGGACGTCGATCCGGCGCGGCTGACGCCCCGCTACGACTGCCCGCACTGCGGGCCGGCGGCCAGCCACGGCAGGCCTTCCTTCCTGCTCGACGGCGCCCCCGCACCGCTGTTGCTCAGCGCCTCGCGGGCGGCCGGCTGGGTGCTGCTGGCCGGCGTCGTGCACCCGGAACCGGGCCTGGCACTGGGCGTGGACCTGGAGGACTGTGGCCGGCTCGCTGATTTCGGCCCAACAGGTTCCGGCCCAACAGGTTCCGGCGCAGCCGGTTTCGACGCCGTGGCGCTGGGCGCCCGCGAACAACGCTGGGTGCAGGGCCTGCCCGAAAGGGAACGGAACCGGGGCCGGGCGCGGCTGTGGGCACGGAAGGAGGCCTGGCTGAAGCGCAGCGGCGAAGGCCTCCGACGGGACCCGGCCACGGTGGACGTGTTGGAACTACCGGGCCTGTCCGATCCCGCACTCGATGGAACGGACCGCGGAGTCGAACTGGCGGCTCCGGTGCCCGGAAACCTGCTTGCCGCCGTCGCCCTCTGCTAAGCCCCCAAGCGGACGCCTCAGGGGAGCGGCGGCAGGGCCTTGCGGTAGAGCCAAGGCTCCAGGATGGCCGCGCAGTCCAGTCCGGGCACGCAGCTGTCCGCCGTGGCCACGAACTGCTCCGTGGACACCGAACCGTGCTTGAAGTCGGCCGTCCAGCGGCGGAGCAGGCCGAAGAACGCCTCGTCACCGCAGGCCGTCCGCACCGCGTGCAGGGCCAGGGCGCCGCGCTTGTAGACGCGGTCGTCAAACATGAGCCTTGGCCCGGGATCGCCCACCAGCAGGTCCTGGGCTTCGCCGGCGAGCTTCCGGTGTGCCGCCGCCGCCCGCTCGGCCAGCGGCATTACCCGGGCCTCTTCGGACCAGATCCACTCCGCGTAGCAGGCGAAACCTTCGTGCAGCCAGATGTCCTTCCAACTGGACACGGTCAGCGAGTTCCCGAACCACTGGTGCGACAGTTCATGCGCGATCAGCCGCTGGGATTCCCACTCCTGCCCCAGGTGGTTGCGGCCGAAGATCGAGAGCGTCTGGGCCTCCAGGGGGATCTCGAGCTCGTCCTCGGTGACCACTGCCGTGTATTCCTGGAAGGGGTAGGGGCCGAAACAGTCCACGAAGGTGCGCATCATGTGGCGTTGCCGGGCGAGGCCTTCGCGGGCAATGGCCGCCATGAGCGGGGTGGCTGCGAGGTACTGCGGGACGGCGGCCGGCCGGGGCGCGTCCGCATGGTGCAGCGCCTCCGCCTCAGGGGACAGCGGCAGCAGTTCGTAGCGGCCGATCTGCACCGTGGCCAGGTATGTCGGCATCGGATCGAGCTGTTCGTACACCCAGGTTTCGCGGCTGGACTTGCGGCTGTGGGAAATGAGGCGCCCGTTGCAGACGACCCGGTAGTTGTCGTCCGTGGTGACGCTGATCAGGTAGCTGGATTTGTGCCGCGGGTGGTCGTTGCAGGGGAACCAGGACGCTGCGCCGTTCGGCTGCCCGGCGACCAGCACGCCGTCGTCCAGTTCCTCCCAGCCGACCTCGCCCCACAGGCCCCGGCGTGGGCGTGGGTTGCCCTCGTAGCGCACCTCCACGGTGAAGGATTGCCGTGCCTTCAGGGGATCCTTGGGAGTGATGACCAGGTGCTCGCCCCGGGAGCCGAACTTGGGCGGCTTCTTCCCGTCCACCAGCACCTTGGCGGCTTTGAAGCCCACCAGGTCGAGCACGATCTGCTGCGCGTCCTTCAGGGCAACGCAGCGCAGCACCGCGCGTCCGCTGAGCCAGTTGCTGCCGAGGGCATAGTCCAGGTCGAGTTCGTAGCGTTCCACCCTGAAATCCAGGCTGCCGTGCTGCAGGGTGTAGCGGTCCGCCGCGGTACCGGGTGCTGTCTCGTTACGGGTCATGGTGCTACGCTACCGGCCGCACGGCCAGCAGTTTACGGACCCGCCCAGGGGCTGACCGGGTTGCCCATCCAGTAAGTCCCCGCCGGGACGGCCTCGCCGCGCATGACCAACGACGCCGGTCCCACGGTTCCGCCGTTGCCGATGCTGGCCTGGGGCAGGATGACGCCGTGCGGGCCCATGGTGGCGCCGTCCTCGAGGACCACGGTGTCGATAGCCATGATGCGGTCGTGGAACAGGTGGGTCTGCACCACGCAGCCCCGGTTAACGGTGGAACTCCTGCCCAGGCGCACCAGGTCTGCTTCGGGAAGCCAGTAGCTCTCGCACCAGGTGCCGCGGCCGATTTTCGCGCCGAGGCCGCGCAGCCACCACACCAGCGCGGGCGTCCCGGCGGCGGCGCGGGCAAACCAGGGGGCACTGACCATTTCGATGAAGGTGTCCACCACCTCATTGCGCCAGATGAACGGGCTCCACAGCGGATGTGCGCCCGACGTGATCCGGCCCACCAGCAGCCATTTCGCCACCACGGAACTGAGCGCGGCCGCGGCGCCGGCAAGCAGCAAAACCACCCCGCCCAGCAGGGCGGCCACCCAGTAGGACGTGCCGGACGCGATCCAATCGAGCGTCAGCATGACCCCGACGGCGATGCCCGCTGTCAGCATGACCGGCAGCAGGCGGCAGAGTTCCCACAGCCCGCGCCGGGTCTTCAGGGAAAGCGAGGGGTTGAAGGTGAGGCTCTTGTCGGCGTCGACCACGGTACGCCGGAGGCGCACCGGCGGGCTGCCCAGCCACGAGGTGCCGGACTTCGCCTTCGCCGGGGTGGCGGACAGCACCGCCACCAGCGAGTTCTTGGGCACGCTGCGGCCGGCGGCGGTCATGCCGGAGTTGCCGAGGAAGGAACGCTTGCCGATCTTGGCCGGGGCGATCTTGATCCAGCCGCCGCCCAGTTCATAGGAGGCCACCATAGTGTCATCGGCCAGGAACGCGCCGTCGCCGATGGTCGTCATCTTCGGCAGGAGCAGCACGGTGGACGCTTCGACGTTCCGGCCCACCGTGGCCCCGAGCAGGCGCAGCCACAGCGGAGTGAAGAGGCTGGCGTAGATCGGGAACAGCAGGTCCCGCGCCATGTCCAGTACCCGTTCCGTGGCCCAAACCTGCCAGCCGGCCCGGCTGTGGACCCGGTAGTAGCCCTCCTTGAGGCCCAGGCCGAGCAGGCGTGTTGCCGCCAGGATCAGCAGCATGTTGCACAGGAACCAGGCCAGCGCCGCGAAGGGCACGGAAAGCAGCAGCTCGGGCAGGGCCGACTGCAGCGAGGACTCGCCGCGGACGAAGGCAAGCACCACCAGGGCACCGGCGAACGCCGATGCATAGGGGATCAGGGCGAGCAGCGCGGAGGCACCGGCGAATGCCGCGAACCAGGAATGCCGGACGAAACCGGAGATGGCCGGGGCTTCGGGCCACTCGTTCTTCGCCTTGCCGAGGCGTTCAGCCGGCGAGCCGGCCACCAGGTGGCCGGCCTTGACCTTGCCGAGCACCGCGGACCCTGCCTCCACGCGCGCACCGGCGCCGATGCGGGTGCCGGGCATGAGCGTGCTCCGGGCGCCGACCGTGGCGCCGGGACCGACGTGGATTTCGCCGATGTGCACCGAATCGCCGTCGACCCACCAACCGGAGAGGTCCACCTCCGGTTCGATGTTGCTGCCGCTGCCCAAGGTCAGCAGGCCGGTAACCGGGGGCACCGAATGCAGGTGTACGTTGTTGCCGATCTTCGCGCCCAGGGCCCGGGCGTAATAGGGAACCCAGGGGGCGCTTGCCAGGCTGACGGCGCCGGCCAGGTCCTGGACCTGTTCGGCCAGCCACAGCCGCAGGTGCACCTTTCCTGCGCGAGGGTAGCTGCCGGGCTTGAGTCCGCGCAGCAGGATCCGGGCCGCCCCGACGGCGATCGCCATCCGTCCCAGCGGGCTGACGAACACCAGCCAGGACGCGAGGATCCACCACCACGACACCACGGGGGCCGCGGTGAAGCCTGCAAAATCGGCCAGCAGCCGGTTGCCGGCCATCAGGTAGGTCAGCCAGCGCATGCCTGTGAGGATGTTCAGGACGATGCCCATCAGCGTCTGGAACAGCTGCGACTTCGGCGCGGTGGGACGCACGGGGCGTTCGACGGCGGCGGCCGGCGTGCCGCCGTCGGGCAGTGACTGCCGGGCCGCTTCGATGAGGGCGCCGACGCGCGGCGTCGCGTAGATTTCCGCCACCGTGATGGTGGGGTAGCGGACGCGCAGGGCCGAGACGAGCTGGGCCGCGGCGAGGGAGCCGCCGCCGTAGGCGAAGAAGTCGGCGTCCAGGGAGGTCACGGGGGAGCCGAGGACGGACTCCCACTGTTCCACGATCCAGGCGGCATCGTCGGGAAGGTTCAGCGGTGCCTTCTCCGCGTCGCCGGCCACGGCGCCCGGCAGCGGCCAGGGAAGGGCATGACGGTTCACCTTGCCGCTGGTCTTGGTCGGCAGGGAGTCCACCACCGCCAGCAACGGAACCAAGGCCGCCGGAAGGCTCTCCGCCAGCAGGGTGCGGGCCGCTGCCAGGTCAGGCTCCACCGCCTCTGCGGGAACGAGGTAACCCACCAGGATCTGGTTCCCGGCCGCCGTCGTGCGTACGGCGGCGGCAGCTCCCGCGATGCCCGGCAGCGCCTGCAGTGCGGCGTCCACCTCGCCGAGTTCGATCCGGCGGCCGCCCAGTTTTACCTGTTCGTCGGCACGGCCCTGGAAGATCAGTCCAGCGCGCTCGTAGCGCACCAGGTCGCCGGAACGGTAAGCGCGGACCCAGCCCAAGGATGGCATTGGCGCGTACTTTTCGGCGTCCTTGGCCGGATCCAGGTAGCGGGCCAGCCCGACGCCGCCGATGATCAGTTCGCCGGTTTCGCCTTCCGGCACCGGGACACCGGAAGGATCGACGACGGCGAGGTCCCAGCCGTCCAGCGGCAGCCCGATCCGGACGGGGCCGGGGCCGCCCAGCGCGGCGGCGCAGGCAACGACGGTCGCCTCGGTGGGCCCGTAGGTGTTCCAGACCTCGCGGCCGTCCACGGCCAGGCGTTCGGCCAGTTCCGGCGGGCAGGTTTCGCCGCCGAAGATCAACAGCCTGACGTTCTCTAGGGCTTCGGCAGGCCACAGGGCCGCCAAGGTGGGCACGGTGGACACCACCGATATGCCGTGGTTGATGAGCCACGGTCCGAGGTCCATGCCGGAACGTACCAGGGCCCGCGGGGCCGGGACCAGGCAGGCGCCGTGCCGCCAGGCCAGCCACATTTCCTCGCACGAGGCGTCGAAGGCCACGGACAGGCCTGCGAGCACCCGGTCCTGCGTGCCGATCGGTTCCCCTTGCAGGAACAGCCGTGCCTCGGCGTCAACGAAGGCGGCCGAGGAACGGTGCTGCACGGCAACGCCCTTGGGGGTGCCGGTGGAGCCTGAGGTGAAGATGATCCAGGAGTCGTCGTCCAGGCCGGGTTTCCGGGGTGCGGGGAAGGGTGCCGGGCGCTCGCCGAAGACTGCTACGGCAAGGCCGCCGGTCACGATGCCGGCAACACCGGCCTCCCCGAAGACAAGGGAGGCGCGTTCCTCGGGGTCGTCGGCGTCCACCGGCACGTACGCGGCGCCCACCGCCAGGATGCCGAGGATCGCCACGTACAGTTCGTTGCGGCCGGACGGGATCCGGACGCCGACCCTGTCGCCGGCGCCCAGGCCGCGGCCGTGCAGGGTCCGGCCGAAGGCGCGGACCGCATTGAGAAGTTCGGCGTAACTGAGCGATTTGTTGCCGTCGTCCAGTGCCGAGGCCTCGGGGAAACGGCGCGCGGTGTCCTCAAGGATGTCCACCAGCGTGCGCTGCGGGGGTGCTGCGGCGCCGGGAAGCTGCGCCAGGAAGGCGCCACCCGTGATGCCCGGGACCGGGGCCCCGATGAATTGCTCCTGTGTCACTTCAAGATCTTTGCCTATGAAAATGAACAAACGGGGACACAGGGCGTGTCCGTGTAACCGGGCCGTCATATTCAGCGGGCCCGCGGGAACTCAAGGAACCAGCAGGACCTTGCCGGTGGTCTTGCGGCCTTCGAGGTCGCGGTGCGCCTGGGCTGCCTCGGGCAACGGGTAGCGGGCGCCGATCCGGACCTTGAGCGAGCCTTTGGCGGCGGCGTCGAAGATCTCGGCCGAGCGCCAGTGGCGTTCCTGCGCGTTCTGCAGGAAGTGGCCTACGGTGGGACGGGTGAGGCTGAGGGAGCCGCCGGCGTGAAGCCGCATCGGGTCGACCGGCGGAACAGGGCCGGACGCGGCGCCGTACAGGACCATCGAACCGCGGACCCGCAGGCTCTCCAGCGAGGCGTCGAACGTGTCCTTGCCGACGCCGTCGAACACCGCGTGCACGCCTTCGCCGTCGGTCAGTTCGCGGACTTTCCGTGCGAACCCGTCGTAGCGGAGCACGACGTCGGCCCCCGCCTCGCGGGAGAGCGTTTCCTTCTCGTCGGTGGACACGGTGGTGATCACCCGGGCCCCGCGGGCCTTGAGCAACTGGGTCAGGAGGAGGCCCACGCCGCCCGCACCGGCATGCGCGAGCACCGTCTGGCCGGGCTCCACCCGGAAGGAGGAGTTCATGAGGAAATGCGCGGTTATGCCCTGCAGCGGGAGGGCTGCTGCCGTGAAATCGTCGACGCTGTCCGGAACGGGCAGTGCCTTCTGTTCGTCGATGAGCGTGTACCCGGCGTAGCTGCGGGCGCCTTCCGCCGTGGCCACGCGGTCCCCGACGCTGAAAAGTTCGACGTCGTCGCCCACGGCTTCCACGGTTCCGGAGCATTCGGAGCCCGGCACGAAGGGGAACGCCACCTTGTAAAGGCCGCTGCGCTGGTAGGTTTCGACGAAGTTGACGCCGGTGGCGGCGACCTTGACCAGGAGCTGTCCCGCCCCCGGAACCGGCATTTCCGCCTCTCGGTATTCGAGTACTTCGGGTCCTCCGGGTTGCCGGGCGATGATGGCGTGCGTCATGGCTCTCCTTTGCTCCGGGCAGGTCGTTCCGCGCCCGGTCCACTCAACCATCCTAGGGAGGGACGCTGGGAACATGCCTATCAGGCGTGCCGCCGGCGGAGTCCCTGTCAGCCGCAGGCGGCTCAGCGCCGGCCGTGCACCGAAGCCACCGGACAATCGAAACCGCGGCCCGCGGACAGCCCTACGTCGTTGAGGTAGCGGACCACGATTCCATAGGACTGCATGAGGCTGGTCTCGGTGTAGGGAATGGAATGGGTGGCGCAGAAGTTCCGCACGATTGCCGCAGCGCGGTGAAGTTGCGGGCGGGCCATGTCCGGGAAGAGGTGGTGCTCCACCTGACGGTTCAGCCCGCCCAGCAGGAAGTCCATGAACGGGCCGCCGGAAATGTTCCGTGAGGTCAGGACCTGACGGCTCAGGAAGTCCACCCGGCTGTCCGCCGGCAGCACGGGCATGCCCTTGTGGTTCGGTGCGAAGGAGGCACCCATGTAGAAGCCGTACACCACGATCTGGACCCCGAGGAAGGCAAAGGCCATGCCCAGGGGCAGGAAGGCGAACGCAAGTACCGGAAGGGCGAGGAGGCGGGTCAGCAGGATCGGCGCTTCCACCCAGCGGTGCCGGACGGTGCCGCGACCGAGGACAAAGCGCAAAGAGTCAAACTGCAGGCTGATTCCCAACAGGCCGAGCAAAGGGAAAAAGAACCAGCCCTGCTTGCGGGTCAGGAAGGCGAAGCGTCCCTTGCGGGCCGCCGCAGCTTCCCTGTAGAACACCAATGCGTTGTTCTTGATGTCCGGATCCTTGGAGATCACATTGGGGTGGTTGTGGTGGGCGCCGTGCTTCTGCTCCCACCAGGAGAAGCTGATCCCTGCGACGCCGGTGGCCAGGAGCCGTGCGGACCAGTCGTTGGCCTTGCGGGAAGCGAAGATCTGCTTGTGGCCCGCTTCGTGCGCCAGGAAGCTCAACTGGGTGCAGAAGATGCCGATTGCGGCTGCGATGAGGAGCTGGAACCAGGAATCGCCGATCAGGGCGAATCCCAGCCATGTGGCGGACATGAGGGCCATGAGTCCTGCGAAGAGCCAGATGTAGAAACCGCGGCGGCGTTCCAGCAGGCCTGCGGCGCGGACGCTCTTGAGCAGCTCGGAATAGCTGCGGACCATGGGGTTGGGCTGGATGGCGCGTGTTTTCGGGCGCTCAGCGGTGGATGTGGGTGACATATGTGCTTGTGCCCCGTATCGCTAACGGGCAACGCTGCATCCGACGTTCGGACTGCACGGTCTGGATCACCCTTCATCCAGCATACGCTCCGCGCGCAAGGTCCCGCCCGGCATGCGGACGTGGACGGACCCAAGGATTCAGGCATGCATAAATATCGGCAACCGTGCATAGTTTTGCTGTACAGTGGTGCCATGACTATTTCTGTTGCCGTTTCCGGGGCCAGCGGTTACGCCGGCGGGGAGGTGCTGCGCATCCTGGCGGGCCACCCCGACGTCACCATCGGCGCCATCACAGCGCACAGCAACGCCGGTTCCAGACTAGGGGAGTTGCAGCCGCATCTCCATGGCCTGGCGAGCCGGATTCTCGAAGACACGTCGGTGGAGAACCTTTCCGGCCACGACGTCGTGTTCCTTGCCCTGCCGCATGGCGCCTCGGCGGAAATCGCGGCCCAATTGCCCGAAGGAACCCTGGTGATCGACGCCGGAGCGGACCACCGCCTCGAGGATCCCGCCGCTTGGGAAAAGTTCTACGGTTCCGCCCATGCCGGGACCTGGCCCTACGGCCTCCCGGAACTGCCCGGCCAGCGGGAGAAGCTCAAGGGCGCCAAGCGCATCGCCGTCCCCGGCTGCTACCCGACCTCGGCCCTGCTCGCCCTCACGCCAGGTTTCGCCAACAAGCTCCTGCTGCCGGACGACGTCGTGATCGTTTCGGCCTCCGGAACCTCCGGTGCCGGAAAGGCCGCCAAGGTCAACCTCATCGGCTCCGAAATCATGGGATCCATGAGCCCCTACGGCGTAGGCGGCGGGCACCGCCACACTCCCGAAATCGAACAGGGCCTGTCCAATGCGGCAGGGGAGCAGGTCACGGTGTCCTTCACGCCCACCCTCGCCCCGATGAGCCGCGGCATCCTTACCACCGCCACCGCCAAGGCAAAGCCCGGCACCACCGCCGCGGAGCTCCGCCAGGCCTGGGCCGAAGCCTACGACGACGAGCCCTTCGTCCACCTGCTGCCCGAGGGCCAGTGGCCCACCACCAAGTCGGTGCAGGGCTCCAACCACGCCGTCATGCAACTGGCCTTCGACGACCACACGGGCCGTGTGATCGTCACCAGCGCCATCGACAACCTCACCAAGGGAACCGCCGGCGGAGCCGTGCAGTCCATGAACATCGCCCTCGGCCTGGACGAAAGCGCCGGCCTGAACCTGCAAGGAGTCGCACCGTGACGATCACCGCATCCAAGGGATTCCGTGCCGCCGGCGTCACGGCCGGACTCAAGGCGTCCGGCAACCCGGACCTGGCCCTTGTGGTCAACGACGGCCCGCTCAAGGCCGCCGCCGCCGTCTTCACTTCCAACCGCGTTGCCGCCGCCCCCGTGCACTGGTCGCGCCAGGTGGTTTCTGACGGCCGCGTGGACGCCGTCGTCCTGAACTCGGGCGGCGCCAATGCCTGCACCGGCCCGCAGGGCTTCCAGAACACCCACGCCACCGCTGAGAAGGTCGCCGACCTGCTCGGCACTTCCGCCTCCGACGTCGTGGTCTGTTCCACCGGCCTCATCGGCGAACAGCTGCCCATGGACAAGATCCTGCCCGGCGTCGAGGCCGCCGCCGCGGAACTGTCCGAAGACGGCGGCCCCGCTGCCGCCACCGCGATCATGACCACCGACACCGTCTCCAAGGAGGCCGTGTTTACCGGCACTGACGCCGCAGGCCGTGAATTCACCATCGGCGGCATCGCCAAGGGCGCCGGCATGCTCGCCCCGGGCCTGGCCACCATGCTCGTGGTGCTCACCACCGATGCCCAGGTTCCGGCGGAACTGCTCGACGTCGTCCTGCGCGACGCCACGCGAGTCACCTTCGACCGCGCGGACTCGGACGGCTGCATGTCCACCAACGACACGGTGGTGCTGCTGGCCTCCGGCGCCTCCGACGCCGTTCCGTCCGCCGAGGAACTCGCCACCGGCCTCACCCAGGTGTGCGCCGAACTGGCCCGCAAGCTGATCGGCGACGCCGAGGGCGCCAGCCACGACATCGCCATCCGCACCTTCAATGCCGCCAGCGAACGCGACGCCGAAGTGGTCAGCCGCGCCGTGGCCCGCTCCAACCTCTTCAAGACCGCGATCTTCGGCAAGGACCCCAACTGGGGCCGTGTCCTTTCCGCGGTCGGCACCACGGACGCCGTCTTCGAAGCGGACCAGCTCAACGTCGCCATCAACGGCGTGCAGATCTGCCGCAACGGAGGCATCGGCGAAGACCGCAACCTCGTGGACCTCGAACCCCGCGAAGTGCGCGTGGAGATCGACCTGCAGTCCGGCGACGCCGAAGCGACCATCTGGACCAACGACCTCACGCACGAATACGTGCACGAGAACAGCGCCTACTCGAGCTAGGCAGGAGAGCCCGTGAACGCCCACACCCGCGAGACCACCTCCATGGCCGCCGCCCAGGACAAAGCCGCCACCCTGATCGAGGCATTGCCCTGGATCCAGCGCTTCGCCGGAACCACCATGGTCATCAAGTACGGCGGCAACGCCATGGTCAACGAGGAGCTGCGCCGCGCCTTCGCCGAGGACATCGTGTTCCTCCATCACGTGGGAATCCACCCCGTGGTGGTGCATGGCGGCGGCCCGCAGATCAACTCCATGCTGGGCCGGCTCGGCATCGAATCCGAGTTCAAGGGCGGGCTGCGCGTCACCACGCCCGAGGCCATGGACGTGGTCCGCATGGTCCTCACCGGCCAGGTGGGGCGCGAACTGGTGGGCCTGATCAACTCGCACGGTCCGTACGCCGTCGGCATGTCCGGCGAAGACGGCGGGCTGTTGCGCGCCGTCCGCACCGGCACCGTGGTGGACGGCGAGGAAGTGGACCTCGGCCTGGTGGGCGAAGTGGTGGGCGTGGACCCCGCAGGCATCCGGGACATCCTCGACGCCGGGCGCATCCCGGTGATCTCCACGGTCGCCCCGGAAATCACCGACGACGGCGGCGCGGGTTCCTGGCAGACCACCGGGCAGGTGCTGAACGTCAACGCTGACACTGCCGCGGCCGCCGTCGCCTCCGCGCTGGGTGCCTCCAAGCTGGTGATCCTGACCGACGTCGAAGGCCTGTACGCCAACTGGCCGGACAAGTCCTCGCTGATCTCCTCGCTGACCGCCTCGGAACTGCGGGAGATGCTGCCCGGCCTGGAGTCCGGCATGATCCCGAAGATGGCGGCCTGCCTGAAGGCGATCGACGACGGCGTGGAACGCGCGCACATCGTGGACGGCCGCCTGCCCCACTCCATGCTGCTGGAGACTTTCACGACCGCGGGCATCGGAACGCAGGTCGTCCCCGACGAAGAAGAGAGCGCACAATGAGCCACCCCGACGCAGAGCTCGTCGAAAGCAAGGAAACCGTCGCCAAGGAAACCTCCGCCAGTGAAATCGCGGGCCAGGGCAGCGGCGCTGAGTGGCTGTCCCGCTACTCTTCGTCTCTGATGGGTGTCTTTGGCACCCCGCAGCGGGTGCTGGTGCGCGGCGCCGGCTGCCTCGTGTGGGACGCCGACGGCAAGGAATACCTTGACCTGCTGGGCGGCATCGCCGTCAACGCCATGGGCCACGCGCACCCCTTCGTCACCTCGGTGATTGCCAGTCAGCTGGCCACCCTGGGCCACGTCTCCAACTTCTTCACCAGCCCCACGCAGATCGCGCTCGCCGAAAAGCTGCTGGCTTTGACCAAGGCGCCGGTCGGGTCCAAGGTGTTCTTTGCCAACTCGGGCACCGAAGCCAACGAGGCCGCCTTCAAGCTGGCCCGCCGCAACAGCAGCGGCAACCGGACCAAGATCATCGCCCTCGAGGGCGCCTTCCACGGCCGCACCATGGGTGCCCTGGCGCTGACGGCCAAGGAGGCCTACCGGACCCCGTTCGAACCGCTGCCCGGCGGCGTGGTCCACATCCCGTTCGGCGACATCGAGGCCCTGCGCGCCGCCGTCGACGATTCCACGGCGGCCGTCTTCCTCGAACCGATCCAGGGCGAGGCGGGCGTGCGCCCGCTCAGCACGGAATACCTGCAGGCCGCCCGTGAAGCCTGCACGGCGGCCGGGGCTCTGCTGATCCTGGACGAGGTGCAGACCGGCATCGGCCGCACCGGCAAGTGGCTCGCCAGCGAAGACGCCGGAATCGTCCCGGACGCCATCACCCTGGCCAAGGGCCTGGGCGGAGGCTTCCCGGTGGGCGCCCTCATCACTTTCGGCGAGGCGACGTCGTCGCTCCTGTCCGCCGGCCAGCACGGCACCACGTTCGGCGGCAACCCGGTGGCCACGGCCGCCGCGCTCGCAACCCTGCACGCGATCGAAAACCAGGGCGTGCTGGAGAACGTGCGCACCGTCGGTGCCTTCCTGCGCGAAGGACTGGCCAAGATCGACGGCGTCACGGAAGTCCGCGGCGAAGGCCTGCTGATCGGCTTCGACCTGGACGCCGACGTCGCACCCGCCGTCGTGCAGGCCGGACTCGACGCCGGATTCATCGTCAACAGCCCCGGCCCGCGCACTATCCGCCTGGCACCGCCGCTCATCCTGAGCACAGAACAGGCCGGCCTCTTCCTGGCCGCCCTGCCTCAACTGATCCAGACCGCGAAGGAATCCCAGTGACCACTACCCGCCACTTCCTCAAGGACACGGACCTCAGCCCGGCAGAACAGGCTGAGGTGCTCGAACTCGCCGCCCGGATGAAGGCCGCGCCGTACAGCGTGCAGCCCTATGCGGCTGAAGGCAACGGCCGCAAGACGGTCGCCGTCATCTTCGACAAGACCTCCACCCGTACCCGCGTTTCCTTCGCCACCGGCGTGGCGGACATGGGCGGCACCGCCCTCATCATCAACCCGGGCGAGGCCCAGATCGGCCACAAGGAGTCCGTCGAGGACACTGCCAAGGTCCTCGAACGCATGGTCCACACGATCGTCTGGCGCACGGGGGCCCACGCCGGGCTGGTGGCCATGGCCGAAAACTCCAAGGTGCCGGTCATCAACGCGCTCTGCGACGACTACCACCCCTGCCAGCTGCTCGCCGACCTCCTGACAGTGAAGGAACACAAGGGCAAGCTGGCCGGACTCACCATGGCATACCTCGGCGACGCCGCCAACAACATGGCCAACTCCTACTTGCTGGCCGGCGTCACCGCGGGCATGCACGTGCGGATCAGCGGCCCGGAAGGCTACCTGCCCGCCGCGGACATCGTGGCGGCCGCCGAGGCGCGCGCCGCCGAAACCGGTGGCTCAGTGCTCATCACCACGGACGCCACCGAGGCCCTCAAGGGTGCCGACGTCGTCGCCACCGACACCTGGGTGTCCATGGGCCAGGAAGCCGAGAAGGAAGCCCGCCTCCAGCTGTTCCGCGACTACTCCGTGGACGAGGCCGCCATGGCACAGGCGGCACCGGACGCCGTCGTGCTGCATTGCCTGCCGGCCTACCGCGGCTACGAGATCTCCGCGGGCGTCATCGACGGGCCGCAGTCGATCGTATGGGACGAGGCCGAAAACCGCCTGCACGCCCAGAAGGCACTCATGGCCTGGCTGATGCACCGCTCCGGGCTTGCCTTCGTCGACGGTCTTGCCCCTGTCGAAGGAACCGGCGAGAGCACGTTCTAGTGTCCATCAACCAGCCGACGCCGGGCAGCAGCCCCGCCACCAAGACCGCCCGGCAGGCGCGGATCACCGCGATCCTGCGCGGCGGGAGCGTCCGCTCGCAGGCCGAGCTCGCCGCCCGCTTGGCCGACGACGGCGTGCAGGTCACCCAGGCCACCCTGTCCCGGGACCTCGTGGAAATCGGTGCCGTGCGCGTACGCGGCAGCGAAGGCGTGCTGGTCTATGCCGTGCCGGGGGAGGGCGGGGACCGGGCGGCCACCAGCGGCGTCGGCCAGGAAATCCTGGACGCCCGGCTGGAGAAACTCTGCGGCGAACTCCTGGTCACCGCTGAAGCCTCGGCCAACCTGGTGGTCCTCAGGACGCCGCCCGGCGCTGCCAATTTCCTGGCCTTGGCCATCGACCATTCCGTGATGCCCTCGATTCTGGGCACAATTGCCGGGGACGATACCGTGCTGCTCGTGGCCCGGGACCCCCAGGGCGGCGAGGCGCTGGCGGCCCGGTTCCTGGCGATGGCGGAGTCGAACCCCAACTAGCTCACAGTTGATGTCTGACGTCGTTGTGGGCCCTCACAACGACCATAACTGCGAGTCAGTTGGGCCGATATGTATAAATACGCATAACACTGTATAGTCATTCACAATCAACCTGATCTGTCCCAAAGGAGCACTCTCGTGACTGAGCGCATTGTTCTGGCCTACTCCGGTGGCCTCGATACGTCCGTAGCCATCGGCTGGATCGGTGAAGCCACCGGGGCCGAGGTCATCGCCGTCGCCGTCGACGTCGGACAGGGTGGCGAGTCCCTGGAGACCATCCGCCAGCGTGCGCTGGGCTGCGGCGCCGTTGAAGCCTACGTGGCCGATGCCCGCGACGAGTTCGCCAACGAATACGCCATGCCCACGCTGAAGGCCAACGCCCTCTACCAGGGCCACTACCCGCTGGTCTCGGCGATCTCCCGCCCGGTCATCGTCAAGCACCTGGTCAAGGCGGCCCGCGAATTCGGCGCCACCACCGTGGCCCACGGCTGCACTGGCAAGGGCAACGACCAGGTCCGCTTCGAAGTCGGCATCCAGACCCTGGGCCCGGACCTGAAGTGCATCGCCCCGGTCCGCGACCTTGCCCTGACCCGCGACAAGGCCATCGCCTTCGCCGAGGAAAAGGGACTGCCGATCGAGACCACCAAGAAGAACCCGTACTCGATCGACCAGAACGTCTGGGGCCGCGCCGTCGAAACCGGCTACCTCGAAGACATCTGGAACGCCCCCACCAAGGACATTTACGACTACACCGCCACCCCGGAATTCCCGCCGGCCCCGGATGAGGTCACCATCTCCTTCGACGCCGGCATCCCGGTAGCGATCGACGGCGTCAAGGTCACCCCGCTGCAGGCCATCCAGGAACTGAACCGCCGCGCCGGCGCCCAGGGCGTGGGCCGCATCGATGTCGTCGAGGACCGCCTCGTCGGCATCAAGTCCCGCGAAATCTACGAAGCCCCGGGTGCCATGGCGCTGATCACCGCCCACAAGCACCTCGAGGACGTCACCATCGAGCGTGAGCAGGCCCGTTTCAAGGCCACCGTCGGCCAGCGCTGGTCCGAACTGGTCTACGACGGCCAGTGGTTCTCCCCGCTCAAGCGCTCCCTGGACGCCTTCATCGACGACACCCAGAAGTACGTCTCCGGCGACATCCGCATGGTGCTGCACGGCGGCCAGGCCATCGTCAACGGCCGCCGCTCGGACACCTCGCTGTACGACTTCTCGCTGGCCACCTACGACACCGGCGACACCTTCGACCAGTCGATGGCCCGCGGGTTCATCGAGCTGTGGGGCATGTCCTCCAAGGTTGCCTCCAGCCGCGACCAGCGCGTCGCCGGAGCCTGAACATGACAAGCGCCACCAATGAAGGCGCCCTGTGGGGCGGCCGCTTCGCCGGCGGTCCCGCGGATGCCCTCGCCGCGCTGAGCAAGTCCACGCATTTCGACTGGCGGCTGGCCCGCTATGACATCGCCGGCTCCAAGGCGCACGCCCGGGTGCTCCACAAGGCCGGCCTGTTGGACGCCGCCGAACTCGAAGGCATGCTCGCGGCTCTCACCCAGCTGGACGCGGACGTCGCCAGCGGCGCCTACCTGCCGGCCGAATCGGACGAGGACGTGCACGGCTCCCTGGAACGCGGTCTCATCGAGCGCGCCGGCACCCAGCTCGGCGGCAAGCTGCGCGCGGGCCGTTCCCGCAACGACCAGGTGGCCACCCTCGGCCGCATGTTCCTGCGTGACCACGCCCGGCTGATCGCGCGCGGCGTGCTGGACACCGTGGACGCGCTCGTGGAGCAGGCCAAGGCCCATCACGGTGTGGCCATGCCGGGCCGCACCCACCTGCAGCACGCCCAGCCGGTGCTCCTGAGCCACCACCTGCTGGCCCACGCCTGGGCACTGCTGCGCGATGTGCAGCGGCTGCAGGACTGGGACAAGCGGGCCGGCGTCTCGCCCTACGGCTCCGGCGCCCTGGCCGGATCCTCCCTGGGCCTGGATCCCGAGGCCGTCGCCGCGGACCTGGGTTTCTACTCGGCCGTGCACAACTCGATCGACGGCACCGCTTCCCGCGATGTCTTCGCCGAGTTCGCCTGGATCTGCTCCATGATCGGCGTGGACCTGTCCCGGATCTCCGAGGAAGTCATCCTGTGGGCCACCAAGGAGTTCTCCTTCGTTACGCTGCACGATTCGTACTCCACGGGGTCCTCGATCATGCCGCAGAAGAAGAACCCGGATGTCGCCGAGCTCGCACGCGGCAAGGCCGGGCGCCTCATCGGCAACCTGTCCGGCCTGCTGGCAACGCTCAAGGGCCTGCCCCTCGCGTACAACCGCGACCTGCAGGAAGACAAGGAGCCGGTGTTCGACGCCGCCGACACCCTGGAACTGCTGCTCCCGGCCGTGTCCGGCATGATCGCCACGCTGAAGTTCAACAGCGAACGGATGGAGTCCCTGGCTCCGCAGGGCTTCGCGCTGGCCACGGACATTGCCGAATGGCTGGTCCGCCAGGGCGTGCCGTTCCGCGAGGCGCACGAGCTCTCCGGCGCCGCCGTCAAGCAGGCCGAAAGCCGCGACGTTGAGCTCTGGGACCTGACGGATGAGGAATACGCCGCGATTTCGGAGCACCTGACGCCCGAGGTCCGCACGGTCCTGTCGACCGAGGGTTCACTCAACAGCCGCAACTCCCAGGGCGGCACGGCCCCGGCCGCCGTCGAACGGCAGTTGCAGGCCCTCGAGGCCGAACTTCAGGGAGCCCGCTCCTACGCGGGCTGACGTGCCGGACGGGGCGGCGTTCCAGTGAACTGGAGCGCCGCCCCGGTTTTGCGTTAACGCGCCTTAACTCTTCCGATACCATGGCCGCATGACCGAGATCACTCCGCAGGCACTCTTGGCCGAGCTCCACAAAGCTGCCGCCACCGCCGCATCCGTCGTCGCCACGCTGGACGACTCCGCCGTCGCCGCCCCCTCCGAATTGCCCGGCTGGAGCCGTGGCCACGTGCTGGCCCACCTCGCCGGCATCGCCAAGGCGATGGCCCGCCAACTGGAGTACGCCGCCCGCGGCGAGACCGTCGAGCTGTACGACGGCGGCTACGAGGGCAGGAACCGCGCCATTGACCTGGCCGCCGGTCACGACGCCGCCCAGCACCACGCCGCGGTGGACGCCGCCCTCACGCGGGTTCTGGCAGCTTTCGACGCCCTCGACGACACCGGCTGGTCCGCGCCCATCAGCTACCGCGACGGAACAGTGTTCGACGGCGGCCTGGCCCTGTGGCGCGAACTCACCATCCACACCGGCGACCTCGGCACCGGCTTCGGTCCCGAAACCTGGAGCCGGCCCTTCTGCGAACACCTCTTCCGCTTCCTCGGGGCCCGCGTCCCGCAAGGCATCAAACTGGTCCTGCAGCCGCTGGCGCTGCCGCAACTGACCCTCGGTTCCGGCGTCCGCTCCATCGCCGTGAACGGCATGATCACCGACATCGCGGCGTGGCTGGCCGGCCGTACGCCTACGCTGGGGAGCCTGCGGGCGACTGAAGCGGCCGACGGCGTGGAGTTGCCGGAGCTGCTGCCGTGGCCATCCGGCGCGCCTGCCCCGAAGTAACAGCCTGCCCCGAAGCAACGGCCTGCCTCGAAGCCGACCGCGACGGCTTCGAGGCAGCCGCCGCCCGCCACAGGTGCATGGTGGCGTAGGACCGCCAGGGGCTCACGTTGCCGAAATCCGCCGGCATCCCGGCCGCGGCCGGCAGGGCCTTCAGCCCGTTCCGGACCGCGGCGTCGTTTGACAACAGTACGTCCGGTTCGCCGGGCACCCGCATCGCCACGTAGCCCACCGTCCAGGGTCCGACGCCGGGCAGCGGCAGGAGCTTCGCAGCGAGCGTCCGGTGGTCGTCGCCGTAGCCGAAGTCCAGCTCCCCGGAAGACATTGCCCGGACCGCCGCGAGCACGGAGTCGATACGGCGGCCCGGCCCGCGCAGCAGCTCCGACCCGGAGTCTGCAATCTGCTCCGGCGTCGGGAACAAACGGTCAAGCCCGTCGGGTTCCGGAAGAACAGTTCCTTCCGGAAGCACAGTCCCTTCCGGAAGCACGGTGCCCGCCGCCGCCAGGCGTGTCAGCGCCGTCCTGGCGGCCGCCACGGTGATCTGCTGGCCGATCATCGCCCGGATCAGGAGCTCCGCGGGGTCCACGGCCCCCGGCAGCCGGATGCCGGGCGTTTGCCGTACCGAGGTGCCGAACCGCGGATCGCGGCCCAGCACCTCGTCCACGGCCACCGGGTCGGCGTCAAGGTCGAACAGCCGGCGGACGCGGCTCAACAGGACAGGCAGGTCGTGCAGGTCGAGGCTGCTGCACGAGAGGGTCAGCGTGCGGGAGGCCGGGCCGGCATCAGGGCTGCCGGCGTCGAACTCCACCCGGAAACGGGCGGCCGAACGCGGGAGCCGCAGGGTGCGCGCATAGCTGTACACGCCGCCACCGCTGACTTCCGCGTGCTCGATTCCGGGCACGGCGCGGACGGCCAGGAACCCGAAGATCCCGGGATCGAACGGCTCGCGGAAGGGAAGTTTCACCGTCAGGGCCGCGACGGCTGGGGCCTTCCCCGGACCGCCCCGGTGATCAGGGCCCCGCTCCGCAGGCCGGGCCGTGGCGCGCAGGGCGCTTGGCGTCAGCGCGAAGACTTCGCTGATGGTGTCGTTGAACTGGCGGACACTGTTGAAACCCGCCGCGAACGCGACGTCGGAGAGCAGCATGTCCGTGGACACCAGCAGGGTCCTGGCCGTCTGCGCACGGCTTGCCCGTGCCAGGGAGAGCGGCCCGGCGCCGAGCTCTTCGCTGAGGATCCGGTTCACCTGCCGGGCCGAGTAGCCCAGTTGCCTGGCCAGTCCCTCGACGCCGGAGCGGGACACCACGCCGTCGTTGATCAGCCGCATCGCCCGGCCCGCTACGTCGGAGCGCAGGTTCCAGGCCGGCGTCCCGGGCACGGCTTCCGGCAGGCAGCGTTTGCACGCCCGGTACCCGGCTTCGTGCGCCGCGGCCGAGGTCTCGAAGAAGGTCACGTTGGAGGCCTTGGGCGTGCGTGCCGGGCACGAAGGCCTGCAGTAGATGCCGGTAGTACGTACAGCGGTGACGAACTGGCCGTCGAAGCGGGTGTCGCGCGCATCGATGGCCCGGTAGCGCTGCCAGAAGTCCATGGCTCCATGCTGCCAGCCCGCAGGCCGGCTTCCTAGCGGAAATCGGACATTGCCGCGGCGGCTCTGTTAGGGTCGGCACATGACCGGCCAGGAGGCTCCCGGCATCAGGGAGATGCTGTCCGCGGATCCACGCGAGGTGGCTCCGTGGATGCTTGGTGCGGTGCTCAGCCACCGCTCAGGCCAGGGTACGGTCTCCGTGCGCCTGACCGAGGTGGAGGCCTACCTTGGCCCGCACGACTCCCACCACCCGGATCCCGGCTCGCACACATTCCGCGGCCGGACTCCGCGGAATGCGCCGATGTTCGGCCCGGCCGGACACCTGTACGTGTATTTCACGTACGGCATGCATTACTGCTCCAACATCGTGTGCGGGCCCGACGGCGTCGCGTCCGCCCTGCTGCTGCGCGCCGGCGAGGTGGTCGAGGGGCTGGAACTCGCCCGCAGCCGCCGTCCGGCGTCGCGTTCGGACCTGGACCTCGCCAGCGGTCCCGCCCGCCTGGCCACCGTCCTCGGGCTGACGACGGCGGACAGCGGCGCGGACGCGCTGGCTGAGCCGTACGGGCTGCTGCTGCCCGCGACGCCGGTCCCGCCGGAACTGCTCGCAAGCGGGCCACGGGTGGGGGTTGCCGGCGACGGCGGGACCCACCGCTATCCCTGGCGGTTCTGGCTCGCCGGGGACCCGACCGTTTCCAAATACAAGCCGGCGGTGCGCAAAGTCCGGAAAACAGCCCGCAAGGACCCTTAACCGGCCAGCAGGCAGGAACCGGTGGCCGGCACCGGCGCCGGCTCTGCCGGGTGCTCGAAAGGCATCAGCCGGTCCAGCAAGGCGTCGCGGAGCGGCGGCCATTCGTGGCTCAGGATCGAATACACGTCGGTGTCGCAGCGGCCGCCGTCGGGCGCGAAACGGTGCCCGCGCAACGTGCCCTCGTAGCTGGCGCCCAGCCGCCGGATCGCCCCGGCGCTGCGGGCGTTCCGGGCATCGCAGCGGAACCCCACCCGGTGCACGCCCAGGACGTCGAAGGCGTAGGACAGCAACAGCTGCTTGGCGGCCGGATTGACGTGGCTTCCCCAGAACGGGCGCCCGTAGAACGTCCCGCCGATTTCCAGGCGCTGCTGGCGCGGATCATAGTCGCAGAGCGAGGTGGTGCCCAGCAGGGCACCAGTCCGTTGTTCCACCACGGCGAAGGCGATCACCGCGGGGTCGGCGATGCGGGAGGCGAAAAGCGCTTCGAGCTCCCCGGAGCTCAGCGGTTGACTGGCCGCCATGCCGGACCACATTCCGGCGTCGACGAAGTCAAAGAGTGCGCGGGCATGCGCGGGGACGAGCGGAACCAGGCTGATTCCGTGCCGGCCAAGAGCCACATCGTGCTGCATTGCAGCATCTAAGCACCAGTGGCGGCCGCCGGGAATGCAGCAGAGGTTATCGGAACGTGAATTTCTCGTGACACCCCGGCGGGTGGAGCGTTTCACACGCGTTGCGGAAAAGCGCTGTAGAATGGACGGTCCGTCATTTCACATAGGGGAACGTTTCGATGCACGACGCTGATTTGCTCCACGAACGCGAGTACGTGGCCGGGCTCTATGCACGGCTGGACGAACTGCGGGAAGAGAAACGGAGCCAGCTGGCACAAGTCCGCCGCGCCGGCGCGGTGGGCACCATGCAGAATGTCTCCGAACGCGATGCCTTCGCGGCCCTGTACGAGGACCGCCTGGCCCAGCTCGACGCCGTCGACGAACGCCTCGTCTTCGGACGCCTCGACCTCGATTCCGGCGAAGCGCAATACATCGGCCGCATCGGCCTGTCCACGCCGGACCTGCAGCGGCTCATGGTCGACTGGCGTGCCCCCGAGGCCGGACACTTCTACCAGGCCACCGCCTTCGACCGGCAGGGCGTCCGCCGCCGCCGGCACCTGATCCTGCAGGGCCGCGAGGTCAAGGCGATCGAGGACGACGTCCTGGACACCGCCATGCTGGACGGCAGCGAATCCATGCAGGGGGAGGGCGCGTTGCTGGCAGCCCTGAACTCCAAGCGCACCGGGCGCATGTCGGACATCGTGGGAACCATCCAGGCCGAACAGGACCGCATCATCCGCTCGGCCATGTCCGGAGCGCTGGTGGTCCAAGGCGGCCCCGGAACCGGCAAGACCGCCGTCGCGCTGCACCGCGCCGCCTATCTGCTGTACACCCACCGGGATCGGCTGAAGTCCGCCGGCGTGCTCCTGGTAGGCCCGTCGTCGTCCTTCATGCATTACATCGAACGCGTACTGCCGTCCCTCGGCGAGACCGGTGTCGTCATGACCAGCCTCGGCAAGCTCATGCCCGGCATCAGCGCCGTCCCCGAAGAGGACCCGGCCGTCGCCTCCCTCAAGGGCAGCCTGGACATGGCCGCGGTCGTCGCGAACGCCGTCGCGAACCGCCAGCGCACCCCTGCCGAAGACCGCTTCCTCGAGGTCGATTCCCGCAAGCTCAAGCTCACGGTCAGGCAGGTCAAGCGCGCCCGCGAACGGGCCCGCGCCACCGGCAAGCCGCACAACGAGGCCCGCGTGACCTTCGTGAAGATCCTGCTCCGCGAACTCACTGAGCAGCTCACGGACATGGTGGAGGCGGCCAACCTCGGCAACAACGCCGACCGCGCCTACCTGGCCGAGGACGTCCGCACCGCCCGGGACGTCCGCATCGCCCTGAACCTGTGCTGGATGCCGATGACGCCGGAGAAGCTGATCTCCGAACTCTTCAGCAAGCCGGCCATCCTGGAGGCCTGCACCCCGGACCTCAGCCCGGAACAGCGCGCCCTGCTGCTCCGCCCGGCCGACGCCCCGTGGACCGAAGCCGACGTCCCGCTGCTCGATGAAGCGGCCGAACTCCTCGGTGAACTGGACGCCGCTGCCGGACGGGGCCTGGCCCAGCAGGAACAGGACCGCGCCCGCGATCTCGCCAATGCCAAGCAGACCCTGGCGAACATGGAAGCCATGGGCGTCAACGTCCTCATGACCGCCGAGGAACTGGCCGAACAGAACCAGGAACGCGAAACGCGCCTTACCGCCGCCGAACGCGCCGTCAGCGACCGCACGTGGGCCTTCGGGCACATCGTGGTCGATGAAGCCCAGGAACTTTCGCCCATGCAGTGGCGCCTCCTGGTCCGCCGCTGCCCGCTGAAGTCCTTCACGATCGTCGGCGACATCGCCCAGACCAGCGCCGCGGCCGGTGCCAATTCCTGGCACAGCGCCCTCGCGCCGTCGTTCGGTGACCGCTGGCAGCTCGAAGAGCTCACGGTCAACTACCGCACGCCCTCGCAGATCGCCGAAGCCGCCGTGCGCATGGCCAACCGGGCCGGCCTGGTCGTCTCGGCGCCCAAGGCCGTCCGGGAAGGACGCTGGAACCCGCTCGTGGACCGGGTGGCGGAGGAGGCGATCGTCTCCCGCCTGCTCGAGGTGCTCCCCGGGGAACTGGACGTGCTCGACGGCGGCCTGCTCGCCGTGATCGCCGATGGCGCCCTGCTGCCCGCGGCTGCCACAGCCCTGCGCGGCGCCTACGGCCACCGCGTGGGAAGCGGTGCCGGCAGCTACGAACAGGACATCGTGGTGATCAGCCCGAAGGAAGCCAAGGGCCTGGAATTCGACGGTGTCGTGGTTCTGGAACCGGCCGACATGCTCAACCACGAGCACGGGAAGGTCGGGGACCTGTACGTCGCCATGACCCGTCCGACGCAGCGCCTGCGGCTCATCACCTCGGCGCCGCTGCCGACCGGAATCGAACGCTGACGTCCGCCGCAGTCTCCACGGCGGGGAAGCGCCCGCAATCCTGCTAACTTAGAACTCGTGTCACACGTAAACAGCCTCGAGTCCCAGCACAACGACCCGGGCTTCGCCAACATCTGGCAGGAGCTCAAATGGCGCGGCCTTGTCCACGTTTCCACCGATGAGGCGGAACTGGAAAAGCTGCTCGCCGGAGACCCGATCACCTATTACTGTGGCTTCGACCCGACTGCGCCGTCCCTGCACCTGGGCAACCTCGTGCAGCTCCTGGTCATGCGCCGCCTGCAGCTCGCCGGCCACAAGCCGCTCGGTCTGGTGGGCGGTTCCACCGGCCTTATCGGTGACCCGCGTCCGACGGCGGAACGTACCCTGAACACGAAGGACACTGTGGCCGAATGGGTCGGCTACCTGCAGGCACAGGTCCGCCGCTTCCTCAGCTTCGAGGGCGACAACGCGGCCCGCATGGTCAACAACCTGGACTGGACCGCGCCGCTGAGCGCCATCGACTTCCTGCGCGAAATCGGCAAGCACTTCCGTGTCAGCACGATGTTGCGCAAGGACGCCGTCGCCTCCCGCCTGAGCTCCGAGGAGGGCATCAGCTACACCGAGTTCAGCTACCAGATCCTGCAGGGCATGGACTACCTCCAGCTCAACCGCGACTACGGCTGCGTGCTGCAGACGGGCGGCTCGGACCAGTGGGGCAACCTGACCAGCGGCACCGAACTGATCCGCAAGGTGGATGGCAAGAGCGTGCACGCCCTGGGCACCCCCCTGATTACCAACGCCGACGGCACCAAGTTCGGCAAGAGCGAAGGCAACGCCATCTGGCTCGACGCAGCCATGTGCAGCCCGTACGCGTTCTACCAGTTCTGGCTGAACACCGCGGACGCCGACGTCGTGGACCGCCTCAAGGTCTTCACCTTCCTCAGCCGCGCCGAAATCGAAGAGCTGGAGAAGTCCGTCGCCGAGCGTCCTTTCGCCCGCGAAGGCCAGCGGAAGCTCGCCTACGAAGTCACCTCCCTGGTGCACGGTGTCGAAGCGACCGAGAAGGTCATCGCCGCCTCCGCCGCGGTCTTCGGCAACGGAGACCTCAGCGTCCTGGACGAAGCAACCCTTGCTGCCGCCACCGCTGAACTCCCTTCGGCAAAGATCGACGCCGGCGGCCTGGGCATCATCGACCTGCTCGTCGCCTCCGGCCTTTCCGACAGCAAGTCCGCCGCCCGTCGCACCGTGGGGGAGGGCGGCGCCTACGTCAACAACGCCAAAGTGACCGACCCCGACGCCGTCATCGCGCAAGACGAACTGCTCCATGGCCGCTACCTCCTGCTCCGCCGGGGCAAGAAGAACCTGGCCACCGTGGAAGTAAACGCCTGATTCCGCGCCCGCCGGTGTGTTCTTGACCGGACGACTGCACGCCTTTCCGCAGCTGACTTGCGCAGCCGCGGGGAGGCGTGTAGTGTTTGTTGGGTTGCCACCACTGAGGGGCAGCAGCCACCCATTGATTCTGAAAAATCCGCCTCCGGCAAGTGCCAGGAAATCGGATTATTTGGAGTCTCTTGGTGGGGAATCTGATTCGCGAAAGTGAATTCGGGAGAAATTCCCGGATTTGCAAAGTGAAATCGGATGAAATAAGATTGAAACATCGCAGCGAAGAAAACCGGAATGAAGATTCCGAAGAGTATTCGAATTGCTTCTGTTGTTTGAGAACTCAATAGTGTGCCAAGTTTGTTGATACCGATTTTTATTGAATTGGTTGGATTTGCCGGGCTGCATCA
>NZ_QRCU01000071.1 GCF_003369445.1 Arthrobacter silvisoli
ACACTCAACGCGACAAACCCGAGCACCCGCGGGGCTTGACAGCTATAGAAGGGTCGGCGGAGGGCCGTTGTCTGCGTCTCAGGTGACCATGGCGGAGCCACTCAAGGCGGGCACAGGGATGTGAGCGGTCACCGCTCCCGCTGCGGATCTCCTGCGACGGTGCGGGCGGCTTCGACTTCGAGCATCAGCACGCCGTTTTCCTCGACCAGGCGCGGCTGGTAGACGTGGTGCTTGCGCTTGTAGCTGAGGTAGGCGATGCAGCCCTGTGCCGCGGCCATCTTTTCGAGCATGATTTCCGAGCCGGGAACCAGGAGTTGGCCCAGGGTGAGGCCGATGGTGTTTTCCTGGCCGATTTCGTCACCGAGGTTGGTGGTGTCGCGTTCGGCGATGAGTTCGAAGGCACGGACCCAGCGGCCCCAGACGCCCTTGCTTTGCAGGAGGGACGGGCTCTGGCCGACCGGGACGGTGGCTGCGAAATAGCGGGTGTTGAAGCGGCGGTGCGCGAAGTCCGGGCTGAGCCAGTTGACCAGCGGCTTGAGCAGGTCCGTGCGCAGGGACAGACCGCGCTTGGCCAGGACGTCGGTGAAAGACTTGTCCTGGTTGGCCACGGCTTCGCGGGCCTTCATCCATTCCGGAGTGGACGTCGCTTCGACCGTGGTGGACAGGTCCGGCCCCGCGAGGAGGACTCCGGTTTCTTCGAACAGTTCGCGGATGGCTCCCACCACGTGGCGGCGGGCCAGCCCGACGTCGGTGGTTCCGAGCGTCTCGGCCCACTGCTGGGGCGAGGGGCCCAGCCAGCCGAGGGCGTCGTCGTCGCTCGCGTCCAGTGAGCCGCCCGGGAAGGCGACCACGCCCAGCGGGGAGGTCCCCGGACGGTAGCCCATCCAGGTCTCCAAGCCGCCGGGAGCGTCACGGAGGAGGACTACTGATGATGCGTATCGCGCGGCGCGGGGACTCCGTTCGCCGAGCTGGAGCCAGTTGCGTGCTGCCCCCTCGAGTTCAGGGGGCAACACGAACAGGCGTCGGGCTAGCTGAGGCAATTGCTTTGACCGGTTCCTTGCTTGGCTTCGGCGATCAGCTGAATTCGGCGATCAGTTCGACCTCAACGGGAGAGTCGAGCGGCAGGACCGCAACGCCGACGGCGGAGCGTGCGTGGATGCCAGCGTCGCCGAAGACCTTGCCCAGGAGCTCGGAGGCACCGTTGATGACGGCCGGCTGGCCGGTGAAGGACGGGTCGGAGGCAACGAAGCCGACCACTTTGACGATCCGGGTGACGCGGTCGAGGTCGCCGATGACGCTCTTGACCGCGGCGAGGGCGTTGATGGCACACACTTCGGCGTAAACCTTGGCGTCTTCCGGGGCAATGGTGGCTTCCTCGGACTGGCCTTCGTCGCCGGTGGAGACCTTGCCCGTAGCTGGGAGTTTGCCATTAACGAAGGGCAGCTGGCCGGAGGTGTAGACGTAGTTGCCGGAGACGACCGCCGGGACGTAGGCGGCCACCGGTGCTGCCACCTCCGGGAGGACGAGGCCAAGCTCTGCGAGGCGCTGCTCGACGGCGGATGCCGGGGCCGTGGTTTCCGCGCCAGACGTGGTTTCTGCGGGGCTTGTCATAGTTACTGCTTCTCCCTCTTAAGGTAGGCGACCAGACCATTTCCATCGGGGCCGGTGACTACCTGGACAAGTTCCCAGCCGTCCTCGCCCCAGGTGTCGAGGATCTGTTTCGTGGCGTGAATAATGAGCGGAATCGTCGCGTACTCCCATTTGGTCATGAGAGAAAGCGTAGCCCTTGCCGGTAAAGTGGAAAACATGGTGACTCGCAAGAACCCCATATTCGATACTGCCACCACTCTGGGAAAGATCATCGCATTCCTCGGCGTGAGTGCCGTTTGCGGTGTCCTGGTGGCAGGTCTGCTGGTCCCCGCGGCCGCCCTTTCGGGCAGCACGGCCAGCGGCTCGATCCAGTTCTTTGACACGCTGCCGGCGGAGCTCCAGGTGAACCCGCCCAGCCAGTCCACCACCATCCTGGCCAGTGACGGTTCCAAGATCGCCTCGATCTACAAGGAGAACCGCACCCGGGTGCCGCTGGACCAGATGAGTCCCTACATCAAGGACGCCATTGTTGCGGTGGAAGACAGCCGCTTCTACGAGCACGGCGGTATCGACACCACCGGCATCCTGCGTGCCGTGGTCAGCACCGCCCGCGGCCAGAAGCAGGGCGCGTCCACCATCACGCAGCAGTACGTGAACAACGTCATCAACGAGTCCCTCGTCTCCCAGGGCAAGGATGCCGACGTCAAGCTCAACGGCGTCAACAAGGGTGTCGGTGACAAACTGCGCGAAATGAAGCTCGCGATCGCCCTGGAGAAGAAGTTCTCCAAGGAGCAGATCCTCGAGGGCTACCTCAACATCGTTTTCTTCAACCGGGACGCCTACGGCATCGAAGCCGCCTCCCGGTTCTTCTTCAGCACCACCGCCAAGAACCTCACCCTTCCCCAGGCGGCGCTCCTGGCCGGTGTGGTCAACAGCCCGTCCTACTACGACCCCATCACGAATCCGGACCACGCCAAGTCCCGCCGCGACCTCGTCCTGCAGCTCATGCTGAACCAGGGGAAGATCAAGAAGGCCGACTACGACAAGGCCGTGGCCACGCCGGTCAAAACGAAGATCACCCCGGCCCGCCAGGGTTGTGCCTACGCCACCTCCGCGCCGTACTTCTGTGACTATGTGCTGCACCTGCTGCTGAACAACCCGGCCTACGGCGCCACTCCTGATGAGCGCACCAACCGGGTCATGCGTGGCGGCCTGACCATCAAGACCACCCTGGACCCCAAGGCCCAGGCTGTGGCCCAGGAGCAGGTGAACGCTTCCGCCGGCGCCAACCCGGACAAGTGGGGTGCCTCCCTGGTTTCGGTGCAGCCGAAGACCGGCAAGATCATCTCCATGGCCCAGAACACGGTGTGGCTGCCTTCACCGGGCAAGTTCCAGGCTGAACAGAACTTCAACGTGGACGTCCTGGATGCGAACGGCAATGACCTCAACGGCCTGGGCGGTTTCCAGACCGGTTCCACCATGAAGCCCTTCACCTTCGCGGAGTGGCTCAACGAGGGCAAGTCGATGAACGACACGGTCAACGCCGCGGTCCGCAAGTACCCCATCGACTTCCCGTGGCGGAACACCTGCTCCACGCCAACCACCGGCTGGTATGACAGCAACGTCGAGGGCAGCAACGACCTGCAGAACGCCGAAGAGGGCTACTACCGCCCGATGAGCGTGCTGTACGGCCTGATGAACTCCATCAACACCGCAACCTTCGCTTCAGCCTCCCAGTTGGACCTCTGCGGTATCCAGAAGATCGTGGACGCCGCGGGCATCCACGAGGGCCTGCCCGCCCGGGGCAAGGACGGAAAGGTCACCGATCCGCACCCGCAGATCCCGATGACCACGCTGGCCAACCTCCTGGGATCCCGCCAGACGGCACCGCTGACCATGGCCAGTGCTTTCGCCACTTTCTCGAACGACGGCCGCTACTGCGAGCCGATCGCCATCGAATCCGTCACCGATTCATCCGGCAACAAGCTTCCGGCGCAGTCCAGCAACTGCCGGGACGCGATCTCCCCGGAAGTTGCCCACGGCGTCAGCAAGGCCCTCCAGGAGGTGCTGAACAAGGGTTCGGGCTTCTGGATCCAGCCCCGCATTTCCACAAGTACCACCTTCCCCGTTGCCGCCAAGACCGGTACCAACAACTCCAACGGCTCCACCTGGGTGGTTGGCTACACCACGGGCCTGGCCACAGCTTCCTGGTTCGGCGATCCGCTCGGCGATCAGCAGCGCTACGGCCGCAACATCACCATCAACGGCAAGTTCTATTCGAACATCGACGGGTACATGATCGCCGGCCCGCAGTTCGCCAACTACATGCTGCAGGTGGCCCCGCGCTACGGAACGGACCCGTTCCCGGAACCGCCGTCCAACCTGAGCTACGTGGCCCCGGCGCCGACTCCCACCAAGGAAACCAAGGGCGGTACGAAGAGCGGCGACACTGGTTCCAGCCCAAGTCCCACCTCGGGCAACAAGGGCAAACGACCCTAAGGACAAATGATTGATGACCGCCCAAGGACATCTGGCAGGCCGCGTTCGTGACTTCGGACGCGGCCTTGCCGTCACTGCAGCCGTCGGAGCCGCGGCGGGCGCGGCTGCCGCCGCCTACGGATGGTGGGAGAAGGACCAGTTCACCCTGCGTGAGGAAACCCTTCCGATCCTCCCCGCCGGCTCCGCGTCGATGCGGGTGCTCCACCTGAGCGACATCCATTTTGTGCCCGGCCAAAACAAGAAGGCGGCCTGGCTCCTGTCCCTGGCTGACCTGAAGCCGGACCTCGTGGTGAACACCGGAGACAACCTCAGCCACCCCAAGGCCATCGACCCGTTGCTCGAGGCCCTTCGCCCCCTGCTGGCGCTGCCCGGCGTGTTCGTCCCCGGGTCCAACGACTACTACGCACCCACCTTGAAGAACCCGCTCAGCTATTTCCAGGGCCCCAGCCGGCTCCGCAAAGACCCCATCAAGCTGGACTGGCCCAGGCTGCGCTCCGGCTTCGGGATGTCCGGCTGGATCGACCTGACCAACCGGCACCAGTCGCTTCCGCTCAACGGTGTCCGCCTGGACTTCTCCGGCGTCGACGATCCGCACCTCAAGCGCGAACGTTATGCCGGTTGGCCGCGCGGCACCGCAGGGCAGGACAAGCGCCCGCACCTGCGCGTGGCCGTCATCCACGCGCCGTACCAGCGCGTACTGGACCATTTCACCGAGGCCGACGCGGACCTGATCCTGGCCGGCCATACCCACGGCGGGCAGGTCTGCATCCCCGGCTACGGTGCCCTCGTCGCCAATTGCGACCTGCCCACCTGGCGCGCCCGCGGCCTGAACGACTGGGAAAGCAACGGACGTACGACGCCGGTCAATGTCTCCGGCGGGATCGGCACCTCGCGCTACGCGCCGGTGCGGATCGCTTGCCGCCCGGAGGCCGTGCTGCTGACGCTGAGCGCGCAGGCGTAGGCGTAGGCGTAGCGATACCGAAAGAATGCCGTCCCCGGAATACCGGGGACGGCATTCGGGTTTCACCCGATGATCCGTCCCTTGAGCTGACGGATCGCGAGATGACGGATCGCGATAAGTGGTAAAACATTTCACCACCCCTCGCATTTTCCTGTGAAGGGAATCACGCATGGCATAGGGTAGTTGCTGTAGGAAACCACCTCCGCCGTCTGAAGATCCAGCTGTTGAGAAGCGGGCATGTCCAAGCAAACGTCGTTCTTTACCTCCATCAAGCGCCTCTACCCCCATGTCAGGCCGATCATCCCGCGGCTTTTCATGGGCCTGCTCAGCGCGCTGCTTGCCAGCGTGGTGGCCCTGGCCATCCCGCAGGTCCTCCGGGTCCTGGTCAATGACTTCCTCAAGCCCGGCGGTGCGGGAAGCGCGGTGTGGATTTCCGCCGTCGTGATCCTGGTGCTCGGCATTGCCGAGGCCGGACTGGTGGCGCTCCGCCGCCAGTTCGTCATCAACCCGGCCACCACAGTGGAAACCCGTATGCGGGTCTCGCTGTACGGCCACCTGCAGGACCTCACCGTGTCGTTCCACGACCGCTGGGGCTCGGGGCAGCTGCTGTCGCGGGCCATGAGCGACCTGAACTTCCTGCGCCGCTGGATGGCCTTCGGCGCGATCATGCTGGTGGTCACCACCCTGACCGTAGCGATCGGCGTCTGCGTCATGTTCACCATGAGCTGGCAACTGGCGCTGATCTTCCTGGCCGCGGCCCTGCCGATCATGGTCTTCTCCTTCCGCTTCCGGCGCCGCTTCAGCCTGGTGGCACGCCTCAGCCAGGACCAGGCCGGCGACCTCGCCACCACCGTGGAGGAATCCGTCCACGGCATCCGCGTGCTCAAGGCCTTCGGCCGCAGCCGCGAAGCGCTGGAAAACTTCAACGGCCAGGCCGAGGAGCTCCGGCAGACCGAGATCGCCAAGGCCAAGCAGCAGGCGGAGTTCAGCCTGGTGGTGAACCTGCTGCCTGAACTGGCGCTCGGCGTCGGCCTGGTGGCCGGCATCCTGTTGGCCTCCACCGGTGAACTGAGCATCGGCTCCCTCGTGGCGTTCTTCGCTACCGCGGCCGTGGTGGCTGCGCCGGTGGAATTCTCCGGGATGCTGCTCGCGATGGCGCTGACCGCCAAGACCGCCCTGGACCGGCATTTCGAGGTCATGGACACCGCGAACACCATCACCAGCCCGGACGCCCCGCAGTCGCCTCGTGAACTGCGCGGCGGCTTGCGCTTCGAGCACGCCTCCTTCGCGTTCGACGACGGCGGCCCCTTGCTGCACGACATCACCCTGGACATCCGCCCGGGCGAGACGATGGCCCTGGTGGGCGTGACCGGCAGCGGCAAGAGCGCCCTGCTCCAGCTCGTCCCGCGCCTCTACGACGCTACGGGCGGCGCCGTGCGGATCGACGGCGTGGACGTGCGGGACTTCGGCGTGGAGGAACTGCGGACCATGGTGGCCGTGGCCTTCGAAGACACCACCCTCTTTTCCAGCTCCGTGCGGGAGAACGTGCTGCTCGGAGCGCCCGAGCCTTCGGACGCCGCCCTGGAGGAGGCGCTGGACGTCGCCCAGGCGCACTTCGCCTACTCCCTGCCCGACGGCGTGGACACCCTGATCGGCGAGGAAGGGCTCAGCCTGTCCGGCGGACAGCGGCAACGTATCGCCCTCGCCCGGGCGATCGCCGCGAAGCCCAAGGTGCTGGTGCTGGACGATCCGCTCTCAGCCCTCGACGTCAACACAGAGGAACTGGTCGAAGCCCGGCTCCGCGAAGTGCTGCAGGACACCACCACCCTGATCGTCGCGCACCGGCCATCCACCGTTGCCCTTGCCGACCGGGTGGCGCTGCTCGAGGACGGGCGGATTTCCGACGTCGGGACCCACACCGAACTGCTGGCCCGCAACCCGCACTACCGCTTCGTCATCGCGAGCCTCGACGAAGGTCCGAAGGACCTGGACAGCCACCTCGAAGACAGCGAACTGGACGAACTCGAAGATGCCGGGGAGGCACGACGATGAGCACCTTCGGCACCTCCAACGAGGACAACGCCCACCTTAGCCGCACGGACAGCCAGGCTGTGCGGCGGCGCTCGCTCGCGTTGCTGGGTTCCCTGATCAAGCCCGTGCGGGTCCGTTTCTGGCTCACGCTGGCTATGGTGGTGCTGTCCCAGGCCACCAGGGTGGCAGGCCCGGCCATCATCGCCTTCGGTATCGACCATGCCCTGCCCGCCCTGCAGTCGGGCAGCACCGGGCCGCTGCTCCTCGCGGGCGTCCTCTACCTCGCAGCCGCAGTGGCCACGGCAGCACTCACGGCGCTCTACGTCACCTCCACGGCGCGGCTGAGCCAGGCCATGCTCCTGGACCTCCGCCTGCGGGTATTCCGCCACACCCAGAGGCTCAGCCTCGAGTTCCACGAGAAATACACCTCGGGCCGCATCATCGCCCGGCAGACCTCGGACCTCGAGGCGCTGCGCGAACTGCTGGATTCGGGCGTCAGTTCCCTTGCCTCCGGCCTGCTGTTCATGGCCTTCACGGCCATCACGGTCTTCGCCCTCGACTGGCGCAGCGGCCTCATCATGCTCGCCGCCGGGGTGCCCATGTTCTTCCTGGCCCGCTGGTACCAGAAGCATTCGCAGATCGCCTTCCGGGAGTCCCGGGTGGTGTCGGCACGGCTGATCGTGCACTTTGTTGAGACCATGACCGGCATCCGGGCAGTCAAGGCCTTCCGCAAGGAGAAGGAGAACGCCCAGCGCTACGGCGAACTCTCCGAGGACTACCGGCGGGCCACGGTCCGCTCGATCAACCTGAACGGCATCTTCCAGCCGGGCCTGGTGCTGATCGGCAACGTGTGCGTGGCCGTGGTGCTGCTCTTCGGCGGCTTCCGGGTACTCAGCGGGGACCTCGCTGTCGGCGTGCTGCTGGCCCTGATCCTGTCCACGAAGCGCTTCTTCCAGCCCGTGGACCAGATGGCCATGTTCTACAACTCCTTCCAAAGCGCCCAGGCCGCCCTGGAGAAGGTGTCCGGCCTGCTGGAGGAGGTTCCCACGGTGCGGCCGCCGAAGAACCCGGTTCCGCTCCCCCGGGCCCGCGGCGAGATCGCTTTCCGCGACGTCGAGTTCAGCTACGGCGCCGGAACGCTTGTGGTGCCCAGGCTGAACCTGCACATCCCTGCGGGACAGACGGTGGCCCTCGTAGGCCGGACCGGCGCCGGCAAGTCCACGCTCGCGAAGCTGATCGCCCGCTTCTACGATGTGACCGCAGGTTCCCTGACGCTCGACGGCGTGGAGCTGCGGGATCTCGACGGCAGCGAGCTGCGCCGCGCCGTCGTCATGGTCACCCAGGAGGCGTTCCTGTTCAGCGGCTCAGTGGCGGACAACATCGCCTTGGGGCGCCCCGACGCCCCGCGGAGTGAGATCGAGGCGGCCGCCCGCGCCGTCGGCGCCCATGACTTCATCGCGGCCCTGCCCGAGGGCTACGACACGGACGTCAACAAGCGCGGCGGCCGCGTATCGGCAGGCCAGCGCCAGCTGATCGGCTTTGCGCGCGCGTTCCTCGCGGCACCGGCCGTGCTGATCCTGGACGAGGCCACCTCGTCCCTGGACATCCCGTCGGAGCGGCTGGTGCAGGCCGGGCTGTCGAGCCTGCTCGCAGGCGGCGGGCAGGACGGGCGGTCCGCACGGACGGCGATCATCATCGCCCACCGCCTGTCCACGGTAGAATCCGCGGACCGGGTGCTCGTCATCCACGACGGCGAGGTGGTGGAAGACGGCTCTCCCGCCGAACTGATCAGCGGCGGCGGACGTTTCGCCGCCCTGCATGGAGCCTGGCGGGAGTCGCTCGTCTAGCTGTCCGTGGGGACAAGCCGGGCGAGGCGGAGGGCACCGACCCGTCGATTTCGCATCCGGGGCAGGGATCCGCTATCCTTGAACACGTTGCTTTGGCAACGGATCGGGATGTAGCGCAGCTTGGTAGCGCGCTTCGTTCGGGACGAAGAGGTCGCAGGTTCAAATCCTGTCATCCCGACCATTTAGAGCAGGGCCTTCCATTTGGGAGGCCCTGCTTCTTTAAGCAAAACAATTCGCTGCCCGGTTTTTCGCGACCCGCTTTCTCAGCCCGGCGGAAACATTCCTTTGACCGGTTTTGTATTTGCACTCTGCCCCTCAGAAGGCAAAAAAGAAATCACCCCGACGCCCAGTCGCCGGGGTGATTTCTCAAATCATTTGATTTTTACATGGGGTCGGGCCAGTTGCCGATGGCCTGGGCGCGCATCGGATCAGGCCAGTTGCCAATGGCCTGGGCGCGCATCGGATCAGGCCAGTTACCGATGGCCTGCGAGCGCATGGGATCGGGCCAATTGCCGATGCTGAGCACTGTATGGATGGCGTCTGCTACAGGGGCTGCAGAGATGACGGCCGGAGCCGCTGCCGTGAATGCAAGAGCGCCCGCCAAGGCGACAGATGCAGCGATCTTCTTGAACATGGTTTTCCCTCGATGCGAGTCGGATTCGTTATGGAAATTAGTGCGGTCCCTGTTGACACACATTGTAAAATGTTTTCCACAGAGGCTGTCAAGGGCAACCCGCTAAGGCAGCGCTAAAGCACCAAATCTAGGAGGACGCGGTGGGCAACGGATTCGGAGAAAAGCTCCGTGCCGAACGGCTCGAAAGGGGACTGACCCAGGCCGAACTGGGCAAGGACCTCTACTCCCCCAGTTACATCTCCCTGCTGGAGACGGGCCGCCGCGAACCTACTGCCGAGGTTATCGAAGAACTGGCCCGTCGGCTCGAGCTGGCGCCCAAGGCCCTGGAAGCCTGGAGCCAGCCTGTATCCGTCAGCGACGCCGAATACGTGCTCGCCGGCCTCTATGCCCGGCAGGCCTGGGACCTCCGGGACTACCCGCTGGCGGCAAGCCACGCGGCGGCAGCGGCACAGATCGCCTTGGAAGCCCGCAACACCAGCGCCTGGTGGAACATGACCTACATGCAGGCCGAATGCGTCATGAAGCAGGGCCAGCTCAAGGAGTGCCAGAAGATCATCCAGCATCTGCTGGAGCACCCCATGGCCACCGAATCGGCGGGCCTTGGCGTGCGCGCCCGCCAGATGCTCGCCGCCGTCTGCCACGGCCAAGGGCAGCTGGCCACCGCCGTCGAACACGCCACCGAGGCGGTCCGGCTCAGCCAGCAGCTCCCCAAGGGCTCCACGCTCATCATCGGCGCGCACCGTGCGCTCATCGGCGCGCTGGCCGAAAGCGGCAAGCTGGACGAGGCCTGGAAGTACTGCGAGTCCATGATGGCCCAAATGGACGAGCACTCCATGTCCCAGCTCGCGGGCGAGGTGGCCTGGGTGGTGGGCAACGTGGCCTTCATGCGGCACGACTACGCCGAGGGCATCAAGCATCACGAGCGCGCGGCGAAGCTCCTCTCCCCCGCGAACGACATCGAACTCTGGGCCCGCTTCAACAAGGCCTCGGCGGCCGTCAGGCTGTCTTCGGGCATCGTGGAACCCGAGACGCTCTCGGCCATCGAGCGTGCCGAACTCGCCCTCTCGATCGTGGGCGGCAACAAGACCGACCAGCTCGAAGTGGCGTTCATCCGCGCCCGCTGGCTCTACCTCACGGGCGACATCCTGGCCGCCGTCGCGAAGCTCCGCGAAATCCACGCGGACCGCGGCGAGCTCGCCCGGCACACCGCAGGCGAGGTGTCCTTCCTGCTCGGCAAGGCCCTCAAAGCCGCGGGCGAAAACACCGAAGCACTGATCTACCTGGAAGAAGCACAAGCGGATTTCACGGCCGCGGGTGCCGCGGACCGCGTCCAACAGGCCATGGATTCGCTGCTGGAAATCCGTCTCGCCGAACGCCGCGCCCAGGCGGCCAGCCACGCGGCAAACGGCGCGAAGTAAGCCGGCAGGACACGCAGTCACGCAAAACCAGCAGGGTCCCGAAGCCAGACGGCTTCGGGACCCTGCTTCAGGTGTATCAGCCTGGACGCGTCACGCGAAGGTGCGTCCGGTGAGCTTCTCGTAGGCTTCGACGTAACGGGCGCGGGTGCGTTCGACGACGTCGGCCGGCAGCGCGGGCGGCGGGGCGTCGGAGGCGCGGTCCCAGCCCGATTCGGCGGAGGTCAGCCAGTCCCGGACGTACTGCTTGTCGAAGGACGGCTGTGCCTTGCCCGGTTCGTAGCTCGCGGCGTCCCAGAAGCGGGAGGAGTCCGGGGTGAGGACCTCGTCGCCCAGGGTGATGACGCCGCTGGCCGCGTCCACGCCGAACTCCACCTTGGTGTCGGCCAGGATGATGCCTCGTCCGCGGGCGATCTCCTCAGCCTTGGTGTAGATGGCAAGCGTGAGTTCGCGGAGCCGGTCGGCAACGTCCGGACCGACCGCGTCCACCACGGCCTCGAAGGTGATGTTCTCGTCGTGCTCGCCCACCTCGGCCTTGGCGGACGGGGTGAAGATGGCCTCGGCCAGGCGTGAACCGTCCACCAGGCCCTCCGGCAAAGGGATGCTGCACACGGTGCGGGACTGCTTGTATTCGGCCAGGCCGGAGCCCGTGAGGTAGCCACGGGCGATGCACTCGACCGGGAACATATCCAGCTTCTTGCAGATCATCGCCCGGCCTTCGACGGCTTCCGGAACGCCTCCGGCCACGGTGGAGGCCAGCACGTGGTGTTCCACGCCGAGCTGCTCGAACCACCACAGGCTCAGCTGGGTGAGGATGCGGCCCTTGTCCGGGATTTCACTGGAGAGGACATGGTCGTAGGCGCTGATCCGGTCGCTGGCAACAACCAGGACGCAGTCCTGGCCCAGCTGTTCCCTGATGGATTCGTCCGCCGGGACGTAGAGGTCACGGACCTTTCCGGAGTACACATGCTTCCAGCCCGGAAGGTCGAGGGTCTTCGCGGCGAAGCCGCCGGTGTTGAGTTCAGTCATGGTCAGCGCTTCACCGCCGGAATAATGCCGGTGTTGGTGGACACCCGGATTTCGCCGCGGGCCGCCTTGCCGGCGATGTCCGTGCGGTACTGGCTGCCTTCGAGCTGGACCAGTTCGACGCCGTCGTACGCCCGTTCGCGGGCTTCCACCAGGTCGCTGCCGAGCGCCACCACGGCGAGCACGCGCCCGCCGGCGGAGACCACGCGGCCTTCCTCGTCCAGCGTAGTGCCGGCGTGGATGACGTGGACGCCTTCAAGGCTTTCGGCCTTCTTCAGTCCTGTGATGCGGTCGCCGGTACGCGGGGTGTCCGGGTAGTTTTCGGCGGCGACGACGACGGCGACAGCGGAGTCCTTGGACCAGCGCAACTCTTCCGCGGTGTCCAGTTCGCCCTTGGCAGCTGCCAGCATCAGGGACCCGAGGGGCGTCTTGAGGCGGGCCAGGACGGCCTGCGTTTCCGGGTCGCCGAAGCGGACGTTGAATTCGATGACGCGGGTGCCGCGCGAGGTGAGGGCCAGGCCGCAGTAGAGCACGCCGACGAAGGGAGTGCCGCGGCGGGCCATTTCGTCCACGGTGGGCTGGGCCACGCGGTCGATGACTTCCTGGACCAGGCCTTCGGGCGCCCAGTCGAGCGGGGTATAGGCGCCCATGCCGCCGGTGTTGGGGCCCTCGTCGTTGTCGAAGATGCGCTTGAAGTCCTGGGCCGGGGACAGCGGCACGGTGGTGCGGCCGTCGCAGAGGACGAAGAGGGAGACCTCGGGGCCGTCCAGGAATTCCTCGATGACCACGGTTCCGCCGGCGTCGAAGCAGGCCTGGGCGTGGGCCAGGGCCTCGGCACGATCGTTGGTGACCACCACGCCCTTACCGGCAGCAAGGCCATCGTCCTTCACCACGTGCGGGGCGCCGAAGGTGTCCAGCGCGTCTGCGGCTTCCTCGGCATTGGTGGCGACGCGGGCCATCGCGGTGGGCACGCCGGCTTCGGCCATGACCTCCTTGGCGAAGGCCTTGGACGCCTCGAGCTGGGCTGCGGCCTTGCTGGGGCCGAACACGGGGATGCCGGCTTCGCGCACGGCGTCGGACACGCCCGCGGCGAGCGGGGCCTCGGGACCGACGACCACCAGGTCCACCGCGAGCTTGCGGGCCAGCTGCGCGACGGCGGCGGGATCGTTGCCGTCAATGGCGTGCGTGGGAACCAGCTTGGCGATGCCGGCGTTGCCCGGAGCCGCGTGGACCTCGGACACGTTGGGATCTTCGAGCAGGGAGCGGACAATGGCGTGTTCGCGGCCGCCGGGGCCAATGACGAGTACCTTCACAGTCTCCAAGGGTACTTTGTGCGGCCTGCCCGGACCTAAGCGGTGTCGCGGTTGCGGCCTACAATCCGACGTTAAAGGCCGGAGAGCATGCCCGCTGCCCGGGCATGCTCTCCGTGGTGTGGTGCTTGGGACTCAGCCCTTCGCCGCCGGAACCCCGCCGCGAACGGCGGGAACCCCGCGGGATTCCCAGCTGCCGCCGTTTTCCCAGAAGATCCGGATGTCCTCAAGGTTGCGACCCTTGGTTTCGGCGGCCAGGCGGCGTACGAAGAAGAATGCAGCCACGGCCAGGGCACCGAAGACGGCGAAGGTACCGGCCCCGCCCAGGCGCTGGAGCATGGTGAGGAAGAACGCGGACACCACCACGTTGGCGATCAGGTCGGAGGTGAGCATGGTGCTCGCGCCGAGGGAGCGGAGCCGCGCCGGGAAGCTCTCGCCGGCATAGACCCACACCAAGGCGCCGAAGCCGAAGGTGAAGCCCACGGTGAAGAGCAGGACGCCGAGGAAACCGAGCACCGTGAGCGCACCGCCGAAGGACTGGCCGGCCAGGAAGACGCCGATCAGCAGCGCATTGGCCACCACCATCATGCCGATGCCGCCGAGCAGGATCGGGCGCCGGCCCACCTTGTCGACGAGGGCAAGGGAGACGAACACGGCCACGAGGGAGGCGGCCTGTACCAGTGCGGGCAGGAGCAGCAGGGCCTCGTTGCCGCTGAAACCCATGGCTTCGAAGATGCGCGGGCTGTAGTAGACCACTGCGTTGATGCCGGTGATCTGAATGAAGAAGCCCAGGCCCACCACGAACACGGTGGCGCGCAGGAAGGGCCGTCGGAGCATCTCCTTGACCGCTCCGGACTTCCGTCCGCCGGATTCCTCGGCGAGCGCGGCGCGCATGCCCTCGATCTCGGCGTCGATGTCGGACTCCGGTTCGATGGTGGTGAGGGTGCGTCGGGCTTCCTCGAAGCGGCCCTTCATGACGTACCAGCGCGGGGTGTCCGGGAGCCGCAGGAGGATGGCGAGCACGGCCACCGCGGGGACCGCCGCCAGGCCCAGCATCCAGCGCCACTCGCCGGTGGAGGACAGCGCCCAGGAGGCGATGTAGCCCAGGATGATGCCGATGACGGTGGCAACCTGGTAGGCGACGAGCATGGCGCCGCGCACCTTGGCCGGCGAGCTCTCGGCGACGAAGACGGGCACGACCACCACGGAGATGCCGATGGTCAGGCCCAGGAACAGGCGGGCGACCATCAGCACCGGGATGCCGGGAGCGAATGCGCTCAGCAGGGCGAAGGCTGCGTAGGACGCGGCGACCGCCACCATGGACGCCTTGCGTCCGATGCGGTTGGAGAGCCAGCCGCCCACCAGAGCGCCGAGGACTTCGCCGACGACGACGGCGGTGGTCACCATTTCCTGGTCGCTCGTGGAGAGGTGGAATTCCTTGGTCAGGAACAGCAGGGCGCCGGCGATGTTGGACAGGTCGTAGCCGTAGATCACGCCGACGGCGGCAGCCGTCGCGCCGATCAGGAGGCCGAGCCGCGGGGTGCTGCGCAGGTCATTCAGGAGAGACATCGGTGTCCTCGGGGTCTGGGAGACAAAGGGCTAAATTGGTGTAGACCAACCTGCACAAGATTGGCATAGACCAATCTGGCCGTCAAGGGTTAAGATCGGTCGGTGAGCGAACTGCCGAAGTACTACGTCTACAAAATGCGCATCCTGGAGATGATCGCGGACCTGCCACCGGGCACCCTCATCCCCACCGAGCGCACCCTCGCGCTGGACTTCGGCACCTCCCGCACCACCGTCCGCAAGGCCATCGGCGAACTCGTCGCCGAAGGCAGGCTCACCCGAACCCAGGGCTCGGGCACCTACACGGGCGGGCCAAAGATCACGCACGTTCGGCAGCTGACCTCTTTCACTGAGGATGCGCAGGCAATCGGCTACACCCCGTCGTCGGAAATCCTGGAAATCGAGCAGCTCCACGTGGACGCGAGCCACGCCGTGGAGGCCGGGCACATGCAGCTCACGCCGGGCGCACCTTTCGTGCGAATCCAGCGCGTCCGGCTGGGCAACGGGGAACCGCTGGGCTTGGAAACCGCATGCATCCCTGGCGAACTGGAAGGATTCGAGGAGCGATTGCGGGAACGCGGTTCGCTGTACGCGACCCTCCGCGAAGACTTCGGCATCCGGATCACCGAGGTGGAGGACGGCGTCGAGACGTACCTCGCGGGCCCCGAGGAGGCCCGCCTCCTCAAGGTCGAGATGGGCTCGCCGCTCCTGCGGATCGACCGCACCGGATTCGACGACGGCGGCAGGGTGGTCGAGTGGACCGTCGGCCGTTTCTGCGGGGACCGTTTCCGCTTCGTCGCGCGCACGCGGGCGGCCTGACGCGCGGCCGACGGCGCCAGGCCGCCGTCGGGATTTAGCATCATCGGGTTAACTGCGGAAGGCCGCCGCCCTCCGGGATTCCGGAGGTGCGACGGCCTTGCTGGTGAGCGGGAACGACAGTGCCCTAGAACGTCCAGGGCATCGCGTCGTGGTTGAAGTCCCGGAAAGATCCGAACTTGCCGGCGTTGAAGGCCAGGCCTTCGCCGTCGCGGTCCCGGCAGGACACCACCTGGCCGAAGAAGACCTGGTGGTCGCCGATGTCGTACTGGTGGACCACCTTGCACTCTGCCTGCGAGAGCGCCCCGGCCACCACGGACAGCCCGCCCCCGGTGGTGTCGAAGGAGCCGGCTTCGAAGCGGGCCCCGCCGCGGGTGGCGAACTGCCGGGCCACGGCCTCCTGCTTGGCGCCGAGGATGGAGATCGCGAACTTTCCGCTGGCCAGCACGGCGTCGCCGGTGCGGGTGTTGAAGTTCAGCGAAATCATCAGGATGGGCGGGTCCAGGCTGATGGAGGTGAGCGAGTTGATGGTCATGCCGTACTGCTCGCCGTCGTGCTCCGTGGTCACCACGGCCACGCCGGTGAGGAAGCGGCCCATGGTCCGGCGCATGGCCAGGCCGTCGGGCTCGGCGAAGACTGCTGGAGTGACCATGTCAGTTCTTTCCGTCCTGGTAGTAGCGCACTTCGAACATCTTGGCCCCGGTTTCCGAGATCCACGGCCCGTGTTCCATGCCCGGCGGGCGGGTGGCCCAGTCGCCTGCCTTGAAGGTCCTGCCCAGGCGCTGGTCCACGAAGGAACCTTCGAAGATGAAGACCTCTTCCCAGAAATCGTGGGTCAGGGCGCCGTTGGGCGAGGTATCCGTACCCGGTTCGAACTTCAGGATCCGGGTGACGGAGTCGTTGGAGTCGTCCCGGGCCAGGATGGCCTCGGACAGGCCCTCGATGTGCGGAGTGCACGGGGTGAACTCCACGGAGGAGGTGGGGGTGAATTCGAACTCCGGCTTGGCCATGGCTAGTTGTCCTCCTTGCGGCCGTCCACGTCGTAGCCGGCCAGGAACTCGTCCAGCTCGGCCACGTGCTTTTCGTAGCCGTAGTTGCGGTAGGTGTAGGCGCCCTTCACCACGAACGGTGCGCCGGCGTAGAACAGCTCGTACTGCTGGTGGCGGCCGCCGAACTCGGTACCGATGATGTCCCAGGCCAGGCGGAAGAGCTTGATGCGTTCCTCGCTGCTGACGTTCGGGGACGCGACGTACTTTTCGACGTCGGGAGCGGTCACCTCGCTCTTCATGTCGGCGATGCCGGAGGGCAACTGGAGCACACCGCCGCCGGCCAGGTCGCGGAGGATCTGGATGACGCGGGGGTAGGTCTCGGACTGCAGGCCCATGATGCCGTAGAGGGCACGCTTGCCGGGGACAAGCATGCCGGAGTCGTCTGCTTCGGCGCTGTATTCGGCGGCGAGGAGCGCGGACTCGACGGAGGAGACCAGCGCGGCGAGTTCGCCGAGCTTCTCCTGGACGCCGGGGATCCGGTCGGTTCCGTTGACGGCGGCGATCTTGCGGGCGACGGCGGCGATGAACTGCAGCTTGACCGTCAGGCGGGTCTGGGCCTGCCAGTTTCCCAGGGCGTGGGCACCGGTGTCGAAGAACTGGCGGCGGAGGGTGTCGATGTTCCGGTTGATGAACACGCGCTCCCACGGCACCAGCACGTCGTCGAAGATCACCAGGGCATCGGATTCGTCGTAGCGGCTGGTGAGCGGGTAGTCGAACTCGCTGGTGGTGCTCGTGGCGTAGGGACGGCGGCAGAGGAACTTCAGCCCCTTGGTGGCGGCCGGCAGCGCGAAACTGACGGCGAAGTCCACATCGTCCGGGCCGAGCGGCTTGATGCAGGTGACGAACACTTCGTCGGCGATCGCGCCGCCGGTGGCGAGCATCTGCGAGCCGCGCACGATCAGGCCTTCTTCGGTTTCCCCGACCACGCCCACCTGGATGTTGTCGCCCTCCCACCCGGACGCCGTCGTCGCGCGCGAATACTGCGGCGGGATGATCGCGTAGGAGACGTACAGGTCCTCCCGCAGGATCCGCTCGTAGTAGCGGGTGAGGTTGCCGGCGTAGTCGCGTTCCTCGCTGGCGAAGACCTCGGGGTGGGCGCCGAAGGCGGCGAAGAAGGTGCCGACATGGTCAGGGCTGCGGCCCACCCAGCCGTGGGTGTGCTTGGCCCAGCGCTCCACGGCAAGGCGGCGGAGCTTCAGTTCCCCGGCGCTGCGCGGGATGCTGAAGACCCGGTTGGCCGTGCCGTTGATTTCCTCGCTGTGGTACTGCATGCCGTTGGCAGGGTCAGCGGCGATGTCGAAGAGCTCGGCGATGGTGCGGGCCACGTTGCGGAAGGCGGGGTGTTCGGCGACGTTGTCGACAACCGCGCCGTCAATCAATACCGTGCGCCCGTCGTTGAGCGTCTTGATGTACTCGTCTCCGGTCCTCATGACTGCTGTCCTTTCGTGATGGTGTACGTGTGGTGGATGGTTTTTCCGTTGGGGAAGGTCAGTTCGATGCGCCATTCGCGCCCGTAGATGAACTCGCCGCCGATCACCGGCAGGGTGCCGCCGAGGCAAACGAAGTCGCCGTCACCGATGTCGCTGCGCTCCAGGAGGAGCCCGACGACGTTGGCCGGCGTCCGGAGCCCGTCCAGTGTGCCGTCCTGGTACAGGCGGCCGTCCACCCAACTGCGGGCGCGGCACTCGTCGAGCGATAGGCTTTCGAGTTCGGGGATGGCGACGACGGTGCCGGCCACCGGCTTGGGGCACGCCCGCTTCGAATCGCCGATGTCGATGGTCTCGACGTGCCGGTCCGTGTGGTCCGAGGCAATGCCGAGGTAGTAGCGCCCGCCGTGCCGGATGTAGAGCGGCTCGATCTCGCCGGAGGTCTTCTCCCCCGCGACGTCCAGCGCAGCAGCCGGGCTGACCGTGACGCTTTCCACGGGGTAGAACATGGGCACGGCGGGCGGCGGGGCAACGCCGATGGCGGCGAGTTCGTCGATGTGGTGCTGGACGGCGGCAGCGTCGCGGCCGGTGTATCCGGCGACGACGGCGGTGAAGTCGGTGAGCTCGATCGTCTCACCGGTGCCCGCGACGTCGAACGCCAGCGTTTGGGTGTGTGTCTTCATGGGTGGGTCTTTCCTGCTCAGTTCTTCAAAAAGCTCTAGGGGGCTCAGCGGGCCCTGCGTCAGCGGGCGAGGCCCGAATAGTCCGCGAGCCGGTCGGCGATGACCGGGAACTCGCTGCGGACGGCCTGGACCGCGCCGGGGTCGATGCCCACGCGGAGCACTTCTTCGCCGTCGCCGGCTTCTGCGAGGAGGCGGCCGGCGGGGTCCACAACGCGGCTGGTGCCGCCAAGTTCGACGCCTTCCTGGACACCTGCGGCGTTGCAGGCGAGCACGAAGACCTGGTGTTCGACGGCGCGCGCGGACGTCAGCAGGCGCCAGTGCTCCCGGCGCGCGGCCGGCCAGGCGGCGGGAACCACCACGATGTCGGCGCCCCGGACGCTCAGCTCGGACCACAGGCCAGGGAAGCGCAGGTCGTAACAGGTGGTGCCGGCGATCTGGCCGAAGGGGGTGCCGGCCACGGGCAGGGAGTCTCCCGGAGTGAGGAGTTCGGCTTCGAGGGACTTGTAGCCGAAGACGTGGAGCTTGGAGTACTTGTGGGCCACGTTGCCCTGGGGACTTACCAGGATGGAAGTATTGCGGAGCACCGGGAGCGCGCCTTCGGAGGCTCCGTTGTTCGCAGTGCCGGCGACGCGTTCGACGATGCTGCCGACGTGGACGTAGCTCTGCAGTTCCTTCGCCACGGCGGTGCACATCGCCACCGTCGGTCCGTCAACCGATTCGGAAAGCCCGGGGTACTGCTTGAAATGGAAGTAGCCGGCGCTCCACAGCTCGGGCAGGACGATCAGGTCCGCGCCGCGCTGTTCGCGGAGCAGGGCCTCCGCCCGCTCGATGCGTTGGGCCTGCGTCTCATTGTCCGGGCTGGACAACTGGACGAGAGCGATGTCCATGGGTTGCTCCTGGGATCTCGGGGCTGTTCCCCGCCGTGTTCCCGGCGGGTTCAGCGTTGTATGCGTGCGGGGATGGCTTTGAGGACGGTGAGGGTGGAATCGAGGTGGTTCCGGACCGCGGCGGAGGCGCGCTGCGAATCCTGGCTGCGGATCGCGTCGACGATGGCGCGGTGCTCCTCCACCACGTGGTCGCTGCGGCCGTGGCTGTCCTGGACGGCCTTGACGCCCATGCGCTGCTGCTTGAAGCGCTGGGAGTCGTAAAGTTCCTCCAGGGCGGGGTTTCCGGCGGCGTGCACGATCTGCTTGTGGAAACTGATGTCCCACTCGATGAAGGCCACGGGATCCGCGAGGCTTTCCTCCTGGCTGCGAAGCAGCTGTTCGAGTTCCGGACCCAGGTAGCCGTTGGCGGTGACCTTCCGGACCGCCCAGTCCTCGATGACTTGGCGGACCTCCATCATGCTTTCAATGTCCTGGGCGGTCAGGGCCGGAACGTAGGCGCCCTTGTGCGGGACCCTGCGGAGCAGGCCGGCCGCCTCCAGCCGGAGGAGGGCCTCGCGCACCGGGGTCCGCGAGACACCGGCGGCTTCGGCGATGGCATTCTCGCTGAGGAAGGCTTCCTGGTCCCAGGGCAGGGAGGAGATCTCCTTGCGCAGCCAAAGGTAGGCGGTTTCCGGTGCCGTAGGAGCCGGCTTCTGGAAGATGCTCACGTATTCCTCGATTCTGAATGCCTCAACTGGTCTGGTGGCTGTCCGTGGCGGCGGGCGGGCCGCCACGGACAGTGCTTACATCATGACTGTGCCACCTTCTGGGCGGGCGCGCTGTCCGGTTCTTGCCCGGACACCTGCACAGCCTTCTGCCCGGACGCGACGTCGAGGTCGCTGAGCTTGATGTCCTTGGTCTCCTTGGCGAAGGAGACGGACAGGATGGAGATCAGGCCCATGCCCACGAGGTAGAAGGCGATTGCTTGCCCGGTGCCGAAGCCCCTGTACAGGGCCAAGGCGATGATCGGCGAGAGCGAACCGGCGATCAGGGAGGCAACGTTGTAGGCCACAGAGGTACCGCTGTAGCGGACCTTCGTGGGGAACAGTTCGGAGAAGAAGGCGCCGATCACCGAGCTGTACGCGGCGAAGATCAGGAGCCCGCCGACAGCGGCCAGGATGATCGCCGCGGGCTGCCGGGTGTCCAGCAGGGCGAAGAAGGCGAAGCCCCACACCACGGTTGCCGCGGACGCGGCGATCATCATGGGCTTGCGGCCGATCCGGTCCGCGAAGATTGCCAGCAGCGGAATCGCCACTACTGCCACGCCCTGGCCGATCATGACGGCGGTGAGGCCGGTCTGCCGGTCGATCTTGAGGATGTCCGTCACGTAGGTGATCAGGAACAGGGAGTAGATGTAGAAGCCGGCGTTTTCGCCCATGCGGCTGCCGGTGGCGATGAGGATCTCGCGCCAGTTGCCGCGGAAGAGTTCGGCGAGCGGCAGTTTGGTGCGTGTGGCATGTTCGACGTCGGCCTTGGCCTGCGAGGCCTGGAACAGCGGGGTTTCCTGGACGTAGAGGCGCAGGACCAGGCCGATGATCACCAACAGCGCGGACAGTCCGAAGGCGATCCGCCAGCCCCAGGAAAGGAATTCCGCCTGCGGCATCGTTGCCGAAAGCAGCGCCAGGACGCCGGCCGCCATGAGGTTGCCAAGCGGTGGGCCGACGTTCGGCCAGGAGGCCCAGAACGCGCGCTTGGTGCTGTCATCGCTGTATTCGGAGACCAGGAGGACGGCACCGCCCCATTCGCCGCCGAGCGCGAAGCCCTGCACCAGTCGCAAGAGCAACAGGATCAACGGTGCCGCGACGCCTATGGTGGCGTACGGCGGGATGAAGGCGATGAGCGCTGTGGCAGCCCCCATCAGGAGGAGGCTGGCCACCAGGGTGGACTTGCGGCCGTGCTTGTCACCGAGGTGGCCAAGGACGATCGCGCCGAGGGGACGTGCGATGAATCCTGCCGCGAAGGTGCCCAGGGCAAGCATGGTGCCGACGAAGGGATCGGCGGTGGGGAAGAAGAGCTTATTGAAGACCAGTGCGGCTGCAGTGCCATAGAGGAAGAAGTCGTACCACTCCACGGCGGTGCCGGCGAGGCTGGACGCAGCCACGGCAGGGAGCGAGGTGTGCTTGCGCACCGCCCGGTCCTTTTCAAACACATTGCTCATAAGGGAAGTCCTCGATGTGAACGGAACAGCTCGAATTGAACGGAACCTTTTTGACGAATGACTGGGGGAGGTCCCGGCGTTTGCGCACCGCACGGGTCCATGCCGCCTGACGTCTCGGCCGCTTCCATGATGCGTCTCACCCGGAAGCTGTATAGAAACTGTAGACCAGTTGTATACAGCTTGTCTACAGAAGATTTACCGTGGGACATGTCCACCCCCGGCGTCGAAGATTGGGCATGCACCTGATCTGTCCAACCCTCGGGGCCGCGAATGGACATGTCCGGCGGGAGTTGGCACCTAAACTTGCCTCATGCCCACGTCTACGCATGAAACCTTCACGGCCGAATCCGCCGTCGAGCTGGCCGTGATCGAGCGCAGCGGCTTCATCGAATCGCGCCACATCGGCTCGGCCGTGGTGCTGGCCGGCGACGGCAGCGTGGTGGAGCAACTGGGCGACATCACCACCCCCATTTACGCCCGCTCCGCCCTCAAGCCGTTCCAGGCGCTGGCTTCGATGCAGTCCGGCGTTCCGCTGCGCGGCGCCCAAGTGGCGTTGGCCTGCGCCAGCCACACGGGCTCGCTGGACCACATGGACGTGGTGGAAGGCATGCTGAAGGCCGCGGGCATCCGTGAAGACCAACTGCAGTGCCCGGCAGCTTGGCCCCAGGACGAAACCGCACGGAACTGGTTGGTCCGCTCCGAGCGGGGCAAGTCCAAGCTGGCGTGCAACTGCTCGGGCAAGCACGCCGCGTTCCTCTGGGCCTGCAGGGAGAACGGCTGGGACACCCGCAGCTACCTGGAGCCGAACCATCCCCTGCAGCAGAGGGTGCGCGCTGCGATCGAGGAATACAGCGGCGAATCCATCGCCCACCTGGGCATCGACGGCTGCGGCGCCCCCGTGGCGGCACTCTCCCTGACCGGCCTCGCCCGCGCCTATTCGCGGCTCGCCCAGGCGCCGCGGGATCCGCATTCCAACGCGCGCGCGGCAACGATCGCCACATCCATGCTGGATTACCCCTGGGCCGTCCAGGGCCGGGGCGAGGCCAACACCGTGGTCATGGATGACCTGGGCATCCTCGCCAAGATCGGCGCCGAAGGCGTCCTCGTGCTCGCCACGCCCACCGGCGCCACGGTGGCCGTCAAGGTGCTGGACGGCAACCTGCGGGCCACCACCTTGGTGGGGCTCACGCTGCTTGCGGTAAGTGGCGCCGTCGACGTTCCGGAGGTCTCCAGCGTGCTGGAGAAGGTGGTGGATCCCGTGCTGGGCGGCGGACATCCGGTGGGCCGGATCCGCCTCGGCAAGGCACTGCTGTCCCTGCTGGGCTGAGCCCGCCCGCCACACACAAGGAAAGGCTTCAACCATGGCCGTTGCCCGCCGTCGGGTACCGATTGACGATGGCCGCGCCGCCCTGGCGGCATGGCAATCTCACCGCGAGGCAGACGCGGCGCTGGCGCGCAGCACCCTTGCCACCGCGGTCCGCTACACCCTCGAAGAGCTCACCGCCCGGGCCCCCGGGAACTCGGTGGAGGTCCGCGTGCCGCCGTTCGGCGTGGCGCAGTGCGTGGAGGGTCCGCGCCACACGCGCGGCACGCCGCCGAACGTGATCGAGTGCGACGCCGCCACCTGGCTTGCACTGGTGAGCGGCCGGCTGGCCTGGACGGACGCCGTCGACGCCGGCCGGGTCGCCGCATCGGGGCTGCGCGCCGATCTCTCGGAGCTGCTGCCGTTCTAGCCGGAAAAGACAAAAGGCGGCACGTTCCGGATCACCGGAACGTGCCGCCTTGCTTACCGCGGAACAGCCGCTCAGTCGGGGGAAATCGGCGTTTCTTCCCGCGAGCCGGGCCTGCTCATCTCAAACCGCGGGATGTCGCCGGAAACCGGGCCGCCGCGGAATTTCGGGGACGGCTGCTGGCCTTCGCTGAGACGCTCGAGCTCCTGCTCCTCGAAGACCTCTTCCTTGCCCAGCATGATGGCGGAATCCTCGTTGGTGATTTCCCCGCGGAAGGCGCGGACCATGACGCTGCGGTCGAACTGGCCTTCCCACTTGGCCACCACGAAGGTCGCTACGCAGTTGCCCAGCAGGTTGACCACCACGCGCATCGAGTCCATGAGGCGGTCGGCGCCCAGGAGGAGCGCGACGCCGGCTACCGGGAAGATGCCGAGCGCCGCGGCCGTAGCGGACAGCGCCAGGAAGGAGGAGCCGGGGACGCCGGCCATGCCCTTGGAGGTCAGCAACAGCACGCCGAGCGCGGCCAACTGCTGGCCGAGGTCGAGGTGGTGGCCGAAGGCCTGGGCCAGGAACAGCAGCGAAATCGAGAGGTAGATCGCGGCGCCGTCCAGGTTGAAGGAGTAGCCCGTGGGAACCACCAGGCCGGTGGTGGCCCGGGAACAGCCGGCGTTGGTCAGCTTGGTCATGATGCGCGGCATCACGGCCTCGGTGGACGCGGTGCCCAGGGCGAGGAGGAATTCTTCGCGGGTGTACTTCAGGAACTGCCAGAGCGGAACCCTGGCGAACGCCCAGGCCACCACGAACAGCAGGCCGATGAAGATGACCGCCGCCCCGTAGCACGCGGCGATCAGCAGCGCGTAGGTGCCCAGCGTGTCCAGGCCATACTGGCCGATGATGAACGCCATGGCGCCGAATGCGCCGATCGGGGCCACCTTCATGATCCAGGACATGATCTTGAAGATCAGCTCCAGGACGGTCTCCATGAGGCTGATGACCGGCATGCAGCGCTGCCGTCCGATCACGACGATGGCCGCGCCGAAGAACACGGAGAAGAACAGCACCTGGAGCAGGCTGTTGTTCGCGAACGCACCGATCACGCTGGTGGGAATGACGTCCAGCAGGAAGCTGGCCGCGTCCTTCGGGACGGCGTGGCCGGTCTTGGCGTCCACCGCATCCTGGGACAGGGTGGCCGGATCGATGTTCAGGCCCGCGCCTGGCTGGACGATGTTGCCGACCACCAGGCCGAACACCAGGGCGAAAAGGGTAGCTGCCGTGAAGTACAGGAGGGCTTTGACCCCGACCCTTCCGACCGCCTTGACGTCGCCGACTGCCGAAATGCCCGTGACGATCACGAGGAAGATCAGCGGGGCGATGATCATCTTGATGAGTTGAATGAATCCATCGCCCAACGGCCGGAGGGTGGAGCCGATGTTCGGCCAGAAATGGCCGATCAGCACACCTGCGACGACGGCGATCAGGATTTGGAAGAAGAGCGACTTGTACAGTGGCTTCTTCTTCTGCGGGGCCGAACTCGCCTTCAGCGCCGCGGAGTCTGGGATCTTCATTGATCTGAACCAATCAGTAGAGAACTCCCCGGTTGCCGGGGACACTCTCAACGTATTCCAGATCACACTATTCCACAAGAGGGAATTGAATTTTCACATCATGGAAGCGCTATGGAGCAATTGTGACCCGCCCCTCTCCGCGTCCGCCGTACGGGGTGCCCCAGGCCGCGGCTCCGGTTCCGCAAACACCCTGTACCCCCTTTCCGGATCAAAGCCGTGGACTTCCTTCGTGTCCAGGGCGGCCATGAACTCCAGCGTCTTGCGCGTGATTACCTGGCCCGGAACCAGGATCGGAAAACCCGGCGGGTACGGGGTGACGAACCCCGCGGAGACCACTTCCACCCCGGCCTCGATCCTGGCGTCCAGTTCCTCCGCGAACAGGTACTCGGTGGATCCTGCCTTGTAGCCTTCGAAGTAGGCAGCCCGGACGTCGCCGTCCGGGCACAGAGCGTCCCGGCGGAAGCGGTCCGCAAACCGGCTGAAGTCAGGCAGCGGCGGCGTCCCGCCGTCGTCGGACACTGCCGGTGTCCGACGGCGGCCGGCGCCCGCCGTCGAACGTTCCTCCTCGAACGACTCGGCGAGCTTGACCAGGACTTCGATCAGGTAGGCGACCGAACTGCGGGACGTGCCGATGTTCGTCATGAACAGCACGGTGTTGCGCGAGGTCTTGTTGACCTGGATGCCATGGCCGTCGGCGAGGTAACGGTGGCGGAAGGTATCGCCGTCGATCCCGGTCCGGCTGATATCCAAGGTGAGGCGGCTGGGATCGACGACGAACTCGTCGTGCTGCCAGGCGTCTGCGAGCGCGGCGAGACCGTCGCGGTGCGGCATGGCCGGTCCGGTCTTCCGGAAGGGCGCCTCAATGAGGTCCCGCGACGTGAGGACGCGGAAGTATTTCTTGAGGAGGGGATGCCGGGCGACTGCCTGTGCCACGCTGGTGGCGAGGTCGGCCTGCCGCTGGACCAGGCCGAAGCCCTCCAGTTCCACCTGGCGGCGCCCGACGTCCAGGGAGGCGAGGATCTGGTAGTTGGGCGAGGTGGAGGTGTGGGTCATGTACGCTTCGCGGAACGACTCCCGGTTCCGGTCCTCGAAGTCCTGGTCGAAGACGTGGATCATAGACCCCTGCCGCAGGGACGTCAGCGTCTTATGGGTGGACTGTGTGGCGTAGACCCGGATGCGGGCCTTGGCGGGGTCCGGAACCAGCCTGGTCTCCAGCCAGGCCTGATCGTCCGCCGGGAGTCCCGTCACCGGGTCCAACAGCCGCTCGGCCTGGGCGGCATGCCTTGCCGCATACGCAGGATCGCCGAAGGATGCTTCGAGTTTCCGGGCCGCTGCCATGGCGGTGCGGCGGCGGAAGACCGGGTGGCAGCGGGCAAACGCGAACCATGCCTCGTCCCAGAGGAACACCAGGTCCGGCTTGATGGCCAGGCACTCCTCCATGACGCGCTCCACGTCGTACACGATGCCGTCGAACGTGCAGTTGGTGAGCGTGATCATCTTGACCTCGTCCAGCCGGCCCGCCTTGCGGTACTCCAACAGCCTGGCTTTGATGGAGGCCAGGGGCACCGCACCATAGAAGGCGTAGCGGTCCAGCGGGTAGGCATCCAGATAGCTGACCTGCGCCCCGGCGAGCGCGAAGGCGTAGTGGTGGGATTTGTGGCAGTTCCGGTCCACGAGAACCACATCGCCCGGAGCCAGGATGGATTGGTGGACCACCTTGTTGGCCGTGGACGTGCCGTTGGTGACGAAGAACGTCTGGTGGGATCCGAACGCCCGCGCTGCCAGGTCCTGCGCATCCTTGATGGAGCCATGCGGGTCCAGGAGCGAATCCAGCCCGCCCGAGGTTGCGGAAGTCTCAGCCATGAGCAGGTTGAGGCCGTAGAAATCCGCCATGTCGCGAATCCACGGGGAGCCCACTACCGAGCCGCCCCTCGACACCGGCAGGGCGTGGAACACACTGGCGGGTCTGCGGCTGTATTCCTGCAGCGCGGTGAAGAAGGGAGTTCGGAAGCGCTCCGCTACACCGGACAGAAGGGACAGATGCAGGTCGAGGTGATCCTGCTTGCGGAAGATCCTCCGGAAGCGCCTGCTCAGCGAACCAGCCAGGCTCTCGATGGACACGCCCGCCGTCAGGTAGACATCCACTTCCGGGCGCAACGCGGTAAGTTGCTCGGCCAAGGCCAGGATGCGGTGCAGGGGACGCGCCCCGGCCGGCGGCGCGCCGGTGTGGGCGGACAGATAGGCCCGGAGATCCCTGCCAAGCGGTTGTTCGCTCTCCGCAACGAGGCCGGGGCGAAGGATGCACGCCTGGATTGCGGGGTTCAGCAGCAGGGCCACCAACGCGTCCTCGTAGCTGGGGACCACCACGAGCTGGTAAATGAACGCGTCGCCGGGCCGTCTCTGCGCCAGGAGGCCGGCCTTCAGCGAATCAGTTTCTTCGTCCGTCAGGTCGTCAACCACCAGCACGTCGAACCGGGGCCGTTCGTCGACGTCGGGAACCTGGGTACCGCCGTCGTCTTCCCCGTCGCCCGTCCCCGCAGGGCCGTGACCCCGCGACGGCAGGGACGCAGCTCCTCCGTGGCCCGGCACGATCGGCGCCAGGCCACGGAGCAGCTCAAGTCCTGCGTGGAAATCACCGGTGTCCAAGGCCGCCCGCAGCTGTTCCACGGCCGCCTGCCCCGGCGCCGCCCAATAGAGTTCGACGGCGTGCAGGAGGCTGAGGGCGCGGGCCGCCTGGGCCGTCAGGGCAGCGTCGGCAGTCCGGGCAGCGTCGGCTGTCCGGCCCTCCGTTCCCGCGCGGCTCTTGGCCAGTTGTTTGAAGGCGTAGCCCAGGAACTCCCAGGCATCCGCGCGGGAGCGCCAGGCGCTGCTGGGGGTGCCAATGTCTTTCGGGGCGGCTTCGATATTCACTGTTGTTTTGTTTCCAATGTTGGTTCGGGTGATTGTTGGTTCGGGTGATTGTTGGTTCGGGTGCGCTCTGCCGGTTCCGGCACTGGTGGTCCGGCTGGCTGCGGAGATCAGGGTCGCCGTGCCGCCTGGGCGGGACGCTCGGCGATCACCGGGAAGACGCCGGTGTGGCCGCGACGTTCCCCGGCGGCGGCGAGGATGCGTTTCCGGGAGCCGAACCACCCGGCCACCAGCAGCGGCACGAGGACCACAACCGATCCAAGGACCCAGCGGCCGGTTTCCGAGAAGCCCATGGTGACCAGGACAAACGCCAGGAAAACGAGGGTCAGGTAGGACGTGAAAGGGGCCCCGAAGAGACGGAATGATGGCCGTTCAACCCGGCCTTGCCGCACCCACGACTGGAGCCTGATGTGGCAGAGCATGATGGTGGCCCAGCCGCCGATGATGCCGATAGCGGAGACCTCGAGGACGATTTCGAACACTTGGGACGGGACCAGGGCGTTGAGTCCGACGCCGAGGAGGGTGATGACAGCCGTCAGCAGGATCCCGCCGTAAGGGACGCCCGAAGCGCTGATGCGGGCGGTGAACTGCGGGGCGGAACCATTGACCGCCATGGAACGCAGGATGCGACCAGTGGAGTACAAGCCGGCGTTGAGGCTGGACAAAGCAGCGGTGAGGACCACAAAGTTCATCACCGAGGCTGAGATCGCTCCGGCCTGTGGATCGCCGAGATGGGAGAAGAACGTGACGAACGGCGATTCCCCGGCCTTGTACGCCGTGAAGGGCAGGAGCAGGGACAGCAGCAGCACGGAACCGACGTAGAAGATGGCAATGCGGAAGACGACGGTGTTCACGGCCTTGGGCATGACCTTCTGTGGTTGGGCGGTCTCCCCCGCGGCCGTGCCGACCAGTTCAATGGCCGCGTAGGCAAAGACGACGCCACTGATGGCCACGAGCGGAGCCACCGCGCCGGCCGGGAATGCGCCGCCGTGGTCCAGAATGACGTTCACGCCGGGAGCACCGATGTCCGTCCGGCCGCCGAAGATGATGAAGCAAACCCCGACGACGAGGAAGACCACGAGGGCTGCCACCTTGATCAGCGCGAACCAGAACTCCATCTCACCGAAAATCTTCACGGAGACGAGGTTCAGCGCCAGCACGACGACGAGGGCCCCCAGTGCGATGAGCCACTGCGGGATGGACTGCAGCGGCTCCCAGAACTGGCCCCAGAACTTGATGTACAGTGCGACGGCGGTGACATCCACGATCGAGGTCATGGCCCAGTTGAGAAAGTAGAGCCAACCGGCGGCGTATGCCATCTTTTCGCCGTAGAACTCCCGGGCGTAGGAAACGAATGAGCCGGAGGACGGCCGGTGCAGGACCAACTCGCCCAGGGCACGCAGGATGAGGAATGCGAAGAATCCGCACACTGCGTAGACCAGGATCAGCGCTGGCCCGGAGGCATTCAAGCGGCCGCCCGCCCCCATGAAGAGGCCCGTGCCAATGGCACCACCGATGGCGATCATCTGGATCTGCCGGGGTTTGAGGGTCTTGTGGTAGCCCGCCTCTTCGCTGGAGAAGTCCTGCGCTGCGGCGGTCCTGTCACCAAGCAGTTCCCGGGCGTTTTCCACCGCATCCGCTGGATCGAACTGTGTGTTTTTCATTCCTGGGGTCTCCTTTGACTCCATTGAATCCATGCACCCGGCCCCATTGCCCGGCGCACGGTAGACCACTCTAGGTTCCGTTTCCGAACAAGGAACTGTCCGTGCCGCTAAATTCGCGCCATGCTGGTTGTGCCGGAGAGACAAACCCGCACGGACGTACGGGGAGTAATGTTCTTGGCCGGACAACCTCCTCAGAGAAAGAAAAGCAGTGGCACCCCACAACACTGCTGAGCATGTCAAAGGCGCCATGCTCAGCGACATACTTGAAGACATTGGAGTCGACCACGGACGTTTGGTGGTCGCCCCTGCAGCGGATAACGGCATTGTTCGCGAAACAGCCATAGTGGACGCGGAGGACGATGACCCCCTTCAGCCCGGGACCCTGGTCCTGCTGATCGGCGCCCGGGGCCGGGCCGCCCTGCCGGCAGTTCGCAGGCTGCTCCCGTGGCGGCCCGTGGCGATTGCGGTCAAGGGCACCGAGGCCGAACTTGAGCCCATCGCGGAGCTCTTGCGTCCCGCGGGCGTCGGCCTGATCGCCGTCCCTTCGGCCATGCGGTGGGACGCCTTCGAGGGCATCGCCAAGGACCGCATCCAGGAGCCAGGCCTCTCAGGTGAGGCATCGGACGTCATGCACCGTGACCTGTTCGCGATCGCAGCGACAACGGCCACCTTGGCCAACGGCCATGTTGTCATCGAAGACCCGGCCAACAAGGTGTTGGCTTACTCACCGGCTTCAAACGACGTCGACGAACTGCGCAGGCTGTCCATCCTGGGCCGGAGGGGCCCGGAACGCTACCAGAAGCTCCTCAAGGAATCCGGCGTGTACAGGCACTTGCAGGCCTCTGAAAGCCCCGTGCATATGGCCGCCAATCCGGAGGAAGGCCTCCGGGAGCGGGTGGCCATCGGGATCCATGCCGGACGCCGGGTGCTCGGGTACATCTGGTTGCAGGAGGGAACCGAGCCCCTGGCCGCCAACACGGACAGGATCCTGGTGGGCGCGGCGCGGCATGCGGCAATCGAGTTGGTGAGGCACCGCAACGAACAATCGCAGGCGCTGCGGCGGGACCGGATTTCCAGCCTGCTCAGCGGCACGCCGCACATCCATTCGCAGGCCCAATCCGCGGGCATCGATCCGGGCAGGCCGGCAGCCTTGGTGCTCATCTCGGCCAAGGGCGACGACGACACGGCCCCCGGCTTGCAGCTGCGGCGCGGAGAGCTGGCCAACGTTGCATCGATCCACGCCGCTGCCTACCGGCCCGGCGCGGTGGTCGGGGCCATCGGACTCGAGATCGCGATGATCCTGCCGGACTTGGATCCCGTGAAGTCCCCGCCCGCCATCAATCGTTTGGTCAACGCCATCGTCCGCGATGCCCGCGTGCACCTGAACTGCCAGGTGCAGGCAGCGGTGGGGCCGGTAGTCGACCGCCTTGACGAACTCCACAGCACGCTGGGGCACGTCCGCAGCGTGCTGGAAGTCCTGGAGGATACGCCGTCCATCAGCGTCGCTTCCTACAGCGATGTGGAGACCAAAGTGCTCACGCGGGAGCTCTTTGCCCTCCTGGGATCCAGGACCCGGCTCAGGCACGACGGTGTCACGCTGCTCTGCCAGCGGTATCCCGAGTTTGCTGCCACGCTGCTGGCGTACTTGGAATTCTTCGGTGACGTGAACCGGTGCGCCGAGGAGCTTGCGATCCACCGGAACACCGTGCATTACAGGCTCCGCCGTGCTTGCGAGTTGAGCGGAATCGACCTGCAGGATCCCGACCAACGGCTGCTGGCGCACCTGCAGATCCGGCTGTGGACCCACTCCACGCCGCCATTGAACGAACAATTCGAGTGAACGAACAATCCCCTGAGCGAGCAATTCGAGGCCCACACTGATGATTGACCTGCAAAACCTCCTGGACGACATCGTCGGGGAGACCCGGCCGTTCGTCGGCCACGGTGCGGCAGCGGACTACATCCCCGGTCTTGCGACCGTGGACACCAGCCAGTTCGGCATCGCCGTCGCCACCCGCGGAGGCGAGGTGTACGCCTCCGGCGACGCCGCCGTGCCGTTTTCGATCCAGAGCATCTCCAAGGTGTTCGCGCTGGCACTGGTCCTGGCCGGGGACGGCGACAGCATCTGGAAGCGCGTCTTCCGCGAACCGTCGGGCAACCCCTTCAACTCCTTGGTGCAGCTGGAGCACGAAGACGGAATACCACGCAACCCGTTCATCAACGCCGGGGCGCTGGTGGTCACGGACAGGCTGCTCACTGCCACGGACGGCTCCGCGGCGGAGGCCGTGCGCCGTTTCATGCGGGACGAAAGCGGCAACCCGGGCATCGAGTCCGACGCCGAGGTTGCCGCTTCCGAGGCCCGCAACAGCCACCGCAACGCGTCCTTGGCTCACTTCCTGGCCAGCTACGGCAACCTGGAAAACACCGTGGAGGCGGTGCTCGATGCCTACATCGCCCAGTGCTCCATTGCGATGAACTGCACGGACCTCGCACTCGCGGCCAGGTTCCTGGCCAGCAACGGCAGGAAAGCCGACGGCACTGCGTTCCTGTCGGCGTCGCAAACCAAGCGGATCAACGCCGTCATGCTGACCTGCGGCACGTATGACGCTGCCGGCGAATTCGCCTACCGCGTAGGGTTGCCCGGCAAGAGCGGGGTGGGCGGCGGGATCATCGCCGTGATGCCCAACAACTACACCGTCTGTGTCTGGAGTCCGGCCCTGGACCGCTCCGGAAACTCAGTGGCCGGCGTTGCGGCCCTGGATGCGCTCACCACCCGCACGGGCTGGTCGATTTTCTGAGGCCGGCGGGCTAGCGGGGTCGGGCTCCGATCGTTGCCTAACCGCGTCCAATGAAGGGCATGCCGGCGGCAGTCACCAGCAGTGAGCCGACGTTGGCCGACGGCGGCATGTTGGCCATGAGGAGCACCGCGCGGGCGGCGTCCTCCACCGGGAACATCGGTTCCACGCGGCGGCTGCCGTCGGCCTGCAGCGCGCCGGAGCCGACCCCGATGGTGTCCATGATTTCGGTGCGGGTGTTGCCGATATCGATCTGGCCGCAGCTGATGCTGTACGGGCGTCCGTCCAGCTCGATGCTCTTGGTCAGGCCGCTGATGGCGTGCTTGCTCACCGTGTACGCCACCGAGAGAGGCCGGGGCGAATGCGCCGAGATGGAGCCGTTGTTGATGATGCGCCCGCCTTGCGGCTCCTGCGCCTTCATGGTGCGGACGGCCTCCGCTGCGCAGAGCATTGCGCCGGTGACGTTGACGGCCAGGGTGCCCTCCCAGCCGGCCAGGTCCACTTCGTCCACGCTGCCCGAGGGGCCGAAGATGCCCGCATTGTTGAAGAGGACATCCACCCTCCCCCAGCGCCGGCGCGTTTCCTCGAAAAGGTGCGCGACGCCGTCGGGCTGGGTCACATCGCAGGGCACCACGAGTGCCCCGGCATGGTCCGCGGCGGTCTCCTTGAGGGGAGCCTCCCGGCGGCCCGCCAGGGCCACCGACCAGCCCTCGGCGAGCATCAGCCGGGCAACCGCCCGTCCGATGCCGGAGCCGGCTCCGGTGACGACGGCGACCCGCGGGGCCTGCGTTTCAGTCATGGTGTTCCCTTCCTGCTGCTGCGTGGATTCAGCGCACGGCGGGAGCGTCCGCCAGCAGGGGCCAGCCTACGACAGTCTTGGGCCGAGGCGCCGCGTAGGTGCGCACCTTCGAGGTGGACAGGCCCAGGCGGACCAGCGACTCGGCGATGGTCACGGCGGCGGCGACGCCGTCGACCACCGGGACGCCGCAGCGCTGGCGGATCTGCTCGTCCAGGCCGGCCATGCCGCCGCAGCCCAGGACGATCACCTCGGCCTTGTCGTCGCGGACGGCCCGTTCGGCCTGCTCCACGATCGCTTCGACGGCGCGGTCAGGGTGCTCCTCGAGCTCGAGCACGGCCATGCCGCTGGCACGCACGGAGGCGCAGCGGGCATCGAGCCCGGCCAGCTTCAGGCGGTCCTCGATCAGCGGGACGGCGCGGTCAAGGGTGGTGACCACGGAGTACTTGTGGCCCAGGAACATCGCGGTGCTGGCCGCCGCCTCGGTGATGTCCACGACCGGGACGTCGAGGAGTTCCTGCAGTCCCTCACGGCCGTGCTCGCCGTATCCGGCCTGGACAACGGCGTCGTAGGGTTCCGGGTAGCTGAGCACCTTATCCATGACCGCGATCGCGGCGAGGTAGCTTTCGAAGTTGCCCTCGCAGGAGTCGGCGCCGAAGCGGGGGGTCAACCCTACGATTTCGGTGCCGGGACCGGCGGCTGCCGCTGCTTGGGCGGCGATGGAGTCGGTCATGGACTGGGTGGTGTTGACGTTGGCGACAAGGATGCGCATGGTTTCCTCCTGGTTCCCGGCGGTGGTTAGTGGGTGCTGACGACGGCGATCGGCTCGCCGGAGACGTCGTCGTGCTTCTGCTTCCGGTCCGCGACCAGATAGTACGCGACGGCGGCCACGCCGGCCCCGAAGAACCAGGCGAACGGTGCCACCGGCTCCAGCGCCGGGACGAAAGCGATCAGGATAGCGACGGCGGCCGCCGGGATCATGGCGGTGATCGCCTTGGGGTTCACACCCTTCTTGTAGAAGTAGGCGCTGCCCGGTGCCTCGCTGTACAGGGCGGGAACATCGACCTTGCCGCGGCGGATCAGCCAGTAGTCGGCCATGACCACGCCGAACAGCGGGCCGAGGAGGGCACCGAGGCCGCCCAGGAAGTACACGATCACCAGCGGGTTGTTGTAAAGGTTCCATGGCAGGATGACCAGGCCGATGGTGCCGCTCACCCAGGCCGCCTTGCGGAAGTTCAGGTGCTTGGGGAACAAGTTGGTCAGCGCGTAGACCGGGGCCACGAAGTTGGCCATCAGGTTCACGGCGATGGTCAGGATCAGGACCGCGAGGCAGGCCAGCACCAGCAGGAAGGTGTTGGGGATGCTTTGGATGATCTGTGAGGGGCTCTCGATGACGGTGCCGTTGATCTTGTACTGGCCGCCGGCCAGGATCACCACGATGGCGCCGAAGACGAGCATGTTGATCGGGATGCCCCAGAAGTTGCCGCGGACGATCGACTGCTTGCTGACGGAGGAACGGGTGAAGTCGCAGAAGTTCAGCACGAAGGTGCCGTAGATGGAGACCCACAGGGCGCCGCCGGCGAAGATGGTGCGCCACATTTCGGCGCCTTCGAGGCCCTTGATGCCGGTCCACTGGATGGATCCGTGGGCTTCGAAGAAGACCCAGGCCGCCAGGAGCACCATGGTAACGAGGATGACGGGGCCGGCGAAGGCCTCGTACTTACGGATCATTTCCATGCCGAAGCTGACGATGACGAGCTGGATGATCCAGAGCGAAACGAAGGTGAGCCAGCCGAGGGTGGACAATCCCAGGATCGAGTTGCCGTCCAGTTCCTTCAGTCCCGGGAACATTGCCACAAGCATCACGCGGAATACCACGGAAGCCAGGAAGGTCTGGATGCCGAACCAGGCCACGGCGACCGCACCGCGGATGAGGCTGGCAAGCTGGGCGCCGCGGATGCCGAAGCTGATGCGGCTCATCACGGGGAACGGGACGCCTGTCTTGTAGCCCATGAACCCGGAGAAGTTCAGGAGTGCGAACAGCAGGGCAGCGCCGATGCCGAGGGCCACCAGAATCTGCCAGCCGCCCAGGCCGAGGGAGAAGAGCCCGACGGCGAAGGCGTAGTTGCCGAGGCTGTGGACGTCGTTGGCCCAGAGGGTGAAGATGCTGTAGCTGGTCCAGCGCCGCCCTTCCTTCTTGGTGGGGGCCAGGTCCACGTTGTACAGGGCGGGGCTGATGACGCGGCCTGCCGCGGCGGAGGCAGCGTCGCAGATCGCTTCGTTGGCCGCGTGATGGGTGGAACTTTTAGGCAACACTGCCTGTTCCGGAGCCGATGTGCTGCCGACCGGGGAAGTCGAATTCATCGTGGGTCTCCACTTCTAACGTTGCTTCACGGAAGTTCCGCCACGGCTGGATCGCTCTTCGGTGAGGATTTCCACATAGCGGAATGAGAATTTTGAATGGTGAAATAACGATATGACCCCGGTCACCCCTCCGTCAAGATGGCCCAGTCCTTACCCCGGTCACAATCAAGCGCCCGACGGGTATGGTTTGCCTCATGTCCGCTTCTGTGCTCCCTCCCACCAGCGGCGTCCTGCTCGCCGCGGGCGCCGGAACCAGGCTCGGCCTCGGGCCCAAGGCGCTGCTGCCGTTCCGGGACCGCACCCTGGTGGAAGTCCTGGCCGACGTCCTCCTGGAAGGCGGTTGTTCCGAGGTACTCGTGGTGCTCGGCGCCGAGGCCGGGCGGGTAGCCGCACTGCCCGGCCTGTCCCGGCACCGGACGGTGGAGAACCCCCGGTGGCACGAAGGCATGGGCGGTTCCTTCCGCGCCGGAATCTCCGGTGCCGCCGCCGGAAACAATGTGATGGTCGCCTTGGTGGACCAGCCTGGGCTCAACCGTGAGACCGTGGCCCGGCTGCTCCAGCAGCACCACCCTGAACGCATCACCGCCGCCGCCTACCGCGACCTCTCAGGAACGCTCCGCCGCGGCCATCCCCTGGTGATCGACGCCGCGTTGCGCGAACAGGTGGCCGGGTCCGCAGCGGGCGACGCCGGAGCCCGGCACTTCCTCAAGGCCCACCCCGGGCTGGTGGATCTGGTGGACTGTGGCGACCTCGCCGACGGCGGGGACGTGGACACGAAAGCGAACCTGCACCTGCTGGGCTGAGTTCCCCTTTAGACGCCCACCTCTTCGCGGGCCTTCTCCTTCAGGCCGAGGTAGATCTTGTCCCGGGCGATCGGGAGTTCGGCGAAGCGCACGCCGGTGGCGTTGCGGATGGCGTTCGCGAGCGCCGGCGCCACCGGGTTGAAGGGGCTTTCGCTCATCGATTTCGCACCCAGCGGGCCGAGCTCGTCGTTCGTCGAGGCGAAGTACACCTCGCTGCGCGGCACGTCCGCGAAGGAGGGGATGTGGTACTGCCGCAGGATGTCGGTGGTGACGCGGCCGGCGTCGTCCACTTTCACTTCCTCGTACAGCGCAACGCCCAGGGCCTGCGCGATCCCGCCCTCGATCTGGCCGCGGCACTGCCGCGGGTTGACCACCACGCCGGCGTCCGCGGCCTGCACGCTCTGCAGGATCCGCAGTTCGCCGGTGCCGGTATTCACAGCCACCCGGAAACCTTGGACGTTGAACGCGACCGAACGGGGAGTGCCGCCCCAGCGGCCCTCGGCGGAAAGTTCGACGCCGGCCCGGTGCGCCGCGCCGTACACCTCGGACAGCGGTACCCGGCGTTCCCCGCACACGACGCTGCCGCCGTCGAGCACACAGTCAGCCTCCGGGACGCCGCTCAGCGCGGCCGCCACCGTGCGGATCCGGCGGGCCAGTTCCTGGGCGGCAAGCAGCGTCGCCTGCCCGGCCACCACGGTGCCGGCAGAACCGAAAGCGCCGGTGTCGTGCTCCACCAGGTCCGTGTCGGACTGCCGCACCGCTACCTTCGGGGCTTCCGTGCCCAGGGCCGTCGCCGCGAGCTGGGAGTGCACCGTGGTGGTGCCGTTGCCGAACTCGGCGGTCCCGACGGCGGCATCGTACGTGCCGTCGGGCAGCAGGCGCAGGCGGGTGTGGGCATAGTGGCCGCGCGGCGGGACGGTGTCGATCATGGACAGCGCGGAGCCGGTCCCGGTGACCCATTCCGGGCCGAGGTCGTCCAAGCCGGCGCTCCGGTAACGTTCTCCCCCACGGTCCAGGGCGTCGCGCACGAGCCGGATGCATTGTTCGAGGCCGTAGCTGCCGTAGTGCACATCCTCTTCCGGTTCAGGCTGCGTGGAGAGCATGTCATCGCCGGGACGGACCATGTTCTTCAGGCGGAAGTCCAGGGGGTCCATGCCGATGCCTTCGGCGAGTTCGTCGATGGCGGATTCGATCGCGAAGATCATCTGGCTCAGCCCGTAGCCGCGGAAGGCGCCGGCCGGAACCGTGTTGGTGTACACGGCCCGGGCGTCCACCTTCTTGTTGGCACAGTTGTACACCGCCAGCGATTCCCCGCAGCCGTGGAACATGACCCCGGGGGCATGGTTCCCGTAAGCGCCGGTGTTGGTGACCACGTCCAGCTGGAGCGCGGTGAGCAGGCCTTCCCGGTTGGCCCCGGCCTTGAGCTTGATGGTGAAGGGGTGGCGCGTGGTGGTGGCGGTGAACTGCTCGGTGCGGGTGAACTCCAGCTGCACGGGGCGGCGGAGCTTCAGGGCGGCGAGCGCCACCAGGTCTTCCGTGAGCACTTCCTGCTTGCTGCCAAAACCGCCGCCCACCCGGCCGGCGACCACCCGGACGCGGTCCTCGGACAGGTCGAACACCCGGGCCAGGGTGCGCTTGACCAGGAACGGCACCTGGCTGGAACTGCGGACCACCAGCCGGCCCTCGTCGTCGAGCCAGGCGATCGAGGCGTGCGTCTCCATGGCCACGTGCTGGACGCGCTGGGTCCGGTAGGTCTTCTCGTGGATGACGTCCGCGGCGGCGAACCCCGCGGCCACGTCGCCCAGTTCCGAGTGGACCTCGGCCACCACGTTTTCCAGGGGCCGGGAGATCCGGCTGGCTTCGCCGTCCTTGTCGCCATGGACCGCGGGAGCGCCGGGCTGCAAGGCGTCGGCCGGGGTGAAGACGGCGTCCAGGAGTTCGTATTCGACCTCGACCGCGCGTGCCCCGGCTTCCGCCGCGGCCACCGAGTCGGCGACGACGGCGGCCACCCGCTGCCCGATGAAGCGCACCACGTCGTCGAGCACCCGGGTGTCGTCGGGGTCGTCGGTGTAGAGCTCGTGCTGGGCCGTGGAGAACAGCTGCGCCGGGGCGTCCTCGTGGGTGAAGACGGCCACGACACCGGGAACACGGAGTGCCGGCGCGGTGTCGATGGACACGATCCTTGCGTGGGCGTGCGGCGAGCGCAGCAGCTTCAGGTGCAGCAGCCCCGGGAGCTGATCGGGCGGGACGTCGAGGGTGTAGCGGGCGGTGCCGGTGACGACGGCATGCCCCGCCGGGGCGGGAACGTTGTCACCGAGCCGGCCGGCGCCGGATCCGGCGTGCTCTGCCGTGCCGCAGACGGCGTCGGCAATGGAGCGGTAGCCGGTGCAGCGGCAGAGGTTGCCCTTGAGGCTGCGGGGCAGGTTGGCTTTCTGCTCCTCGTCGAAGGTGGCGGCTGTCATCATCATGCCTGCCGTGCAGAAGCCGCACTGGAAGCCTTGGTTCTCGAGGAACTGTTCCTGCACGGGATGCAGCTCCCCCTCGGCGCAGCCAGCGGAAGCGGGCAGGCCTTCAATGGTGGTGACCGAGTGCCCCTCGGCGCGCACCGCGGGGTAGATGCAGCTGTGCACCGGGGTGCCGTCCACGTGGACCGTGCAGGCGCCGCAGTCGCCGCCGTCGCAGCCCTTCTTGACCCCGAAGTTGCCCTGTTCGCGCAGGAAGGTCCGCAGGCACTGGCCCGGTCGCGGCGCCTCCATTGCGGGGGTTCCGTTGATCTCAATGGCCATTCGGGGCCTCCTTCGTAGGGGCAGGAGCGGGTGCAGCGGAAGGCTGGGCGGACGTGGCGTGCGGTGTGCCGGAAGCGTTCCAGAAGTCCCCGGAGACCCGGATCCCTTCGCCCAGGAGTTCGGCGCGGATTTTCTCCGCCAGGCGGAACGTCATGTCGCGGCGCCAGGCGGGCAGGCCGTGGATGTCGTCGTGGTACAGCTCCGCCGGAATCGAGCGTTCGACGGCGGCGGCCAGCTGCTGCGCGTCCGGCAGCCCGGCCGCGGCGAAGCGCAGCTGCACCGGGCGTTTGGTGGCGGCCGTGACAGTCAGGACCAGTCCGCCGTCGGGGTCCAGGCGCCCGGTCAGCAGCACGCCGGAGCGGCCGAGGTTGCTCAGCGAGAGCCGCCGGAACGCCACCTTGGCGGACAGCGCCGCTGCCGGGACGAAGATGCTGCGCAGCAGCTCGCCGGGGGCCAGGCAGTTCGTGGCGTCGCCGGTGACGAAATCCGCCACCGGGACGGTGCGGGAGCTGCCGCCGGGGCCGAGGATGGTGGCGGTGGCGTCGAGCCCGGCGCAGAGGGAGATCATGGGCCCGGCAGGCAGCGAGGTGCAGATGTTGCCGCCAACGGTGGACATGTTCCACACCTTGAAGGAGGCCACGAAGGAATCGCAGCAGGGCCGGAAAAGGTCCAGGCCGGGCCAGCTTCGGCCGGCCACGGACGCGGACTCCGGCAGGGCATAAAGCTCCGCGACCGTGCAGGTGGCGGCGAGTTCGATGCCGGCGTCGCTCAGGGTGACGGGTGTCCAGCCGGCCTGGCCCAGGTCCAGCAGGCGCCGCAACGGCCCGCCGTCGGAGACCAAGCGGCCGAAGGCGAAGCTGCCGTAGGAGAACAGCACCGTTCCGCCTGCCAGCCAGGCGTCGCCGTCGCGCCATTCGGCCGGGTCGGTGGTAGGCACCACCGCCTCGATGGTGTTCATGTCCATTGCTGTGCCTTTCCGGCCGTGCTCGGTGAAGTGTTCGTTGAAAAGTCTGCTGTGTGGATGGGGCCGCTGCGGTCCTTGAGGGGCGCGCTCGAGGCGCCGCTCCGGGAGGCGATGATTTCCGCCGTGACGGAGACGGCCACCTCGGCGGGGGTGACCGCGCCCAGGTCAAGGCCGATCGGCGAATGCAGCCGCTGCAGTGCCTCGGCCGGGGTGCCGTCGGCCAGCAGGGAGTCCACCCGTTGGCGGTGGCTGCGCCGCGAACCCATGGCCCCCACGTAGGCGAGCCCGGGTTTCACGGCCAGCTCCAGGGCGGTGCGGAGCAGCGGAATGTCGAACTTCGGATCGTGGCTGAGCACGCACACCACGGTGCGTGCGTCGATCCGTCCGGCCGCGGCCTCGGCGGCGAGGTAGCGGTGCGGCCAGGCGGTGGCCAGCTGGTCGGCCGCGCTGAAGCGCTCCTGGCCTGCAAAGGCCGGCCGTGCATCGCACAGGGTCACGTGGTACCCGAGCAGTTGGCCGGCCGGGATGAGTGCCGCGCCGAAGTCGTTGGCGCCGAAGACCAGCATGCGCGGAGCGGGCAACCGGCTTTCGACGAAGAGGGTGACGGGTTCCGTTTCGGGATCGCAGCCGTCCGGGGCTTCCAGGCGCACCAGCCCGGCCCGGCCGCCGCGCAGCAGCGGCTCAAGCTGGACGGCCGCCGCGCCGAGCAGTGCCGGATCGTGTCCCAGCAGGCGCGCCAGTTCCGCCGATCCGGCGGCGCTGAAGGCCGCGGGATCGCCGACGACGACGGTTCGCCCCGGTGCGTCGAGCCGGCGGATGAGGGCCAGGGCGGCGCCGGCGTCACCTCCCGCCAGCGCGCTCAGGCCGGCAAGTTCGCCCGGTTCCGCCGGCTGGATGTGGACTTCCAGTTCTCCGCCGCAGCTGAGCCCGGCGGCGAAGGCGTCCTCGGCGCTGTAGCCGAACAGCTCACGGCGGCTGCCGCCGTCGCGCATTGATTCAAGGGCCGCCTCGACGACGGCTCCTTCGACGCATCCGCCGGACAGGCTGCCCAGGACCTCGCCGTGTTCGGAAACCAGCATCGAGGTGCCCATGGGCCGGGGAACGGAACCGCCGCAGGCCACGATGGTGGCCACAGCACAGCGCTGGCCGCTCAGGGCTGGTTGCCAGCTGCCGAGTGTCGGCATCAGATCCAGCATGGGAATCACTTCCTTTACGGTGGCGTTCCGGGCGGGAGGGCCCGCCCGGAACGATTCGCGATCCTGCCACTAGTCTTGTTCTTCCCCTTGTTTCTGGGAAGAAGGCGCACGGGCAGGCGGGACAGGGCGTGTGAGGTTGAGGCGGCCTCAGACGCCCAGCAACGCGTTGATGGGCCCGCGGGCGAAATAGACCAGGAAGCCGGCGGTGACCACCCACATGAGCGGATGGACTTTCCGGGCCCGGCCGGAGGCGGCGCTCACCACGGTGTAAGAGACGAATCCGACGCCGATGCCATTGGCGATCGAGTAGCTCAGCGGCATCGTCACGATGGTGAGGAACGCGGGCAGCGCGATGGAGAACTTGGTGAACTTGATCTCCCGGATCTGCGCCATCATCATCGCGCCGACCACCACCAGGGCGGCTGCTGCGACTTCCAGCGGAACCACCGAAGTCAGCGGCGTGAAGAACATCGAGCCCAGGAACAGGACCCCGGTGACCACGGAGGCCAGGCCCGTGCGGGCGCCTTCGCCGATGCCCGCTGCCGAGTCGATGTACACGGTGTTGGAGGAGCCGGAGGTTGCACCGCCGAGCACCGCGCCCATGCCCTCAACGATGAAGGCCGACTTCAGCTTGGGGAACGTGCCGTCCTTGTGGGCCACGCCGGCGCTCTTCGCCAGGCCGGTCATGGTGCCCATCGCGTCGAAGAAGTTGGTGAACACCAGGGTGAAGACCAGCATGGTGGCTGCGAGGCCGCCGATCCGGGCAAAGGAACCGAAGAGATCGAACTGGCCCACCAGGCCCAGGTCGGGAACGGACACCAGGTGTCCTGAGAGCACCGGCGTGTTGAGGTGCCACCCGCCGGGGTTGTCCGCACTGCCGGGACCGATCCGGAACACGGCCTCGGCAACAGCGGCGAGGACGGTCGTAGCGACGATGCCGATGAGCAGGCCGCCTTGGATCCTGCGTGCCACGAGGATACCCATGACCAGCAGTCCGACGATGAAAACGAGTGTGGGGATGGACGTGATGGATCCATCGTTGCCGAGCTGGACCGGCGGACCGCCCTTGGTGGGGCGGACAAAACCGGAGTCGACGAAGCCGATGAAGGCGATGAACAGGCCGATGCCGACCGTGATGGCGGCCTTGAGTTCCTTGGGGACAGCCTTGAAGATCGCCGTCCGGGCGCCAGTAGCACCGAAGAGGACGATCAGGATGCCGTTGATGACCACCAGGCCCATGGCTTCAGGCCACGTGACCTCCTGGATCACCGCGACGGCGAGGAAGGAGTTGATGCCCAGGCCGGCCGCGAGGCCGAAGGGCAAGTTGGCCACCAAGCCGAAAACGATGGTCATGACCCCGGCGGTGAGGCCGGTGACCGCGCCGACCTGTGCGGCCGGGAGCCACCCGCCCGTGACATCCGTGGGGGCGTTCTCCGCCGAGAAGCCGCCCAGGATGAGCGGGTTGAGGATGACGATGTAGGCCATGGTGAAGAACGTGACCAGGCCGCCGCGGAATTCGCGGGCCAGCGTGGAACCACGCTTGGAGATCTGGAAGAACGTGTCCAGGAAGCTCGGCGGCTTCTTGCCGTTGCTGCTACCGCCGGCTCCACCGGCAGGTGCGGGCTTTGCGTGTGCCGCTGCGGGCCCTGCGCCGGGTTTTGTGCCGGGTTTTGTGCCCAGGAGCGCAGCCTGCTTTTCAGCGGAATTGTCCAGGATTGTCATCTCAGCCACCGGGCCCTAGTAGTCGATCCTGGAATCGAGGGTGTTCCACGTGGTGAACGGCTGAATGACGGGCGGGGCCTGGGGGTCGCCCAGTTCCAGCCTGGCGACCGGCATCAGTTCGTCCCGGTTGTCGTTCTCGAAGTATTCGTAGAAGACGGCGTCGTCGAAGCCGACGGAGGCGGCGTCGTGCCGGTCCGCTGCGAAGAACACGCGGTCGACGCGGGCCCAGAGCGCGGAGGCCAGGCACATGGGGCATGGTTCGCAGCTGGTGTAGAGGGTGGCGCCGCTCAGATCGAAGGTTCCGAGTTCGCGGCAGGCGTTGCGGATGGCGGTGACTTCAGCGTGGGCCGTGGGGTCGTTGCTGGCCGTGACGCGGTTGACGCCTTCGAAGGCCCTGCCGTCCGCGGTGACGACGACGGCGCCGAACGGCCCGCCGCTGTTCAGGACATTGGCAGTTGCCAGTTCGATGGAGGTGGCCAGGAACTTTTCGGCCGTGACGGTTGTACTCATTGTGCGACTTCCTTTTGCTGTGGAAGCGCTGGTGACCGAAAAACACCAAGGGAACGGAACTGTGCCGCGGTTACCAGGCTTCAGCATGTGCGATGAAGGTTGAGTTACGCCTGGTAGATAGCTTCCCGGGAGTCCGGGCGCCCGCCTTTGGCAGTTAGAGATTAGCACCGCGTTGTGAGCCGCGCCATAGTTTTTTGAAAAAAAAATCTCGCGATGTGAAATCTTTGTTTCGCGGGTCTCACTTGGCAGACAGGAGCGCCCGACCCTACGCTGTCCGTACACCTGGATCAGCAGACAGGGCCTAACTGAGCTGGAACGCATTCCGCAAGCAGTCGAACGCACACAGCCGAAGGAGACCTCCATGGCCCCCGTCCCCGCCAGCACATCCGAAGCCCCCGCCCCGTCCAGGCTCTGGATCAAGAACCCCCTCGCCGTCTTCACCGCCAACGGCTTCGACGCCGGCGGCGGACTGGTAATCAGCGAGGGAAGAATCGCCGAACTGGTCCCCTCGGGCGGGCAGCCGTCCGCGCCGTGTGATGAGGTGTTCGACGCCGGCAGGCACGTCCTGCTGCCGGGCCTGGTCAATACGCACCACCACTTCTACCAGACCCTCACCCGCGCCTGGGGACCGGTAGCCAACGCGCCCTTGTTCCCTTGGCTGCAGAACCTGTACCCGGTGTGGGCGCGGCTGACTCCGGGGAGCCTGGAACTCGCCGTCGAGGTGGCCCTCGCCGAACTGCTGCTCTCCGGGTGCACCACCGCGGCGGACCACCACTACCTGTTCCCGGCAGGCATGCAGGACGCCATCGACATCGAAGCCACGGTGGTGCGGCGGATGGGCATGCGGGCCACCCTGACCCGCGGTTCCATGACCCTGGGCGAGGACGAGGGCGGGCTGCCGCCACGGTCCACCGTGCAGCGCCCGGAAGAAATCCTGGCCGACAGCGAGCGGCTCATCCGCCAGTACCACGAGCCCGGCGACGGGGCCGTGATCCAGATTGCGCTTGCGCCGTGCTCGCCGTTTTCCGTCACCAAGGAGATCATGGCGGAGAGCGCGGCACTGGCCGAAAAACACGATGTCCGCCTGCACACGCACCTGGCCGAGACCCTGGACGAGGAGGACTTCTGCCGGGAGATGTTCGGGCTGCGCACCGTGGACTACCTGGAAAGCGTCGGCTGGCTGGGCAGGCGCACCTGGCTGGGGCACGGCATCCATTTCGACGACGGCGAGATCGCCCGGCTGGGAGCCGCGGGCACCGCCGTCGCCCACTGCCCGACGTCGAACATGCGGCTCGCGTCCGGCACCGCCCGGGTGCTGGAACTTGAGGATGCCGGGGTTCCGGTGGGATTGGGCGTGGACGGATCGGCGTCCAACGACGCCTCGAACATGATCCTGGAGGCCAGGCAGGCGCTGTACCTGCAGCGGCTGCGCTACGGCGCGGATGTTCCGGTGGAGCGGGCACTGGGTTGGGCGACGCGGGGATCGGCGGCCGCGCTGGGCCGCTCGGACATCGGACAGCTGGCTCCGGGCCTCCAGGCCGACCTGGCCATGTTCACCCTCGACGAGCTGCGGTTCTCCGGCAGCCACGATCCCGTGGCCGCACTGCTGCTGTGCGGCGCTGACCGGGCGGACCGTGTGATGGTCGGCGGAACGTGGCGGGTGGTTGACGGCGCTGTCCCGGGCCTGGATATCGCCGGCCTGGTGGCGAAGCATTCGGCCGCGGCGCGGAAACTCATCGCCGGCTAGCGGCGTTATCGCGCCGCGTGGGATGAAGCTGCTGCCGCGCTGTGCCGATTCCTGTGGTCCGGGACAGCGGTGGCTCCCTGCCTGCGATTCCGGAGCACCGCGCGGACGTTCCTTCCCGGTTGCTTCCGGGCCAAGTGAGGCAAAGCCCCGGATATCCGCGGAGGTTGTCCGCGCCTGGCCCTGGGGTCGGGACTGCAACCGGGAGGGAGGGTCGCGGCCACCCCCGGCCCCCCGGGTCGCGGGAGAGCTGCGGAGTCGCTGGAACGTTCCGGCGACCCGGCAGCTCTCCGGCGAATTCAGCGGGAACATCCGGCGACCGCAGCCTGACAATCCTTGCTTTCGCGCCAGGACGACGGCGGCAACGCGCCGGGCAGGAAAAAGGGCCTGGAAAAGGGCATGGAAAAGCGGGCGGCACCTCCCCAGATGCCGCCCGCTTCATGGCTCTGTTGCGCAGAGTCCGTTCGTCCCCTAAGGCAGGATCCTAGGGACGTTGCCGGCCGAACACCGGGAGCGCACGGAGCCAGCGGGAAAACCCGCCGGAGGTACGGTCGCAGTCGGCCGGAATGTAGAAGTCCGGATCCGTGGAGCCGAACGGCAGGTACAGCTCCTGGCCGGGGGCCGGGAATTCCACGACGTTGTTGTTCTCCTGCTGGTCCATCTGTTCCTCCTCATTCATGGTCCATAATTTTCCGCACTTCGGAAAACTTTTATTGTTATGTGGAAAGCGTAGGCAGCTTCCGACGCCGCGTCAAGAGCCCGCCATGGCCCCCGATGCCGGGCCCGGTCACATTCGGAAAGTTGCGGGCGATCGGGTGACCCCCTTCACAAGAACGGAATCCCGCGCTAGTCTTTTCAGCAACTCGTGACTCAGGTCACGAAACCTGGGAGCAGCAGGCAGGGTCGTAATGAGCTGGCATCAATGGATGCCGGCTCTTTTTTGTTGCCGGTGTCCGCCAAAACAGGCGCCGCACGGCGCACGACACCACACGGTGGGCGGGCCACCCCGGCCCACCAGGAAAGTTGAGACAGACCATGAGCAGCAAGATCGTCCTCGGCAAGAACCAGTACGGCAAGGCGGAAAACCGCGTCGTCAAGATCACCCGCGACACCGACCGCCACGAGATCGAAGACCTCAACGTCACTTCCCAACTCCGCGGCGACTTCAGCGCAGCCCACTTCGAGGGCGACAACGGACGCGTGGTTCCCACCGACACCCAGAAGAACACCGTCTACGCCTTCGCCCGCGACGGCATCGGCTCCCCGGAGCAGTTCCTGCTCCGCCTGGCCAAGCACTTCACCAGCGAATTCGACTGGGTGACCGGCGGCCGCTGGGAAGCCGAGCAGTACGCCTGGGAGCGCATCATCGCCAACGGCAAGGAGCACAACCACTCCTTCGTCCGCAAGGGCCAGGAAACCCGCACCGCCGTGGTGGTCCGCGAAGGCGATTCCACCTACGTCATCTCCGGCCTGAGCGACCTTACGGTCCTGAAGTCCACCCAGTCCGGCTTCGAGGGTTACCCGAAGGACAAGTACACCACTCTCCAGGAGACCTCGGACCGCATCCTTGCCACCGCCGTCTCCGCCCGCTGGCGCTACAACAACGACGCGGTCGCGGAAGGCAAGATCGACTACAACGCCGCCTACGAATCCGTGAAGGCGCTCCTGCTGGAAGGCTTCTCCGAGCAGTACTCCAAGGCGCTGCAGGAGACCCTGTACCAGATGGCCCAGAAGGTCCTGGATGCCCACCCGGAGATCGATGAACTCCGCTTCTCCACGCCCAACAAGCACCACTTCGTGGTGGACCTGAGCCCCTTCGGCCTGGACAACCCGAACGAGGTGTTCTTCGCCGCTGACCGCCCGTACGGCCTCATCGAAGCCAACTTCGAGCGTGACCTGATCTCCGACCCGGGCAACGCTTGGGACGGCATCGCCGGCTTCTGCTAAACCGCGCTCCGGATTCCGGGGCGGCCGGCGCCAGGGCTGAACAGCGCCTGGTTCCGGCCACCCCGGCCTCAGCCATACCCAAAAGCCGTTCTTCGGCTCGGATTGTTAGCCAGACATAACAGCCAGACAAAGATGTCTGCCCCAAATCAGGAAAGTCTGCCATGAACACCAAGAAGAAAACCCGTCCCGCAGGCATTGCCAGCACCCGGCCCGAAGACCAACGCCTTTCAATCGGCAGCTCCTTCGCCTACGGATTCCAGCACGTCCTGACCATGTACGGCGGAATCATTGCCCCGCCCCTCATCATCGGCGCGGCCGCCGGCATGTCCGCGCAGGACATCGGCCTGCTGATCGCTGCCTGCCTTTTCGTCGGCGGGCTCGCCACCATCCTCCAGACCGTGGGCATCCCGTTCTTCGGATCCCAGCTGCCCCTTGTCCAGGGTGTCTCCTTTGCCGGCGTCTCCACCATGGTGGCGATCGTCAACGGCGGCGGCGGCATCCAGGCCGTCTTCGGCGCCGTCATCGTCGCCTCACTGATCGGCCTGGCCATCACTCCCCTGTTCGCCAAGATCATCAAGTTCTTCCCACCGGTGGTCACCGGTACCGTGATCACCACGATCGGCCTGACCCTGATGCCGGTGGCAGCCAACTGGGCCATGGGCGGCAACGCCAAGGCCGACAACTACGGCAGCGTGGCAAACATCGGCCTCGCAGCCGCCACCACCGCCGTCGTGCTGCTCCTGAGCAAGGTGGGCAACGCCGCCATCTCGCGGCTCTCGATCCTGCTGGCCATGATCATCGGCACCGTCATCGCCGCTGTCACCGGCATGGCCGATTTCTCCAAGGTGGGCCAGGGCGACATCGTCGCGTTCCCCACCCCCTTTGCCTTCGGCGTGCCCACCTTCGAGATCGCCTCGATCATCTCGATGCTGATCGTCATCCTGGTCACCCTGACCGAAACTTCGGCGGACATCATCGCGGTCGGCGAAATCGTGGACACCAAGGTGGACTCCAAGCGCATCGGCAACGGCCTGCGCGCGGACATGCTCTCCAGCGCCATCTCCCCGGTCTTCAACTCCTTCACCCAGAGCGCCTTCGCGCAGAACGTGGGCCTCGTGGCCATCACGGGGGTCAAGAGCCGCTTCGTGGTCAGCGCCGGCGGCCTCATCCTGGTGGTCCTCGGCCTGCTGCCCATCCTCGGCCGCGTGGTCGCCGCGGTTCCGACACCCGTCCTCGGCGGGGCCGGCGTCGTGCTCTTCGGCACGGTGGCCGCCAGCGGCATCCGCACCCTGGCCAAGGTCGAATACCGCAACAACATGAACCTGATCGTGGTGGCCGCGTCCATCGGCTTCGGCATGATCCCGATCGCCGCACCCAAGTTCTACGACCAGTTCCCGTCCTGGTTCTCCACGATCTTCCACTCCGGCATCAGCTCGGCGGCCGTCATGGCCATCCTGCTGAACGTGCTCTTCAACCACTTCAAGAAGGGCAACTCGGACAACCAGTCGGTGTTCGTGGCCGGAACGAACCGTGTGGTCACCGAAGCCGACCTCGCCTGCCTGGCGGAAGGCGACCGTTTCGAAAACGGCAAGCTGATCGACTGCGACGGCAACGAGGTCCCCATCAAGACATCCGCCGAGCACCAGGGCGCCGAACACTAAGGAGGTTTCAACGACGACGCTTCATTTTTGAATGGTAAGAGCCGCCGGACACCAAGGTGTCCGGCGGCTCGCTTCGTGAGAC
>NZ_QRCU01000073.1 GCF_003369445.1 Arthrobacter silvisoli
CCGTCACAACCACACCGGCGAGTCAGGAAGTGGGGCCAGAAATAACCGTCCTACCGGGGCCAAACAAACCTGTCACAGTCAGCGTCGCAAATCTTTGACGCGGGCCATGTGGAACAGAGCCTCACAATGGCAACGAATGTCCGGGTACTGCTGTATGACCACCAGCCACCCGGCAAAGAGCCCACGAGTGTCTCGCTTCTGCAGCAACTCGGCTTGAAGGACAAACTGAAGTTCGTCGATACTTCGCTTGCCAACACCACGGTCCTTGTGGGCGCCCCGAATATCCAACTCGAGTACGAACTCGAAGACGGCAGCCGCCATTTTGCATCTATGGGTCAGGACGGCTTGGTTGCCGTGCTCGTCGAGGAGGGCCGGGCCCGATATGTGGCGTCGCTGCGGCAGGTCCCGGGCCGCAAGGACCGCCTACCCTTCGAGTCGTGGTGGACAAATCCCATCATGGATCTGCCCAATCGGGGTCGCTACAGCAGGTGGGAGCTTATCCGCCAAATGGCCAATCGTGCTGGCGGCGCCCACGTGGATCCGAAGGGCCTCGAAGAAGGCTATGCGCGTTTTGTGAATGAGGGATTGGCAATGTGGGTCGGGACGGGTACCTCACACCTGGACCCATTGGCCGAAGGGCATCGGCCGACAGGCGACCCCGCCGCGATGTCGATGCGACAAATCGCCTACGAGTTGCTTGCGACCATGGAGGAATGCGAGGAACTGCAGAGCGTCCTCAGGAGCGCTCCCTAACCTCAAGTTCGGCCAAATGTTCAAACGGCACCCAAATGACCTCTTCCACCGGGGGATTTGGTTCCCCACCGTCGAGATACGGCTCTCCACGGCTACCTGTTTCGGGCGAGGGCCGTACGCAGTAGGGTGAAGCTTCACAACCATGAAGGGGGCAAGGAAATGGCAACAGCACACGTTGTACCGACCGGGGGAATGTGGTTCGTGAAAGTGTACGGCGTAGAGAAGTCCCGGCACTTTACCCAGGGCGTGGCTTGGAACGCCGCACGGGACTACCTCGCAGCCAATGGAGGAGGCGAGCTCTTTGTTCATGGTACCGACGGGGCGGTCCGCACGAAGGACACCATCTATCCGGGAAACGATCCTCGAAACATTCGCGGCTGATCTGGCAAACCAAGGAAGGCCCTTCTCGAGGGAGGTCGTCGAAAGGGACTGGAACCGGCGCCCACGGTTTGTTGGAGTACCGGGCCGGCGCCGGCGCCACGCGCTCGGCAGGTTTGGGCCGGTGGTGGGGCCCGTGGTGTTCAGCAGGTAGAGAAAGTAAAGGATGGAACTCTCGTCTGGGAGCTAGGGTCCATCCTGTTCAGGTCGTTCGTTGAGGGCCGTTAGACTGCACCCGTGGATCTGAGGGATTACAACATCGCCGTGGCCGCATGCAATCACATGGAACTCCATCGGCTGGTGCAGTTCGATGCATAAGCATCCCGTTCAGGATCGTGGATCGAGAGCGAGCAAATCGACTCTTCCGACCGTAAGAGGCCGTCCCTATCCCCACTGGGTGGAGCGCATCACGGAGTTGAAGCGCCAAGGCCGTACGGAGGAAGCGCTCACGCTTCTCTTCGAATGCATTGATGCCGCCGAATTGGATCAGGGCCCGTTTCCGGCTCCGTGGTACACATGGCAGGCCGCAATCATCTTCCGTCAGCGACGAGAATACGCCGCGGAAGTGCAAGTACTAGAACGTTGGGTCAACGCGCTGAGAGACACTCCGAATCCGTCGGAGTGGGGAGCATCAGCCCTTAGGATGTTTCCGAGGCTGGAGCGTGCACGAGAATTTGAGCGGAAGGCCGAAGCGGCAAGCCTTTGACCTGAGGACCCATCGTTGATTTTGGCCTCATCTTGGGCCAACTGCATCTCTAGGCTTAGGCCCTTTGGGCTCTAACCTGCGCGGGCCAGCTGACTATTTGACGGAAATCCTCGATAGGTGCTGGTAGTGCACCGTTGAGGTGGTCGATGGCTCTGCCACAATGCGCTTCGCTTGTAACATTTCGTGTACGGTTCACCCTGTGAGCAATAACAGCATGGTGGTTCCTCTGATGGCGCCCGTAAAAGACGCATGGACAGCTGGAAGTGGATTCCTTGCCCGTATAAGTGGGGAACTCTTTCTGGTTACGACGGCCCACATCGGCGACCGGGAACTCGCGCCAAGGGCCGAATGGTCGTTGTGGCCAGACAGCATTTATCTTGCTGACACGGTGGAGGTAGATCAGGAAGATAACCTTCCCAAGCGCATAGCATCGTTTGAACTCTTTACAGAGGACTCCGATGCCCGACGCATTCCGCTTTTCAAATACCACCTGCGTCAGGACAGGCCTGGGAGAATTGCGGACATCATCTTGCTTCCGATCCCTCCCGACCACCCAGTCGCGGAGCTGTACAGCGACTTCGACCTGCCGGCCAACATTGGCGACCACGAAGTGGGTGCTGCAGTCACCATGCTCGGACGGAAGGTAAGCACCTTTCCCAGCCTCGTCGTCACCCCAGGCTTTACCACAATGCAGGCTGGGCCGCTCCGATTCATGATTCCTGAAGGAGAAGAAGGCGATTCCGGCGGTCCAGTCACTAATGGACGGGGGCAATTGCTAGGCATGAACGTTGGTTCACATGAAAACCTTCCCAGCCAGGCCATGCTGATGTCACCTGAAACAATCGTGGCCGTTGCCTCCGCAGTGGAGGGAGTAGCCGAAGACTGGCCGGAGTTTAAGACGGAGACTACCTGACGATACGGTTGCGAGCCTTGCAGCCGAGCCCGGTCCTTTCAGGCACTGGAAATCGAGTTCGATTTCGGAGACATGTTACGTCTCGACCCCGATCTCATCGAAGTCATCGTCCGTCTCGGCCTCGCGTGTTCTAATCCGTACGTAAACCTCCGCCAACTCCTCTTCGATAACAGAATGGTCGGAAAATCTGGCTATGTTGTCGTTGAAAAAGTCCTCTGGCGCATGGATGAAGGTTGGAGAGACGATTTCACCGAGGATCGGGAGATCCTGATGGGTGTAGTAGCTGGCAACATCAAGACTTGTTTAGACCCAGCGGACCTTCCTGAATAGGCTGAGCACCACGCCGACCGAAGGCACACACAGGGGTAGCTCCAGGTCTTCCATTACAGTCCTTGCGCTTGATTCAAGCCCGTCTTCGGCTAGTTCCGACTCGATCGCATATGCCATCGCTTCCTTGAGTGAGATTAGATCCCGCACTTCCTTGGAGACCGAAGCTCTCGCCGCAAGGGCGGACCATTCCTTATAGGTGTTGACCTCAGCGTTGTCGTTCCACAAAACATCCAGATGCTCGTACCGTCCTGCTCCGCTGGCAACCGCTCGACCGCGCCCATAAGCTCGGGGTCGAGGCTGTCCGCCGGCCGGACGAGGTACTTCGCCTCCCGCTCCGAGGAGCCCGGGCTCGATGGAGGTAACGGTAACGCGTCAACTGCGTCCAGCAGGATCCCGATCTTGTGCGAGTATTCGCGGAGGCTGGGGAACTTGCCATTAGTCGCATATCCGTTGCAGGCGATAGCCAGCCTGCATAAACGTTCCAGACCAGACGCGTAGGAGTACAACCCGACATGAAGCGCATAGTTCAAATCGGAGCCACCCCATGGAGGCAGGTCGGGTGCTGTAGGAACGGAGCACAGCCTCCGGAGCCCAGTCAGTGTCAACTCTGTGGCGAACTGAGTCTCACCGTCGAGACTCTCCCAAATGACCCGAGGCATCCTCCCGTTCACGCCGCACCACTCCAGCCGTGCACAAATGGTCCCTGTTTTGTCGTCTGTATCGAACTACTCCGCGGCCATCCTGCCATCAGGATCAGTTCCCGAGACGTGGAATTGGCTGCCGGATGGGTGGCGGATAACCCAGAACCGGCCTCTTTGCCGCTTTGATCGCCAACGCGACGCTGTCAGCTTCTGCCCACGTCAGCAAACCCTTATGTGCTGCCGCCTCGAGAAGGGCTCGTGTCCCGGCGGTGGCGACACCTCGTCTGGTGCATTGAACGGCGGTGGGCTTGTCTTCGGTGAAAACGATCGTTCTTGTGGCGTCAAACTGGGACTCGATGAGGGCTAGGGTCTCCGCTTCACCCAGGTGCTTGCGAGGCCCGTCGCCTGGTTGGGCGAAACCCAGCCTAATTCGCTGGGCATGAAGCATTTCGTCGTATGTCGGGATGATCGCCGGCGGCATGAATGAGGCGACCTGCGCGAGGGGTCCAAAGTTCGGATCTTGCCCCCAGCGGGCGACCTCATCGCATACCGTTTCTCCCCACTCGCCACGCCCATCAAGAGTATTCTTCACGATGTCCAATCGATCGACCGCCGCAAAGTTCATTAGCAGGCACGTGTCTGGAAAGACAAAACGGATTTCACCGCTCACAGGGCTGCAGCCAGGGCGGCACCACTCACGGTGTGGACGCTATTCCAGCCCGGATTTACATCTTCCACGGCCGCACCGAGCATCCACGCGAGGACCTGGCCGTCTGTCTTACCGTCCTGAACCGCCCTAGTGTGCGCCTCAACGATGCGACGAGGAAACCGCGGCTTTTGATATCGATTCGTTTGCTGCAGGAGCCGATCGGAATCGAGTACTTGACGAGCGAGCTCGTGGGTTGTTTTCTCTACGGCTGCCACGAGAGCACCGCTTCGAGGCTGGATTTTCAGGCTTGTCAGGCGATTGCGAACAGTCTCTGTGGAGACGCCCATTCCCAGCACCATGTGGGCTAGGTCGGTTTCGCTTGCACCTCCCCAGTCGAACCCTCTGATGGTTTCTTCAGGGGCCAGAAGCTCCGCCGCAAAGGCATTCGCCCAAGCCTCGTCCGCCCGTATGTATCGTTCTTCATCGCTATACGCAAGATCGCCGCGGACTATATGCCCCAGTTCATGGGCAAGGTTCCAGTTAATCCGGAACCATGAACCTCCTGTATGAGCAACGATGAACGTTAGTCCATCGGACGCGGCGGAATAGGCTTTGAACATTGGTTCACCATCGACGATAAACACGTCGATCCCCAAAGCTGCCTCAACGGCGCCAGGAAAATCTTCGATATATGGGCGCCTCTGGTCGCCGCGAACGTCGGACAGCAGTGCCGCGATGTGCCTTGCGGCCATTTTGGCTGATGAATAGGACGGCAAAGACGTCTGGGTCTCGCGGGGACCCAAGCCTACTTGCGCATATGCCAAAGCGACATCCCCAGCGATCCGTGCAGCGTGGTTCCAGTCGTGTGGTACGTCCGCCTGCGCGTTGCGATCGTAATCGTGCCGGGCGCTGAGCTTCAGCTCGTACGGATCCCGATCTCCAGTAATGAGCCAATGGACCGAAGCGTGAACGAAATCGGCAATGCTGGCCAATTCCACCAGTTTGAATTGTCGCTCGTCCCGCAGTGCCCTGCTCAGGGCATCTGGGGTCATGCCTGCAGATTTGGCAACGTCAACTTGCTTCATGCCGAGCGATTCAATCTGCGCTCGAACTCGATCCCCCACAGATTCCATGGGTTAAGCTTAGACAGTAGTTGGGATTTTCCCAAGCCGGGCAAGGCCTGATCGCACGCTTTCACCGGCTCCTCGGGATCCGGCGCACCGACTTGAACCCAGCGATAAGTCGGCCATTTCCTCAGTCGCGGGGTGATCCGAACTATCCGAGGAGAATGTCCGTCGCAAATCGGCATGGTCCGGGGGAGTGGGCGCTTCCCAACGCTTCTGGGCTTCCTGGCGGGTGATCCCGCCGGCCCTGCCGATCTTGTCCCAGGAGACTCCGGCGGCGCGCGCTGGCCACGGCTGCGTCGAGCTGGGTTTCGAGCTCCGTTAAGTCCTGGTCTAGGGTGCGGATGGTGTGGAGGGTCTGATCCGGGGCGATGTGTGTTCGTCGATGCCGAGCATCCGCGGTGCCAAAGCGTTGAGGTTGGGCAGTGTCAGCGCCGCGCAGTCCAGGGCCCGCTGGACCAGTGGCGCAATGATCCTGGAGCACGGCGTGTACTTCACGCTTCCTAACGATTCAGACCAATATCCCGCTACCTACGGCTCCATCGCATGTATTGCCGGCAGTAGGTGGAACGCGTGAAATCCCCCATGGAGGGCGGGCTCTGCAAACCGGAATCATTTTCGGATTTGGGCTGAGCTAACCCAGACTGGGGCACGCTTACTCGCGGGCCGAGTCGGGATAGGCGCCCGCGGACAGCGCCTCCCAGCGCCTCTGTGCTCCTTGTCGGGTGATTCCGACGGCCCTGCCGATCTTGTCCCAGGAGACGCCCGACGCCCTGGCGGACGCGACAGTGTCGTCGAGGTGGGCTTCGAGATCCTTCAGGCTCCGGCTCAGGGTGCCGACGGTGTGCAGCGGCCGGGTCACCACTCGTCGTCCTTCGGCCGGTTGCCCTGAGCATACTCAAAGGCAAGGGAGACGTATTGAACGTCGTCTGCTGGCACCTCTGTGGCGTCTATCGACACAAGCGCGTCTAGTAGAGCCTCCTCGGTGCCGTAGAGCTCAACGAGGGTCTCCCAGTTAAGCCGCAGCGTCCGCCTAATGGCTCTATTTCCCATTGATTGTCCGATGGACTCAGAGCAAGCCTTCCTGATCATTGCAACCGTAAAAGAGGTTTCCTTCCTAGAGGAGAGGGAGATAGGCTCGCGACCAAGCCGTTTCGGTAAGTAAAGAAGCCGTAGAAGCTGGTCTTCATGCGCCAGCTCAGCCGATGTGGACATTTCTACTTGGTCGGCAAGGCTTTCGAAGAGGTGACTTTCCAGAGCGTCCGAGATTAGCTTCTTTTCATCGTCTTCCCCGGGAACAAGAATCTCGAGGAGCTCGAATTTGGATGAAAGGGTGGTCAGTTGTGGCATGACCATTTTTGCCACAGCTTCTCTGGTTTCCTCGGTTTCCAGCCCGGACAGGATGCGAAAGCAGAGGCCGCCAGCAACGATGCGGGCTCCAAGGTCGAACATACCTCTCGGCCGTTCAGGAATATCCGGGAGTATATTCATGATCGTAACTACGAAAATTACGGCTCCGTCTTCTGGAAAAGCTTTGAATGATCGAAATGCTGATATGACATCTTCTAGCTCCAGTGGATCGAGAGATCGAAGGTATGACTCGAATTTCGTCGCGTCTGTGATGAGGTCGAAGGCCGTCTGTGCGTGACCGAAAGCCGCAAGCTTCTTCGAGCCAACACGATCGAGATATAGTTCTAGGATGTCCGGATGCGCTACAAGGCGCTGATGAAGCCAAGTGTCGAGCCACTCAGACCCGTAGTGATTGTTTTCTATATAGCGCCGGGCAGCCGGGAACAACCGCTTGATGATCGCCTCGCCCAAGTCGTGTTGGTCTCCGCATAGATTGATGAGGTCTTCTATTTCACCTTTCGCGACGGGAGACTCGCTATTTCCCATGTTGTAAAGAGAAACTGTTTGGGTAAGGCTGGATCTTATTTGTGATATTCGACTAACAAGATCAGGTCTAAAAGTGCGAACTGCCTCTAGAGCAAGTACGTCACCGAGTTCAACTCTTTCCTTCAGTGTCGCGACTGCCAACTGGGCAGATGAGCAGTACCGCTTGACGTCCCGCATGTTTCCCACGAGCGGCAAAACAATTTCCGCGAAAGTATCGGGCCAGCGGTTCGCATCAAACAATTTGACATCGCCTACAGCATCCACCAGCTCCTGAAGTGATCGCCCGAGCTCCTGGTTGATCGCCCCTTGCGGGATGGCGGGCAGGTCTATGGTTGTCTGAACAATCTTTTCCAAGTACGCTCGGCCGTCAATTCCAGCGCCAGTCAGTGCAGCTTCTACCCGCGCCCGGTCATATACCAAGACGTAGACGATGTTTGGAAGGTTGGCAGTAAGTCGCACCAACTTGAAGACGTCCTGAATCTCTCCCTGGGACAGTCGATCAATGTCGTCTATGAAGACCAGAAGCGGGTTCTCAAGCTCAGAGAGAGCCTTTGCTAGTTGCGCCTTTTGCTCAACAACGCTCTTCTTCGCGTTTTCGCGAATCTTCTTGGCAGCCCCCGTCAGAGCCTTCCACTGGGTGAACATCCAGCCGACGCCTGGAACCCAAGCGAATGGGGTTAGGAGCGAACTGTAGTTATCGATTGCATCAATAACTTTGTCGAGCTTGGCGTTACTTCGGAGCCGGAGTTGTGCCGCGAGCTCGCGAAAGAAGGTGTCGACGAGCTGCGTTGTCCCCGAAAACATCCATGGGTTGAAATCAAGAATGATGCGTTCGTCACGGAACAACGGCCGGACTAGGTTCAGGAGTGATGTCTTTCCCGAGCCCCAAGCCCCCGTGAGGGCCACCACGTGGCCTTCACGAGATGGCAGTAGATCCAGGAGATTGTGTAGTTCTTCGGCGAGGCTGGCCCTCCCGAAGAGGTCTTCATTCGGGCTCTCAATCGGGTTGTCTCCGCGAGTCATGTATACCCTTTCCCCAAAGCAATGAATACGTTGTCAGAGGGACTCTATCTGCGGCTAAGGGGGTTCGACGGACAATGTCGTACGACTCAGCCGAACCGTCGCCAGGAAATTGGCGCCAGTTTGGACGGCATGAACCGACCGCGAGGCGGCGAACGCTCGGCTCAGTGCGATCAAGACCAGGACAGGGCATCCAGTGCGGCCGTACCCCAAGGGCCCTGACTCAATCCAAAGGCTCGCAAGACACGCGGAGACGGGCAGAGATGCTTCTGCAAGAAGGTATGGGCCCCTGAGGACCCGAGCAGGGCGATCATGGTACGGGCCACGGCGGCGGAGGAATCGCAGGGCATGGGCCGCAAAACTCATGGTGCATCGAGGGCCGGAAGGCATGCCCCAAAGTTAAAAGGGGCGGTTTGTCGTACCGCCAGTTCGGCACGTCGGGTCATGGGGTCAGTCGGCCCCGGCAGTGGGCATACTTTCCCAGCGTTTTGGGCCCCCTATCGGCTGATCCCCAACGCTCGTCCAATCTTGTCCCAGGAGACGCCCGAGGCCCTGGCGGTCGCCACGGCACCGTCGAGCTTGGATTCGATATCCTTCAGGCTCTGGCTCAGGGTTCGGATGGTGTGCACCGACAGATCCGGGGCGACATGCCGTTGCCACACATCCAGGAACAGCGACTCCAGGTCCTTCCGGTCGCCCATGTCAGCAGCGTCGACGCTGACCGGCGGTCCGGCGTAGACGCGCCCTGCGGCCAGGTCCTCATCGACCGGATCCCAGACACGCGTCCACAAAGGATCTAGGATGACGTGCTTCCGGAAGGGATCACAGCTGCAGGCGACCCGCCATCCGACAACCTGCGACGGCGGCCGCCAAGCGATGTTGCCCGGGTCATTCTCATGCGCGACCGGCCGGCCGTCGGGCGTCATGAGGTTAACCTCCATGTACCTCACTGGCCTGGACGACTGGGACTGGAACGACTTCGTTAGGCAAACAAGCGAGGTCGTGTCAGACGCCGCGGGCTGGATGGGTTACCAGGCGCGGCCGGATCAACCCGATACATTGAAATGGGAGATGGCACGGTTGTATGAAGCTGGCAGGTTGGGCGACACCACGTTCGTTGAGAACGGGCGTGAAGTGCCGAATCCGTTCACAAAAAACCCATGACGCAGAGACTGATAGACCGGCCCGGCCGTGTCTTCCAGATCTGGGTGTACACGGTCAATCATAGGCAGCTACTCCTGCGAAGTACGAAGTCGGAGGAAATCACGACGCGGGTCGATGTTCTGTTCAAGAACGTGAAGGCAATGAACTTGCCAACCCACTTGGACGGTCTCGTAGTAACCGCGCCGGCCAGGACGCCGAGGCAAAAATCACCAATGAAACCGGATTCATGCCAGACGATCACACGGAATTCTTCGAAATCGAGTGCTCCGGACGGTACGGTTTCGTGGTAGTCGAGATTGTTGTCGAGGATGAAGACCAAGGGGATTTCGACGAGCCGAGCAGGTAATGGCCGGGTCCGAACGGGCTGTCCCCCTCATAACGCTCCGATCACCTCTTGGTTGTTGTCACCCCGTGCCAGCTTGACGGAAGGTCGATTATCGGTCGTTGCCGACAACAGGTTGCGTGGTTGGCCACTGAAATAACGAAGACGAAAGCGACCCCGGCAGCACGGAAAACCTCCCGCGCCGCCAGGGCCGCTTTCGCCGCGGCCAGGGGCCGCCGTAGGTCGCCACACGCGACCGAGACAGACCTACTTCTTAGGCAACCCCGGCGGGTTCAGTTCCGACTTGGCAATACCCTCCGAAGACAGGCCCCAGCGGTCCAGGATCTTCCCGTACGTCCCGTTCTTGATGAGCACGTTAAGAGCAGCCTGAGCCGCAACCGCCAACCCGTTGCCCTTCTTGGTCGTAAACGCGATGTCGGCCTTCAGCGGCCAGCCACCGTTCACCGTGCCCACCTGCTTGGTCTTGCCGTCCTTCGCAGCCTTATACGCGGCGCCCGCGTTCGGGCCGAAGGTCAGGTCCGCGCGGCCGGACTGGATCGCCAGCGAGGAGGCCGAGTCGTCGTCGTAATACTGGAACTCAACCGGCTTCAGGCCGTTCTTCTTGTTCTCCTCGTCCCAGCGCACCAGGATCGCCTCCTGGTTGGTGCGCGAGCCCACGATCACCCGCTTGCCCGCCACATCCTTCGCCTCCTTCACCTCGCCAATCGAAGAATCGCTCTTCGCGTAGAAGCCCAGGAGGTCGGTGCGGTAGCTGGCGAAGTCGAACTTCTCCTTGCGCTCCTCCGTGACAGTCACGTTGGACAGCACGGCCTCGTACTTGCCGGACGCCACGCCCAGCGGCCAGTCCGCCCACGCCACCGGCAGCACCTCCACCTGCAGGCCCAGCGTCTCGCCCACCGCGTACGCCAGGTCCACCTCGTTGCCGATGAGCGTCTCGTTGTCCGTGGCGAACAGGCTCAGCGGCGCGGTGCCGCCCGTGGTGACCACGGTCAGCTTGCCGTCCGCCTTAATGGCGTCCGGAACCAGCGCCGCTGCCGCAGCATCAACGGTCACCGGGAGGCGGTCCTGCTGGGGGCTGAGGTTGAAGGTCTTGCCGCCAACGGTCGCAGCGGACGACGACGGCGCTGCCGCACCCTGGGAGCCCAGGGCTGCCGTGGCGCCCGGATCGGAGCAGGCCGCGAGTCCGAGTGCCGCCGCTGCCACCAGCACGAACGCCGTGCCTGTCTTTGAAGCCGAAATAGCCATGGGATACCTCTGATTTTCTGCTGAACGGATTGCTTGTCGGTGCAACTATCCGGCAGCCAAAACAGGCCGGTCAAAGGCGATTGAAACGCTTGGATACAGGGCGAAACCGGGCTTAACCGCGGGTCCGCGAAGGTCATAATCGGCACCCGCCGCACAACGAACCAAGTAGTGCGGCGAAATAAACGCCGAAAAAGACGAGTACCCGCTGGAGAAAGACAGGTGTGGATTACGCGTGTGCCCCCTACAGGCCCGGTCCTACGGTGGGACCACGCTGCGGCCGCGGGGGCTGCATCAAGTCTGGGGAGGCACCAAAATGGGACCTGTAGCAGCCTGTCAAAACGCGCCCGGAAGGCCGGGAACCTTACGAAGAACAGCTCGGAGAGCGGCGGCTGCACTGGCCACGGGAGCCTTGCTCCTGGGCGCGGCCGGAATCGCCCGGGCCGACAACATCTACAACAACCTCGACGGCACCATTGATTCGGTCGCCGAAATCATGCCGCTGAACGCCGGCGGAGCCAACGGCGTCACCGTGTTGGCAGTGCAGCCGACCGGCGGCGACGGCAAGAGCGGTTGCAACCTGACGGGGGCGACGATCCTGACGCTCAACCTGGGCTCGAGCCAGCCTTCCGTGGCCACGGTCAGCCCGTCCAGCGTCACCTTCACCTCCTGCGGTGACACCAAGCAGGTCACGGTGACCCCCTTGACCGCCGGTTCGACAACCGTCAGCGCAACTGTCGTCTCCAACACCACGGGCGGAACCTTCAACCTCGCCCCGGCCACCTTCCAGGTCAATGTCGCAGCCCCGGCCCCGTCGAACACCGCACCGACCCTGAACATCACCGGCGTAGCGGCGGGCTCCTCCTACTCCAAGGGCGCCGTCCCGGCCGCGGTCTGCAACGTCACGGACACCGAAGACGGCCCGAGCACCTTCGCCGCCACGCTCAACGCGATCAGCGGACCGGACGCCGCCACCGGTGTCGGAAGCCAGACGGCAAGCTGCGACTACACGGACGCCGGCGGCCTCCACGCCTCCAGTTCGGTCACCTACAACATCGTTGACGCCACGGCCCCCGGCATCAGTTACACCCTCAGCCCCGTGGCACCGGACGGGCTCAACGGCTGGTACCGCAGCGAGGTGTACCTGGACTGGACAGTCACCGAAGGAGACTCGCCCAGCACCCTGGCCCTGACCGGCTGCACGGACCAGCTCGTCAGCGTTGACCAGGTGTCCGCGGACTACAACTGCAGCGCCACCAGCGCGGGCGGCTCCGCCGGTCCGGTCACCGTGTCCATCAAGAAGGACGCCACGGCGCCCGGCGTCGAGTACACCAGCGCCAGCGGCACCGCAGGCAACAACGGCTGGTACACCTCCGACGTCACCGCAACCTTCACGGGAACGGACGCGACGTCGGGCCCGGCCTCCGCGACGCAGACCGCCACCAGCAGCGGCGAAGGTTCCGCCGTCGTCGTGCAGAGCCCGGCGTTCTCGGACAACGCGGGCAACGAGGCGGCGGCAGGCGCGGTCAGCCACAGCTTCAAGATCGACAAGACCGCACCCGGCGTTGAGTACACCGGCGCCAGCGGCACGGCAGGCAACAACGGTTGGTACACCTCGGACGTCACGGCCACCTTCACGGGAACGGACGCCACGTCCGGCCCGGCGTCGGCCACGCAGACGGCCGCGAGCAGCGGCGAAGGTTCCGCTGTTGTGGTGCAGAGCCCGGCGTTCGAAGACAACGCGGGCAACGTGACGGCAGCCGGTGCGGCCAGCCACAGCTTCAAGATCGACAAGACGGCACCGTCCGTGGAATATACCAGCGCGAGCGGCACCCTGGGCGCCAACGGCTGGTACACCTCGGATGTCACCGCCACCTTCACGGGAACGGACGCGACCTCCGGTCCGGCGTCGGCCACCCAGACGGCCACCTCCTCCGGCGAGGGATCCGACGTCGCGATCGCCAGCCCGGCCTTCTCCGACGAGGCCGGCAACGTGACCGCCGCAGGCGCGGACAGCCGCAGCTTCAAGATCGACAAGACGGACCCCACAGCGTCCTTCGACTCGGTGGTGGGCAACGCATACTTCGGTTCCGTGGCTGCGGCACCCACGTGCACGGCGTCGGACGATGTCTCCGGCCCGGCCGGCTGCGTCGTCACCGGTTACTCCAACCTGGTGGGCACGCACACGCTGACAGCAACGGCCACCGACAACGCGGGCCGCACCTCCACCGCCCAGCAGACGTACACGGTGATGGCCTGGACGCTCAAGGGCTTCTACCAGCCGATCGACATGAACGGCGTGCTGAACACCGTCAAGGGCGGCAGCACCGTCCCGGCGAAGTTCGAAGTGTTCGCAGGCAGCACCGAGCTGACCGATCCGGGCGTGGTGACGATGAGCGCCACGAAGATCACCTGCACCTTGACCGCGGTTGACGACATCGAGCTGACGTCCACGGGCAACACCTCGCTCCGTTACGACTCCGTCAGCGGTCAGTTCATCTACAACTGGAAGACCCCGGCCACCCCGGGATCCTGCTACAAACTGACCATGAGGACAGCCGACGGCTCCAGCATCTACGCAAACTTCAAGATGAAGTAGGAGCTCAGCTCGCACGAAGGCCTGGGGCATGACCCCGGGCCTTCGTGTGTGTTTCAGGGAATCAATGACGAACGGAGGACCACATGAAAGAGGACCACGAACTGCTGCGGCAGGCCGTCCGGCGCGCTTTCGTTGAAAGCGATGTCGCCGGACTCGGGTCGGGCGGGGATTGGTTCCCCGAGGATGGGTACGACGCCGAAGCGGACCGGGCGATGTCCCTGCTGCTCAGGGAGCTGTCCCTGGCGGAAGTGGTCGCCTGGACGGTGGGCACCATCGCCCGCGATTGGGGCGTGGAGATTGGCCCCGGCAAGAAGCACGTGCTGGCCGCTGCGCTGGCCGGGGTTGCGGCGGACCATCGGGGATCCTTGCGCGCTAAAATGCTTTGACACGCTCTTCGCCGGGTACTTCTTCGCAGGGTATGGCCCGCCGGACTTAGCCCCTTTCCCGGGTTGCGATGGCGGGGACGCCAGCGGGGAATCCGGGCAGGACGTTGTCGGGGGTATGGAACAGCCAGAGGGCGAGCCTGCGGTAGGCGTTCCAGTCCTTGTTATGGACGCGCAGGGATGCTGTGTACGTGGTCTTGGAACTCTTCCAGACCTTGACGATGTCCAGGGGGACCGGGTCGGCGCCTGGCAGTGCCAGGGGGACGGACCCGGCCTCGGGGAGCGCGTCGGCCTCGACCTGGACGGCGGCGCCGCCCATTGAGATGTCGAGGAGCCGGCCGGGGACCCCGGCGATAGTGACCGGGACGTCGATGCGGACCCGGTGGGCGCTCCTTCGCGAGGTGGCGAATTCGGCGGCCCGGATCCGCAGGGTTCCCAGGACCAGGACCACCCCGGCCAGGACCAGCCAGACGCCGGCGGCGACCGTGGAGCCCGGACTGGTCCGCCACGGTACCCAGCCGAGAACACCGGCGGTGGCGTACAGGATGATTGCGCCCACGATGATGATCAGCACAATCAGGATCCGCGGAGCCCTGCCGCGCAGGCGCAGTTCAGCGGCGCCCTTGGGTGTGACCTCGAACTCCAGGCTCTTGCGGGACACCAGCCACCAGAAGCACGCCAAGCCCACCGGGACCCGGAAGATTCGCAGGGCAAACGCCGTCGGCCAATGGATCTGGTGGCGCATGAGCCTCTTGGCACCCCACAAACGGACCCAGAACATTGCGGCAAAGGCCAGGGTGAACGCCAACGGCCCGGCCGTGGAGGTCTGGGCACCGGAGATCATGACTGCCATCGGGATGAAGAACGCCACCAGGGTAGCGATGCCTTCGAGCCACCACAGGGTGCCGTTGAGGTACTCATGGAAGTTCCGCCACGTCATCCAGGCCTTGGCGGCCCACAGGCGTTCGTGGGTGAGGATCTGCATGGCGCCCATGCCCCAGCGGCGGCGCTGCAGGAGGTACTGGTCTGCCGTTGCCGGGGCCAGGCCCACGGCCAGGGTCTGGTGGTGGTACGCCGTCTTCCAGCCCTTGTGGATGAGCTTGAGGGTGGTGTGCATGTCCTCGGTGATGGTTTCCGTTGCCACTCCGCCCACCTCGCGCAGGGCCTTGACCCTGAGCAGCGACGTGGACCCGCACCAGAACGGACCCGCGCCGGGCACGTTGCGGGAGGGCATCAGGACGTTGAAGAACAATCCCTGCTCCCCGGAGATGCCGTCGTCGTCGAAGGCCCCGGAGTTGTAGAACGCCTGCGGGCCTTGGATGAGGGCGATTTCTTCGTCGGCGAACCAGCCCAGGGTGGACGTCAGGAACGTCGGCAGCGGCACGTGGTCGCAGTCGAGCACGGCAATGATGTCGACCGCGTCCTTGCCCGCGGCTTCCTCGGCGGCCATGAGGTCCAGGGCGTGGTTCATGTTCCCGGCCTTGGCGTGGTCATGCTTGGCCCGGGTAACCACCCGGGCGCCGAGGGAGGCGCACATCTCGGCGACCCAGGGCCGGTTTCCGTCGTCCAGCACCCAGGTTTCATGGGCTGGCTGCAGGGCGCAGGCCGCGGCGACCGTGGGGGCGAGGACCTCCACCGGTTCGTTGTAAGTGGGGATCAGCACGGCGACCCGCATCCCGTGCGGGGGCTCGGTCACGGGATCGGGTGCGTGGCAGTCGATGTTCCACAAGGTGATGGATTTGAGGACCAGGCCCGCCAGCGGGAGGGCTTCGAAGGACACCAGGACCCACGCGATGGCGTGGTCCATGCCCGCGGGCGGCATGGTGAACGCGATCCGCCACGTCAGGTACAGCACCAGCGCCACGATCGCGGCGATGCCGCCCACCCTGGCCATCCATTTGGACCGCGGAGCCTCCGGAGCAGGAGGCTCCAGCTGCGCCGCCCACGCGGCGATACCCGCCGCTGTGAAGGCCTTGACCTCTTGGGGAGTGTCACGGAAAGACGCGGCACGCCTCCGACGTTCTCCGCTGGCCCGCGGGCCGATTTCGCCGCCGACGTGCCGGCGCTCGTCAATGTGCTGGCGCTCGTCGATGTAATGCATGTGATCCCCCAGCTGGACCTGCCAATGCAGATGTGGATTTTCAGTTGAAACCGACTCTGCCACACTGGCAGGCGCAAGCTCCATTGACGGCTGAGGAGAGACCGTTGGGGAGCAAACGTGATCCAAGGACCGGCCTCGGGGAGGCTGCATGCATCTCTTAGGCCGGGGCGGGCTTAAACTGGTGTGACGGCTGAGGGAGATGTGAAGGATGCTGCTCGATACGCTGAGTCTGGAGTTTGCGCTGAGCGTGGTGGCGCTGTTGTTGTGCCTCCTGTTTTTCAGCACCTTCCGGCAGACCCGCTCCGCGTACAGCGGCTGGTGGTGCATTTCCCTGGGCTGCCTGCTCACCGGGAACGTGGCATTCCTTCTTACCGGAACCCCGCAACAGCTCTGGGCCGACCCGCTGGGCAACGCCTTGGTGGTGGCGGGGGCGTTCTGTGTCTGGGCTGGCTCGCGTTCCCTGCGTGTCCTGCCCGTCCGCCGGTGGCAGCTCCTGGCCGCCCCCGTGCTCACGGCCGTGGCCTCGGTCCTGGAGAATCCTGCGTCCAACGAATGGTCCGGCGGAGCGGTGTACCTTGCGATGATGGCGCTCGGGATGGGCCTGGCGACCCGGGAGCTTTGGCTGGTCAAGCCCATCGGGTCCTGGATCAACCGTTCCCTGTCCCTGGGGGCCGGGACCCTGTCCGCGTACTTCCTGGTCCGGTGGGTCGTCTACCTGCTGGAGGGACCGGACGGCCCGGAATTCCGCACCTTCTTCAGCTCCTCGGTGACCAGTGTTCTCACCATGCTGCTCTTGGTGACGGTGTCGTACAGCATGACGGCACTGAGCAACGAACAGCTCATCAACGCGCTCAGCGAACAGGCGAACCGGGACAGCCTGACGGGTCTGCTCAACCGCAGGGCCTTCATGGAGCTTGGGTCCCGCGAGGTTCGCCGCCTGGACACCCGCGGCTCCACCTCGACGCTGATCATGGCCGACCTCGACCACTTCAAGAAACTCAACGACACCCACGGCCACACCGCAGGGGACGCCGCGATCAAGGCCTTCTCCGCAGCCTGCATGAGCACGGTCCGCACCACCGACCTCGTCGGCCGCTACGGCGGCGAGGAGTTCATCATCCTGCTCTCGGGAGCGGAACAGGAAACCGGTCAGATCATCGCGGCCGAAATCAGCCGCGTCCTGGCAGCCGCCCCGGCGCCGCCCGGTGTCACCTTCCCCACCGTGAGTTACGGTGTCGCCGCCAGCGCCGACGCCGGCGCCGACCTGGACCACATGATCGAAGCAGCCGACGCTGCTCTCTATCAGGCAAAAACCCGGGGCCGGAACCGCGCCGTAACCGCGAACCCGGCGAAAGCAGTGGATTTCCGCGCTACCAAGCCGGTGCGTGGGTCAAGATAGCCCGGAATTGACGGCCGCCGCCCGGTGACAAGTGCAAGCATTTCCCGACGGCAGGCTCCACCGGCCACGAACCGCTTTAGTGATGATGATGCGCGTGGCCGTGCTCCTCGTGTGCGTGGCCGTGCCCCTCGTGCCCCTCGTGCCCCTTGTGCCCCTCCGCCGCGAGCCCGGCGGCCTCCGCAAGGTGCTGCCAGCCGGCGTCGCTGAGGGCGTGGTAGCTGATGTGCAGCTCCCCCGCAGGGCCCTTCGTGGCTTCGGTGTCCCGCAGCTCCAGCGCTGCGACGAGCTTCGCGGAAGCCCCGAGGAACGCCTGGACTTGGGGATCGAGGCCATCCGGCCACGTTGTGGCGGCGACGGCGATGCGCGCATTCTTGATCAGCGCGGCCCAGTTGCGGTCGATCTTCGGTGCCGGCCCTGTCAGGTTCGTGGCGATGCCGTGGAAGCCGACATTGTCAATGAACGCAAGGGCCGCAAGTACGCCGGCAGTTCCTTCATCGTGGGTGTGAGGTTCCATGTGTGCTCTCCTCCGTCGGATTCAGGATGCGCCGCCGAGGACAGCGGTTCAAGCCCCTGCGGGCTGGCAGGAACAACAGAGGTGACCCGCCGCACCCTTGTTGTGAGGAATTTCCCGGCCACCCGCCGTCGTTGTCCCAAATGCGGCCGGATACGCGGCTGCCTGAACCGTATCCCGAAAGGCCGGCACCGACGTGACTGTTCCCCTCTCCATCCTCGACCTGGCAATCATCGGCAAAGGCCAGACGGCGGCGGAGAGCTTCGCGGGCAGCGTCGCCATGGCGCAGCTGGCCGAGCGGCTCGGCTACCGCCGGATCTGGTACGCCGAACACCACAACATGGCCTCCATCGCTTCCTCGGCCACGAGCGTGCTGATCGCGCACATCGCCGCGCACACGCAAAGCATCCGGCTGGGCGCCGGCGGCATCATGCTGCCCAACCACTCGCCGCTGACCATCGCCGAACAGTTCGGCACCCTCGAGACCCTGCACCCGGGCCGGATCGACCTCGGCCTCGGCCGCGCGCCCGGCAGCGACCAGAACACCATGCGCGCCCTGCGCAGGGACCCGACGGCGGCCGACACCTTCCCGCAGGACGTCCTGGAACTGCAGGGCTACTTGAGCGGGCCCAGCCGGATCCAGGGCGTGGAGGCGACGCCGGGACACGGCACGAACGTGCCGCTCTACATCCTCGGGTCCTCGCTCTTCGGAGCGCGGCTGGCTGCCCAGCTGGGGCTCCCGTACGCCTTCGCCTCGCACTTCGCGCCCGCAGCGCTGCAGGACGCCGTCGCGCTCTACCGCCGCGAGTTCAAGCCCTCGGAACAGCTCGCGGATCCGTACGTGATCGCCGGCGTGAACGTGGTGGCCGCGGATTCGGTGGCCGAGGCGCAGCAGCTGCACCTGGACGTGAAGCGGGCGCGCATCTCCACTTTCTTCGGCAACGGCCGCACTTTCACGGACGATGAGGCCGACCTCATCCTCGACTCTGCCCAGGGCCAGCACGTGGCCCAGATGATGCAGTACTCGGCAGTCGGAACCCCGGAGATCGTCCGCGACTACCTGGACGAATTCGCCAAGCACGCGGACGCGGACGAACTCATCGTGGCCCACCAAAGCACCGGCACCGAGAGTCGCCTGCGCTCCGTGGAACTCACCGCGCAGGCCGTGGGACTGGTGCGGGCTTAGGACCCGGCCGGCGGGTTCGCGGGGTACCGAAAGAGTGCGGCGGACCTTTACAGCTCCCGGCTTGAGCACAGGCTTCGCGGGGCCATAGAGTTCTCCTCATCACTCGGCGCTACGGCGCCGATCCTTCGCATCTTTTCGTGAATAATTGGGGGCTACATGGCGCGCGCCATCTCCAAGGCGCGGCTGCGCCTTGTTCTCTTATTGACCCTGCTGACCGGCATGGTTTTCGCCGGCGTTGTGCCGGCCCACGCCGCGGGCACGGCCAGCATCTCCGGCACCGTGACCGTCCCCGCGGGGGCGGACGTCACCCAGGCGGTGGTCCTGCTCCTGGTGGAGACGCCCGAGGGCTACACCATGCCGGATGCGGAAATCACGCCCGACGCCACCGGCGCCTACACCTTCGCGGAAATTTGGCCGGGGCGGTACAAGATCGTGTTCGCCCACCCGGCAACCACGGTCGGGTGGAACGGCGGCGCGTCCACCGAAGAGACCGCGTCGTGGATCGAACTGGCCGAGGGCCAGTCGGTGACGGGCGCGGATGCCACCCTTGCGCTGGCGGGGTCCATTGCCGGCTCGGTGAGCTTCGCCGACGGCGCGGAACCGGAACAGGTAGTGGTGTCTGCCTTCCTGGACGGTTCCTATGACTTCCCCGTTACGGCGACGGCGACCGACCCGGACGGCCAGTACATCCTGGAAAACCTCGCTCCGGGTTCCTACAAACTTAACTTCATGGGCAGCGCAGCATCGGTGTGGAACGGCAACAGCCTGAGCCCGGAGACCGCACCGGCCATTGTGGTGGCCGAGGGAGCCGCGATTACCGGCGAGGATGTCACGATCACCGTCGACCCCGGTGCGGGCAGCATCTCCGGAACCGTGGTCCGGCTCGGCGGCGGCGGAGTCGAAGGAACCTTGGTGGAGGTCAGAGACCTGTCCGGCATGCCGGTAACTGAAACGAACGCCGCAGCCGACGGCACCTATACGGTGTCCAGCCTTGCCGCTGGGCTCTACAAGGTGTCCATTCACCCGAGCCCGATCGGTAGCGATCCTGTTTGGTACGGGGGCACGGATCAGGCCACGGCCACCCCGATCGAGGTCGCCGCCAGTGCCGCAGTCACAGGTATCGACTTCACTTTGCCAGCCGCGGCGAGCCTCAGCGGCACCGTGGCAGGCTACGACGGGGAAGCACCCCTAATGGTGCAGGTCTATCCGCTTTCCAATCACCCGCGATATGGCCCGCCCCTCGGCTACACCATGGTTAACCCGGACGGCAGCTACACCGTGAGCGGTCTGCCCACCGGTCAGGTGAAGGTACGGCTTTTCGGGGAGATCGGCGGCTACGCCAATGAATGGTACGGCGGCGACATCCGCACCACCACTGTCCTGAACGTGACCGAAGGACAGACAACCTCGGGGATCAATTTCACGGCGGTTCCGGAAGCCGTGATTGCGGGGCAGGTCAAGTCCCCGTTCCCTCCTGACCGGACGACTGTCAGGGTCCTGAACGAAGCCGGCAACGAGGCGGGCGATGCCCTCCCGGCCGAGGACGGCAGTTACGAGGTCCTTGGTCTGCCCGCCGGTTCCTACACGGTCGAATTCCGGGCGTCCACGGACGACGGCAGCATGACCTCTTGGTACGGCGGTAAGACCCTCGCCAGCGCGGCCACGGTGACCGTCGAGGCCGGCCAGACAGTGACCGGCATCGACAGCGACGTGGTGAAGAAGCCTGCCCCGCCGCGGAAGCCCACTGATACCGTGCCGCCGCAGAAGCCAGCGGGTTCCGCCACGTCGGCGCAGAAACCTGCGGACGCGGAACCGTCGCAGGAACCTGCCGGAGTTGCCGCTGCGGCCACCACCGTGGAGCCTGCAGGAACGGCAACCACCGCGCAGGCCGCCGCGAACACCGCCGGCGTGCAGCGAGCCTCCGCCACCGGCGCTGCTCCGGTTAAGGCTGGTGACGAGGCCAAGGTTGGCGACCTGGCCCCGACGGGCGAGGCGGCAGACACCGGTAGCCCGGCCACAACGGGCACGCCGGCCGCCGCAGGTGACCTCGCCGAAGCCAGCGCGCCGGCGAACCTCGCCCCGCTGGGCCTGGCCCTTGGAGTGCTCGGCGCTGCCGGCGTCGCGATCTTCCTGACCGCCCGGTTCCGGGCACACCGCTAGGCGTCAACAGCCGGTGGTCCGGGAACAGTTCGTTCCCGGATCCCCGGCCACGGCCCCCGCAGCCGTTACGCCCCGGCAACACCGGGGCCACGCAGGCGAAACGGGGCGGGCGGACACTGGACGGATCCACCCGGAAGGATGCCGCCCATGCCCACCCCGCTCAACCAGTCCGTGGCCGATTCGGCACTGCTGACCAACTCGCTCCCGCTGGGCCTGCTACGGGCGTTCGTCCAGTCTGGCGGGGCCGACGACGGCATCACCCCGCAACTGCTCGCCGAACTGCGGCTCCTGGCCCGCACGCCGGGACTGCTCGTGGCCTGCAACTACGGCGGGACCCTGTGCGTGGCCGAGGGCGTCTCCACCGAAACCCTTCCGCTGGGCAGCGCCGCCGTCGCGCTCCGGGCGCTCGCCGCCCTGCCCAACACCCACGCCGCCGTCGTATCCGGCCGCTCCCTGAGGGACCTGGCCGCCGTCTCCCGGCTCCCCGCGGAAGTCCACCTGGTGGGCTCGCACGGCGTCGAATTCGACATGGCGTACGCCTACGGCGTGTCCATGGCCACCGAAGACCTCCTGCAGCAAACCGCCACGGCCCTCCACGAATCCCTCGGCTTCGAGAAGGGCATCAGCATCGAACGCAAGCCGGCCGCCGTCGGGATCCGTACCCGCATGGCGACCCCGGACGTGGTGGCCAGGGTGACCCGGCGGGCCCGGGAGATCGCCCAGGAACTGGGCCTGCACTTCATCGTGGACGGCTCGGTGCTGGACCTTTCGGTGGTTGAGCCTTCCAAGGACGCCGCCCTGGAACAACTGCGGCAAAAGCTCGGGGCCAGTGCCGCACTGTTCGCCGGCGACGCCGACAGCGACGAACTTGCGCTGGCGACGCTCCGCGGCCCGGACCTCGGCCTGCGCGTGGGACCCGGCGACACTGCGGCAGCCCACCGCCTGCCGGACCCCGAATCTTTCGCGAAGGTCCTGGCCATCCTGTTCGAACTGCGCCGCGCCTGGCTGTTCGGCGAAGACGCAGTGGGCCTGGAACGGCATTCGATGATCGGCAACGGGGCCTCGACGGCCCTGCTCACTCCTGAAGGCAAGATCTGCTGGATGAGCCACCCCCTTCCCGATTCCGGCTCCTTGTTCGCGCACATCCTGGGCGGCGATCCCGCCGGTCACTTCAGCGTAGAACCGGTCAAGGCCGCCCAGGCGCTGGGGCAGCGCTATGTGGACAACACCATGATCGTGGAGACCCGCTGGGCCGACGTCATGGTCACGGACTACCTCGAACCCGCGCCCGAGGGCATCACCAGCCTCGTCCGGGTGCTGACCGGGACAGGCAGCGCCCGCATTGTGTTCGCGCCGCGCCCGGACTACGCGAACGCCCCCTTCAGCATGGAGGTCCGCGGCGATGAGCTGCACGTCGTGGGAACCTCAGACCCCATCGTCCTCGTCGCGCCCGGCGTCGCCTTCACCGTCACCAGCGACGGCAGGCACGCCACCGCCACCGCCGAGGTCAGCCTCGCCTACGGTCCCGTCGTCCTGAACCTGAGGTGCGGGGACACAGAGCCGACGACGGCGGACCCCGCCGGAGAGCCCGGGCGGCGGGCCGCCGTCGCGCAGGAATCCCGGCAGTGGGTCCGCGAACTGGAGCTGCCCGGCATGAAACCCTCGCTGGTGCGGCGCTCCGCGCTGGTGCTGAAATCCCTGGTGCACGAGCCCACCGGGGCGGTACTCGCCGCCCCCACCACCTCCCTGCCGGAAGGAATCGGCGGAACCCGCAACTGGGACTACCGCTATTGCTGGCTGAGGGACGGATCCATGACGGTGAACGCCTTGGTGGACCTCGGTTCCACGGCGGAGGCCGACGGTTTCCTGCGCTGGCTGGGCCGCATCCTGGAGAACGCGCCAGGGCCCGAATGGCTGCACCCCCTGTACTCCGTGACCGGAGCACCGCTGTCCACCGAGGCCATCATCGAGACCTTGCCCGGGTACGCGGGTTCGCGGCCCGTGCGGATCGGGAACGCGGCGGACCACCAAGTGCAGCTGGACGTGTTCGGCCCGATCGCGGAGCTCATCCACGGCCTCGGCAAACGCCGGGGGACCCTGCCGGACGAGCATTGGCGGCTCATGGAGCAGATGGCGTCGGCCGTGCTGGCGCGCTGGCATGAGCCGGACCATGGCATTTGGGAAGCCCGCCGTGCCCCGCGCCACCACACCTACACCAAGGTGATGTGCTGGGTGACGCTGGACCGGGCGATGCATACCGCCGTCCGTTTCCGCAGGCCAGTCGGCGCCGGGTGGGAAGAGGCGGCCAACACCATCCGGGAGGAAGTGCTCCGCGAAGGCTGGGACGATGCGGCACGCTCCTACACCGTGGCGTACGACAGCCCGGACCTGGACGCCGCGGTGCTGCACATCGGCCTGTCCGGCCTGTTGGATGTCCGCGACCAGCGCTTCCTGGATACCGTCGCCGCCGTCGAACGCGAACTGCGGGTGGGGCCGACCGTCTTCCGGTACCGGTACGACGACGGCCTGCCGGGTTTGGAGGGCGGGTTCCACATCTGCACCACTTGGCTGATCGAGGCGTACCTTGCCGTGGGCCGGATGGACGATGCGCTGGAGCTGTTCAACCAACTCGTCGCGCTGTTCGGTCCGACCGGACTGCTGCCCGAGGAGTACGACCCGGGCACGGAAACCCACTTGGGCAACCATCCGCAGGCATACTCGCACCTGGGCTTCATCCGCTGCGCGCAGCTGCTGGACCGTTACCTGGCAACGGTGGAGGAGGAGTAGGCGCTGCTGGCTCAGGGCAGGAATCTGGCTCAGCGCAGGAACTTGGCTTAGTGCAGGAACGCGGCGATGCCGATCATCGCAGGCATCGCGACGATGGTGGTGATGAGCACCGTGTCCTTCGCGATGGTGATGCCCCGCTGGTAGCGGTTGGCGGCCACGAAGACGTTCTGCGCGGTGGGCAGGGCGCCAGCGATGGTCGCTGCGAACAGCGCGTGGCCGCTAAGTCCGAGGATGAAGTGTGCGGCGAGGAAAGCCAGCACCGGGTGCAGGACGAGCTTGAACGAGGACGCAAGGACGATGTCCGTGCGGCGTCCGCTGGCCGCCGAGAAGGGCCGGTTGCCGTTCAGCGACATGCCGAAGGACATGAGCATGGCCGGGACCGCCGCGCCGCCGATGAAGTGGATCGGCTGCAGGACAGGGTCCGGCAGCTGCAGATGGAGGGCGGAGAACAGCAAGGCCAGGCCGGAGGCCACGATCACCGGGTTCTTCAGGATGATCAGCAGGAACTTCAGCAGCGGGTTCTGCTTGGCACTGCGGCTGCCGTGGGTGGCGTCCAGGATCATCAGGTTGACCGGGTTGTAGAAGGCCAGCTGGAAGATCAGCAGCGGCGCCACGTAGCTCGCGTCGCCCAGCACATAGACGGCGATCGGGATTCCGAGGTTGGCGCTGTTGGCCTGGCTGGCGCTCATGGCGCCGATGATCGCCTCGGGCATCTTCCGCTTGAGCACGAACTTACTGAGCAGCACATAGCTGATGCCCACCGTCGTTCCGCCGATCGCGGCGACCGCGAGTTGCGGGCCAAGCACATCCTCGAGCCTGGCTTTGGACAGCGTTTCGAACAGCAGCGCAGGGCTGGCAACAAAGAACGCGAGGCGGCTGAGGGTGTGCCCGGCATTCGGGCCGAGGATCCCGCGCTTGCCGACGAACCAGCCCACCCCGATGATCGCCCACACCACGAAGAAGCCGGAAAGTACGTCAATCACAACGCGGTTCCGGGAGCGCTGGGTGGGTTGCCGGGGAGGGTCACCACCCCAGCGTAATCAGATTTATTCGCGCCGGTGGTGCCGTCGGGCGTGATTCCCGTTATGTGGACGGGCTGGAGGGAAGGGCGCCTGGAAGCGTGCCGGTAGTGGCGCCGATCAGTGCTGGCGGACGTTGCTCAGGGCGTGCGGCGGGCGCAGGAGTCCTGGCGTGTGGCCCTCGGCGGGATCGCTGCCGAGCTGCAGGATCTTGTTGTTGCGGTCCACATGGACCACCTTGGGCTCGTAGGCCAGGGCCTCTTCGGTGGTCATCTCCGCGTAGGTGATGAGGATGACCGTGTCGCCCACGTGCACCAGGTGCGCGGCGGCACCGTTGATGCCGATGACGCCCGAACCGCGCTCGCCGGCGATGGTGTAGGTCTCCAGACGGGCGCCGTTGGTGACATCGACAATCGACACGAGCTCGCCGGGGAGGATGTCCGCAGCGTCCAGGAGATCGAGGTCCACGGTGACGGAACCGACGTAGTGCAGATCAGCATGGGTGACCGTGGCGCGGTGGATCTTGGACTTAAACATTGTGCGGTTCATAACGGCTCAAGTTTAGCGCGGGCTTTGCCGGGTGGCCTGTGACATGGGTTACGCCTGCTTCCGGGCTGCGTGCTCCGCCCGGCGCTTCGCAAGCGCGCCGTACGCGGCGAAGAGCTTCGGCACGACGACGTACACCGCGGCTGGAACCACAAGCAGGGTCAGCAGGAGCGCGCGGAACACAGGATGCCAGTTCTCCATCAACGGGCCAAGGGCCAGCATTCCCGCACTGACCAAAGGGAAGATCGCCAGCCAGGTAATAAGCGCCCGGGTGTGAACTGAGGGTGCGGGCGGGGCGGACGGCAGTTCGGCGCGGAGCAGCTCGCCCTGGACGGGAGCTTGCCGGGTTTGGGTGAGGCTCATCAACTCTCCAGATAGACGGGGACTTGTCCAATGGAACCGGAACGCCCCGCAGTTTCTTCCCAGGCCTGCCTGTGATGCGGCGCACGGTGATGCCTCACTGCCCGGCCCTACGACTGTTTCCGGGCTGCGAGCTGCGCCCGGCGCTTCGCGAGCACGCCGTATGCGGCGAACAGCCTGGGCACCACGAGGTACACGGCGGCCGGAACCACCAGGAGCGTCAGAATGAACGCCCGGAGCACGGGGTGCCAGCTTTCCATCAACGGGCCGATGGTCAGCATTCCGAGGCTGACCAGCGGGAAGATCGCCAGCCAGGTGATGAAGGCACGAACGTGGATGGAGGGCAAAGGTGGCGGGGCAGCCGCCGGGCCGTTCTGGGCTGCCGCTTGCTGGGCTGAGGAGGGGCTCATTGGTACTCCATAAGGGCAGATATACGCAGGGAATACACGCAAATCAACACGCGCTGCCCGCAGTTTCTTCCCGGTGCCAATGACGCGGAGCACGCTGGGGGTGGGTGCTGTCCGGCGACGTCACGCCACACACGTTTTCAGGCCAACCACGGGCGCTGTGCCCTGGAAATCCGTGCCCTGGAAATCCGCGGCGGCCGGCCCAAGCGTGTGCGCAAGACCTGCGTGGCATGACGGCCGGGCCCGTGACGCCCGAACCCCTACGCCTGCTTCCGCAGCGTCCTGCCGATGATCGCCTGCGTCAGCGCATCGACCGCCTCGGCGTTGGCCAGGGGATTGCGGATCAGGGTGAAGTCCACGTCGCCCACCGGCGGGAGGTCGAAGCGGTTCGTGATGACCTTCAGGTCCTCCGGAACCAGCGACGACGGCATGACGGCGACGCCGATGCCAGCCCGTACCGCCGCGAGGACTCCCGCGATCTGCTTGGTGGAGCATGTCACCCGCCAGGTGCGGCCCCGGGCCTCGAGGGCGTCGATGGCGAGCTTCCGGCTGATGCTTGGCGCGGGGTAGCAGATGAGCGGGACCGGACTTCCCGGATCGAGCACCGTTTGCTCCAGGCCCACCCAGTCGAAGCTGTCCTTCCGGACCACCGTGCCGTCCTTGGCCTCGCCCACCCACTTCACGAACACCAAGTCCAGCTGGCCTGCGTTGAGCCGCCGGTACAGCTGGTCGCTCTGGCTGACCGTGAGCTCCAGGTTCACCTGCGGATACAGTTGCCGGAACTCGCGGAGAATCCGCGGCAGGCCCGTGATGGCGAGGTCGTCCGCCGTGCCGAAGCGCAGCCGGCCGCGCATCGCCGATCCCGAAAAGTAGCGCGCGGCGTCGTCATGGGCTGCCAGGATGCTGCGCGCGAAGCCAGCCATCGCGTCCCCGTTGTCCGTCAGCCGGACATCCCGGGTGTCCCGCGCCACGAGCGAACGCTTGGCTGCGGCTTCCAGCTTCCGGACGTGCTGGCTGATGGTGGGCTGGGCCAGGCCCAGGCGCTCGGCGGCCTTGGTGAAGCTCAGGGTCTCCGCCACGGCAAGGAAAGAACGCAACTGCACCGGATCGAACAGTATTGCCTCGGACAAGGGACTCCTCAACGGGCCAGGCCCGCCCTATTGCGGAATGCAATGAGAGTTATAAGGCCAATACGCTTCCATGATTATCGGGGCCAACCCTAGCGTTAAAGGCATCCCAGTGAAACCACCTGAACCGAATCCTGCCTGAACCAAACGTTTGATGAGGACACTCCCTTGGCACCCCCTCCACCCTCCGAAGCAACCGTCAGCCATTCCGCCATCGAATCCGCGAGTTCCGCGGCCCGCAGCGCCGCCCGCAGCCCGGACACCGTCACCCAGCCGATCGCCGTCGTGAGCGAACGCCTGCCCTGGCGCCACACCTTCATCTCCCTGCGGATCCACAACTTCAGGGTCTTCGCGATCGGCCATTTCGTGGCGGTCATCGCACTGTGGATGCAGCGGATCGCCCAGGATTGGATGGTGCTGCAGCTCTCCGGCTCGGTGACCGCCGTCGGCATCACCGTGGCGCTGCAATTCTTGCCCTCCCTGGTGCTCGGCCCGTGGGGCGGCATGATCGCGGACCGCTTCGCCAAACGCCGCATCCTCATGCTCTGCCAAAGCGTGGCCGCCGCCCTCGCCGCGAGCCTCGCGGTCCTCTCGCTCAGCGGCGCGGTCCAGGTGTGGCACGTCTATGTCATCGCGTTCATCCTGGGCCTGGTCACCGTGCTCGACCAGCCCGCCCGCCAGGTCTTCGTCAATGAACTCGTCGGGCCCACCTACCTGCGCAATGCGATCAGCGTCAACTCCACCACCTTCCAGTTGGGCGGGCTGATCGGCCCGGCCCTGGCCGGCGTGCTGCTGAACGCCGTCGGGCCCGGCTGGGCCTTCGCCGGCAACGCCCTGGCCTGCTGCTCCACCATCACCACCCTGCTGCTCCTGCGCAAGAGCGAGCTCCACGTCAGCACGCCGGCGCCCCGGCGCAAGGGCATGCTCGCCGAGGGTCTCCGGTACGCGCTGCGCAAGCCCACCATCTACTGGCCGTGGCTCATGGCCGGCTTCGTGGCCGTGTTCGGAATGAGCCTGCCCGTGCTGCTGGCCGCCTTCGCGGATCACGTGTACGACGCCGGTGCCGGCGGCTACGGCCTGCTCAACGCCTTAGTGGCGCTCGGTGCATTGGCCGGCGCGATCGCTTCAGCCCGACGCCGGCGGTTGCGCCTGCGCTCGGTGGTGCTGTGCGCGGGAATGTACGGGCTCATGCTGTGCCTGGGTGCGCTGGCGCCGTCGATGGCCTTGTTCGGAGCGGCCATGGTCCTCTCGGGATTCTGGTGCCTGATGTTCCTCACCGCAGCAAACCAGCTGGTGCAGACCAGCGCCAACATGGCCATCCGCGGCCGGGTCATGAGTCTGTACCTCGTGGTGCTGATCGGTGGCCAGGCGATCGGCGGGCCCATGATGGGCTGGTTGGCCGAACACTTCAACCCGCACCTGGCCATCCTGGTGGCAGGCGGGGTGCCAGCTCTCGCGGCGGCGACGGTCGCCGTCGTGCTCGCCCGGAAGTCGGCGCTGCAGCTCAAGGTGGACCTGAAGAACCGGCGCAGCATCGTGCGGATCGTGCCCCGGGCGGCGTAGCTGCCAGCCCGGTCTTGCGCCCCCGCGACGCTCCTTCCCGGTTCCTTGTTCCCGCACCCCGTTCTTGGCCCGAAAACCGGCGTGTCTGTCGTGACACGCCCGGCTTCCGGGAAGCAAGCGGGCGGGAGCGTTCGGGCCGCAGCCGCCTGGAAACGAGGAACACCCCGGAAACGAAGAACACCCCGGTCCGATGGGCCGGGGTGTTCCTGTGTGAAATGGAGCGGGCGACGGGAATCGAACCCGCGTATCAAGCTTGGGAAGCTAGCGCTCTACCATTGAGCTACGCCCGCATTGCCCGGCACTTTGTCGACGACTCAGCCGGAGCAGATCCCAGCTTAGCGCAGATCACAGGCGTTCCCGGACAGACCCGCCGCAGGCCCGAAACGGTGCCCGAAACGGAGCCCCACCCGCGGCGGGAATCCGGGCTTATCTGAAGAGCTTCATCGGGCCCCAGCCGCTCCCGGCGGGCCTCGGCGGAATCCAACTGCCGCTGCGGAAGCCGTAGTAATTGAGCGTGCCGTCCGTTCTGCGGGCGAGGAGGCCGCGCGTCCCCAGCCCCGCGTAGCCGTAGGCGGGCGCCACCGAGGTCATTACCTGCCAGCCGCCGCCGATCGTTGAGGGGTAGGCGATGCCGCCGGCGCCGTTTCCCCTGTAATACAGCAGGGCACCGCCGGGCAGCTGGGCGAGCACATCGTTGTTGCCGTCGTTGTTCCAGTCGGCCAGGGTGATGCCGCGGCCGGCCCACCCCGGGCCCATCGACACAAAGCCGCCAAGCGCGCCGCCGGTGCTGTTGGCGTAGTAGCGCAGCACGCCGTCGGGCCGGTAGCCGAGCACACCCGGGTACATCGCGCTCCGCGACAGCTTGCCCACGGTGATGGTCATGTCCGCCCAGCCCCAGCCCACGCTCCGCAAACCGTCGAAGCCGCCGCCGGCCCGCCCGCGGTACAACGCGAGCACGCCGTTCTTCCATTGCGCGAGGATGTCGTACACGCCGTCCGCATTCCAGTCCACCACGAAGCCCTGCTTGAGGTTCGACCAGCCGCCGCCGATAGTCGTCCGGTAACGGTAGCTCCCGGACTGCGGTGCCGTGTAGAGCAGCAGGTGCCCGGCGGAGTCCACGGCCAGGAGGTCCGAGCCGCTCTTGATGCTGGCCCCGGATGCCGGGTTGCCGGCGAAGTAGTGCTCGAGGGTGGGGAAGCTGCGGGCGCGCATATCCGCGGCGATCGTGGGCCCGATGTAGCGCAGGTGCCAGGGTTCGTAGCTGTAGCCCGTCGTGCTCGAATAACCGTTGGGGTAGCGCACGATGAAGCCGTAGCGGTACGCGTTTGCCGCCACCCAGCGCCCGGCCGGGGTGTCGCCGAAACAGGTCGACAGGCCGCAGGAGCCGCCCGCGTTGCCGATGTCCACAGCCAAGCCGGTCTGGTGTTCGCTGTATCCGGGTTTGGCCGAGATGGTGTCCGCGTAGGCCTGCCCGTACGTCCGGACGTAGTAGTCGTACAGGGCGGCCTGGGTGTCGTAGGAGCGGTAGCCGCTCACCACGGTCAGCCCCTGCCCGGCGCTGGATGCGGCGTTGAAGAGCGAATTGAGGGCCCCTGCCGCCTCCGCGCGCAGGTAGTAGCCGCTGCCCCTGACGTTGACAAGGTCGCTGGGAGCGTAGCGCAGCGGGTTGAGGGGGTGGGATTTGTTGACCAGGACCGCGGTGCTGCCGGCGGCGAACACCGGCGCCAGGCTCGGCAGCGGATTGACGGTTGCAGGTACCGGGCCCGCTGCCAGGGCGGCGGGCCCGACGACGGTGTGAACCGGGGCCGCGGGCGCCAGCGCCGGGGTGCCCAGCAACAGCGCCGCGCACAGCGAAAAGGCAAGCGGCAAGCGGACCCGGGCCCGGCGTCGTCGGGCCCGGAATGGGTGGGAGTCATTCAAGGCAGGCACGAACAGTCCCCTTCTGTTTTGCGGCGCAGGAACTGTACCGCAATCTTGGCGCGAGCGGAATAAAGATTCGGTTAAGGCTCGCTGCAACGGTGTCCCGGCACAGCGGCCCCTGCATATCCTGAAACGGTTAGCTATGCGTCATGGGGAACCGGGCTACATCGTTTTGTCGCACGTTGAAAGGGGATCCCATGGCATTCGCAGAGCACGAAGTACTGATCGGCCGTGACGCCATGAGTGTGTACCTTTTCCTCGTGGACGGGCTGAACAACCCGCTGTGGCGCGACGGCATCCGCAGCATTTCCCTTCGCTCCGGAAAGGCCGGTTCGAAGGGCGCCGTGTACCAGCAGACCCTGCTCGGCCCCGGAGGGCGGCCCCTTGCCGCCGACTTCCAGATCGTCGAAGCCAGGCCTGGTGCAGAGGTGCGCTTTGAAGTCATTGCCGGCCCCGCCCGGCCCCTCGGCGGCTACTACCTGAGCACTGAGGGGCCCAATACGCGGCTGCGCTTCGCACTGGAGTTCCACCCGAAGGGCATGCAGAAGCTGATGGGCGGGATGATCCAGAAGACCATGGAGGCCGAGGTGCTCCAACTGGACAAGCTGAAGCTGGTGCTCGAGGAGGAGAACGCGGCGTAGGACGGTTCTCCGCCGCTGCTGCGCCGGCTTGACGCCGGCTTGACGCCGGCGTGGGCTACTGTGCCGGTTTGACGCCGGCGTGGGCTACTGTGCCAGTTTGACGCCGCCCCAGCCGCTGGCGACCGTGGTGACCCCGGCGAACTTTCCGCTGCTGAGGTCCCAGTACTCGATTTTCCCGTCTGCGGTCAGCCCTGCGATGCCGGTGGTGTTCAGGCCGGTGACATTCCGCAGGGAACGCAGCCCGCTGTAGTCCGTCCAGCCGGTGCCGACCACGGGCCGGGTCTCGGTCTTCGGGGCCGGGGCGCCGCTGCCGCGGTAGAGGCGCAGGTTGCCGGTGCTTTCCACCGCGAGCAGGTCCTGCAGGCCGTCGGCATCGTAGTCGACCATGGCCAGCCGCAGCCCCGGAACGGTCACGCCCAGGCTGCTCGCGATGCCCACGGCTGCGAGCCCGCGGTTCTGGTAGAGGTAGAGCTGGCCTTTCGAATTCGTGGCCAGGATCTGCGGCATCCGGTTGTTGCCGCACCAGGTGCCCACTGCCACGGTCATGGTCTGCCAGCCGCTGCCGCCCAGCTGCACGGGGGCCGCGAAGCCGCCGTCAAGCAGCCCGGGGTAGAGCAGGAGCCGGCCGTCGAGCTGCTGGGCGAGCACGTCGAACACGCCGTCCCGGTCCCAGTCCGTCACGAAGAGTTCCTTGGCGCCGGTGAAGCCCTTGCCCACGGCGCGCACGGGGCCGAAGGATCCGTTGCCGAGCGCCGGGTAGTCCCGCAGGTTGCCGTAGGGATCCACCGATACCAGGTCGCCCGGTCCGCGGATCGCCGCGTTCGTGAGGTCCCAGGTGGGCGGCTGCTGCTTCACAAGGGGCGTGCACACATCTGTCGCCGGCGGTGTGGGCGGCGTGACGGCGGCGCCGGGGCTGTTCACCGTTCCGGCCGGGAGGGTGCTGTAGCCGAAGAGGTTCACCACGCCCCACATGGTGTAGCGGTTCGGGGTGGTCTGCCAGTTTCCGTCCGTGAAGGTGATCCCGACGCCGATCACATTGAAACGCGGGTCCCGCAGCATGGCATCGTGGGCGGGGGAGCTCTTCCACCAGTCGACCAGTTTCGCGGCGTCGCGGTCCCAGCGCACCGCGATCACCTCGCCGGCGCCGCGGTCCGGATTAAGGGCACGGGGGTCCAACCAGAAGTTCGCACGGTGCTCGATTACCTCGCGCGTGGCGATGTTGTCCGACCAGTCCTGGGACAACGAGGCCACGGTGGGGTGGTACTTCACCGGGTTCAGTTTCAGGGATGCCCGATAGCTGTTGATGGCGTTGAAGACCGCAAGCACGGCGGCGGAGTTGTCGTCCTTCACCAGGGCCTGCGGGGCGAGCCGGGTCACCTCCGAGGCGCGGACGGCGGTGAAGGCTTCCGTGGGGCCCGCCTCGGACGCGGTCTTGGCCGCGGAGTCCCTGGGTGCCGCCGCCTTGGGGGCGGTGGTCTTCGCGGCGGGGAGGGGGTCCGGTCCCCACAGGGGCGGGATGCTGGGAACTTCCGGCGGTGTGCCTGCCGGGGAGGTGGGTGCCGGCTGGCCCGGAACCGGGGGAGCCGCGGGTGACGTGGGTGTTGGCGACGGGCTCGATGACGCCCCGGGAGCCGGGGTGGCCGAGGGCGTCGCCGCGGAGGTAGCGGACGGTTCGGCAGTCGCCGCCGAGCCTGAAGGTGCGGCAGGATCCAGGGGCGCGGCGGAGTCTGCACCCTCGGATGGCGAGGGCGAGGACGTCGCGGTTGCCGCCGTCGTCGGGCCCTGCAGGAACCCGGCCGGAGACGAGCCGGCCAGGACGGTGGTGGCGATCAGGCATGCCAGAAGGGCGGCCCCAGCTGCCGCAATTCGATTCACTATTCACCAGCTCGCGTCGTGCCACCCAGCAGGCAGCGGCGGAATATGGTCCTCGGACTATAGTCGCAGACTTCCGCGGACGCCATGCCTGCCCGGAACCTACTGTATTTTTGATGCTGTGCTGATCTCTGACCGTGACATTCGTGCCGAAATCGATTCCCGACGCATCGTCCTGGAGCCGTACGACCCGGCCATGGTCCAACCGTCATCCGTGGACGTGCGGATCGACCGCTTCTTCCGGCTGTTCGACAACCACAAATACGCCCACATCGACCCCGCCGAAGAGCAGCCGGAGCTGACCCGCCTGGTGGAGGTGGAGGGCGACGAACCGTTCATCCTGCACCCCGGCGAATTCGTGCTCGGCTCCACCTTCGAGACCGTGAGCCTGCCCGATGACATCGCCGCCCGCCTCGAAGGCAAGTCCTCCCTGGGCCGCCTCGGCCTGCTGACCCACTCCACCGCGGGTTTCATCGACCCCGGATTCTCAGGCCACGTCACCCTTGAGCTGTCCAATGTCGCCACCCTGCCCATCAAGCTCTGGCCCGGCATGAAGATCGGCCAGCTCTGCTTCTTCCGCCTCAGCTCCGCAGCCGAACACCCCTATGGTTCGGGCGAATACGGCAACCGCTACCAGGGCCAGCGCGGACCGACCGCCAGCCGCAGCTTCCTGAACTTCCACCGGACGGACATCTGAGTTTGCGTTCCTTGACCATCCTCGACGGCGGCATGGGCCGCGAACTCGCACGCCGCGGCGCACCCTTCCGGCAGCCTGAATGGTCCGCGCTTGCGCTCATGGAAGCGCCGGAGCACGTCCAAGCCGTCCACGAAGACTTCATTGCCGGCGGCGCACGCATCATCACCAGCAACAGCTACGCCCTGGTGCCTTTCCACATCGGCGAGGAGCGCTTCGCCGCGGACGCCCGCGCCCTGGCCTCACGTGCCGGCCGCCTCGCCCGGGCGGCCGCGGACTCTTCCGGGCACAGCGTCCGCGTGGCAGGTTCGTTGCCGCCGCTGTTCGGCTCCTACCGCCCCGACCTGTTCGACGCCGGCCGCGCACCGTCGGTGCTGGCACCCCTGGTGGACGGACTGGCTCCGCATGTGGACCTGTGGCTGGCCGAGACCCAGAGTTCCATCGCCGAAGCGCGGGCCATCCGCGCGGGCCTGCCCGACGACGGCAAGCCCTTCTGGCTCTCCCTCACCCTTCGGGACGAACATGTGGACGGCCCCGCCGTGCTGCGCTCCGGCGAGACGGTCGGGGACGCCGCGGAGGCCGCCGTCGGGCTGGGTGCGGAAGCGCTGCTGTTCAACTGCAGCCGCCCCGAGGTGATGGGGGCTGCCCTCGCCGCCGCGCAGACCGCCGTCGAGCGCCTGGGCGCAGAGCTGGAGCTGGGCGTCTACGCGAACGCCTTCCCGCCGCAGCCGGAGGACGCCACCGCCAACGACGGGCTCGACGAACTGCGCGAAGACCTGGACCCGGCCGGCTACCTCGAGTGGGCCGCGGCCTGGCGGGAGCAGGGCGCGGGCATCATCGGCGGCTGCTGCGGCATCGGCCCGGAGCACATCGCGGCCATCAGCCGTCTGAGCTGAGCCTTTCGGCGGGTCCCCGTAGCTGCCTTCCCGCCTGCCGCCTCCCTTCCCGCCCAGCTCGCGGGAACGCTGCGAAATCGCTGGTTCGTTCCAGCGAGCTGGCACCATTCCCGCGATTTCGACGCCCGGCCCCCCGAGTGGCCAGGCCGCCCGAGTGGCCTGCCGGGCCTAGGCTCAGCGTGCTTCCGCCAGCGCCGGCCGCCTGGGCTTCCGAACCGCCTTCACCACGGGCTCCACGAAGCGGGCCGCCAGCGGGCCGATGACCGCCATCAGCAGCACGTAGGCCGTGGCCAAGGCAGCCAGTTCACGCGGCACCGCGCCCGAGGTCACCGCCAGGCCCGCGATGACGATCGAGAACTCGCCGCGGGCAATCAATGCAGCCCCGGCACGGAAACGGCCGGGCATTGCGATCCCGGCCCGTTTCGCCGCCCAGATGCCGGTGAGCATCTTGGTGCCGGCCGTCAACAGTGCCAGCAGCAGGGCGAAGAGCAGCACCGGCGGAATGGTGCTGGGGTCCGTGTTGAGGCCGAACGCCACGAAGAAGATCGCGGCGAACAGGTCCCGCAGCGGTTCCAGGATCCGGGTGGCGTTATGCGCGGTGGCCCCGGAAATCGCGATGCCCAGCATGAACGCGCCCACGGCCGCGGACACCTGCAATGCGGAAGCCAGGCCGGCCACCAGCAGGGCAAGGCCCAGGACGTTGAGCAGGAAGACCTCGGAGTTCTCGCTGTGCACGGCCTGGGACACCCGGTGCCCGTGCTTGAGCGCCACGAGCAGCACCACGGTCACCACGGCCAGGGCGATGCCCACGGTCTGGAGGCCCCCAAGGAAGCCGACGCCGGCCAGGATGGCGGTGAGGATCGGCAAGTAGATGGCCATGGTGAGGTCTTCGAACACCAGGATGGCCAGCACCACGGGCGTTTCGCGGTTACCGATCCTGCCAAGGTCGGTGATGACCTTCGCCGCGATGCCGGAGGAGGAAATGTAGGTGACGCCGCCCATCACGATCGCGCCCACCATGCCCCAGCCCAGCAACAGCGCCACCGCGGCGCCTGGCACGAAGTTCAGCACAAGGTCCACGACGCCGGCCTGCCAGGACCGCCGAAGCCCGGTCACCAGTTCGGAAGCCGTGTATTCCAGGCCGAGCATGAGGAGCAGCAGGATCACGCCGATCTCGCCGGAAAGATGCGCGAATTCGTGCATACCGTCCAGCTTGACGATCCCGCCGGCTCCGAAGCCGAGGCCGCCGATGAGGTACAGGGGAATGGGGGACATTCCGATGCGGCCTGCGAGCCGCGCGAGGAGACCGAGGCAGAAGACTACAGCACCAAGTTCGATCAGGGTCAGGGCCAACGGGTCCATGGCCGTCAGCCGTTGCGCAAGATGGCAGCCGCGGAGTCCAGGCCTTCCTGCGTACCGACAGCTACCAGAAGATCACCCGTGTGAAGTACGACGTCGGGTGCGGGCGAGGGAACGACCTCGCCTTCGCGCATGATCGCCACGATCGACACACCACTGCGGGTGCGGATCTGGGCCTTGCCCATGGGCTGGTTCTGGAAAGGGGAGTCGGCAGTAATGGAGAACTGGCGCGTGACGATGCCGGGAATTTCCTTGTGGGCTTCGGCGAGGCGCATGGCAATGTGCTGGCCGCCCAGGAGATTGCCCAGGGCGGCCGCTTCATCGGCGGTCAGTGGGATGGAGGCCTGGCAGGTGTCAGGGTCGTCCCAGGTCGAAACAAACAGCTCGGTTTCGCCTTCACGCAACTCCACGACGCCGATCCGGCGTCCGGAAGCCGTGATGAAGTCCTTGCGGACACCCAGGCCGGGGAGTTCAGTCTCATCCACGTTCATGGATCCACCCTAGTCCTCTTGCGAGGGCTGCGGAACGGCACCGCACGGCACCCGCCCGGGCTCCCCGAAGGGAGGGAGCTGCAACGCTACACGGCGTTCAGCGGCAGGCCGCGGGCGGCGTCGTCGTAGTATTCACGGTTCTGCAACGCCGCGGCCGCCGCCTCGTCCAGCACGACAATCGCGTTCGGATGCCATTGCAGGATCGACGCCGGGCAGGACGCCGAGAGCGGACCCTCGACGGCGGCCGCCACCGCATTGGCCTTCGCCTCACCGGTGGCGATCAGCACCAGGCGGCGGGCGTCCATCACGGTGCCCAGGCCCTGGGTGATGCAGTGCGTGGGGACCTCGGCCTCGGAGGCGAAGAAGCGGGCGTTGTCGCGGCGGGTACGGGCGGCCAGGCGCTTCACCCGGGTGCGGGAAGACAGCGAGGACGCCGGTTCGTTGAAGCCCACGTGGCCGTTGGCGCCGATGCCCAGGATCTGCACGTCGATGCCCCCTGCGGCGGCGATTGCGGCGTCGTACGCGGCGGCCCCCGCTTCGAGTTCGGCCAGGGTGGCCCCGGTGCCGTCCGGCACGTTGAGCCCGTCAACGGGCAAGCCGATCACCTCGCAGACCTCGCGGACCAGCACTTGGCGGTAGGACTCGGGGTGGGTGGCGGGCAGGCCGACATACTCGTCCAGCGCGAAGCCCTTGGCCGCCGAGAAGTCCGCCCGGCCGTCGGCCACCGCGGCCGCGAGCTCGGCGTACAGTCCAAGCGGGGAAGAACCCGTGGCAAGGCCCAGCACGGGGGCCTTGCCGGCAGGCAGTCCGGCCAGGACGGCCTGCGCAGCAGCGGACGCCGCGGATTCGGGGGTGGGGGCAACGATGATTTCCATTAATGGTTCCTTGTTTCGGTCTCTGAGATCGATGGTCCAGGGAGGGCTAGTTGCTGCCCAGCAGCAGGCCGCAGAGCGCCTGGGACACCCCGAGGGATGCGCCGTACGTGACGATGTCCGCGCCGCCGCGCGGCCAGCCGCACTCGACGGCGATCACGGCGTGGCCTTCCGCGCGCAAGCGGGAGAAAACGGTCCAGAGCGGGTGGTCGCCGTCGAGACCGCGTCCGACGACGGCGACCTTCGCGCCGTCCGGAACCTCGCCTTCGCCCACGACGGCGTCCGTCGCCGCGGCGGGTCCCCACGGCACCTGCCCGACGGCGAAGTTCGCGCCGGTGTCCACCTGCACGATCGCCACGGGTTCCTCGCGGGCCAGCCAGTTCTCGGCGGCGGCGGAGACTTCGAAGGCCTCGCGGATGCGCGCGGCGTCGAGCGTTCCTTCGCCCTCCGTGGAATCCAAGGCAGGCCGGCCGGGCTTACTGGAGACCCCGCGGGGCGTGGCCTGGTGGATTTCGGCGGCGCCCGCGGCGGGGAAGCGTGCCGACAGTCCGGCGACGCGGGCTGCGGCGTCGGCCAGGCGGGCAGGGTCCAGGCGGCCTTCGGCCACGGCGGCGGTGATGGCGGCGAGCGTCTGTTCGTAGAGGTCCGGGCCCGTGTCCGAGCCGAGGCAAAGCAGGTCGGCGCCGGCCAACAGGGCCCGCACGGCCGCTTCAGGCACGCCGGTCTCCGCGGAGGCGCCGGCCATGTCGAGCGCGTCGGTAAGGATGACGCCTTCGAAGCCGAGTTCTTCGCGCAGCAGCCCCTGCAGGATCCGGGGAGAGAAAGTGGCGGGGTTCTCGGGGTCCAAGGCCTCGACCAGGATGTGGCTCGTCATCACCGTGGCGCCGCGGGCCTCGACCAGCGCACGGAACGGCACGAGCTCGCGGGCTTCCAAGGTGGCGGCATCGGCCAAGACCCGGGGAAGTTCGAGGTGGGAGTCGCTCGTGGTGCTCCCGTGGCCGGGGAAATGCTTGGCGCAGGAGGCCACGCCGGAATCCTCGAGGCCGCGGATCCAGGCCGCCGTGTGCCGTGCGACCAGGTCCGGTTCGGCGCCGAAGCTGCGGACGCCGATCACAGGGTTGTCCGCCTCCGAGTTCACATCCGCGTCCGGTGCCAGGTTCAGGTTGATGCCCAGGCTGGCGAGTTCCTGGCCGATGGTCGCGGCGCTCGTGGCGGTCAGCGTGACGTCGTCCAGGCGCCCGAGCACGGCGTTTCCGGGCTGCGGGGAGCCGGTGAGGTAGTGCAGCCGGGTGACATCCCCGCCTTCCTCGTCGACGGCGATCAGCGTGTTGGGGGAGTGGGCCCGCAGGCCGGCGCACAGGTCGCGCAGCTGCACGGGGGACGCGACATTGGTGCCGTACAGGCACACGGCCGCCAGCCCGGCGTCGTACGCGTCCAGGATCCAGACGGGCACGGCGATCCCGGAGAACCCGGGCATGAGGGTGCCGGCGGCGAGGCGGCGGATCTGTTCGGCCCCGGTGCTTTGTTCGGGTGCGGCGAGGATGGCTGACTTCGAAGTGCCCATGGCGTGGCTCCTGACGGCATTGTGCGGGGCAGTTTGGTGGGTGCCGGGCCGGGGCCCGGTGGGTACGGGGGCGGGGTTCACGCCACTCCCAATTGGTTCCACAGGACCATCACCGCGGCGCCGCGCAGGACGATGTCCTGTGGGTCCTCGGCCAGCCGGACGGTGACCGGCTGGGGGTCCTGGTGCAGCAGCCGGGCAAGCAGGGTCCGCTGCACGGCATCGAGCAGCGGACCTCCCAGCAGGTGGCGGGGTCCGCTGAGGACCACTTCCGCCAGATCGAGGACGCCCACCACGGGGGCGAGGGCGATGGCGAGCCGTTCGCCCGCTTCCTGGTAAACGACGGCGGTGGCGGCCTTCGGATCGTCGCCCGCCGCTGCTACGGCCAGGGCGCGTTCCAGGCTGGGGACCGACATCCAGGTTTCGAGGCAGCCGGTGCGGCCGCAGACGCAGAGCGTTCCGGGGTCCGTTCCGACCGTCACGTGGCCGATTTCGCCGGCCGCCGAATGGGCGCCGCGGGCACGCCGTCCCCCGACAATGACGCCGGAGCCTACACCGCGGCCGATCTTGATGAGGATTTCGTCGTCGCAGCCGCCGCCGAAGGTGTGGTCCGCGTGGACCGCGGCGTCGGCGTCGTTGGAAACCAGGGTGGGCAGGCCGGTGTGCTGCTCCAGCAGCTCCCGCACAGGCACCTCGCTCCAGCCGAGGTTGGGGGCGGTGAGGACGACGCCGTCGCCGCTGACGATGCCGGGGGTCCCGACGCCGATGCCCAGGAGCGGCGCGGTGGCGCGGGCCGCGGTTTCGGCGACGAGTTCCAGGACCTGTTCGACGACGGCCTGCCCGGTGGCGGCTTGCCCGGTGGCGTTGCCGACCGGCCGTTCCAGCCTCTCGAGGATGTTGCCGTCCAGGTCGAGGACGGCGGCGCGGAGGGCGGTTTCACCGGAGAGGTCCACGCCGATGACCTGCAGGCCCTGGCGGTTGATGTCCACGAGGATGGCGGGTTTGCCGGGGCGGACCTCGCCGGACTGGCCGAGCTCGACTACATGGCCGCGGTCCAGGAGGTCCGAGACCAAATCCGAGACGGTCACGCGGGTCAGTCCCAAGGTGCGGGAGAGCTCGGCACGGCTCATGGCGCCGTCGGCGTGGAGGGTGCGGCGGACGAGCGAGAGGTTGTTCGCGCGCCCGTCCGAGGGGAGGGTGGCGGCGCCGGTCCGTTTGCTGTGACCCCGGTCTCGTACGCTTGGCATGGAAGTTAGTTAACTCTACTAACAATCAAAGGTCAAGAGGTGTGGGAGTGGTTCGGGGTCGTTCGTGGGTGCCGGGCCGGTTGTGGGCGGGGGTGCGGGCGCGACGGCGGTCCGGGGCATGGTGCGCGGCGCGGGGCTGCTTCGGCGACGCTGCCCGGCGGAGGTGCGTAACCGCCGTCGGCCGCTCCCGTGGTTCCGCCCGTTCAAATGTGGAGTGCCCGCTCAAATTTGAGCGGGCAAACAACGTTTCCGGAGGCGGAAGCGTCGGGACCGGCGGAGGCTGCCCGGCCGGAGGTGCGCAACCGCCGTCGGCCGCTCCCGTGGTTCCGACCCTTCAGCCTGGTGCCGCCTGGCTTTGCAGCACGAACTCGCGCACCCGGCACTCGGTCCGGGCACTCACCGCTCAGGTACGACGGCGATGGCCATGTCCTCCGGTGCCTTCACCGGGAGGATCACAAGGAGCCCCGCCAGCAGCACCACCATGATCCCGAGGATTCCCCAGCGCTGCGCTTCGCCGGCCGCCACGAGCGGGGTGGCGACGGTAATGCAGAGCGTGAACAGGGCGGGCGCAAGGAAGCTGACCGCGCGCCCCGTGGTGGCGTACAGGCCGAAGAGTTCGCCGGATTCCCCGTCGGGTGCCAGCCGGGCAAGATAGGCGCGGGATGACGCCTGGGCCGGGCCCACGAACAGGCACAGCAAGAGGCCGAACGTCCAGAAGGTGCTGCCCCCGCTCCATGCAGCGCCAAAGAAGGTGTACCTGCCATTGCCGAGGACCAGGATCACGGTGCCGGCAAGCAGCAGCCCGATCAGCGAAATGATGATGACGGCCTTGGGCCCGATCCGGTCGTCCAGGAGCCCGCCGATGATCGCGCCCACGGCCGCCACGATGTTGCCGAAGATGGCGAAGAAGATGACGTCCTTGAGTTCGAAGCCGAAGGTGCCCGCGGCGATAACCCCGCCGAAGGTGAAGACGGCGGCCAGGCCGTCGCGGAAGATGGCGCTGGCGAGGAGGAAGTAGATGGTGTGCGGGCTGGTCTTGTAGATGGCCCCGATCCTGCGGAACAGCAGCCGGTAGGACGCCAGGAATCCGAGCCGCGCCTGGGCAGGCCGGGCGGGCAGTTCGGGGACGGCGAACAGCACGGGCAGCGCAAAGATGAAGAACCACAGCGCCGAGAACACGGCCACCAGCCGGATGTTCAGCCCGTCGGCGGTCTGCGCGCCGAACCAGTCGAAGGACGGTTGGACGAACAACTGCAGCACGGCCAGCAGGGCTACGATCCCGCCCAGGTACCCCATGCCCCAGCCGAAGCCGCTCACCTTCCCGATGTTGGCCGGTGTCGAGATCTGCGCGAGCATCGCGTTGTAGTTGACCCCGGCGAACTCGAAGAACACATTGCCGAGCGCGATCAGGGTGACGCCAAGCAGTAGGAATTCCGGGCGCGGGAAGACGAAGAAGCACAGCCCGGTCAGCACCGCGACGAGCGCGGTATTGACGCCCAGCCACAGCTTGCGCCGCCCGCCGGCGTCGGAACGCTGGCCCGTGACCGGAGCGAGCAGCGCGATCGCCGCGCCCGCGATGGCCAGTGCGGCACCCAGGGCCGCCGATGCCGCGTCCTCGCCGCCAAAGGCCTTGGACGTGAGGTAGACGGTGAAGACGAAGGTGGTCATGACGGCGTTGAAGGCAGCCGATCCCCAGTCCCAGGAGGCCCAGGCGAGGATGCGGCCCTTGGTGGAGGCGGTGGTGCCTGCGGCCAGTTCCGAGGCCGGGCGGGGAGTGTCGGGAACCGCTGTGGTGTCCATGGTGTGAATGCTATCGGCAGCGGGTACGGGAAACCTGGTTGTCACACCCGATTGATAAACTGTTGGAACCGAACCCAAAGTATGACCGCCGGCTCCAACTCTTTGACAACTTTCATCCTGATTTAGCGGAGATAACAGTGATCACAGTCCTTGCCGTGACCTTTGCAGCGGCTGCTGTGGCGCCTTGGATCTTCCGGAAAATCGGGCGGAGCGCCTTCTACGTGCTGGCGGCGGTTCCCGCGGGGTCCCTGGTGTGGCTGGTAGCGCAGTACGGGCTGGTCTACCCGGGCGGCAGCCCCACCGGCGGCTTCATTGAGGAAAGCCTCCCGTGGATTCCCGAGCTCAAGCTCGAATTCGCTTTCCGCATGGATGTGCTGTCCTGGGTGATGTCCCTGCTGGTCCTCGGCGTCGGCACCCTCGTGCTGGTCTACTGCGCCCGGTACTTCAAGGACAAGGACGATTACCTCGGCGGCTTCGGCGCCCAGCTCCTGGCCTTCGCCGGCGCCATGTTCGGCCTGGTCACCGCGGACGACCTCCTGATGATGTTCATCTTCTGGGAGCTCACCACCGTCCTGTCCTACCTGCTGATCGGCTACGCCCGGACCCGCCTCTCTGCGCGCCGCTCGGCCCTCCAAGCCCTCGTCGTCACCACCGCCGGCGGCCTGGCGATGCTCATCGGCCTCATCATCCTCGGCCAGTCCGCGGAGACCTACCGCATGTCCGCGATCCTCGCAGGCACGGAAGAACTCTTCGCCGGGCCCGCCCAGGGCGCGGTGACTGCCGCGGTCGTCCTGATCCTGGCCGGCGCCGTCACGAAGTCCGCGCTGCTTCCCTTCCACTTCTGGCTCCCCGGGGCCATGGCCGCCCCCACCCCGGTGAGCGCGTACCTGCACGCCGCCGCCATGGTGAAGGCCGGCATCTACATCGTGGCCCGCATGGCGCCCGGCTTCAGCGAAAGCCCGGCCTGGCTGCCCCTGGTGCTCGGCCTGGGCCTGGGCACCATGCTGCTGGGCGGGTACCGGGCGCTGCGGCAGACGGATATCAAGCTCATCCTGGCCTATGGCACCGTCAGCCAGCTCGGCTTTCTCACCATGGTGGTGGGCCTTGGCCGCCCCGACGCCGCGCTGGCCGGCCTCGCCTTGCTGCTGGCCCACGGTCTGTTCAAGGCGGCCCTGTTCCTGGTGGTGGGCATCATCGACCACCAGTCCGGAACCCGCGACATCCGCCAGCTCTCGGGCGTCTACAAGTCCTCGCGCGCCCTCGCGGTGGTCGCCGGCCTGGCCGCGGCGTCCATGGCGGGAGTGCCCCCGCTGGCTGGATTCGTGGCGAAGGAATCCGTGTTCGAGTCCTTCGTGCATTACAGCGGCGACCCCGCATCGGGGGCCTGGGGCATGGTGCTGTTGATCGGCCTGGTGCTCGGGTCCGTGCTGACCTTCGCGTACAGCGCCCGGTTCATGTGGGGTGCCTTCGCCAGCAAGCCCGGCGTGGAACGGACCCCGTTCAAAGCCATCCGGCTGTCCTTCCTGGCCGCGCCGGCCATCCTGAGCCTGCTCAGCGTCGCCTATGGCCTGTGGCCGGCCCCGGCGGACAATTGGATCCAGCCGTACGCTGCGCTTTTCGCTGGGCCAGGGCACGACGCCGGCGCGGGGCACCTTGCGCTGTGGCACGGCCTCACGCCCGCGCTGGGCCTGACCGCCGTCACCTTCGCGGCCGGCCTCGCCATGTTTTACTGGCGCAACGCCGTCGCCCGGGCCCAAAGCCGGGTCCCGGACTGGGTGGACGGCGACCGCGCCTACCAGCGCACCATCGGCGCCCTGGACGACGTCGCGGTATGGGTCACCGGCCGCACCCAGCGCGGTTCCCTCTACTTCTACCTGGCGGTGATCCTCACCGTCGCGTTCGCGGTGCCGCTGAGCGTGCTGCTGGTCTCCAATAAGCCCCTCCCCGGCGGGCTCTACATCGTGGACCCGAATTCGCCGCTGCAGTTGGTCGCCGCGGCGGGCATCATCGCCGGAGCCCTGGCCGCGGTGCGTGCCAACAAGCGGTTCCTCGCGGTCCTGATGGTCTCGGTGACCGGCTACGGCATCGCCCTGATGTTCGCGCTGCAGGGCGCCCCGGACCTCGCCCTGACCCAGATGCTGGTGGAAACCATCATCCTGGTGGCCTTCGTCCTGGCCATGCGCAGCCTGCCCGCCGCGCTGCGCGACCGTACGGGCGGCAGGCTCCGTGTGGTCCGCATCATCATCGGCGCCGCGTTCGGCGTGACCATGATCTTCGTGGCCATCTACGCCATGGGCGCCAGGGTCGCGGACCCCGTGTCCCTGGCCTTCCCCCAGTTGGCCTATGAAGGCGGCGGCGGGCTCAACGTGGTCAACGTGACCCTCGTGGACATCCGGGCCTGGGACACCTTCGGCGAGATCTCGGTGCTGGCCGTGGCCGCCACCGGCGTGGCCAGCCTGATCTTCATCCGCAGCCGCGGCGAACGGATCAACCGGGCGGCCGCCATGCCGGAAGGCACCGTGGGGCGCCGCACCGCCGTCGGGAATGACTCCAGGGAGCACGCCTCCCTGCATGTGGCCCGCCGCTTCGCCGGCAAGGCCGGGGACCCCTGGCTGGTGGCCGGCCGCACGCTGGCTCCCGAGCGGCGTTCGATCATCTTCGAAGTGGTCACCCGGCTGATCTTCCACTCGATGATCATCTTCTCGGTGTACCTGCTGCTCGCCGGGCACAACCTTCCCGGAGGCGGCTTCGCGGGCGGCCTGATGGCCGGGCTCGCCCTGACGGTCCGCTACCTCGCCGGCGGGCGCTTCGAACTGCGCGAGGCCGCGCCGATCAGCGCCGGCATGCTGCTTGGCACGGGCCTTGCCCTGGCCGCACTGACCGGATTGGTGCCGCTGTTCCTCGGCGGGCAGGTCTTCCAAAGCGCCATCATCGGGTTCTGGCTCCCGGTCTTCGGGGACATCAAATTCGTCACGTCCACGCTCTTCGACATCGGAGTGTACCTCGTGGTGGTCGGCCTGGCCCTGGACGTGCTGCGCAGCCTGGGGGCCGAGATCGACGAACACTTCGAAGAAGCGGCCGCCCCGGCCGGTGCCGCACAAGCAGCAGCACAAGTAGAAGCACAAGAAGCTGCCGCACAAGAAGAAGCACAAGAAGCAGTCCTGGCGGCCGGAAGCGAAAGGGACAACGCATGAGCGTCAATCTGACCCTTTTGCTGGTCATGGGGGTGCTGTATGCCTGCGGGATCTACTTGATCCTGGAACGCAGCCTCACCCGGGTGCTGCTCGGGCTGGTCCTGCTGGCCAACGCCACCAACCTGCTGATCCTGGCCACGGGCGGCTACGCGGGCCTGGCGCCGTTCTTCAGCAAGGGCACCGACTCCGGGGATTACAACGACCCGCTGCCGCAGGCCCTGATCCTGACGTCGATCGTGATTTCCTTCGCCGTCACCGCGTTCATGCTCGGCATCATCTACCGCACGTGGGCCCTCGCCCGCCAAGACGACATCCAGGACGACGCCGAGGACCGCCGCGTGGCCAAGACCCCGAGCTTCGACGCCGAGGACGACGCCGAAGTGCCCCAGGAAACCTCCGAGTTCCCGCTCGCCGCGATCGCCGCCGGCCACACGCCCGACCATCCGGAAGCGGCTGACCATCCCGGACTGGCGGGAAGCACGCCACTGAACGACGACGAAGGAGGAGGACCGCGATGAACGCAGCAAGCCTGGCGCCGCTCGCCGTCGTCCTTCCCATCCTCGGCGCCGCCCTCACCTTCGCGCTCAACCGCAATCCGGTGGCCCAGCGCATGGTCAGCATCGGCCTGCTCGCCCTGACGCTGCTGCTGGAATGCTGGCTCCTGGCCGCCGTCTGGACCACGGGAACCTCCTCCGTGACCCTGGGCGGCTGGCTGCCGCCGTTCGGCGTGGTGATGGTCGTGGACCAGTTCTCCTCGCTGATGCTGGTGGTGTCCTCCGTGGTCAGCCTCGCCGTGCTCGTCTACGCCACCGGGCAGGGCATGGCCGACGGCGACCAGGAAGCCCCCGTTTCGATCTTCCACCCCACGTACCTGATCCTGGTGGCAGGGGTGTCCAACGCCTTCCTCACCGGCGACCTCTTCAACCTCTACGTGGGCTTCGAGATCCTGCTGACGGCAAGCTACGTGCTGATGACCCTGGGCGGCACAGGCCCGCGGATCCGGGCCGGGGTGACCTACGTGGTGGTGTCCGTGGTGTCGTCGGTGCTGTTCCTGATCGCGATCGCCATGATCTACGGCGCCACCGGGACCATCACCATGGCCGACCTCGCCGTGAAGCTCGCCGAACTGGATCCCGCCACAAGGAACCTGCTGCACGTGATGCTGCTGGTGGCTTTCGGCATCAAGGCCGCCGTGTTCCCGCTGTCCTTCTGGCTGCCGGACTCCTACCCCACGGCCCCGGCACCTGTCACGGCCGTGTTCGCCGGCCTGCTCACCAAGGTGGGCGTTTACGCGATGGTGCGCACGGAGACGCTGCTGTTCCCGGGCGACACCCTCAACACCCCGCTGATGGTGGTGGCCCTGCTGACCATGGTGGTGGGCATCCTGGGTGCCCTGGCCCAGAGCGACATCAAACGTCTGCTGTCCTTCACCTTGGTCAGCCACATCGGCTACATGGTGTTCGGCCTGGCCATGTCCTCCGTGACCGGGCTGGCCGCTGCCGTCTTCTACGTGGCCCACCACATCACCGTGCAGACCAGCCTCTTCCTGGTCACGGGCCTGATCGAACGGCGCGGCGGCAGCTCCTCCATGGACCGGCTGGGCGGCCTGGCCAAACTGTCCCCGATGCTGGCCCTGCTCTTCTTCGTCCCGGCCATGAATCTGGCCGGCATCCCGCCGTTCTCCGGGTTCCTGGGCAAAGTGGGGCTCATGCAGGCCGGCATGGAACTGGGCACGCCCTTGGCCATCACCCTCGTGGCGGGCGGCGTACTGACCAGCCTGCTCACCCTGCTGGCGATCGCCCGCGTCTGGAACCGCGCCTTCTGGCGCAAACCGGACGACGCCGAGTACCCGGATCCCGTGCTGAAGGACACCGCCGCAGTGGGCCTGCTTCCCCGCACGATGGTGGGTTCGACGGCAGCCCTGGTGGTATTCGGCGTCGCGCTCACGGTGTTCGCCGGGCCGCTGTTCCAGCTCGCCGGGAACTCGGCGGAACAGATGCTCGACCGCACCGCCTACATCCAGTCCGTGCTGGGCGGGGACGCCATCGTGCCGGGCAAGGCCGCGCCGGGCACTGATTCCGGCCCGAGCCTGCAGGGAGGCGCGAAATGAGCCGCAAACCGATCTCCCTGCGTACCGAGCTGCCCCTGCTGATCTGGCTTGTCATCGTCTGGGGTGCGCTGTGGCGGGACTTCAGCCCCGGCAACCTCCTGTTCGGGGCCCTGATCGCCCTGGTGGTTGCCAGGATCTTCTACCTGCCCCCCGTGGAACTGAGCGGCCGGTTCAACGTGCTGCGCGCCGTCCCCTTCGCCCTGGTGTTCCTCGCCAAAGTGGTGGCAGCGAGCTTCCAGGTCATCTTCCTGGCGGTGGTCAAAGGACCGAAGGTGGTCAACGCCGTCGTCGAGGTGCCGCTCAGGAGCCATTCGGACCTCATGGTGACCGCCACCGGGCACGTGCTGTCCCTGATCCCGGGCTCCCTGGTGGTGGAGGTTGACCGTTCGACATCCACGCTCTACATCCACGGCCTGGACATCCGTGATGAGGCGGACGCCGCCGGACTCCGCAAGGAGGTCCAGGACACCGAGGCCGGGCTGATCAGGATCATGGGCACCAAGGCCGAGCTGGCGGCGCTTGAGGCCGAAACCGCGCCGCCACGCGCAGCCACGAAGGGAGAGACGCCGTGAAGGATGTTGTGTTGATCGTGACGGCGGTGGTCCTCACCGTGGCCGCCGCGGGGGCGATCGTGCGGATCGCCGTCGGACCGTCACTGCTGGACCGGGTACTGGCCTCGGACGTGCTGCTGGGGATCGTGGGCGCCGCGCTCGCCATCGACATGGCCGTCAACCGGCACCTGAACAACCTGTTCCTGCTGGTGGCGCTGACGCTGATCGGCTTCATCGGCTCGGTGACCGTGGCCCGCTTCGTGGCCGACCGGAGGGGGCAGGCCAATGACTCCTGATGCGGGCGGCGTGGACGCCGTGATCGATGCCCTGACGGCTGTGTTCCTGGTGCTTGGGGCGCTGATGTCGCTCACCGCGACGATCGGCCTTCTGCGCTTCCCTGACCTGATGAGCCGCATGCACGCCGCCACCAAGCCCCAGGTGCTGGGCCTGTTCCTGCTGCTCGTGGCGATCGGCCTGCAGATGCGCCAATGGTGGGTGTGGCCGGTGCTGGTGGTGGCCTGGATCTTCCAACTGCTCACCGTGCCCGTGTCCGCGCACATGGTGGGCCGCGCCGGTTACCGCACCAAGCACCTGCATCCGGAACTGCTCAGCGTGGACGAGCTCGAGGCCGTGGTGCGGCGCTCAGCAAATGACCCGGGCGAACCCGGTTCCGCCGTGGAGCTAGACAATGTCCTGGGTCTTGGCGAAACGGGTGATGGCGCGCTGCGTGGCACGGCTGGTCAGAACCTGGATGATCGCGGTGACGGACGAGGAGACCAAGGCGAAAGCAAGGGCTGAGCGCAGGCTGGTTTCCATGTCGTCATGACCCTTGGGCGGTTTGTTTCCGGTGGTCTTTTCCCAGACACCGTTGACCAGCTTGGTGGCTACGAATCCTGCGCCCATGCCGATGCCGGCGCCAAGCAGTTTGAAGAAGATGTTCATTCCGGAGCTCCTTGCGGGAGGAAACAGGACCAGCCCCAGCCTAACCCTATTCGGCCGCAGGAGATTGGCGGCGGCGCTTGAAGAAGGCCTTGAGGGCGCCCGGTCCGGGGCGGACCGGAACGATGTCCCGCTCGACGGCGAGGCCGGCCTCCATGCTGCCGAGCCGGTGCAGTTCCTCCAGCAGGACCAGGGTGGGCGGCATGAGCTTGAGGGCGCCGGCGGCCTCTCCCTCGAGGATCCCGCGCACCGGCATCCACAGTGACTGCCACGCCTCGGTGGTCTGATGCCGGGCCTCATCCTGCGGTACGGGCGCGGCCAGGTAGAAATAGGTGTCGAAGCGCTTGGGTTGATCCTCCGGGGTGACCCAGTTGGCCCACGGCCGCAGCAGCCCGGCGTCGAGCACCAGGCCCGCCTCTTCCTCGACTTCGCGCAGGGCCGCAGCAAGGACCCGGCCCGCGTTGTGCCGGGCTGTGCCGGCGTCATTGGCCGCGATGCTGCACCGGCGCCACGCCTGCGCATGCTGCTGGGCGAGGTCGTCCGCGAAATCCCAGTCGCTGCCGTCGACGGCGTCCACCCGGCCGCCGGGGAACACCACCATTCCGGCCGCGAAGTCCATGGTGGACACCCGGTGCTGGACGAAGACTTCCGGGCCGTCGGCGCCGTCCCGCAGCAGGATCACGCTGGCGGCCAGCCGGACCTCGGGCCCCGCCGCCGGAACAGCTTGGGGCACAGTGCCGGGGACCGGGGCGGCAGCGGCGCCGTGCCCGTTGCCGGGGACCGGGGGCTCTCCGGTCCCGCCGTTTTCCGCCATGAACGCTCCTTTGCTCCTCCGCGCGACGATTCTGCTGGATCACACCCGCAGTCACTCCACCGTACCCGCGCCGAGGCGGGACATGCTCCGGCGGAGCCCGGGGTGATCCAGCAGCAACCCCGGGGTGGTCCAGCAGAGTGTGCACAGCATGGTCCAGTCCGACTCTCGCCGCCACGTATGGGCGCTGCGGTGCCGGATTCCGCGCGATCATTCCGGGGGCACAGTGGATGTCGCTGCGAATTCTCGGGACCGCGCGGCCGAGGCGTGCGGATGATGCCGCGGAATCCGACGCCGCCCCCGGCCCCAGCCCGCGCCGGCCCGCCCCGCCCCGCCCCTGCCCGCCC
>NZ_QRCU01000072.1 GCF_003369445.1 Arthrobacter silvisoli
CCTGGCCGGTCAGAAGACCGGCCAGGGCCGCCGTCGTCGTGCTTTTCGTACTAGTTCGCCGAGATTTGCCGCAGCACGTACTGCAGGATGCCGCCGTTGCGGTAGTAGTCCGCTTCGCCGGGGGTGTCGATGCGCAGCACGGCGTCAAAGGACTTGGAGCTGCCGTCCTCGGCCGTGGCGGTCACCTTGAGCGTCTTGGGCGTGGTGCCGTTGTTCAGCTCGGTGACACCAGCAACGGAGAAGGTCTCGTTGCCGGTCAGGCCCAGGGTTCCAGCGGATTCGCCGGCCGGGAACTGCAGCGGCAGGACGCCCATGCCGATCAGGTTGGAGCGGTGGATGCGCTCGTAGCTTTCGGCGATGACAGCCTTGACGCCCAGCAGCGCGGTGCCCTTGGCAGCCCAGTCACGGGAGGAGCCGGAGCCGTATTCCTTGCCTGCCAGGATCACCAGCGGAGTGCCGGCTGCCTGGTAGTTCTGGGCGGCGTCGTAGACGTAGGCCTGGGGGGCGCCTTCCTGGGTGAAGTCCTTCGTGAACCCGCCCTCGACGCCGTCGAGCAGCTGGTTCTTGATGCGGATGTTCGCGAAGGTGCCGCGGATCATGACTTCGTGGTTGCCGCGGCGGGAACCGTAGGAGTTGAAGTCCTTGCGCTCCACGCCGTTGGCCAGCAGGTACTGGCCGGCCGGGGTGTCCGACTTGAAGGAACCGGCCGGGGAGATGTGGTCGGTGGTGACCGAGTCGCCCAGCTTCAGCAGAACGCGGGCGCCCTGGATGTCCTGGACGGGGTCCGGCTGCGCCTTCATGCCCTCAAAGTACGGGGGCTTGCGGACGTAGGTGGAGTCCTCGGCCCAGGCGAAGGTGTCGCCGGCCGGGGTGTCGAGTGCCTTCCAGCGCTCGTCACCGTCGAAGACGCCTTCGTAGCCCTTGGCGAACATGCCCTCGTCGATCGAGGAGTCGATGACTTCCTGGACCTCGGTGGGGTTCGGCCAGATGTCCTTGAGGAAGACCTTGTTGCCTTCGGAGTCGGTGCCCAGGGCGTCGGTCTCGAAGTCGAAGTCCATGGTACCGGCCAGGGCGTAGGCGATGACCAGCGGCGGGGAGGCCAGGTAGTTCATCTTGACGTCCGGGTTGATGCGGCCTTCGAAGTTGCGGTTGCCCGAGAGGACAGCCGTGACCGAGAGGTCGTTGGCTTGGACGGCCTCGGAGATTTCCGGCTCCAGCGGGCCGGAGTTGCCGATGCAGGTGGCGCAGCCGTAGCCCACGATGTAGAAGCCGAGCTTCTCCAGGTACGGGGTGAGGCCGGACTTCTCGTAGTAGTCGGTGACGACCTTCGAGCCCGGGGCCACGGAGGTCTTGACCCACGGCTTGGCGGCAAGGCCCTTGTTCACGGCGTTGCGGGCCAGCAGCGCTGCGGCGAGCATCACCGAGGGGTTGGAGGTGTTGGTGCAGGAGGTGATCGAGGCGATCGACACCGCACCATGGTCCAGTTCGAACTCGCGGCCGTCAGCGGTCTTCACGTGCACCGGCGAGGACGGGCGGCCGTGGGAACCGTTGGCAGCGGACTCCACACGGGCGGTTTCCGTGGTGTGGGCGTCAGCGTGCGTGAACGACGGTGCGTCCGAAGCCGGGAAGGACTCGGCCAGCGACTCGTCCACGCTGCCGTCGGCGATGTTGACGTAGTTGTGGATGTCCTTGCGGAACTGCTCCTTGGCGTCCGAAAGCTCGATGCGGTCCTGGGGACGCTTCGGGCCGGAGATGGACGGGACCACGGTGGAGAGGTCCAGCTCGAGGTATTCGGAGAAGCGCAGTTCGCGGGAAGGATCGTGCCAGAGGCCCTGCTCCTTGGTGTATGCCTCCACCAGGGCGACGTTTTCCTCGGAGCGGCCGGTGAGGCGCAGGTAGTCCAGGGTGACGTCGTCGATCGGGAACATGGCGGCGGTGGAACCGAATTCCGGGCTCATGTTGCCGATGGTGGCGCGGTTTGCCAGCGGCACGGCGGCAACGCCTTCGCCGTAGAACTCGACGAACTTGCCCACCACTCCGTGCTTGCGCAGCATTTCGGTGATGGTCAGGACGACGTCGGTGGCGGTGGCACCGGCCGGGATGCTGCCGTTGAGCTTGAAGCCCACGACGCGCGGGATGAGCATGGAGACCGGCTGGCCGAGCATTGCGGCTTCGGCTTCGATGCCGCCGACGCCCCAACCCAGCACGCCCAGGCCGTTGACCATGGTGGTGTGCGAGTCGGTACCGACGCAGGTGTCGGGGTAGGCGCGCAGGACGCCGTCCACTTCGCGGGTCATGATGGTGCGGGCCAGGTATTCGATGTTGACCTGGTGCACGATGCCGGTTCCCGGCGGTACGACTTTGAAGTCGTCGAATGCGGTCTGGCCCCAGCGCAGGAACTGGTAGCGCTCACCGTTGCGCTGGTATTCGATTTCCATGTTGCGCTCGAGGGCGCCGGCGTTGCCGAAGACGTCGATCTGGACGGAGTGGTCGATGACCATTTCGGCCGGTGCCAGCGGGTTCACGCGCTTGGGGTCGCCGCCGAGGTCCTTGACGGCTTCACGCATGGTGGCCAGGTCCACGACACAGGGGACGCCGGTGAAGTCCTGCATGATGACACGGGCGGGGGTGAACTGGATCTCGGTGTCGGGCTCCGCGTTGGGGTCCCAGCCGGCCAGGGCGCGGACGTGGTCGGCCGTAATATTGGCGCCATCCTCGGTCCGCAGGAGGTTTTCAAGCAATACCTTGAGGCTGAACGGAAGGCTGTCTGCGCCTTCAACGGAGTTCAACCGGAAAATTTCATAATCGGTGCCGGCTACATTCAGTACGCCTTTGGAACCGAAGCTGTCCACAGTGCTCATGGCAGGACTCCTCTCGCAACAGCTTTCATCTTTGTCGCGCGGGTCAGCGCTATCTAGTTAGGTAAACCTAATTCAAGCGCCGGGCATCGAGGCCTGCCATGGCCAAGGACGCGACATGGGACGACTATGGCCCCATCGTAGTGTCGGCTAGGCGTCGGGCACCAGCAATGCCACCGTTTCCAGGTGGTGGGTGTGCGGGTACAGGTCGAAGGCCCGCAGGCCCCCGAGTTTCCAGCCGCCCGCGTGGAAGTAGCCCAGGTCCCGGGCAAACGAGGCCGGATCGCACGACACGTACGCGATGGCCCGGGGGCCCGAATCCATGAGCTGCCGGACCACGGCCTTGCCCGCGCCGGCCCGCGGCGGGTCGATGACGAGCGCGTCGAAACGACGCGGACGGTTCCGCAGCACGCGTTCCACCCGCCCCTGCACGATCTCGACATGGCCTTCGCCGTGCAGGTTCTTGCGGGCGTCCCTGCTGGTGCCCGGGGAGCCTTCCACGGACAGCACCGATCCGGTGATTCCGACGGCGTCCGCCAGCGGGGCGGTGAACAGCCCCGCCCCGGCGTAGAGGTCGGCGACGGCCGAGCCGGGAAGGAGGTAGCCGCCGTCGTGCAGGAAACCGCGGACGGCGTCCACCAAGGTATCCGGGGCGTCCTTGTGGATTTGCCAGAAGCCTTCGCCGGTGACCCGGTACTCGTGCCCGGCGGCGGTCTCCTGGACCCAGGTGCGTCCGCGCAACTGCAGCACGTCACCCTTGGCCGGATCAAAACGCGCCACCGAGACGTCCTGCGGCAACCGGGCGAGGATCCTGCCCAGCCGCTTGGGGTCGTCGTCGTCTCCGGGTGCGAGCAGCACCAGGGGGCGGGAGCCGTTGGCCGGGGCCGCGACCTCGATACGGGTGATGCCGCGCAGGTCGAGCTCCCACAGTTTGAGGTCGTTGATCGCCTGGACGGCGAGCGGCATCTCGCGGACGGGGACCACGACGTCGGAGCGGTGGGCGTGCATGCCGAGCCGGCCGTCGGGGGTCACGGCAAAGCCGGCACGGGTGCGCCAGGCCAGCCCGCCGCCGTCGTGCTCTTCGCTGTTGCCGGCCGGGACCTGGCCGGCGGCCTCCACCTCGACCTGAAGGTCCAGGCCGGCGAGGCGCTTCAGCTGCTCGGTCAGGACCGCGGACTTCAGCTGCCGCTGGCGTTCCAGGCTGATATGCCCGAACTCGGCGCCGCCCACCGGCGGACCACCCTTGCGCCAGGCAGCGGCGGAATCAGCCTGCTGCCAGAAATGCCGCCGCCGGTCGTCAGAGGCTTCCAGGACCTCGACGACGTCGGCACGCCAGAAACGCGAACCGTCCTCGGCCTCGGTGAGCCGCACCCGGACCTTCTCACCCGGGATGCCGTGCCGGACGAAGACCACCCGCCCTTCGTGGCGGGCGACAAAATGCCCGCCGTGGGCGACCGGCCCGACGTCGAGCACCAGTTCGCGCGGGGCCGCGTCGCTTGGGCGGCCTGGACGGGAAAGCTGGTGTTGCGTCATAGGGTGTCCTGCAGTGCCTTTGCTTCTTCGGAGGATTTGAGCTGCCACGGGACGCTGGCCACCATGACGCCGGGTTCAAAGTGGAGCCGCGCCTTGATGCGCAGGGCCGTCTGGTTGTGCACCAACTGTTCCCACCATTTGCCCACCACGTATTCGGGGATGTAGACCACGATCAGGTCCCGCGGGGAATCCCGGCGCATGTTCTTGACGTAGGACAGGATGGGCGTCACGGTTTCGCGGTACGGGCTCGCGAGCACCGTCAACGGCACCGGGATGTCCAGCTTGTCCCAGTCGGCCACGGTGTGCGCGGTCTCGTCCGGGTCGATGTCCACGATGATGGCGTCGAGCCGTGACGGCCGGGAGGCCCGGGCGTAGGCCAGCGCGCGGAGCACGGGTTTGCGGACATGCGAGACCAGCAGGATCGCGTGCACCCGGGTGGGCAGGGCGCGCGGCGAGGAGTCCTCGTCCACAGCCAGTTCCTTGGCCACGTTGTCGTAGTGGGCGCGGATGCTCCACATAATCAGGAACAGCACGAACATCGCCAGCAGGGCCAACCAGGCGCCCTGTTCGAACTTGGTGATGAGCACGATCGTCAACACCAGGGCGGTCATGCCGAAGCCCACCATGTTGATGGTGCGTGACTTGAGCACGCGGCGCCGCACGGCCTTGTCGCGCGCGAGCTTCAGTTCCCGGCCCCAGTGCCGGATCATGCCCAGCTGGCTCATCGTGAATGAGATGAACACCCCCACGATGTAGAGCTGGATCAGGCGCGTGACGTCGGCATTGAAGGACAGGATGAGCACGAGCGCCCCGGCGGCCAGGGCGAGCACGCCGTTGCTGTACGCGAGGCGGTCACCCCTGGTGCGGAGCTGGCGCGGCAGGTAGCCGTCCTGGGCCAGGATGGAGCCGAGCACGGGGAAGCCGTTGAACGCCGTGTTGGAGGCGAACACGAGGATGATGCCGGTGGCGGCCACCACGATATAGAAGGGAATGGAGCCCGGACCGAAGATGGTCTGGGCGATCTGGCTGATCGCAGGGTTCTGGATGTAGTCGTCCGGGAGGGGCAGCCCGTTCAGCAGGAACTCCGTGGCCGGGTCCAGGACGATGTGCACCTTGGTGGCGTTGGCCAGGTAGATGATGCCGGCGAGCATGGCGGAGGCGATGACGCCGAGCATCAGCAAGGTAGTGGCGGCGTTCTTGCTCTTGGGCTTCCGGAAGTTGGGCACGCCGTTGCTGATGGCTTCGACACCGGTGAGGGCCGCGGCGCCCGAGGAGAAGGCCCGCAGCAGCAGGAAGGCGCCGGCCAGGCCGACGAGGCCTTCGTCGAAACCGGGCTCCGGGACGATGGTGAACGCCGCGGACGGCGCCTGCCCGAGCTGCCCGGTCACCGCCTGGAAGATGCCGACGGCGGTCATGCCCAGGATCGAGAACATGAAGATGTAGGTGGGGACCGCGAAGACCGTTCCTGCTTCCTTGATGCCACGCAGGTTGACCAGCGCCAGGATGATGACGCCGACCGTGGCGATCAGCGCCTGCTGGCCGTGCATGGACGGCACTGCCGTCGTCAGGTAGGTCGCCGCCGAGGACATCGACACCGCCACGGTGAGGACATAGTCCACCAGCAGCGCCGAGGCGACGGTCAGTCCGGCGTATTTGCCGAGGTTGACGTTGGCGATCTCGTAGTCGCCGCCGCCGGACGGATAGGCATGCACGTTCTGCCGGTAGGACGCCACGACTGTGAGCAACACCACCATGACGGCCAGGCCGACGAGCGGTGAGATGGATACCGCGCTCACCCCGGCCAGGGCCAGGGTGAGGAGGATTTCGTCCGGCGCGTAGGCCACGGAGGACAACGCATCGGAGGCGAAGATCGGCAGCGCGATGCGCTTCGGCAACAGGGTGTGGGACAAGCGGTCGTTCCGGAAGGGCCGCCCCACCAGAACCCGTTTCACCGCGTTGAAAATAGTCAGCACCCGGCCACGTTACTCGCAATCAGGGGCGATGTCATGGCACACGACATCTGCCCCGGTAGAGTCTTACGCAGCGACAGGCACAAGTTGAAGGAGAGAGCGTGGCTCACTTCGTGATCATGGGTTGCGGGAGGGTCGGCGCCACCTTGGCCCACACCCTTGAGGACTCCGGCCACTCGGTGGCCATCATCGACCAGGACGACCGGGCGTTCCGGCGCCTCCGCAGCGGTTTCACCGGCCGGAAGGTCACCGGTGTGGGCTTCGACCGGGACACCCTGAAGCAGGCTGGCTGCGATGAGGCCTACGCTTTCGCCGCTGTTTCCAGCGGTGACAACTCGAACATCCTGGCCACCCGCGTGGCCCGCGAGACGTTCCATGTGGCCCACGTCGTTGCCCGTATCTACGATCCCGGCCGGGCCGAGATCTACCAGCGCCTCGGCATTCCCACTGTGGCTGCCGTGCGCTGGAGCGCGGACCAGGTGCTGCGCCGCATCCTCCCCGAACAGCACCTCGCCGGGGACTACCGGGAGCCTTCGGGGCGCCTGGTCCTGGCCGAAGTCGACCTGCACGAGCAATGGATCGGGCACCCGGTCGGCGCCATCGAAGCCGCCTCCGGCACCCGTGTGGCTTTCCTGACCCGCTTCGGCGAAGGCATCCTGCCCGGCCCGGGCACTTCGTACCAGGAAGGCGACACCGTGCACGTGATGCTCGAAATCGGGCGCAGCGACGAAGTGCAGCGCATCCTGGCCAGCGTTCCCGCGAAGGAGTCCGAGTGAAAGTCGTCATTGTCGGCGCAGGCAGCGTGGGATCGTCCATCGCCCGCGAACTGCTGGCCCACAACCACGAAATCCTGCTGATCGACCTCAAGCCCGAGGTCATCGGGCGCAGCGGCCTGCGCGGGGCGCGCTGGCTCGTGGGCGACGCCTGCGAACTGAGCACCCTGCAGGAGGCGAAACTGGAGGAGGCCGACGTCGTGGTTTCCGCCAGCGGTGACGACAAGGTCAACCTGGTGGTTTCCCTGCTGGCGAAGACCGAGTTCGGCGTCGGACGCACCGTGGGCCGGGTCAACAACCCCAAGAACGACTGGATGTTCAACGATTCATGGGGAGTGGACGTTGCAGTGAACACCCCGCAGCTCATGACCGCGCTCGTGGAAGAGGCCGTGGAAATCGGCGACCTGGTGCGGTTGCTGACCCTGCAGACCGGCGTGTCCTCGCTGGTCGAATTCACCGTGCCGCACGATTCGCACATCATTGGCAGCACGGTGGGCGGCACCGACTGGCCGGAGGATTCCACGCTGGTGGCGATCCTGCGCGACCACGCCCCCATCACCCCGAGCCGGGATGATGTGATCGACGGCGGCGACGAGCTCTTCTTCGTCACCACCATCGCCGCGGAAGACGGGCTGCGGGCTCTCCTGTCGCCGTCCGCCGAAGGCGACGAAACGCCCGAAGAAGAGCTTCCGGACCAGGCGGACGACGACGGCTTCGACGGCTAAGAAAAAGCCAGTTACCGGGCCGGCCGGCTTCCCGCGGGCCGGCTCAGCAGCCAGGCCACCCACAGGCCAAGGATGTACAGCGGCGCGCCCATGATGAGGCGCATCGTGGCCAGCGCCGCCAAGCCCGGTTCACCCTGCAGGTAGAGCGGCACCTGGACTACCAGCCGGAGCACCAGCACGCCGATCACCACCCAGGTTCCGATGCTGTAGGCGCGCAGCCGTTCAGGGTCCTTGCGCCATTCCAGGCCCTCGCTCCGCACCAGGCCGAACAGCAGCCCGGCGATAGGCCACTTCAGCACGATCGACAGCAGCATGCCGGCGATGTAGGCGACGTTGGTGTAGAAGCCCAGGACGTAGAAGTCCTCCGCCTTCCCGCTGGTGTTGGCCAGCCAGGCGGAAATCGCGACACCGGCAATTCCGGCCAGCGCCTGCGTCAGGGGGCGCTTCTGCACCAGCCGGACCACCGTGAAGATCGCGGCGGAGGCAAGGGCAGCGACCAGCGAGACCGTGAGATCGCGGGTGATGGTGAAAGCCACCAGGAAGACCAGGCCGGGGAAGATGCTTTCGGCGATGCCCTGGATGCCGCCGGCGGACTTGAGCAGATCGATGTGGCCGTGCTTGTTCCGCTGCAGTCCGGCCTTCTCCGCGTAACCCGCGGCCAGGGCGGCAATGCCCGGCCCCGCGTCCTTCCCGTGCACGTCGTCCGTGCCGGTTGCGGGTTCCGGGTCGGTTGCGGCTTCGGGGGAACCGTTCTTGTCCGGTTCGGTACCGTTGGCGGCGGTCATCAGCGCTCCTGCCGGGTAAGGATTTCGTAGCGGGGGTTGAACATGGTGGGCAGTCCGTCGCGCTCCGTGACCATGCCTTCAAAGTGGAGCTTGGCGCCCGGCTCCAGCCCCGGCACCTTGCGGCGGCCGAGCCAGACCACCCGCAGGCGGGCGGGCGAGGCGGCAACCCCGCCGTGGGTGATGTTTTCGACCACGATCGCCGAGAACTGGGCCCTCTCGCTGGCGGGCGGGTACGTTACCGATTCGATGAATCCGGTGCAGCTGACGCGCCCCCGGGCCGGAAGGTCGCTGATCTCGTGCGGTTCGCCGGGGAGGCTGCCCCGGACCTGCCCGTCAACCAATCTCTGTGATCTCCGGGCCGCGTTCGGGCCGGGCCAGCCCGGGCGCGGGCGCACCGTTCTGGCCGGCGACGGCGGCATCCTTGGGCAGGCGGAGCTGCAGCAGTTCACGCGGCGGCATGGGGTTCTCGCCACGGACGACGACGACCCGCCGGAAGAGGTCCTCGAGCCCGGCGGCGGACTCGCGCTCGAGTGCGGCGGGCCCGCCGATGACGCCGCGGAGGAACCAACGCGGACCATCCACGCCCATGAAGCGGGCGGCACGGAAACCCTGCGGGCCCTGTGCGGTTTCGCTGGGCAGCTTCGCGACGAGTTCAGGACCGAAGGTGCCGGGAATCTCCTCGGTCTCCCCGCCCTGGCTGGCAACGGATTCGGCGATCTGTTCACGGATCTCGTCCCACAGGCCCTCGGAGCGCGGAGCGGCAAACGCCTGCAGCTGCAGGCTGGAACCTTCCAGGTCCATGGTCACGGCGACCACCCGCTGGCTTGCCTCTTCGACCTCCAGCCGGAGCTGGAGTCCCTCGACGGGCTGGATCAGCAGGGCGCCAAGATCGAGGTAGCCATCCTGGCTGTCGATTTCGGCGGCATCCCAGGGTCCCTTGGCCACACGGAAATCGCCTTTCGACCTGACACCTTCTGCGGCGTCGCCGTCGGCCGGCCCGGCGTCAACCGTGTCCTGCTCCGCAGTCTCCGGCTGGACGGCCTTGGACTTCTTACCGCGCCCAAAAAACATTGGGTTCTCTCCTTTGTTGTGGTCTATCCCCCGGTAAACCGCCCGGATGGACGCGGGATGTCCTGGTCCGGATCACCCGGGGCTGCCGGATGCGGCGGAACGGCTCCAGGCTTGCAGCTTGTCAGGCTTGTGCGGTCGAGAAGCCGCCGGTGGAACCGAAGCCGCCCTCGCCGCGCACGGTTTCGGAAAGCTCGTCCACCTGGACGAAGCCGGCGTATTCGACGCGCTGGATCACCATCTGGGCGATCCTGTCGCCGCGTTTGAGTTCGATCGGATGCACCAGATCCGTATTCAGCAGGGTCACGGCGATTTCACCGCGGTACCCGGCGTCGACGGTCCCGGGGGCGTTGACGACGGTGAGTCCGTGCTTGGTGGCAAGCCCGGACCGCGGGTGGATCAGCGCGACATAACCGTTCGGCAAGCCGATGGAGACACCGGTGGGCACCAGCTTCCGTTCCCCGGGTGCCAGGGTGACGTCTTCGCGGGCCCGCAGGTCCGCCCCGGCGTCCCCCGGGTGCGCGTACGACGGTACCTCCAGCCCGGCGTCGAGCATTTTCAGCTCGACCCGGAGGGTCGGGGCGCCGTATTCGGCGGGGGCTTCTGCTGGGCTGATGACTGCGGACTCCTGGCTCACAATGCCTCATTCTAGCCTCCGCGGCTGGCCTCCCGCGCCCGGGTCCGGCGGTATGTGGAGTCCGGCGGTGCGTGGACGGAGGGATAAGCTGGAGCCATGCCTGAAGCGACTCCGTCCTCCCCCGTGCCCGGCCGCCCCCAGAACGGAGCGGATGTCCTGTTCACGGAAAAGCTGTGGCCCTCGGTGTGGATCTGGCTGATCGTCCTCGGGCTGTCCGGCGCCGGCATCCTGGTCCTTGCTCCAATCAGCATCCTGGCGGGAATCATCGCCGCGGTGGTGCTGGCCGCAATCATGGTGGTCCTGCTGCTGCTGTCCACGCCGAGCATCGTGGTCCGCACGGACACCCTGCAGGTAGGCCGGGCGAGCATCCCGCGCAGCCTGCTGGGCCCGGCGGAGGCTTTCCGGAAGGAAGAGGCCACGGCCGAACGCGGCACCCGGCTCAACGGCCTGGCGTTCCTGTGCATCCGCGGCTGGATCGATCCGGTGGTGCGGATTCCCGTGACCGACCCGCAGGACCGCACCCCCTACTGGCTGACCTCGACCCGTCGCCCGGAGGAACTGCTGAAGGCCTTGTCGTCCTGATCCGGGTTCCCGGGCCGGGTTTGCTCGTCCGGGCCCGTCCCTCAGCTTTCGCACTCCAGGCAGTACAGCTTTCCGTCCCTTTCCCGGGCAATCTGGGAACGGTGCTTCACGAGGAAACAATTGGCGCAGGTGAACTCGTCGGCCTGGGCGGGGAGGACCTGGACCTGCAGTTCCTCGTTCGACAGATCGGCGCCGGGTAGTTCGAAAGCGTCGGCCAGATCGCTTTCGTCAAGGTCGACCGCCGCGGACGATGACTTCTCCGTCCGACGGGTCTTGAGCTCTTCGATGGAGTCCTCGCCCGCTTCGTCGTCGACCTTCCGAGGGGCATCGTAATCCGTTGCCATGGTCCCTTCTTTGCTGCCTAGCGCGTCCGGCCGGGGGCCGCTCCCCTGGCCTAGATATGTAACGCAGCGGCGTGTGCTTTTGTGCCCGCCGTCCCGCCGGGGTGCGGAAATCACGGAAATTCGCGGCGCGCCCTTTGCCCTAGTAGGAATTGCCCCATGCTGGTGGCAGAGTTTCGACTGTCGGAAAAGGCCATGGTGGAGGATTTGATGCGGGAACTACGGCTTGTTGGCGTCCATGACGACGGCGGACATCTCCTGCTGAGCGGAAGCGGCGGCGAAACGTTCCGGCTGCCCATCGACGAGGCCCTGCGCGCAGCTGCCAGCCGCACCCCCGCCCAGGTGGCTGCCCGCGCCTCCATCGCCCCCATTGCCATGTCTCCGCGCGACATCCAGGCCCGCATCCGCTCCGGAGCGAGCGCCGCCGAGATAGCCGAACTCTCCGGGCTTCCCCTGGCCAATGTCCAGCGGTACGAAGGACCGGTGCTGGCCGAGCGCGAATACATCGCCCAGCAGGCCCGCAAAGTGGAAGTCGCTTCCCCTTCCCCCGGCCACGATCCCTACCGGGCCGCGTTCGGCGACGCTCCGGCGAGCCTGGACGACATGGTGTCGCACCGCCTCTCCGCCCACGGCATCGACCCCTCGACCGTTGAATGGGACTCCTGGCGCCGCACCGACGGGACGTGGACGGTGGTGGCCCGTTTCGAGCCCAACCCCGGTGCGCCCGCCAGCATCGGCGAGGAACCCCCGGCGATGTGGACCTTCACGCCGGGCCGCAAGACCCTGCAGAACGCCAACCGCTGGGCGCAGCAGCTCAGCGAACTTGAGCCGCTGGACGGCCCGCTTCCCACCCGCCGCCTCTCCGCCGTCGCGGACCGGCCCTTCGACTTCGAGGCGGACGCGGACGAAAGCGCCGGCTCGTCCGGCCCGGATGCCGACGGCCTGCTGGACATGCTGCGCTTGCGCCGCGGCCAGCGCCTGGGCATTGATGAGGACGGCGACGACGCCCTGGCCCTGCTGTTGAGCGGCGGCGTTCCGGCCGCGCACCCGCGGGCCGAAGAACCGGACACCGCCGACACCGACGACGCGTCGTCCGACGAGGCGGACACTGGCCGCCCCGTGGCCCGGCTGAGCCTTGCATCCCTCAATCCGGCATCCCTCAATCCGGCATCCCCGAAACCGGCCGACGCGGACCGGCCCGAGCAGGCGGACGATGGTCCCCTCCACCTGCACGACGGCGTCAGCACCGATACCCGCGAGATCACCGTCGTTCCGGCCCAGTTGCGGGCACTCGGGAACACCCGGGGGACGGCCAAGGACGACGATGCGGCAGACGCCTCCGACGTCGCCGAAGCAGCCGCCGAGGGAACCGACGAGCTTGCCGGGGAGGAGCGGAGCGAGAGCAGGCACCGTGCCGGGCTCGATGAGCTGCTGGGCGGCGCGTCCCGGCGGCAGAGCGAGGAACCCCGGCGCCGCCGGGCCCCGCTGAGCCCGTGGAACCGCCAGGCCTCCCCGGACGCCGCCAGCAACAAAGCTGACAACGCGGCGGCCAAGGACGAAGAAAAAGACGCCCAGCCAGCAGAGCGGCAGCACAGCCGGCCGAAGCGTTCAAGCGTGCCGAGCTGGGACGACATCGTCTTCGGCACCCGCGGCGACTAGGGCCCTACCCTTGGCTTCCCTGCCCGCTGGATCCCTGCCAGAGGCACGCGTCCAGCTCGAACGGCAGTGATTCCTCGCGTCCTGCCATGAGGTCGGCCGCATGCGCGGTGACCCTGCGCATGTAGTGGCGGCGGCACAGGGTTTCATAGCCGACCACCGGGTTTCCGCTCCCGTGTTGTCCGGCGCTTGCGTCCGGGTTCCCGCCGTCGGGGGCGACGTCGCCCACCACCACCTGCTCGCCAGTGACCACCATGATGCCGTCCACCGTCCGGGCGTTGTGGGTCGCACGCCGGCCGCACCAGCACAGGGCCTGGACCTGCAGGACCTCGATCCTGTCCGCCAATTCCACCAGGCGCTGCGAGCCCGGGAAGAGCCGGGCCCGGAAGTCCGTCGTGATGCCGAAGGCGAAGACGTCCACCTCCATTTCGTCCACCAGGCGGGCCAGCTGCTCCACCTGACCCGGTGAGTAGAACTGTGCCTCGTCGCAGATCAGGTAGTCGACACGCAGTCCACCGGTCCGGCGTCGTGCGGTCTCCTCCCAGAAGTCGGTTCCATCGGTGACTTCGACGGCGTCGCTGCGCAAGCCGAGGCGGCTCGAGATGACCGACTCCCCCGCGCGGTCGTTACGGCTGAAGCGGATCCCGCCGCGGCCGCGGGCCCGGTGGTTGTAGTCCATCTGCAGGGCGAGGGTGGACTTGCCACAGTCCATGGTTCCGGAGAAGAAGACCAGTTCAGCCACGCCGGCGCTTCGATCCGGCTGCCGGGAAGCAGAGCAGCGGCACTTCGCGTTCGGGTTTGGTCAGGGAACCATGCTGCCCCACCACTTCCAGTGCCTGCGGGCGGACCCTGCGGGTGTCGTAGAGGGCCAGGGTGTCGCGGGCGGCGATCATCACATCGCCGATCCGCGGCGCCACGTCGGGGCGGAGGCTGCCGAACAGCCCGGCGGCGAGTCCCTGCTCGCGCGTGAATGCCCAGATCCGTTCGCCGAAGCGGCGGCGCCAGGCATCCAGGAGCGCATCACGGGCCCCTTCTCCGGCATCGGGTTCGAGGTACAGGTGCACCATGCGCGGCTCGCCCGCCGTGTGCCGCACGCCTGCCACCAGCGCGGGCTCGGCCGAATAGTCGAGGCGCTGGGATTCGGGTACGTCCACCATGCCGTGGTCACCGGTGAGGAGGATGGTGGTTCCGGCCGGCAGGGAAGCGGAGAGCCGTTTGACCGTGGAGTCGAGCTCCTCAAGCTGGTGCTCCCAGCGTTCGGAGGCACAGCCGTAGCGGTGGCCCGCCTTGTCCAGTTCGTTGACATAGAAGTACATCAGTGAACGGGTTCCGGTGGCCATCGCCTCGGCGGCGAGCGCAGTGCGGGCGTGCAGGGAGTTGCCGCCCAGGAAGCGGCTGCCGCGCAGGGCCGCCCTGGTCATGGGCGACTGCCCGAACTGCGGGAGGCTGACGGTGACGACGTCCAGCTCGCCGGCGGCCCGTTCGAACACCGACGGGAACGGCTGCCATTGCAGCGGATCCACCTTGGCGTCCCAGTTGCCCAGCAGGTTCACCACCTTGTCCTGCGCGGGGTCCAGGACGTCGTAGCCGACCATCCCGTGTTCACCCGGAGTCCGCCCGGTGCCGAGGCTGGCCAGGGAGGAGGCCGTGGTGGACGGGAACGCGGCGTCGAGCCACACCGGGACGCGGCCCTGGCCTGCCGCTGCTGCGGAGCGCAGGAACGGGGTGTGTGCTGCCTTCTTCTTCAACAGGTTGCGGCCCAGGCCGTCGGCGAGGACCACGCAGACGCGCTGCGCCGGCGGCAGGTGCAGGGTGTTCTCGAAGCCGGGCAGGCCGAGGCTCGCGGCGGCGCTGGTGAAGACCTCGGCGATGGACTGCCTGCCGTACAACGGCGCTGCCGGGAGGTCGTCCGGCGAAAGGGTCTGTTCGATCGAAGCGACGGGCACCGCGGAATGTCCGGACCCGGCCGGCTGCACTGGGAACTCCATGTTCAGCGCTGGTGTCCGCGGCTCAGGCGGTTGCCGAACACGCCCGAACGGGTCCGGGGCGCCGGGATGGGGGCGTGGGCCTGCGGGGCGGGGGTTCCGGTGTTGACGGCCCGCAGTGCCCGGGCGAACACCTTGGCGTCATGCACGGCGCGGGGGCCGTCGGCTTCGGAGCTGATCCGCAGGACGATGTCTTCCTGGCTGATCGTGCCCGTGTAGCCGTGGTCGGCCTCGCATTGCGGGTCGCCGCAGCTGGCGGGGCCGACGTCGAGCCGCTGTCCGCCGGACCAGGCGATGGACAGGGTGAGCTCGCGCACGGGATCGCTGGGCTTGTAGTTCTGGGGCTGGGCGTACATGTAGCTCAGCACCACCGAGCGGATCTGCGCTACGGGGACCGATTCGGTGGAAATCTGGGCGACGATCTGTTCGCCGGCGTCGTCAAGCTGCTGGTCGTCCACATGGGTGATGACCAGCATGTCCTCGGTGAGGACCAGCACCGTGATGTGCCGCCGGACCTCAGCCCGGTCGAAGTGGGTCTCCAAGTGGACAAGATGGGCCAGGCAGTCGCGGCCGTCCAACGCGTCATCCACGACATCGGCAACCAGCACCGGGTAGAAACCGGCCCGCTGGAGGGCCTGTTCAAGGCTTTGCCCCTGCGTGCTGTGGTTATGTGCCGCGTTATGCCCGGCCGCGGCCGGGCCGGAAGAGGACATCGGGGACTTCGAGCTCATGACCCCATTTTCACAGATCCCCTGCGGGCTGCCTAACCACGCCGTTCAGCGGCGCATCGCCCGGCGGGCGCTGTCGGTACGCTGCCCGGCGTTGCCGATCCACACTTCGGCCGCCAGGATCCGGGCACCCTCCGGGCCGGCGAGGACCGGGTTGAACTCCACCAGGGCGATCTCCGGGTGCTTGTCCTTCAGCAGCGCCAGCCGGGCGGCGAGGTCTTCCAGGCCGGCGACGTCGACGGCGGGCAGCCCCTGGTAGCCGAACAGCTTCAGGGAGGCGCGCGGCGAGCGGATGAAGTCGTGGACGTCCGTGGCGGAAAGCGGCGGCACCCGGTGGGCCCAGTCGTCGAGGAGGTTCACGGCGTCCCCGGCCAGGCCGAAGGAGACCACCGGGCCGAGCAGGGGATCCTCGATGGCTCGGAAGGTGCACGCCTGACCCACCGGGGCCATTGCCTGGACTTCCAGGGCCGGTGACCCGAACGGTGCCAGGGCCCGCCGCATCTGGGCGATGTTGCGGCGCAGCGAGTCGGCGTCCTCGATGTCCAGCCGGACCCCGCCGAGGTCGATGCGATGGCGGAGCGCCGGCTCCGTGGTCTTGAGCACCACTGGCCAGCCCAGCCGCCCGGCGGCGGCGACGGCGTCGTCATCGTGCTCGAAGACCGCGGACGGTTCCACCGCCAGGCCGTAGCGGGCCAGCAGCGAGGCGGCGTCGTCCGCGTCCAGGCGGAGCAGCTGCTCGCCGTGGACCGGGGCGAGCAGGCGTTCCAGGTCCTCCCGGGTGCCGTCCGGATCGCAGCCCTCCGGTTCGACCAGGAGGCCCTGGTCCCTGCCGAGCCAGGCGGAATAGCCGACGACGGCGGACAGCGCCGCCACCGCGTTGCCGGGGCTGGAATAGCATGGCACGCCGGCGTCGGCCGCGTCCGCGGGCAGCAGCCCGTCCAGCCGCGCGGCCGGATCCAGCACCCCGCCGAACGCTGCGACCACGGGCTTGCCCGCCCCGGCGGCGCATTCGGCCAGCACTTTCGCGATGTCCTCGGTGGAGGCGCTGCGCGCCGGGATCATCGCAACCATGAGGGAGTGGACGGCGTCGTCGGCGAGGGTCTCCTGGAGTTGCCGGCGCAGGCGGTCCAGCGAAACGGAAGCCCCGGAGTCCAGGTCCACGCCGCTCAGGAGCCGTTCCACGCGGAGCCCGTGGTGGCCGGCGGAGTCGGCCACCACCTTGCCCAGTGCGGCGGAGTTGCTGACCACCGCGAGCCCGGGGCCTTGCGGGAGGGGCTGGCTGGACACGATCTGGGCCACATCCATGAGCTGTTCGACGGTCTCCACGGAGATGACCCCGGACTGGCGCATCATGGCATCGAGGGCGGAGGGCGGGGCCATGGTGGTCCGGCCGACGTGCCCCGGCGGCAGGCTGAGCCCGGTGAGGTCCGACTTGGCCACGATCACGGCCTTGCCGCGGGCCAGGCGGCGGGCCAGCCGGGAAAACTTGCGCGGGTTGCCCATGGATTCCAGGTAGAGGCCGACGGCGGCGGTGCCGGGATCGTCCTCCCAGAACTGCATCATGTCGTTGCCGGAGACGTCCGCGCGGTTGCCTGCGGAGAGGAACGAGGACAGGCCCAGGCCCCGGCGGACGGCGGAGGCGTAGACCGACACCCCGATCGCCGCCGACTGGGTGAACAGGCCGAGCCGGCCGGGCCGCGGCATCGCCGGCGCCATCGAAGCGTTCAGCGACACCGCCGGGTGCGTGTTGATGATGCCGAGGGACTCAGGCCCGATCACCCGCATCCCGTGCGAGCGGGCCTGGCGCACGAGTGCCTGCTGGCGCTGCAGGCCGCGGTCGCCGTCGTCGGCATATCCGGCGGTGGCCACCACCAGTCCGGTGACACCGGCGGCCGCGCATTCGTCCACCACCTTCGGCACTTCCTCGACCGGAACGGCAATGACGGCCAGTTGCACGGGCCCGGGCAGCTCGGCGATCCGGGCGTAGGACTTCATGCCGGCGAGTTCGAAGGCTTCCGGGTTCACCGCGTACACGGGCCCGCTGAAACCCCCCTCGATGATGTGTTCGAGCAATTGGTAGCCGAGGCTCCCCCACTTGCGGCTGGCCCCGAGGACAGCAATCGACGACGGCGCCAGCAGGTCCCGCACGCTGCGCGCCTCGGCGCGGTGCTCGCGTGACTCCATCACGGCGAGGGATTCGCGCGTGGGGTCGATGTTGAACGCGACGCTCACGACGCCGTCGTCGAAGTGCCGGGACAGCCGGTACCCGGCGTCGGCGAAGACGCGCAGCATCTTGCTGTTCTCCGGCAGGACCTCGGCGGTGAAGCGGTGGATCCCGTTTTCGCGGGCCGCGGCGGCCAGGTGTTCGAGCAGGATCGAGCCGATCCCCCTGCCCTGCTGCGAATCCGCGATGTTGAATGCGACCTCCGCCTCAGCCGGATCATCGAGGCGGTCGTAGCGGCCGATCCCGACGATCGTGCCGCCGATGGTGATCACGAAGGCCACCCGGTTCACGTGGTCCACTTCGGTGAAGCGGCGCAGTTCCTTGCTGGAGAGCCTGGCCTTGTAGCTGAAGAAGCGCAGGTAGATGGAGGCCTGGGACTGGCCGGCGTGGAAAGCCTGGACGGCGTCCGCATCGGCGGGAGAAATGGGCCTCAGGTGCGCGATCCCGCCGTCGCGCAGGACGACATCGGCCTCCCAATATTCCGGATATACGCCGGTGCCGGGCTCATCCACCATAGGCTTAGCGTAGCTAATCTCCCGCAGTACACCCTTTAAGGATCCGCCCGCTCCATGGCACGCAGCCAAAGTCCTTCCCGCGCCAAAGCAGCAGCAGCTGCGGACAGCGGTGACTACACCGAAAACATCATCGACATCGACGTGACGTCCGAAATGGAAGGCTCCTTCCTGGAGTACGCCTACTCGGTGATCTATTCCCGGGCCCTGCCCGACGCCCGGGACGGCCTCAAGCCCGTCCAGCGCCGCATCCTCTACATGATGAGCGACATGGGCCTGCGGCCGGACCGCGGCCACGTCAAGAGCGCCCGCGTGGTGGGCGAGGTAATGGGCAAGCTGCACCCACACGGCGATGCCGCCATCTACGACGCCATGGTGCGCATGGCCCAGGACTTCTCGCTGCGCCTGCCGCTGATCGACGGGCACGGCAACTTCGGCTCGCTCGACGACGGCCCGGCCGCCCCCCGTTACACCGAGGCCAGGCTCGCCGCGGCGGCCCTGACCATGACCGACCACCTCGATGAAGACGTGGTGGACTTCATCCCCAACTACGACAACCAGCTGACCCAGCCGGATGTCCTGCCGGCAGCGTTCCCCAACCTGCTGGTCAACGGCACCACCGGCATCGCCGTCGGCATGGCCACCAACATGGCCCCGCACAACCTCGTGGAAGTGATCGCAGCCGCCCGGCACCTCATCGCCAACCCGGAGGCCACGCTCGAGGACATCATGCAGTTCGTCCCCGGACCTGACCTGCCCACCGGCGGGCGGATCGTGGGCCTGGACGGCATCCGCGACGCCTATGCGACGGGCCGCGGCACCTTCAAGACCCGCGCCAAGGTGGAGATCGAACAGCTGACTGCCCGCCGCACCGGCCTGGTGGTGACCGAGCTGCCGTACATGGTGGGTCCCGAAAAGGTCATCGAAAAGATCAAGGACGCCGTCAACGGCAAGAAGCTCACCGGCATCAGCGACGTCGTCGACCTCACCGACCGCCAGCATGGCCTGCGCCTGGTGATCGAGCTCAAGAACGGCTTCAACCCGAACGCCGTCCTCCAGCAGCTCTACCGTTTCACCCCGATGGAAGACTCCTTCGGCATCAACAACGTGGCACTGGTGGAGGGCCAGCCGCAGACCCTCGGCCTGCTGCCGCTGCTGCAGGTCTACGTGGACCACCGGCTCTCCGTGGTGCGCCGCCGCACCGCTTTCCGGCTAGGCAAGAAGAAAGACCGCCTGCACCTGGTGGAGGGCCTCCTCATCGCGATCGTGGACATCGACGAGGTCATCCAGATCATCCGCTCCTCGGACGAAGCCGCCGCCGCCCGCGACCGGCTGATGTCCATCTACGACCTCTCCGAGATCCAGGCGAACTACATCCTGGAACTGCGCCTGCGCCAGCTCACCAAGTACTCCCGGATCGAACTGGAAAAGGAACAGGAAGAACTCCGGCGTGAGATCGCCGAGCTCGAAGCGATCCTCGGTTCGGACACCCTGCTGCGCGAACTCGTCTCCGGTGAGCTCGCCGAGATCGCCGCCAAGTACGGCACCCCGCGCCGCACGGTGCTGCTCGAATCCGAAGCTGTCTCACCCACTGTTGCGGCCGCCCTTGCTGCCGCTGCTCCCGGGCCCAAGGGCAAGGCCGCGGCCCTGCCACTGGAAATCCCGGACGACCCCTGCTGGGCGATCCTGACGGCGTCCGGGCAGGTCGCCCGCACCGTAAACCAGGACCCGCTGGCCGAGGCCGGCCCGCGCACCAGGCACGACGTGTTCCGTTCCGTCGTGAAGACCACGGCCCGCGGGGAAATCGGCGCGGTCACCTCGCAGGGCCGGATGCTGCGCGTCCAGGTCATGGACATGCCGGCGCTGCCCCCGGTGGCCGGGCTGCCGAACCTTGCCGGCGGCGTGCCAGCCAAGGACTTCATCACCCTGCTCAAGGGCGAAACCCTGGTGGCGTTCGTTCCGCTGGACGCCGTGCTGGCCCTCGGTACCGCCCAGGGCGTGGTGAAGCGCGTCCAGCCGGACTACCCGCTGAACCGCGAGGACTTCGACATCATCGCGCTCAAGGACAAGGACCGCGTGATCGCTGCCGAGGCCGCAGCCGAGGACACCACCGAACTGGTCTTCCTGACCCGGCAGGCCCAGCTCCTGCGCTTCGCTGCTTCCACGGTGCGCCCGCAAGGCCGCACCGCCGGCGGCATGGCCGGCATCAAGCTGGCCGCGGGCGACGAAGTGATCCACTTCGGCACGGTCCGCGCAGACGATCCCGCCGCCGTCGTCGTCACGATCGCCGGAAGCAACGGCGCCCTGCCGGGCACGGCCCCGGGAACTGCGAAGGTGACCGCGTTCGAGGAGTATCCGGCGAAGGGCCGCGCCACCGGCGGCGTCCGCGCCCACCGCTTCCTCAAGGGCGAGGACACCTTGCTGCTCGCCTGGGCCGGTCATGGCCCCGCGAAGGCGTCCTCCGCCGCCGGCGTGGCGCGCGCCCTGCCGCAGGAACACGGCAGGCGCGACGGCTCCGGCGTCCCCCTGTCCCAACCAGTGGACGCAATCGGCGCCAGCATGGCATGGGCAGGAGAACCAACCGCAAGCGCAGGTTAAGTGCCCATGGTTGGCATCGAATTGATGCTGAGGATGTTTCCTTCCGTATCAAGGAACCAGCCGCCGCGTTCGCCGTCAGGCATCGTGGCGACTCCGTTCTCGGTCTTCAACCCGGGCAGGTCGTAGTCCTCGAAGACCACGCCGCGGGACCGCAGATCGTCCATTTCGGCGTCGAGGTCGTCGGTGACCCAACCCATCTGGGTGTTCTTCGCGGTGCCGGCGTTGGGTGTCTGGTACAGCAGGAAGCCGGTGCCGTTGCCGCACCTGTACATCAGGTTGTCGCTGGCGTCCGGGTTGTCCGGTTCGAGTCCGAGCTTGTCCCGGTAGAACTCACGGGCCCGGTTGATGTCGCTGGCGGGAAGCACGGCCGCGACGCTGAGATTCTTTAGCATGGCAATTCCTTTCCAAGCCCACCCCCGGGGGCCACTCTACTCCTGGCGCGGCCGGATGGAAGGGGCTTCCGGGGCCCTTCTGCCGGGCCTTCCGGGAGCTGACCGCCGGTGTTCCGCGCAGGGCCTTAGACTGGCCGGATGCCGATCATTCCCGATGACAAAGACTGGACCTGGGTCCTCCACAAGCCCTGCCCGGAGTGCGGTTTCGAGCCCGCCACGGTGAACCCCGCAACGGTGTCCGGCGAGGTGCTGGACATGCTGCCACGCTGGCGGACCGTGCTCGAGCGCTCCGATGCGGCGGTCCGCCCGGATGACAGCACCTGGTCCCCGTTGGAGTACGCCTGCCACGTGCGGGACGTCTTCAGCCTCTTCGACCAGCGGTTGCACCTCATGCTGGACCAGGACGGTGCCCGTTTCGCCAACTGGGACCAGGACCAGGCAGCCATCGACGGCGGCTATGCCACTGCAGACCCGGGCACGGTAGTCGGGGAACTCGAGGTCGAGGGCCGGCGTGTGGCGGCATCCTTCGCCGGCGTCACGGAAGGGCAATGGGCCCGCACGGGGACCCGCAGCAACGGTTCCGGGTTCACGGTGCTCACCTTCTCGCGCTATTTCATGCACGACGTCGTCCATCACCTGCACGACGTGAAGGGCTGAGCGGCATGGCCCGCAGCGAGTCGGGAAGCTGGACAGACACCCCCGCCACCCGGCTGTTCGGTACCCGGTTGCCGATCGTGCTGGGACCGTTCGGCGGCGTCTCCTCGGTGGAGCTCGCCGCCACCGTCAGCAACGCCGGGGGGCTTGGCTCCTTCGGTCTGTACGGCTACGAGCCCCACCGCATCAGGGCCACGGCCGAGGCCCTGAGGGCGGCCACGCCGGGGCCTTTCGCCTTGAACCTGTGGCTCCCGGTTCCCGGCGAGGAGGAACCCCGGCCGGATGCCGCACAGTTCGCGGCCTGGCGCGAGGTGCTGCGCCCGTATTTCGACGAGCTCGGACTCGGGCTTCCGGAGATGCCCACCTCATGGCTGCCCGACGTGGAGGAGCAGATCGCCGCGGCCATTGAAACGAAGCCTGCGGTGCTCAGCTTCGTCTTCGGCGTGCCCTCGCCCGAGGTCGTGGAGGCCGCCCACCGCAACGGAGTCGCCGTCGTCGGGACCGCCACCACGGCAGAAGAGGCGGTGGCGTTGGCCGACGGCGGGGTGGACGCGGTGGTGGCCACCGGCATGGAAGCGGGCGGGCACCGGGTGTCGTTCCTGCGTCCCGCCGAGGAATCCCTGGTGGGGACAATGGCCTTGGTCCCGCAGGTGGCCGACGCCGTCCCGGTTCCGGTCATCGCCGCCGGCGGGATCGCCGACGGCCGTGGCCTGGCCGCCGCTCTGTGCCTCGGCGCGGATGCCGTGCAGATCGGTTCGGCTTTCCTTGCCACGGAGCAGTCCGCTGCTGTGCCCGCCTACCGCGAGGTGCTCCGCGGCCCGGACACCAAGCACACCGTCCTCACCCGGGCCCTGAGCGGCAGGCTCGCCCGCGGCATTCCCAACCGCATCATCAGGGAGCTGCCGGACCCGGCCGCCCATGCGCCCTTCCCGGTGCAGAACTGGCTGACCGGGAAGTTCCGGCCGGAGGCCGGCAAGCTCGGCAACACAGGGCTGATGTCGCTGTGGGCCGGCCAGGCGGGTCCCTTGATCGGCGCTGCCGGAGAGTACGACGCCGGCCGCCTCGTGGAGCGGATCATCGCGGGGGCCGATGAGGTGCTCGGGCGGCTCGGAGGACGCTGACCGGCTATAGCACCTTGTCCCAGGCCATGCTGCGGTTGACCGCGGCGTAGCCCATCTTCACATACAGGGCCAGGGCGCCGGTGGGGTTCTCCGAGTCCACGTCGAGTGAGGCAACGTCCATGCCCGCGGCCACGAAACGATGCATCGCATCGGCAAGGAGGCTGCTCGCCACGCCACGGCCGCGGTACTGCCGGCGCACGCCCAGCAGTTCGGTGTAGCCCTCCTTGTAGCCGCGGGCCGCTGCGGCATCGGGGTCGAAGAGGGCGATCTGGTAGCCGGCGATCTCCCCGCTGGCGGTATCGCGGACCACGGTGCTGAGGTCCTCCCGGTGCAGCGGGCCCTCCATGATGAAGCGCCAGGCTTCCTCGTCGCGCGGCTCGCTGCCCCAATGGTCCCGGAAGGCGTCGTTGTGGGCCAGCCGCGCGCCCTCGTGCAGGCCGGGCTCGAGGGTGAGCAGCTCAAGACCGGGCGCCAGCGAAACGTCCGGGAGGCTGCCGTCGAGGGGACGGTGCATCTCGTTGTACCAGCGCACCACATCGAAGCCCCGGGCCTCGAACAACGCGGACTGGTGCAGCATCTTTTCTTCCATGAACAGGCGCAGCCGCGGCACGGGTGGCTCCTCGGCCGTGCCGTGCTGCCCGGCATCGTCGGCGAACCGGCGCCGGGTGCGCCCTTCCTGCCAGGCGAGGATCGCGGTGCCGATCCCCCTGTGCTGCCACGCCGGATCCACGCAGGCGAAACCGAAGGCCTTCCCGCCGTCGGGATTCTTGTCCACCCGGCCGTAGGCGCGGGCCACGCCGTCGGTATCGAAGCCCAGCAGGGTATCCACTGCGGGGTCGTTCTTGCTCGACTGCAGGACGTGGTCCAGGTCGGCAGCCTTTTCGTACCAGACGGGCTGTTCCACCGCCGCGGTGCGGGCGATGAGGGCGGCCCAGGCTTCAATGTCGGCGGTTCCGGCGGCGCGCCACCGTAGGCCTGTGGCCTGCGGATCGGGCAGGGGAACAGTGTCGGGAACGGGTCCGGGAAGCTCGGTCATCCCCCTAGGCTACTGAGCGGTAGCAGGCTTCACCAGCATGCTCCCGGCAGCAAGTTCCAGGCGGTCGTCGCCGGGGCCGATGTCGGCGGGATTGTGGGTCACCAGCACCACCGTGTGGTCCTGCAGGCCGGCCCGCAGTTCGGCCATCATCACTGCGGCGGTGCCGGCATCGAGGTGGGCGGTGGGCTCGTCGAGCAGCAGCACGTCCGCGCCGCTGAGGAGGGTTCGTGCCATGGCCAGGCGCTGGCGTTCGCCACCGCTCAGGAAAGAACCGGACGGCCCGATCCGGCTGTCGAGCCCGTCCGGCAGAGCGGCCACGAGCGCGGACAGCCCGACGGCGCCCAGGGCCTGCTGCATCTGCGTTTCGTCGGGTTTCTTACCGGCCGGCCGGGCCAGGAGCAGGTTGCCGCGGATGGTCGAGTCGAAGAGATGGGCCTCCTGCGGGCACCACGCCGCCTTGCTGCCGAGCCTTACCGTGCCCGCCGACGGCGGCAGGAAGCCGAGCAACACCGACAGCAGGGTGGACTTGCCTGACCCGGACGGCCCGGTCACGGCGAGCCAGCGGCCGGGCGCGGCGTCGGCGTCGACCCCGCTGAGCACGGGCGAACCGCCGGGCCAGCGGGCTTCCAGTCCGCGCAGTTCCAGGCCGGCACGCTTGCCCGGCAGCTCCGGAACATGCGTGAGGCCGGCGTCCGTGCCCGCCTCCAGCGCCCCCGTTGCCGCAATGCGCCGCAACACGGCGGCCAGCGCCGGCGCCTGGCGCACTGCGGCGACCACGGCACCGAAAGGCTCCGGCAGTGCCAGCAGCATCAAGACAATCACAGCCAGCACGGCGACCCCGGCGCTTCCGGCCTGCAGCTGCCCGGCGCCGGCCAGTCCGGCGGCGAGGGCGCCCAGGGTGCATGCGAGCACCACGGTTCCCTGCCCGAGCCCTTCGGCCCAGGCAGCACGGCGGGCAGCGCCGGTGGCGGCGCGGTCCTGTGCTGAGAGGGAGGCCAGCACGGTTCCGGCCACCCCGTTGGCGGCCAGTTCGGCGCGGGCATCCAGCGCCGCGGCGACGTCGCGCAGCACCAAGGAGCGCAACTGCTGTTCGGCGCGGGCCGCGTTGCGGTCGGCAAGGAGTGCCGCGAGCGGGGCGAGCAGCAGGGCCGCCGTTGTAGCCACGACGACGGCGGGCAGGGCCGCGGGGAGCAGGATCGCCGTCGCGATGATTGCCGCGGCTGCAACGGCCAGCGCTGACAGCGGCGGAAGGACGACGCGCGGGATGAGGTCTCGGAGGGTGTCGACGTCGTCCACCACTGTCCCGAGGACGTTGCCGCCCCGCAGGAGCCGCCGCAGGGACAGCGCCCGTGAGCTGAGTGAGGCCCAGAGCGCGCCGCGCAGCCGGGTCATGGCGTCGAAAACCAGGTCGTGGACGACGAGGCGTTCACTGTAGCGCAGCACGGCCCGGCCGATGCCGAAGAACCTGACCCCGACAATCGCGCCCAGGAGGTACAGGATAGGCGGCTGTTCGCTGGCGCGGATGATGAGCCAGCCGGACAGGCCGGAGAGCGCCACCGCGAACAACGCCGCGAGGGCAGCCAGCAGCACGGCTCCGGTGAAGCGGAAGCCCAGCGGGGCGAGGATCCGGGCGAGCGCCTTCACAGGGCCAAAGCCGTCGGTGGCGGGCACGTCCGGCTCGCCGGGTCCGACGTCGGCCGGTGCAACGGGCTCGGGTGATGCCACCCTTGCGGGGGCTGCTGTCGCGGGACTTTCCGGCGCCCCGGCGTCCGCCCCCGAAGCCGGCATTTCCACCACGTGGTCCGCGAGGCCGCGGGTCGCCGCGTCGTGGGCCACGAGGATCACGGTTGCCTTGCCGCGCAGGCCGGTGATCGCGGCGCGCACGGCACTGGCGGTGACGGCGTCCAGGTGCGCGGTGGGTTCGTCGAGCAGGAGGACCGTCGCGCCCGCTTTGAGCCGGGCCAGGCCGCGGGCCACCGCCACGCGCCGCAGCTCGCCGGGGCTGAGTTCGGCGGGGTTCTTGTCGGCGAGGTAGTCGGCGGCCACCTGGGCCAGGCAGTCCCGGGCCGTCTCGTCGGACTCCCCGGCGTCGCTCCCTCCCAGATCGTCGTTCCCTCCCAGATACAGTCGCACCTCAGCCAGGACGGTGTCGGCCAGCATCGCCGGGTGCTGAGGCACCCACGCCAGCTTTCCGGCGTCGGGTCCGCTGAAGGTGCCCCGCACCGAGGTGCCGCTCCCGGCGGCGGCCGCGCCGTCCCGGACCGTCCCGGCCAGCACGCCGAGAACGGTGCTCTTGCCGCTGCCGCTGGGACCCGAGAGCGCGGTGATACGCCCGGCGGGTGCCTCGAGGTCGAGCGGCCCGACGGCATCGTGCCGGCGGCCGCCATAGCGGACAGTGAGGCCGCGGACTGTGAGCCCCTGGACAGCGGACCCATACGCGGTCCCTGCGGTTTCAGAACCGAAGCGGCGTCCCGCAGGGGTTCCCAGGGCCTCGCCGGTGGTGGCGAGTGCGTCGCGGCCTTCCTCGCTCGCGTGGTGCGCGGTGCCCAGTTCGCGCAACGGCAAGTAGCAGTCCGGGGCGAGGATCAGGGCAAGCAGGCCCGCTTCGAGACCCATGTCACCGGCCACCAGCCGGACGCCGATGAACACCGCCACCACGGCCACGGAGATCGTGGCGATGAGCTCCAGGGCCAGCGCGGACAGGAACGCCGTGCGCAGCGTTCCCATGGTGCGGGTGCGGTACTCCGCGGAGAGGTCTTCGAGGGCGGCCCGCTGTTCGGTGGCCCTTCCCAGGCCGACCAGAACGGGCAAGCCCTTGGCCAGTTCCAGGATGTGGTTGGACAGGCGGCGCAGGGTCGCCTGGGCCTCGCGGACGCGGTCTTCCGTGTGCCTGCCGATCAGCACCATGAACAGCGGAACCAGCGGCAGGGTCAGCACGATCACCACCGCGCTCAGCCAGTCCGCGAACAGGATGCGGGCGCCCAGCAGCAACGGAATGGCGGCACAGTTGACCAGGGCGGGCAGGAACTGGGTGTAGTAGTTGTCCAGGGCATCCAAGCCGCGCGTGGCAAGGATCGCCAGGCCGCCGTCGCTGAGCGGACCGGCAGGGCTCAACGGTGTGGCCACTCCTGCTCCCCCGCCGCGAAAGGCGTGCTCCAGGAGCCGGGCCCGCAGTTCCTCCTTGACGCCGAGGGCGGCGCGGCGCGCGGCGACGGCCTGCCCCCACGTGCCCGCGGCCCGCAGTACGGCGCCGGCGGCTCCCCACATGAGCTGCTCACGCCAGTCCACGCTCCCGCCGGCGAGGCCGGCGAGGAGCGAGGCGACGGCCTGGGCCAGCAGCACCAGGGACAGTGCCTTGAGCGCCGCGAGCAGGCCCAGCAGGTAGAGCGCGGAGCGGGTGGCCGGGCCGGAGGGCAGTGCGGGCTTCATCCGTTACCGGCCGGCCTTGCCGGTACTGTCTGCACCGCTGCCGTCTGCGCCGGCGAGCGCCTTGGCGGCGATGGCCGGAAGGAAGCCGTGGGCGGCGGGGATGACGTCGACGCTGACCCGGCGGCGGAAGACCCAGTAGGTCCACGCCTGGTAGGCGATCACCAACGGCAGGCCGAAGGCGGCTACGACGCTCATCAGCCCCAGCGTATAGTCCGACGATGATGCGTTGGCCACGGTCAGGTCGAAGGCCGGGTCCAGCGTGGACGGCAGCACCACCGGGTAGGCCGCGCCGAAGACCGAGGCCGCGGACGCGGCGATGAACAACGCCAGGGCCATGAACGGCCGGCCTTCGCGGCCCTTGGACGCCAGCCACCAGGCTGCGGCAGCGGCGCACAAGGCGAGTACGGTGAGTGCCCAGGTCCACGGCTTGCCGGAGATGAACTGGACAGCCACGGACCAGGCGAGCATCGGCAGTGCCGCGAGGGGAACCCAGCGCACGAAAGTGCCGCGTGCGCGGTGCCGCACCTCGCCGTCGCTCTTCAGTGCAAGGAAGGCGAGCGCGTGCACCAAGGCGAAGGCGACGACGGCGAGTCCGCCGAGCACGGCATAGCCGTTGAACCAGGCGAAAGGGCCGCCGTCGCGGTCGCCGTTGGCGTCCAGGGGCAGTCCGGTGGTGGTCAGGGCCAACGCCGCGCCGACGCCGAAGGCGGCGAAGAAGGACCCCAGGGCGATGGCCCAGTCCCAGCCGGTCCGCCAGCGCCCGGAGTCCACCTTGCCGCGGTATTCGAAGGCTACGGCGCGGAAGATCAGGGCAACCAGGACCAGCAGCAGGGGCAGGTACAAGGCCGAGAACAGGGACGCATACCAGAGCGGGAAGGCCGCGAAGGTGGCGCCGCCGGCGGTGAGCAGCCAGACTTCGTTGCCGTCCCAGACCGGCCCGATGGTGTTGAGCAGAACCCGGCGTTCGGCGTCGTTGCGGGCGAACAGCTTCATGAGCATGCCGACGCCGAGGTCGAAGCCCTCCAGGAAGAGGTAGCCGGTCCACAGGACGGCGATCGCGATGAACCAGATGGTGGGCAACAGTTCCATGTCCGTAAGTCCTCTGCAGTTCCTAGTAGGCGAAGGCCAGCACGTCGTCGGCACCCGCGGATGGCGGGGTGCCGCCGTCGCCCTTCGTGTCCTTGTCCTTTGCGCCCGCGCCGTCAGTGGCGGCGTGCGCGAGTTCCGGCATTGCGGAGGCCACGCCGCCGCGCACGTACTTGACCAGCAGCCGCACCTCGACCACCAGCAGCACGGCGTAGATCGCAGTCAGCACCACCAGGGACGCCATGATTTCGCCCGCACTGACGCCTGGCGATACGGCGGCGGCGGTGAACATGAACACCTGGTCGATGCCGTTCATATCCGGGTTCGGAGCCACGACGAAGGGCTGGCGGCCCATCTCGGTGAAGATCCAGCCGGCGGCGTTGGCCCCGAAGGGCGCGAGGATGCCGAACACGGCCAGGCGCATCAACCAGCGGGCCTGCGGCACGGCGCCCCTGCGGGTGACCCAGAGCGCCAGCAGCGCGGCGAAGGCGGCGAGCCCGCCGAAGCCGATCATCATCCGGAAGCCCCAATAAGTCACCTCCATAACGGGCACGTACTGGATTTCCTTGCCGGCGCGGTCACCGTAGAGCGGGTTGTCCGGCAGGTGGGTGCCATATTTCTCCTGGTATTCGGGAATGAGGCTGTTCACGCCCTTGACCTCGGTGGTGAAGTCCCCCTTGGCCAGGAAGGACAGAATGCCCGGAACCTCGATCACGGCCACCACGTCGTCGCAGCTCCTGCCGCCGATGTTGCCGACGCTGAGCACGGAGAAACCGGTGCCGTCGTGGCAGGCGGCTTCGGCTGCGGCCATCTTCATGGGCTGCTGCTCGAACATGAGCTTGCCCTGCAGGTCGCCGGTGATGGCGGTGCCGGCGAAGGAGATCATCGCGACGACGGCGCCGATCCGCAGCGAACGGATCCATACGTTGTAGTCGGCCTTGTCCCGGCCGGGGATGGCGGCGCTGCCGGGAACCAGCCGGCCGTCCTTGCCCACGGTGTCGATGCCGTCGTGCCGGCGGCGCCACAGGTGGTACCAGGCGATGCCCAGCAGGAAGGCTCCGGCCACGCCAAGGGCGCCGAAGAGCGTGTGCGGGACGGCCACGAGGGCGGTGTTGTTGGTGAAGACGGCCCAGGCATCGGTCATCACGGGCCGGCCGTCGATCATCTCCACGCCCACCGGGTGCTGCATCCAGGAGTTGGCCACGATGATGAAATAGGCGGAGAAGAGCGAGCCGATGACGGCGATCCACAGGCAGGCAAGGTGCACGCCGCGCTTGAGCTGCTTCCAGCCGAAGATCCAGAGGCCCAGGAAGGTGGACTCCACGAAGAACGCCAGCAACGCTTCCAAGGCCAGCGGGGCGCCGAAGACGTCACCCACGAAGCGGCTGTATTCGCTCCAGGCCATGCCGAACTGGAATTCCTGGACGATGCCGGTGGCCACACCCATGATGAAGTTGATCAGGAAGAGCTTGCCCCAGAACTTGGTCATCCGCAGGTATTCGGGCTTGCCCGTGCGGTACCAGAGGGTCTGGATGATGGCGACGACGAGCCCGAGGCCGATCGTCAGGGGAACCATCATGAAGTGGTAGACGGTGGTGATCCCGAATTGCCAACGTGCGATTTCCAAGGCGTCCATGGCTGTCCTTTGTCCGGCTGCCCGCAGTGCGGCCTACTTCTTCTACATTTCGTAGAAAACCATTGTTCTACACAGTGTAGAACAAATCTGTGCAGAACAAATCAGCGTCCCCTGCTCACACTTTTCCAGCGGCACCGGAGCCCCGCAAGGGTTCGCCACGCCGCATGTTCTACTTCACGTAGAATCGCGGAGCGAAAAGCGCTAGATTTGATACTGGAATGTTGGATCATCGCACCCCGCAAGGCCGGAACGGCTGTTGGGTGCGGAAAGCAGGGATGTATCGATGGCAAGTCTTGGCGAACTCGAACGGGCAGTCATGGACCTGCTCTGGGCAGGCCAGGAGGCGGCAACCGCCAACACATTGCGTGACCTGCTGGCCCGCGATTCGGAGGCCGAAGGCGGAAGCGCCGGCCACCAGGGCAAGGACCTGGCAGTCACCACCGTCCTGACCGTCCTGTCCCGCCTGGAAAAGAAGGGCCTCGTGGAGCGCGAACGCGGCACCCGCCCGCACCGCTACCAGGCCGTCTCCAGCAGGGAAGACCACACTGCCGAGCTCATGCACGAGGTGCTGGGGTCCGCCCCGGACCGCGAAGCCGTGCTTGCCCGTTTCATCGGTTCAGTCACCGAAAGTGAAGCCGCCACGCTGCGCAAACTGCTCGGCGAACACTAGCCCCCATGTTCTGGACCTCATACTTTCTGGCGGTCCTTGCTCTCGTACTGGCCTGGCCGGTACCCGTCCTCCTGTCCCGTGCCGCCTGGCCGGCCCGGGCACCCTTCACCGCGATGGTCCTCTGGCAGGCCATCGCCCTGGCCGGTGGCCTATCGATGATCGGCGCCATGCTGGTCTATGGCCTCGAACCGATCGGCGACAACCTGATCGCGGGGCTGCGCGCCTTGGCCGGCATGGTCCTGAACAACGAGCCCACCACGGCCCTGGGCTTCTGGCACCTGTTCGCCCTCTCGGCCGCGGCCCTGCTCAGCGCCCACCTCGTCTTCACCCTGCTGCTGACCTACGTCAAGATCGAACGCCAGCGCAGGCGGCACCGCGAACTGCTGGCCCTCCTGGCCTCACCCTCCGACGACGGGCCCGGCACCGTGGTCATCAACCACGACTCGCCCGTCGCCTACTGCCTTCCCGGCGGCGCGCGCTCCGTGACGGTGCTGTCGGACGGACTCATGGCACGCCTCGAGCCGGCCGAACTGCGCGCCGTGCTGATCCACGAAAACGCCCATCTGAGCCAGCGCCATGATCTCCTGCTCTGGGCCTTCGCCGCCTGGCGCCAGGCACTTCCCTGGTTTCCCACCACCCGTTACGCCCAGCTCGCGGTGAACTCACTCATCGAAATGCTGGCCGACGACGTTGCACTGCGCAGCGAGAGCAAGGCGACACTGATCAAGGCCATCGCCCTCGTAGCCGGCGGCGCGGGTCCCGCGGCCGCACGGCCCACGGCGGCTACCCTTGGCGAAACCGGCAGCTTCAGCACGGGGGGCTTCAGTACGACGGGCGGGGCCGATTCACCGCGGACGACGGCGTCCCGCGTCAGCCGCCTCCTCTCACCCGAGCCGCCGCTCAAGCCTGCCTACCGCACCCTGGTGCTGGCGGCGTCGGCCCTGCTGCTGGCGGCCCCGACGGCGGTGCTCATCGTGCCGGGCCTGCTCGGCTGATTCCCGCCCGCCGGACATGTCCACCCGGCGGATCAGGCAGTGGACATCATCCGGCGATGTCCACTCCGTGCTCACGGGACCGGACATGTCCGCCCGGAAATCAGGCGTCGATGCGTTCGCGGTCCAGGCGGGCGGCGCCGTCGATGATGAACTCCTTGCGCGGGGCCACGTCCGAACCCATCAGGAGATCGAAGACGTGCTCGGCCTGCTCCAGGTGTTCGATTCCGACCTTGCGCAGGGTGCGGTGCCGCGGGTCCATGGTGGTCTCGGCCAGCTGCTGCGCGTCCATTTCGCCGAGGCCCTTGTAGCGCTGGATCGGTTCCTTGTAGCGCTTGCCTTCCTTGGCGAGCTTGGCCAGCAGGGCGTGCAGCTCCGCCTCGGAGTAGGTGTAGATCATCTCGTTGGCCTTCTGGCCGGGGTTGATGACCTCCACCCGGTGCAGCGGCGGCACAGCGGCGAACACGCGCCCGGCCTCGACCATGGGCCGCATGTACCGGAAGAACAGGGTGAGCAGCAGGGTGCGGATGTGGGCGCCGTCGACGTCGGCATCGGTCATCAGGATCACCTTGCCGTACCGGGCGGCGTCGATGTCGAAGCTGCGCCCGGACCCCGCCCCGACCACCTGGATGAGCGCGGCGCATTCGGCGTTGGAGAGCATGTCCCCCACCGACGCCTTCTGGACGTTCAGGATCTTGCCGCGGATCGGCAGCAGCGCCTGGAAGTCCGAGGAGCGGGCGAGCTTGGCAGTGCCGAGGGCCGAGTCACCTTCCACGATGAACAGCTCCGAGCGTGCGACGTCGTCCGTGCGGCAGTCTGCCAGCTTAGTGGGCATCGAGGAGGTTTCCAGGGCATTCTTGCGCCGCTGGGTCTCCTTGTGGACGCGCGCGGAGATGCGCGACTTCATCTCGCTGACGATCTTTTCCAGCAGCAGCGTGGACTGGGCTTTGTCGTTGCGGTTGCTGGAGTTCAGCCGCGCCGTGATCTCCTGCTCCACGACTTTGGCCACGATGGACCGGACGGCCGAGGTGCCGAGGATTTCCTTGGTCTGGCCTTCGAACTGCGGCTCGGCCAGGCGTACGGTCAGCACGGCGGTGAGGCCGGCGAGGATGTCGTCCTTTTCGATCTTGTCGTTGCCCGCCTTGAGCTTGCGGGCATTGGACTCGACGGCCTTGCGGAACGTCTTTACGAGGGCCTGCTCGAAGCCGGCCTGGTGGGTGCCGCCCTTGGGGGTCGAAATGATGTTCACGAAGCTGCGCATCGTAGTGTCGTAGCCGATGCCCCAGCGCAGGGCGACGTCCACTTCGCAGTCGCGCTCGACCTCGGCGATGGTGCTGTGGCCGTTGTCGTCCAGGACGGGCACGGTCTCCTTGAACTTTCCCGCCCCGTGGAGGCGCCAGATGTCCGTCACGGCCGCGTCGGCAGCAAGGAAGTCGACAAACTCCGAGATGCCGCCGTCGTGGTGGAAGACCTCTTCGTGCGGGCCGTCCCCGCCAGGGGTGCCGGGCAGGCCGCGTTCGTCGCGCACTGTCAGCTTCAGCCCCGGGATGAGGAAGGAAGTCTGGCGGGCGCGGGCGGCCAGGTCCTCGTACGAGAACCTCGCGTCGGGGGTGAAGATCTGGCGGTCGGCCCAGTAGCGGATGCGCGTGCCGGTGACGCCGCGTTTTGCCTTCCCGACGACGTCGAGCACCGAGTTGTCGACGAACGGTTCGAAGGCGGCGGCGGGGTTGAGCTTGGTGCCGGCGTCCTTGAAGCGTCCGGGCTCGCCGCGGCGGAAGGACATCTGGTAGGTCTTGCCGCCGCGGTCCACCTGGACGTCGAGGCGGCTGGAGAGTGCGTTGACCACGGACGCACCCACGCCGTGCAGGCCGCCCGAGGCCGTGTAGGAGCCGCCGCCGAACTTGCCGCCGGCATGCAGCTTCGTGAAAACGACCTCGACGCCACTCAGCCCGGTCTTGGGTTCGACGTCCACCGGGATGCCGCGGCCGTCGTCGTGGATTTCCACCGAGTTGTCCGCATGCAGGATGACCCTGATGTCGTGGCCGAACCCGGCGAGGGCCTCATCGACGGAGTTGTCGATGATTTCCCAGAGGCAGTGCATGAGGCCGCGGGAGTCCGTGGAACCGATGTACATGCCCGGGCGCTTGCGGACCGCTTCAAGTCCTTCCAGGACCGAGAGGTGCCGGGCGGTGTATTCAGAACTCGGGGCCACGGGCGGGGCGCTCCTTCGGTTTGGGCTGGGCGGCAAAAGGACTCCTACTAGGCTAGCCGCCTCCGCGTGCCAAGGCCGTCTTGCCACACCCGGGACGCGTGGCTTCACCGGTGGTGTTACGCACATGTGATACGCGCACAGCGAACGAGACCCTTCCTTGCCGGGTTTTGGCCTGCGCGGCTGCTTATATGGACCTACAGAACTATCTAAGGAGGCCGACCATGACAACAGCTGTTGCAGACCGCACGCTTACTGCTGCTGACCGGTGCGATCGTTGCGGAGCCCAGGCGTACGTCCGCGTTGTACTCGAGACCTCCGGTGGCGAGCTGCTTTTCTGCGGGCACCATGCACGCGCAGTGGAAGCGACTCTCCGTCCCAAGACCTCTGAATGGCACGACGAGACGTCCCGCCTGCACGAGAAGGAACCCGTTCCGGTCGACTAAACTGCAGGATCCCGGCCGCCGCAAGGCGGCCCACGCGGGATAAGCAAGACAAAACAGCTGTGGCCCCTCCTTCCGGAGGGGCCACGCCTGTGTTATCGCCGGGCGTCCCGGCCCGGCGGGTGTCCTAGTCCAGGTAGTCGCGCAGCACCTGGGAGCGCGACGGGTGGCGCAGCTTGGACATGGTCTTCGATTCGATCTGGCGGATGCGTTCGCGGGTCACACCGTAGACCTTGCCGATTTCGTCTAAAGTCTTCGGCTGGCCGTCGGTCAGGCCGAAGCGCATGGCGACAACGCCGGCTTCCCGCTCGGACAAGGTGTCCAGGACGGAGTGCAGTTGTTCCTGCAGCAGGGTGAAGCTCACCGCGTCTGCGGGGACGACCGCTTCAGAGTCCTCGATGAGGTCACCGAACTCGGAGTCACCGTCTTCACCCAGCGGGGTGTGCAGGGAGATCGGTTCGCGGCCGTACTTCTGGACCTCGACGACCTTTTCCGGGGTCATGTCGAGTTCCAGCGCGAGCTCTTCGGGCGTGGGTTCGCGGCCGAGGTCCTGGAGCATCTGGCGCTGGACACGGGCCAGCTTGTTGATGACTTCCACCATGTGGACCGGGATGCGGATGGTGCGTGCCTGGTCGGCCATGGCACGGGTGATGGCCTGGCGGATCCACCAGGTGGCGTAGGTGGAGAACTTGAAGCCCTTGGTGTAGTCGAACTTCTCGACGGCACGGATCAGGCCCAGGTTGCCTTCCTGGATGAGGTCGAGGAAGAGCATGCCGCGGCCGGTGTAGCGCTTGGCAAGCGACACGACGAGGCGCAGGTTGGCCTCGAGCAGGTGGTTCTTGGCGCGCTTGCCGTCGTGGATGATGAACTCGAGCTCGCGCTTGAGCTTGGGGTCCATCGAGCCGTCGTCGGCGTTGATCTTCTCTTCGGCGAACAGGCCGGCCTCGATGCGGAGCGCGAGGTCCACTTCCTGCTCGGCGTTCAGCAGTGCGACCTTGCCGATCTGCTTCAGGTAGTCCTTGACGGGGTCGGCGGTGGCGCCGGCGGACATGACCTGCTGGACCGGGGCGTCATCGTCGTCGGCGTCCGAGTAGACAAAGCCGGAGCCGGTGCCTGCGGGCTTCTTCTCGTCTTCTTCCACCTCCTCGCCGATCTCTGCTTCGGGAGCGGCGGGGTCGAAGTCCTCTTCTTCGACCTCTTCCTCGGAATCCTCGGATTCCTCGGAAGACTTGGCAGCTGCCTTGGCGCCGGGCTTGGGCCCGCGCTTCTTGGGGGCCGGCTTCTCTGCGTCTGAAGCCTTGCCAGCACGTGTTGCCGCACTCGTGGCAGTTGCAGCCGCCTTCGTTTCTTCGGCGGTCAGTTCGGCCTGGGCGGCGGGTTCCTTCTCGGCGGGAGACGGGGTCACAGAAAACCTTTCTAGCGGCGGTCTGTGGAATCACCATGGGGGCAACACCACTATGACCCTGTCAAGTCCGCGATCAACATCAAGTGCGACCGGCGGCTGCAGAGTCACTTAGTAAAACTGCCGACGTCACCGAAATGTTCCCGGTAAAGGGAACGCATCGGGCACTTGAAACACGGACCCAACCGGGTCTCGGCCTACATTGTCTCACGCTTTTCCCCGTCAGAGGTCGACTTTTCCAGTCAGAGGTCGAATTGCCGGCCTGTTGCGGCATTCAGGCCGCCGCCCCGCCAAAGCGGCGCCACGCAGACCCCTTGTTCCCTGCCCAGCCGCACAGCGTTCCGCGGTGTACGAGTTCGGCGAGCAGTGCGGCCAGCCGGTAGCCGGGCTGTTCCGCGTCCGCCAGGCGCAGCAGGGCGTCGGCCTGGGAGCCGCTCCCCCGGCACCATTGGATCCAGCCACGAAGGGTGAGTGCCGCGGCCCTGGCTTCCCCGCCACCGCGTGCGGCGAGGTCCTCAAGCAGCCGGTCCAGGGCATCGAGGCGCGTCCAGTCGGGGACGGCCGGGTGCAGGCCAAGCAGTACGTCCCCGTAGCGCAGCAGGTCTGCAGGGTCCTTGGATGTCCGCCGTTTCACCGGGGCGGGCCCTCCGCTGGACACGTGGGCTCCGCTGCCCGCGGATCCAGCCAATTCGACGGGCAGCTGCAGCTTCGGCAGGGCCTTGTCGCGGAAGAATCCGAAGGCTTCCGCACCGGCGCACGCTGTGTCCCGTCCGGCGGCGGCGGCCACCGCGACGGCGTCGCGCCAGGCCGGGATGCGAAGGCAGGCCCGCAGGAAGGCTGCAGGGGCGGTTGCTGGCACCGGCGACTGGCTGCCGCCATCCAGGACGCGGAACCAGGCATCAAGCATTGCCTCCAAGGACGCCCGGCACCTCCACACCTCTCCGATCCGTTCCAAAGCTGCCGTCTCTTCCGCTGCGAGGCCCGGCTCCTCCTGCCCGGAAAACGGTCCGGACGCGCCATCGCCGCCGGACCCGGCGCCGGCGGGCACGCTGCTTCCGCGGAACACCATTTCGGCATTGAGCCGGCTGTCGCGGATCAGTTCAACGGGATGCCCGGGCCACGGGCAGCATTCGGGGTCGTCGCAGAATGCACTGCGCCAGTGCCGGGGACCCACCAGCCACGCGTCCCGCAGGGCCAGCCCGCCGCCGTCGAGCATTTCGCCCACTGCCTGCAACAGCGGCCGGCACCGTTCGGCGACGGTACCGTCATCCCAGCCGGAGCCCGAATAGACAACCAGCAGGACGCCGTCGGCGGTCCGGTCCGCGGCGAGATATTCACCGACCTTTTCGGCAAAGACAGCGAGGCGCGGCGGCCCGGAGTCCGGCGGCAGGTCGACGCGGAGCGTCGCACCGAGCGTCTTCCCGTGCAGGGTCAGGGCAACCAGGCTTTCCTCGGGCCAGAGGCCGAGTGCATGGGGGACGTAGCCGAGAATGTCCTCGGGGCGGGAGGCGGTCATGCGTTCGTTTGCCATGGATCCAGCATCGGCAGCAGCCCCGGTTCGGGGCAGGGGCGGACCCGCGTATGTGGAAAGGCACGTAAAACGGGCCCTTGTGGAGGAGTGCTGCCACGCCCGCCGCCACGTGAACGGCGGGTAACGGTCATCACCGTCAGCCGACGGCGCTGTCCTGCTTTCCGTCCAGGTCCCCGCCACGCCGCCGGCGTTCCCGGTAGCGTTCGGCAATGACCTTCGGAAGCGGCCGGACGTGGACGCCCTGCTCCGCCATCTGACGGCGCACCTTGCGCCGCACCAGCACGATCAGCACCCCGCCGAGCAGCAAGAACACGAATTGCACACTTAAGGCGATCCGGAAGGGGTCCAGGCCGTAGAGCTCCCCTCCGGAGAATCCCGAGGCGTGGAGGAGGTCCAGGACGAGGCCCACGAGGTAAATCGTCAGGAGCGCGGCGACGAAGCCGCCCACGTTCACGATCCCGGTTGCCGTGCCGATCCGGTGGGAAGGGTTGAAGGTCCGGGCGAAGTCGAAACCGATCATTGAGCTCGGACCGCCCACAGCCAGCACCGCGGCGAGCAGGGCCAGCAGCCACAGCGGCGCCCTGCCGGGCCACGCCAGGACCGCGGCCCAGGTCAAGGCCGTCGCGGCGGAAATAAGCAGGACCATCGCCGAGCGGCGCATGGGGTGCTTGGCCACGAAGCCGCCGAAGAACGGCCCGGCGACCATGCCCACCAGCACATAGAGCCCCATGAGGGAGGACGCCACGGCGGCTCCGGTCCCTTGCGCCGAGACCAGGAAGGGATATCCCCAGGACATCGCAAACACCGTGCCGCAGAACTGCACCGTGAAGTGGCTCCACAGGCCCAGCCGGGTGCCCGGTTGGCGCCAGGCACGTGCCAGGCTGACGCCCGTGGCGCGCAGGCCCTGGCTGCCGTCGCGCGGCGGGTGGCCGGGCGGGGTGTCCCGCAGCATCGCAAGCACCAGCACGACGGCGAGCGCTGAGAAGGAGGCCAGCATCAGGTAGGCAGGGGTCCAGCCGGCGGAGTGCAGCACCAGCGCGAACGGCACCACACTGATCACCTGGCCCAGCTGGCCGCTCATCCCGGTCAGCTGGGTGACCAGGGGCGCCCGGCGCGGGGCGAACCAGAGGGGAATCAGCCTGATGACGGAAATGAAGGTCATGGCATCGCCGGCACCGACCAGAACCCGGCCGAAGACGCCCGAGCTGATGGAGTCGGCGAAGGCGAGCTCCAGCTGGCCCAGGCCCATGAGGACGGCGCCGCCGGCGATCATCACCCGCGAGCCGAAGCGGTCAACGAGGATCCCCACCGGAATCTGCAGGCAGGCGTACACCAGGAGTTGGAGCACGGTAAAGAACGAGACGGCGGCTGCTCCGGCGTGGAAGCGTTCGGTGGCCTCCAGGCCGGAGACGCCGAAGGAGGTGCGCTGCGCCACCGCTACGAGATAGGCGAGCACCCCGATCGACCAGATCAGCCAGGCGCGGGGTGCATTCACCGTTCGATTATCTCCAAAATGCGGCAGAAAGCAGATTTAAGAAAGTCGAAGATTCAAGAAAACTCAGGGCAGCACGTCCTTGCGGGCGAGGTAGGCCTCGACGGCGGCGCCGAGCTCGTCGGCGTCCGGCAGTTCGTCGTTTTCGTCCGCGAGCAGCGAGCGCCGGACCTGCCCTTCGGCCTTGTCGTCGTAGCGGCGCTCGAGATTGGCCACCACCTGCTTGACCTCCTCGGAAGCCTCGACCTGTTCGGCGATCTGGCGCCCGACCTCGCGCCCGGCTTCCCGGAGGCGGTCAGTGGGAAGCATGAGGGAGGTAGCTGCACCGAGGTATTCCAGCCCTGCAACCGCGGCCGGCGGGTATTCGGCGTCGGCCAGGTAATGCGGGACGTGGATGACGTATCCCGCGACCGCGTGACCGGCCTCGCTGAGCCGGTACTCGAGGACATGCCCGACGGCGGCGGGGACCTCGACGGTCGGCCTCCAGGTGGAGATGCCCTCCACGAGTTCGGGCCGGTTGCCGTGCACGGTGACGCCGAGGGGCCGGGTGTGCGGCACCGGCATCGGAATGGAGTGGATCCAGGTCACGAGCTTGACCTGCAGGGCTTCCACGATGCCCAGGACCGCCTGGGCGAACCGCTCCCACTGCAGGTCCGGCTCGAACCCCGCAAGCAGGAGGAAGGGCTGGCCGAGCCCGTCGCGCAGGCGGTACAGGGCCAGGACCGGGGCCTTGTAGTCCTCGAGGTGGTCCTTGACGAACGTGATGTGGGGCCGTCGGCTGCGGTAGTCGATGAGCTGGTCGGCGTCGAACACGGCCACCGCCTCGGCGTCGAGCGCGTCAAGCAGTTCAGCGTTGACCTGCTGAACCACGTGCCCGGCGTCCGCGAAACCGGTGAAGCCCACCAGCATGTTCAGGCCCTTCAGCTCCGGGCTGTGGAAGAGCCCGATGTTGCCTGCGTAGAGAGATTCAGGGTCAAGGAATGAGCCGGAGATACCTTCAAACACGGCGGGATCCTTTCGATCAATACAACTTCTTCCGGTACAACACCTGCGGCCGGCGGCGCATTCCTGCGGCGCGTGTGCCGCAGATCTCATCTGATTGCTTTCCGCCGCGCCGGAGCGGCTACGATCAAACTGCCGCAACGGCGGCTCCAGGCCCTGCCGGACCAGTCCAAGAGACGGTCCCGGGGGCGACCGGAACCGGGCGCCTGACATGCTGCCCGGCCAAGCCATGCAAAGAGAGATGAGGATAGATCCTCGTGGTGAAGACTACAGACATCACCCTTGGCATCATCGCCAAGGACCTGAAGAAGTCCCCCAGTGAAGCACTGGTGATCGGTGTTGCGCAGGGAGCCGACGGCCCCGTGCTGCTCGACAACCCCTTGAGCGCCAAGGCCGCCGAAGTCCTTGCCGGCTCCTTGGGCGTCCTGGGTGTCACCGGCGCCGCCGACCAGGTCCACCGGCTGCCTGGCCTTCCCGAGACCGGCTCCGCTGTCCTGGTGCTTGCCGGCACCGGCAAGCCTGACGGCAACGGGCGCGCTACGGGCGAGAGCCTGCGCCGTGCTGCCGGATCCGCGGTCCGCCAGCTTGCCGGACTCGGCAGCGTGACGCTCGCGTTCCCGACGGCGGATGCCGCCGACGTCGCGGCCGTCGCCGAAGGCGCGGCGCTCGGTTCCTATTCCTATACGGAGCACCGCTCCAGCCTTAACGGGCTGAAGGACCCGGTTCCCGCCGTCCTGATCCACACCGCCGTGGACGCCAAGGAAGCCCGGCCGTTGCTTGACCGCGCCGTGCTGCTGGGCCGTGCCGTCAACGCCACCCGCACCCTGGTCAACCAGCCGCCCAGCCACCTGTACCCGGAGTCCTTCGCCGACGCCGCCAAAGAACTCGCCAAGGGCCTGCCGGTCAAGGTGACGGTCTGGGACGAGAAACGCCTGGAGAAGGAAGGCTTCGGCGGCATCCTGGGCGTCGGCAAGGGCTCAACGCGCCAGCCCCGCCTGGTCAAGGTCGAATACGCCCCCGCGAAGGCCACCCGGAAGATCGCGCTGGTGGGCAAGGGCATCACCTTCGACACCGGCGGAATCTCGATCAAGCCCGCCCTCGGCATGGGCGACATGAAGAGCGACATGGCCGGCGCCGCCGTCGTCCTTAATACTGTGCTTGCGATCGCCGGCCTCGGCCTGCCGATCAAGGCGACGGCCTGGCTCTGCATCGCGGAGAACATGCCTTCGGGCGCCGCGCAGCGCCCCGCCGATGTCCTGACCGTCTACGGCGGCAAGACCGTGGAGGTGCTGAACACCGACGCCGAAGGCCGCCTGGTGATGGCCGACGGGCTGGTTGCCGCAAGCCTGGAACAACCGGACGCGATCATCGACGTCGCCACCCTCACGGGCGCCCAGTTGATAGCCCTCGGCAACCGCACCGCGGGGGTCATGGGGTCCGACGACGTCACCGGCGCCATCAAGTCCGCCGCCGACCGCGCCGGGGAACTGGTCTGGCCGATGCCGCTGCCGGAGGAACTGCGCCCCAGCCTGGATTCCCAGGTGGCCGACATCGCCAACATCGGCGAACGGCACGGCGGCATGATGACCGCGGCCGTCTTCCTCAAGGAGTTCGTCGGCAAGGACGCCCAGGGTGAACAGATTCCGTGGGCCCACATCGATATCGCCGGCCCGTCCTTCAACAACGGAAGCCCCTACGGCTACACCCCGAAGCAGGGTACGGGATGCACCGTCCGCACCCTCGTCGCCTACGCCGAAGACCTGCTCTCCCGGTCCGGGGCATAGCCCCCGTGGGGCCGGTCCATGACCGGCCCCACGGCCGAACGTGAGACTGGCCACAAGCACCACCCAAAACGGCTTCGGAGGGTGGAGCATGAATAGGTGGTTCGCTAAGGTGAACCACGGTAGTCACAAATGCAAGAGAACTTTTCGTGCTGGCATAATCGCGGCAGAACTTGTTCCAAGACCAGATGGCCCGTTATCTCGTGCCATCGTTCACGCGAGGGAGCGTCATAGTGGCCGATCAGGCAACTGCGCAAGAATTCGACATCCTGGTACTCGGTGGCGGCAGCGGCGGCTACGCCACGGCCCTGCGTGCCGTACAGCTTGGCTTCACCGTCGGCCTCGTTGAGAAGGCCAAGCTCGGCGGTACCTGCCTGCACAACGGCTGTATCCCCACCAAAGCCCTGCTGCACTCCGCCGAACTCGCCGACCACGCCCGCGATGCCGCCAAGTATGGCGTGAACGTCACCCTGGACAGCATCGACATCGACGCCGTCAACGCCTACAAGGACGGCATTGTCGCAGGCAAGTTCAAGGGCCTCCAGGGCCTCATCAAGTCCAAGGGCATCACCGTCATCGAGGGTGAAGGCAAGCTCCAGGGCACCGACACCGTCGTGGTGAACGGCACCGCCTACAAGGGCAAGAACATTGTCCTGGCCACCGGCTCCTACTCGCGCTCCCTCCCGGGACTGGAAATCGGCGGCCGCGTCATCACCTCCGACGAGGCGCTGACCCTGAACTACATCCCCAAGAGCGCCATCGTCCTCGGCGGCGGCGTGATCGGCGTCGAGTTCGCGTCCGTCTGGAAGTCCTTCGGCGTGGACGTCACAATCGTCGAGGGCCTGCCCTCCCTGGTGCCGAACGAAGACACCGCCATCGTCAAGACCCTTGAGCGCGCCTTCAAGAAGCGCGGCATCAAGTTCAGCACCGGCGTCTTCTTCCAGGGCGTGGAGCAGAACGAAGACGGCGTCAAGGTCACCCTCGTTGACGGCCAGACCTTCGAAGCGGAGCTGCTGCTCGTGGCCGTCGGCCGCGGCCCGGTCACCGCAAACCTCGGCTACGAAGAAGCCGGCGTCACCATCGACCGTGGCTTCGTGATCACCAACGAACGCCTGCACACCGGTGTCGGCAACATCTACGCCGTCGGCGACATCGTCCCGGGCGTCCAGCTCGCCCACCGCGGCTACCAGCAGGGCATCTTCGTCGCCGAGGAAATCGCCGGCCTGAACCCTGTGGTCGTCGAAGACATCAACATCCCCAAGGTGACCTTCTGCGAACCGGAAATCGCCACCGTCGGCTACACCGAAAAGGGTGCCAAGGAGAAGTTCGGCGAAGACCAGGTCCAGACCCAGGAATACAACCTGGCCGGCAACGGCAAGAGCTCCATCCTGGGCACCGGCGGCATCGTCAAGGTGGTCCGCCAGAAGGACGGCCCCGTCGTCGGCATCCACATGATCGGTTCCCGCATGGGTGAGCAGATCGGCGAAGCCCAGCTGATCGTGAACTGGGAGGCCTACCCGGAGGACGTGGCCCAGTTCATCCACGCCCACCCCACCCAGAACGAAACCCTCGGCGAAGCGAACCTGGCCCTCGCCGGCAAACCGCTCCACGGCTAGCAGCCACCAGGCAGCCGCCCTGCGCCGGCACGAACTGCCGGCGCAGGGCAACACAGGCAACACCCATCCGCACAAAAAACCAATAAGGAGAACGGGGACGACATGTCTGAATCCGTTAACTTGCCCGCCCTCGGTGAAAGCGTCACCGAAGGCACCGTCACCCGCTGGCTCAAGCAGGTCGGTGATCGCGTGGAAGTCGACGAGCCCTTGCTCGAGGTCTCCACCGACAAGGTAGACACCGAAATCCCTTCTCCGATCGCAGGCATCATCGAGGAAATCCTCGTCGCTGAGGACGAGACCGCAGAGGTCGGCGCTCCCCTGGTCCGTATCGGCAACGGCGCCGCTCCGGCCGCTGAAGCTCCTGCTGCCCCTGCTCCCGCAGCCGAGGAAGCCCCCGCCCCGGCCGCCGCGGAAGCTCCCGCCGCTGAAGAAGCCCCGGCCGCTGCCCCTGCCGCAGAAGCCCCCGCCGCTGAGGCCCCGGCCGCTGCCGAAGGCCACGAGGTCACCCTCCCGGCCCTGGGCGAAAGCGTCACCGAAGGTACCGTCACCCGCTGGCTCAAGGCCGTCGGCGACACCATCGAGGTGGACGAGCCGCTGCTCGAGGTCTCCACCGACAAGGTCGACACCGAAATCCCCTCCCCGGTTGCAGGCACCCTGCTGGAGATCCGCGTCAACGAAGACGAAACCGCAGAGGTCGGATCCGTCCTGGCCGTCGTCGGCTCCGGTGCACCCGCCGCCGCTGCCGCCCCGGCACCCGCCGCCGCTGCCGCCCCGGCTCCTGCTCCTGCTCCTGCTCCGGCAGCTCCCGCTCCGGCACCGGCAGCTCCCGCCCCGGCAGCCGCTCCGGCAGCCGCTCCGGCACCCGCCGCCGCTCCCGCCCCTTCCTCGGAATCCTCCTCCTACGTCACCCCTCTGGTGCGCAAGCTCGCGAACCAGAACGGTGTGGACATCGCCACGGTGACCGGCACCGGCGTCGGCGGCCGTATCCGCAAGCAGGATGTCCTCGCCGCCGCTGAAGCCAAGAAGGCCGCCGCTCCGGCTGCCGCCCCGGCCGCAGCAGCTGCTCCGAAGGCAGCCGCACCCGTCGTGGCTTCCTCGCTGCGCGGCACCGTGGAGAAGGCCCCGCGCATCCGCCAGGTCATTGCCCGCCGTATGCGCGAATCCCTGGAAGTATCCACCCAGCTGACGCAGGTGCACGAGGTCGACATGACCAAGATCGCCAAGCTGCGCCTCAAGGCCAAGAACTCCTTCCTGGCCGCGAACGGCGTCAAGCTGACCTTCCTGCCCTTCATCGCCAAGGCTGTTGCCGAGGCCCTCAAGCAGCACCCGAAGCTCAACGCTGCGTACGACGAAGACAAGCAGGAAATCACCTACCACAACGCCGAACACCTGGCGATCGCCGTCGACACCGACAAGGGCCTGCTGGTTCCGGTCATCTCCGACGCCGGCCAGCTGAACCTTGCCGGCCTTGCCAGCAAGATCGCCGACGTTGCCGGCCGCACCCGCGACGGCAAGATCGGCCCGGATGAACTGTCCGGCGGCACCTTCAGCATCACCAACATCGGTTCGGTGGGCGCCCTGTTCGACACCCCGATCATCAACCAGCCGCAGGTCGGCATCCTCGGCACCGGCGCGATCGTCAAGCGCGCCGTGGTGGTTTCGGATGAAAACGGTGACGACTCGATCGCCATCCGCTCCATGATGTACTTGTCGCTGACCTACGACCACCGCCTGGTGGACGGCGCCGACGCAGGACGCTTCCTGCAGACCCTCAAGGCCCGCCTCGAGGAAGGCGCCTTCGAAGCGGACCTGGGCCTCTAGGTCCGTCCGCGGCGACGTCCCGGATAACAGCGGGCCGGTTCCGGTGGGAAACCACCGAACCGGCCCGCTTTTCCATTCCCGATTCACGCCGTGGCTTTGCTACGGGACGTAGAAACGGCTCGCTAAGCTGTAGCCATGAGTATTCTCTTCAGCATTCTGGTCTTCCTGCACGTTGTCGGCGCGGCCATGATTGTGGGCTACTGGATCGCCACCATCAAGGAACCGACCGTCCACCCGCGCCAGCGCGACGGTGCGTTCCTCCAGTTGCTCACCGGCATCGCCATGATGGGGCTCATCCCCTTCATGCCGGACATGCACGCCAACTACTTCAAGCTGGGCATCAAGTTCGCCATCGCCATTGCCGTGGCGGTCCTGGCCGTCATCGGCTCGCGCAAGGTCAAGAAGGGCGAACCCGTCTCCACCGGGCTCGCCCACGGCGTGGGCGGTCTGGCCCTGATCAACATCGCCATCGCGACCATCTGGCAGTGATTCCCTGAGACTGTTCCATTGGGTTCTCCATGGCGCACGGTCCAAGGAGCGGGGGTCACATTCCTCCCGCAGCGGACAGCCCGTGCGGCACGGCCTGGGAATCCATAGGATTGAGCCTGGTGGCATCCGGCGAATGCCGGGTGCCGAATCGCGACGACGCCAAGGAGTGGACATGGCAACTACACGCACCGCACATACCGTTTGGAACGGCAGCCTGATCGAAGGCTCCGGCAACACCACCCTGGACAGCTCCGGCCTGGGCAACTTCGATGTCACCTGGAAGGCCCGCGCCGAGTCCGCGGAGGGCAAGACCAGCCCCGAAGAGTTGATCGCCGCCGCGCACTCCGCCTGCTTCTCCATGGCCTTCAGCCACGCTGCAGCCGGCGCCGGCCACACTCCCGAAGAGGTCAACACCAAGGCCGATGTCACCTTCCAGCCGGGCGAAGGCATCACCGGGATCCACCTGACCCTGGTGGCGAAGATCTCCGGCATCTCCGAAGAGGAATTCCGGGTGCTGGCCGAGGACGCGAAGGTCAACTGCCCCGTGTCGGCGGCCCTGAAGGCCACCCCGATCACCCTGGACGCCACGCTCGCTGCCTAAGGCAGGAGCCGCTGAGCACTGAGGCCCTGGCCCCTCCGGAAGGAGGGCCAGGGCCTCAGTCGTCCGCAGACCTTTTACGGCCGCGGCGGCAGCGGTTCCGGACGGAGCGTGCGGTAGCCCTCACGCAGCGGCGGCCGGTCCGTGGGCAGCTCCTGGATCATCTCCTTGAGCGCACCGATACCGTATTCCAGCTGCGGGTCGATGCCGGCGGCGTAGGCGTGCGGCGGGAAGAGTACCTCGATGTCCGGTTCGACGCCGAAGTTCTCCACGCCCCAGGCGACGCCGTCGCCGAACCAGGTGGCGTAGCGCGGCTGGGTGACCCCGGTACCGTCAGCCAGCGTGAAGCGGTTGTCGATGCCGACCACCCCGCCCCACGTCCTGGTGCCGATCACCGGGCCGATCCCCCGCAGCTTCGAGACCTGGGTGATGATGTCGCCGTCGGAACCTGCGAACTCATCGGCGAGGATCACCACCGGGCCACGGGGCGCGTGGTGCGGATACGTCCGGGGCCGTTCGCCGCGTGGCATGCTCCAGCCGGTCACCTTGCGGCCGATCAGCTCCGCCACCAGCTGGGAGGTGTGGCCTCCGCGGTTCCGGCGCACGTCCACGATCAGGCCGTCCAGCGCGGTCTCGGTGTCCAAGTCCCGGTGCAGCTGGGCCCAGCCATTGGCCATCATGTCCGGCACGTGCAGGTAGCCGAAGGTGCCGTTGGATGCTTCGCGGACCGTGCGGCGGTTGCCGTGCACCCATTCCTGGTAGCGGAGCCGCTCCTCATCCTTGAGCGGGACGACGGCGATCCGCCGCTGCTGGCCGGCCGCGGCGCCGTGGCCCGGGCCGTTACGCAGCGTCAGTTCCACTGCCCGCCCGGCGGCGCCGAGCAGCTGCTTCGCCGGGGTTACCCCGGCAGAAAGCGCGACGCCGTCGATCGCCAGGAGGATGTCACCCTCCTTCGCGTCGGCACCGGGGCGCTTCAGCGGCGGGTTGGCCAGCGGGTCGGAGGAGTCGCCGGACAGGATCCGGATGATCTCCCAGCCGCCCTCCCGGTACTCGAAGTCGGCGCCGAGCCGGCCCTGGCCGTTGCTGCCGGGCTCACTCACGGCAGCCGGACGCACGTAAGCGTGCGAGGTGCCCAGTTCGCCGTGCAGTTCCCATAGCAGGTCCACGAGGTCGTCGTGCGAGCCGAGCCGCTCCACCAGCGGACGGTAGCGCCTGCGCACGGCGTCCCAATCCTGACCGGCCATGTCCTCGGTCCAGAAGAAGTCACGCTGCAAACGCCACGCCTCGTCGAAGGCCTGGCCCCAGACCGCCAGCGGTTCCAGGAGGACGCGGATCCGCTGCAGGTCGACCTTCACCAGCTCGCCGGATTCCTCATCGGCCTTGGCCGTGGCGGGTGCCGCGCTGAGCTGCTTCTCGTGGACAAAGACGATCCTCTTGCCGTCCGCGGACAGCCGGTAGCGCGTCAGGGCCGGCACCAGCGTGCTCTGCTTCTGCTTGCCCAGCTCGTAGCGGACCAGCGACGGTGCGGGTGCCTTGTCCTGCAGGCTGCCCCGCCCATCCCCGGTGACGCCGGATAGCGGTGTGTCGAGCCACAGGAGGGCCCCGTCGGCAGCTGAGAGCACGGAGTAGTTGCCCTGCGGGACAGGCACGCCGATCACGCGGAACGGCAGGCCGTCGACGTCGACCCGCACCTCGGGCACAGCCGTGCCGGATGCGGCCGGTTCCGCGTCCGTCTCCAAGGACTCAACGGCGGGCCCGAAAGGCGACGGCGTGTCCGCGGCGAGGGCCAGCAGGTATGGCTTGATCGGGCTCGGAAAGGAAAGATCGAAGGCGTGTCCGTCGTAGACGGGGTCGAAGCTGCGGTTGGACAGGAAGGCGAGGAACTTGCCATCCGGGGTGAATACCGGCGATTCGTCGCAGAAGCGTCCGTCAGTGATGTCGATGATGCCGCTGCTGCCGTCCACCTTGGTCATGCGGAGCTTGCTGCGCGAGCCGAAGGACGTGACCGGTTCGGACCAGGCAAGCCACTGCGAATCCGGTGACCACGCGAGGGCGTCGATGCTGCCGTCCCCGATCGTCACCAGGGGTTCCAGGGTGCCGTCGCGCGTGTCGGCCAGGAAAACGTCGCCGAAAGCGGTGCCGACGGCGAGCCAGCGGCCGTCCGGGCTTGCCTCGAGCGCGCCGGGACGTGCCGGGCGCGGGAAGTCGATGCGGCGGACCGGTTCGGCCGCCTCCGTAACCGTCTCCGCGGCTGAGGTTCCGCCGTCGGCGCTGTCCGGGTGCTGCCCGGCGTCCCCGGGCTGAACGGCTGCACCTCCAGGCACCGTCGCACTACCGGCCTCGGTGTTCCCGGTACTGCTGTTCCCGGTAACGGCTGCCGCCGACACGGGCCGCGGCAGGGCATCGGGCAGCGGCGCCACCGGCTGCGTGGAAGGGGCGGCGCCGGCGGTTTCCGGCCGGGAGCCCGCCTGCACGGAAAGAGGAGCCGCTATGTCCTTGATGTAGATGGCCTCGACGCCGCCGTGGTCCGCCACGTAGGCGATCCTTCCGCCGGCCAGTGGGCGGGGCAGCCGGGCACGCACACCGGGCGTGGCTTCGATGACCCGGGACGGGCCGTCCTTGTGACGGAGCCAGTGGATGGTGCCATGGCTTTCCACGGCACTGGCGGTGCCGGCCTCGTTGGGGAAGACCTCGCCGAGGTGCGCGCCGACCTTCAGCGGGGCCGGGCGGCGGTTCTGCGAGGCCGAACCCAGGGTGATGTCCAGCTTCACCGCCGTTGCGTCCTCCGACAGCCCGGGCAGCACCCACAGCTCACCGGCAGACTCGAACACCACGCGCGTGCCGTCCGTCGCGGCGTGGCGCACGTAGAAGTCCTCGTGGTCGGTGTGCCGGCGCAGTCCGCTGCCATCCGGAAGCACCGAGTACAGGTTGCCGTGCCCCTCGTGGTCCGAGAGGAAGGCGATGCGCCCGTCGATCCACAGCGGGTCGGTGAGGTTGCCGTCGAGTTCGGGCACCAGCCGTTCGAACTCGCCGTTGCCGTCGCGGTCAATCCACAGCTTCCCCGCGGTTCCGCCCCGGTACCGCTTCCACCAGGCAGGCTCCCGGGACAGCACGGTGGCCAGGACCACGGGCCGCTCGTCCCCCACTTCGGGTCCGAAGGCCACCGATTCCACCGGCCCGTACGGGAGCTCGACGGCGGAGCCGCCGTCCAGCGGCAGCGCGTAGGAATAGCTGTGGCGGCTTTCGGACTGCCGGTACGAGCTGGTGACCAGCACCTCTCCCGCCGGGGTGAACCCCCGGACCCGGGTGCTGCTGTGGCCGAAGTAACTCAGCTGGCGGTAGTTCCCGCCGTCGACGTCGGCCGTGACCACCTCAGGTGCGGTGCCGACGACCGTGGTCCAGACAAGCCGTTTTCCATCCGGCGAGAAGCGGGGGCTGCGGGAAGGCAACTGCTGGGCCGAAACCCGCCAGGCGCGTCCGCCGGCGAGCGGAGCGATCCAGACGTCGTCCTCGGCCACGAAGGTGACCAGATCGCCGTGCAGATGCGGAAAACGGAAGTAACTCGAGGAGGTCATTGTTCGATCATAGTCAAACGGCCATGGCGCTTCCGGACGCCGTCATTGCCGCCTGAAAACCGTGTGCCGTGGTGTGATGAAGACATGCGAATCGTCATCTCCGGAGCATCGGGCTTGATCGGGACCACGCTGGCGGAAAGCCTTCGCAGCAAGGGCCATGAGGTGGTCCGGCTGGTCCGGCGGCCGGCAGCCGCTGCCGACGAACGGTCCTGGGATCCGGCGGCCCGGGTCCTGGACGCCAAGGTCCTCGACGGCGCGGGCGCCGTGATCAACCTTTCGGGCGCGGGCATCGGCGATCGGCGCTGGACCAAAGCCCGGCTGCGGGAGTTGTCGGCGTCGCGCCTGCAGTCCACGGAGACCCTGACGTTGGCCATGTCCCGGGTGGACGTTCCGCCGCAGGTGTTCCTGAGCCAGTCCGCTTCCGGGTACTACGGCTCGCGCCCCGGTGTGCTCCGGGAGGATGCCGGCCCCGGTTCAGGCGTGCTGTCCAGGCTGTGCATCGAGTGGGAAGCCGCCGCACATACGGCGCCGCCGGGCGTCAGGGTTGTCACGCCCCGGACCGGAATAGTCCTCAGCCCGAAAGGAGGGGCCCTCGGTCCATTGCTCCCGCTGCTGAAGCTTGGCCTGGGCGGCCCCCTCGGCAACGGGCGGCAGTTCTGGCCGTGGATCACGCTGCCCGATGAGGTTGCCGCCCTTGAGTTCCTGCTCGGATCCGCGCTCGAAGGACCGGTGAATGTCTGCGCGCCGGAAAGCGCGGACGTCAACGCCTTGGTGGCCGCCCTGGGCCGGGCCGTCCACAGGCCCGCATTTTTCAGGGTTCCCGCCCCGGCGTTGCGCTTGGCGCTCGGCCGGCTGGCGGATGAACTGGTCCTCGCGAGCCAGCGGATGGAACCGGCCCGCCTGCTGGACGCCGGTTTCGACTGGCAGCACCCGGCCCTCTCCGACGCCGCGGCATGGCTGGCGGCCGAGCTCCGCTGATTCCGGCCCTGCAGCCCGTGCCCGCGCAGCGCGGGGTGCGCGGGCCGTGGCGCAGGAGTCCCTTCAGGTGCGTCCGGCGAGGATGTCCGCAATCCGCCACCCGCCGTCGGCCTTAGACAGCAGCAGCCGCAGTTTCTGCGGCGCCGCGGCCGCCCGGGTGCGGAGCAGCTTCCCTGACGCGTCGCGCTCCTCGAACCCGGAGGTCTCGACGACGGCAGTAACGGCTGCTTCGCCGTCGCGGGGAGGACTGGACACCCGGATGTCCTTCAGGACAGTGGTGAACCCCGCAAGGACGACGCCCGCCTTTTCCATTTGATCCCGGATCTTCGCGTCGGCGGCAGCCGCTGGAGAACTCCGGGCGTTGACCTCGGCGAGAAGTTCGAGCTTTCCAGTGCGCAGGGCGGAGTCGCGGAGGGCAGACAGGCCCTTGATGGCTTCTTCGGGCCGCTCTGAACGCAATTGCGCGCGGACCGTTTCACTGATGCCTTCATCTGTGCCGCCCGGCTGGGTACCGGCCGCGGAACCGGTGGCAGTTCCGGCGGACGTCCCGGGGTCGGTCCCGGGCTCCCGGACACCCACGGGCCCCGACGTGCCGGCGCTCTGGGCTTCCGTGCCGGTCACCGGGGGCGCTGCCGACCACCAGATTCCGCCCGCCACCAGGAGCACCGCGGTCAGGGCGCCGAGAACCCCACCCCGGATCCTCCGCGAGTTCATCGCCGAGGGCCGCTGCCCGGCCCCTGCTGCGGAGGCCCTGCCCGGAAGCCTGGGCGCAAACCGGCCAAGCCTGCCCGTCAGGCGCTGGGCGCGCGCACCCTTGCGCGCCGTGCCCGGTGCAGGGCGGCGCCGGGTCAACAGTTCCGGAACAACGCTGCTGTCCACTGCGTCGGAGAGATCCACCGGTACCGCCGCTGCGCTCCGGTAGACGGCAGCGCCGAAGGCCATCGCCGGCGGCCGGGCAGCAACGTCTTCCTGGAGCCCGGCCTCAATAGCGGCGGCCAAAGCCGGAGGCACCTCGGGTACGAGCAGGGTGAGCGGCGGGCGCCTCGATGCACTCCCGGGAGGCGTCCCGGTGAGGCAGTACCAGGTAAGGGCAGCCAGGGAAAAGCAGTCCCGCTCGGGGCGGAGCACACCCGACGCGCCACCCGCAGCCGGGTCGCTGAATCCGGGTGTCCCTTCGACCGGTGCCGCCCCGGGATCCCCGAGCATCCGCGCGGTCCCGAGGTCTGCCAGCAGCGGCTTGCCGTGCGCGGTGAACAGCACGTTTCCCGGAGACACGTCGGAGTGCACCACGCCTTCCTGGTGAAGGAACGCCAGGAGGCGTGCCAGGGGCGTGATGACCGTGACCGTCTCGCCCACGCTGAGCCTTTTCCGCGTACTGACAAGCCGTCCCAAGGAACCACCGGCGGCGTAGTCCATCACCAACCCGGGCAGGCCCTCGAAGCCACCTCCGAGCCGCACCACCTCGTGCAGCGCCAGCAGGTGTTCGTGCTGCAGGCGGGAAAGGATCCTGACCTCCCGCTGCAGTCCGGCCATGGACTGCGGGTCAGACAGCCCGTCCGCGCCGATGAAGCATTTGACGGCCACTTGGCGGCCATCGCCCGTGGCCGTGGCAAGCCACACGGATGCGCTGGCGCCGCGGCCCAGCTCACGGACCGCCTCGTGGCCGGGAATCAGCGGAGCATCGGGAATTTCCATGCTTCAAGAATTACCTGAAACCCGGAAACCCCGCAGAAGTTATCCACAGGCAGCCAAATCACCGGTGATGACTGAGAGCTTGGCCACAAAATCATGGCCTGGCACGCGCGGGGTCTAAGCTTGAACGCATGACTCTTGAGTTCTCACAACTGGGTCTTGCCCCCGATTTCGTTGATTACATGCACGGCTGGGACGTGCAGCGCGAAATCCACAACAAAGTTGTTGCCGGCGAGGGACCCAATACCGTCTTGCTCCTGGAGCACGCCGCCGTCTACACGGCAGGCAAGCTGACGGAAGACCACGAGCGTCCCTTCGACGGAACCCCCGTGGTTCCCGTCGACCGCGGCGGCAAACTCACCTGGCACGGTCCTGGCCAGTTGATCGCGTATCCGATCATCAAACTGAAGAACCGTGCCGGCATCCGCGACTACGTTGAACGCTTGGAAGCCACCATGATCGCCGTGATGGCGGACTACGGCATCAAGGCCGAACGCATCAAGGGCCGCGCCGGGGTCTGGATCAAGGCCGACGACAAGGGCCCGGACCGGAAGATCGCCGCGATCGGCATCCGGGTCCTCGACGGCGTGACCATGCACGGCGTCGCCATCAACTGCAGCAATGACCTCGCACCCTATGCGCAGATCATCGCCTGCGGCATCACAGACGCCGGGGTCACCACCATGTCCCTGGAGACGGGCCGCACCATCAACCCGGCGGACATCGTCGACCGCTTCGTCGAAGAATTCCGCAAGCACGAAGAAGCACTCGTCCTCAGCCCCGAAGGAGCTATCCAGTGACCCTGGCACCTGAAGGCCGTAAGTTGCTGCGTGTTGAGCAGCGCAACAAAGCGGTTCCGGTCGAACGCAAGCCCGAGTGGATCAAGGC
>NZ_QRCU01000074.1 GCF_003369445.1 Arthrobacter silvisoli
GTAGCCCGGGAACAGGATGCCGTGAGAAGCCCCGGGGCCAGAAATAACCGTCCTACCGGGGCCAAATAGAGTTGACATACTCATTCGGGCGACGCTTCTTCGGTCCTTCGGTTTCTGACATGGCTTCCCCTCCATGGTCTGATGCGATTAGAGCTGCTGCAGCTCCACTTTGAATAGGATCAGCAACTCTTCCTCAGTGAGGTTGGCGAAGCGATCCCGCAGGACTTCGGGAGTGACCCAAAGCTCATCCGCCAGCTCATTGAAACTGATCCGACTGGACCAGCTGAGGGCTTTGGCGAGGTGGTCTAGTCGGACCAGACGGCGTGCGGCCTCGGCCCGCACTTTCGCCTCGACGCCCGGAGGCTGGCAGCCCTCGTGGGCGTGCTCGATATGGATCAGCTCGTGGGTGAGCGCGCAGCGCCTCTCAACCTGGCTCAGGCGTTTATCGAGCCAGATTACATCGCGTCCATTGGTGCGCCCAGGCACACCATCGGGCATTGAAACCCAAGACAAACGGATATGAGCTAGCGCATTAAGAATCCCCCACGGATGAAACACTGGCCGATCGTAGCGCGCCCCTAGGACACTTTAGACCTCAAGCTCGGGATCGTCGTCCGCCCGAACAATGTCATTCAGGGAACCTTCCCAGGTTCTGATGTTGCGAGCCTTTAGAGAGCGAGAAGGGGCGCGTCCGGGCGCCTGAGTGATAGTCATGGAAGCGTCGATCTCGACTAGATCATCTGGATTCCACTCGGCCCATGGACGCCCCCCAAGGTCGGAGACGTCAATTCCCACCTTCCCGAATTCGGAATCGAGCAGTTCCCATTTCTGGCCATGGCTGACTGTGCGAAGCACCCCGTGGACTTGGACGTCTTCGGCGTCTAGCTTTTGCCCCGAGATTAGGCGCGCAATCCAAACAGCGTCCCTGGACGAAAGACTAAAATCGACCGTGGCATGCAGAGGCTGGGCCCACGTGAATTCCATGTTGAACCGGCTCCCGGAAGTGACCTGAGCGAACACTTTCAATGCACTCGCTACTCGAGGACCTAGCTCTCGGACTTCGGCAGAAAACCGTTCGGTGAGTCCCGATTCTTGTTCTGTCGCGGCGTGCATGAGAACGCCCAGGGACGTCATCACTTCATCAACCAACTGGCTGTCGGTCTCGTTGATAATTTCGCCTCTGCGTCGGAGTTCGCTAATTGGATCGACCTTCGGCGCGAGGTCAAGAATGATGGAGCCCTGTCGGGGTGCCGCACGCAGGCCGAGGACAGTCTTGTTGCTGATGTCGCTCGGGATGCGTCCTCGTATAGCTTTGAACCCGCGCAAGGACGCACCGACGCTCGAAACCAGTTTTTGAAGTGCTGACCCCATAAGGGAGACATCTTCAAGTGAAGCTTCGTGTCCGTCGACGCCCGGACCCGTTAGGCGCATTGCACCGGCTGAGGGTGCTGTCCGAGCCAGCTCGTGGTGCCCGGCATGTCGTTCTATGCTCACTCGGCCGAGGTCGGTGGAAGAAAGAACCGGCTGCCCTTCGATTTGGTCCTTGAACAGCGCGAAGAGCTCGGCGTTGCTGTCAGGCAGTGAAACCATCCAGAACCACCTCCACATATCCGCGCACTGGCAGTGCGTCCTCTTCCGTTGCCAACGTCTTGCGGTCGGCTTTATACCGTTGCAGCCAGTCGTCCCAATACCCGCGATTGGCAAGTTCGATGTGGTCCCGGTCTGTCTCGGGTCCGTTGCTCGGTCGAGGCCTCCATGGCAGCACGTACGAATCAACGCAGAGCCCCTTTTGCTTGAAGACTCCACCACCGGCGAACAGGCCCACTGTCTGCTTTGCCTGTTCATCTTGCAATTGATCGTACTCTTTGGCTCTGACGATATAGACGGCATCGACATCCGAGGGCTTTTCCTTTGACGACAGAAAGGATCCACCGATCCAGACAGCGGCGACCGGTACCACTGAACGCAGCCAAGAGGTCGTCTGCTGGAAGTGGGACCAGACTTCTTGCCGGTGCGTTATCCCGTAATCGGCGGGGGGACAGTATTTCTCAGCAACCTGTTCCATGGTCCAGCGATGACGGCCGGGGGCCAGGAAGTCGTCTGAGATCTGACCATTCAATTTGTCCCCCATTATTGCCGCTCTTTCAATCCCTAGATACTGTGCAATTCTCGACTGCGGTTGCTCGAAGTCAACCTTCCATAGTTACTTGCCTAGTAGCTTGGCGGCTACAGCTGCGGCGTTTTCCATTGCGCCCGCTGACGGGGCGACCGATGGCTCGCCCTTCATTGCCGGGTGATCGCCGAAGGCCCGCAGCGCGAAGGACTTTCTGAGATCATCCTTGACCGCCGAGTTATCGATGGGTGCGAGGTATGCCTCGAACGTCTTGAGTTGGACAGCCAGGGCGCCGGCCCAGTTTGCCAAGCTCCGGTGGTGGTGCGCCGGCCGCGCAAAGTAACCGGCTAGACCGAAGATTGCCGCGGTTACGATCACCCGTTGTAGCAGATGCACATAATCCGACGGTTCGATCTCGAATACGCCAAATTCCGGTAGCACCAGAAACGCCGCAGTCGTTAGGCCTGCAACAACGCCGCCTGCAATTGTCGCCCATCTGAATCCGTTGGCCGAGGTTTTTTCGCTCGCTGCCAACTCGGCATAGAAGGAGGACAGTGCAGCATCGCCCGCGGTGCCCGCTGCGGTCGAAGCCGACGAGGCTGAGGTTTCTGCGGTCTCGGCAGATGCTTCAGCTTTCGCGACCGCGTCTTTGGCCTTCTCTACCGCCCTGGAAAGCTCGCTTGCTTTCTCAATCTGGCTAAGTGTCAGGCCTACTCCCTGCATTTCCCCAAGGAGGCGCAGCGCGGCCGTTGGCCCAAGGAACTCGGAAAAGCGTCCTTCCGCCCGCTCCACAGCCGTCCGGATCTCGCGCTGCAAGCCAATTGTCGTGACGTTGACGTACTGCAAGTTCGAGCTGGTCGAAAGGTAGCTTCGTAGGTGGTGAATTTTGCTTTCAATGCTCTGCAGCGTGTCGTCTGTGACCGGCTGCCGTCCACGAAGGTTTATTGGTGCCTTGACGTAGGCCTCAGCGACCAGTTCCCCTCCAAGTAATGAACTCAGGAGGGTCAGCGTGTTACTAAGGGCCTCCGAATCGATACCATCCTCGGGCAATGTGTTACCGAGGAGCCCCTGCAGGTCCCGTAGGAATCGGTCAACTATCTCGCGAACCCTGCGGAGGTTCTCAGCGCGGACCTCGTACTCTGCCATTGCATTCCCAGGCAGTTCCATCAGGACTCTCCTCCTTCTGGATGACCTTCCTGTGACTCTTCGCCTCGTTCATCCCATTCGCGCTGGCGCTCGATGTGCCTGGTCGAGCCGCCGCTGTACGCGGCGAGGTCCTGCCAGTTGTCCGGAAGGGGAATGTTCCCGTTCTCGTCCTCGTCCGGGTGCTTCACGGCGCGCAGCCGGCGCTCACCCGTCTTCTGTCCAGCGCCAGGGTCACCGGGTTCGGCGTCCTGGTCTCTGACGTCGGCCGGCTGTTCGGGGTCTTCGGTGCTACTTGCATTGGCGTTCTTCTCCAGGTCCACGAGGACCCGCGCCATTTCGATGATGACTTTTCGCGACTTCGGCGAAAGGTTATCGACTCCGGGCGGCAGGTCGTCGGCAAACGGGGGACCGGGGACAGGCTGTCCCGCGGCAGTGAACGCAACCGCTTCGCTGACGCCGGCGAGCCAGGCGATCGCTCGGATGGTCTCGGTAGTGGGTGCGGACTTGTAGGCACCCGTCCGGATATTGCCAAGCGTCGTGCCAGCAAGCCTGAAGCCATGCTCCTGGGCCTTGAAGCTCAGTTGGCGGATCGAGGTGTCGTGGCGCCGTACGGCGAGGTCCACGAGATCCCGGAGGCTCTGCGGTTGATTCACGACGCCGACTCTCCCCTGTGACTTGGCGCTTTTGGAAGTTCCAAACACCAAACGAAAAACAAGTAACTTGTTCATCTTTGCAGACGGCGCCCGGGAAAGTCCGCTTGTCGTGTTTACAAGTAGATGTAAAACGCGCTACAGTGCACTTGTCATTCCAACAAGTGGAGGTGTAGAAATGGTTCTGCAAGCAACAAGGCGGCGCCCGCCGCAAAATCGGAAGGATGTTTGGATGAAGGTCATCGACCCAGCCCGCATCCGTCGCTGGCGAAAGCAAGAGCGCTATTCGCAGGCCCAGCTCGGAATGCTGGTCCGGCGATCGCAGAACACCATCCACCTTCTTGAGACTGGCGGTATGAAGACCTGTACGGAAGGTCTTGCCCTCGCGCTCGCGGCGCGTCTCGGCGTGCCCTGGGAGGAGCTGTTCGAAGCGGAAGAGCATGATGTTTTGCATCGAATTACAAATGCGCCAAAGCGCGTTTCGAGCAAAGCGCCGAATGAGGGGCCCCACTCGAGGAAGATCCCGGCATGAGCAGCGGCCCTGGCTACAACACGGCGTGGCTCGCCAAGGCTCCGGAGAGCTGGAACCGCGTGGAGCTGCTGCGTTGGAACTCGGAAGCGATCAGTCTCGTCGCGCTGACCTCGGACTACGACCGCGAGAACATCACGTTCCCGGTCTCCGACCTCGACGCCATGATCGACCTACTCCAGCACGCGAAGACCGCGCTCGCGGATCTCAACAAAGACCCCGGTGCGGCGGCATCTTCCCCCGCTGCCGTCGCACCGGTTATTCCCCAGGCATAGGAATGGCCCTCACCTGGTCGCAACAGATGAGGGCCGAGAAATACCGATCACCAAAGAAAGGAACTTCCATGGGAAGCGTAGCAACATTCCCCGGCCCGAGAGAGGCCAAGGCCGACGGGCGCGGGGTTACCGCGCTGCTGACGATCATCGACGCGGCCGAGGTCCTTGGCGTCTCCAAGCATTACGTGCAGGACCGGATCAAGGATGGCGAGCTTCGCATCGTCGAGCTCGGATCGAACATCCGTGCCAAGCTCCGTGTGCGCGCCGACGACCTGCAGGCCTTCATCGACGGCCGCACCTCGGCAGGTGCCGCATGACGGCGACGACCGAGCGCGAGCTGCTGCCGCGCAACCTCTATTTCGATGCGGTGGACCGCCAGCTTTACACCGAGGGCCTCGCGACGAAGGTGATCCCGTCGGAGGTCGGACGCCGGCACAAGCTGCTGCAGACCTCGATCAAAGACGCCGAGCAGCTGATCGCGGCTTTCCGCTCGGCGTACCACTTCGACCGCCCGGGGAATATCGAGCTGGTCCTTCCGCAGATCGCGGACACCCTGGACGACCTGACCAAGCACGCCCGGAACTTCATCGCCGACGTCGAGACCAGCGCGGAGCGCTACCGCCGCGTGAACCGGTCAATCAACTTGGCCGATGGGGATCCCGCCGAACCCGCGGACACTGCCGTCGAGCCTGACCCTATGGCTCCGGCAGCACCCGCAGAAGCTTCCTCGCCCGCGTCCGCCATCGCGGACGGGAAAACCATCCCCGCGCCGAAGCCCGGCCCGGGCCTGGTCAACATCGCGGTGTTCGACCCGGCCAAGTCGCCGGCCGCGCAGCTCTTCGAACTCGATCGAGCGATCGGAGCCAGAAGATGAGCAAGGCGCGCGTGAAGCGGTTCGCCGTCGTGCGGCCGATCGGGACCAAGCCGTTTCCGGAGCGGCCCGAGCTCTGCTACCGGGACAACCGGGAGCTGACCGAGCAGCTCGGGAACTTCGCAAAGCAGAAGTGGCCGGCTCCGCAGCAAGTGACGGTGGACGTCTTCGCGGAGCAGATCATTGTGGACGGCCGGGTGGCCGGCGATTACTCGCTGCACGAGCACCACAGCGGCGCGGACCGGACCGAGGCGCTGCCCGGAGTGGGAGCGTGAGGCGCCCGACGGCGCGGGTCGGCCGGAATCGCCGCCGCGTCTGCCTCTACACCACCGCGGTCCTGGTCGGCGCCGCCCTGTTCCTCACAGCCCCGATCGCCAATGGCCAGTACCTGGCCGGCCTGCTGCTGCTCCTCGCCGGCACTGGTGGCTTCGTCCTCGATTCCGAGCCGCAGCGGTGAGCGCGTTCGACCACGCGCTGCTCCGCATCGAGTGGGGCATACGCGGCCTCGCGTGCCTGCTGCTGGCCGAGGTCATGCTCGAATCCGCGATCTACACCGCAGGGGGCACACTATGACCAGACACGACGGCGGCGCCCCACCACCAGGCACCGCCCCAGCAACCCCCAGCGGGGACGCTGTCCCGGACTTTACTCAGAAGGCCCAGGAGAACGCCCACCACGAGGACCCCATCACGGAACAGGCATGGCTCGGCAACGAGCCCGACCTGTTCCCGTGCTGCGGCTCGTCACCGGCGTCCTCAGCCACTCGCCTCCTCCGCATCGAGCGGACCGCCCGCCGCGCCCTCACCGCCTTCGAGAACGGCGAGTTCGAAGCCGGCGTCACCCACATTGAGAACACGCTCAGCCTTGCCATGCTGCACCGTGCTCTCGAACTGACCACCGAAGGACTCAAGCAATGACCACCAGATTCGCCGAGCTGCCCATCGAGCAGCTGGAGATCCACCCGAAGAACGTCAGAAGAGACGTCGGCATCGTAACCGACCTCGCGAACAGCATCACCGCCCAAGGCATCATGCAGCCCTTCGTCGTCGCGCCGGTCCCGGAGACACCCGGATTCCCCGAACTGAACGGCCGCTACATCATCATCGCTGGCCACCGCCGGCACACCGCCGCCAAGCTCGCCGGCATCGACGTCGTCCCCTGCGTAATCCGCGAAGACCTCGACACCGAACCGAAGCAGCTCGAAGCGATGCTGGTCGAGAACACCCAGCGCACCGACCTGACCGTCATGGAAGAGGCCCGCGCTTACCAGGCGATCCTCGACTTCCCGGGCTACAACCTCAAGACCGTATCGAAGGCCGTCGGGCGCTCGCAGAAGCTCATCAAGGACCGGGCCAAGTTGACCACGATCCCGGACGCCGCCGTCGAAAAACTCGAGGCCAAGCAGATGACCCTCGATGACGCCATGGTGTTCGCTGACTTCGCCGACGACGAGAAAGCAACGCAGCGCCTGCTCGACGCCCACGGCACCTACAACTGGAACTGGGAAGTCCGGAACGTCAAGCACGCCCGCGAAGCCGCGCAGCGCATCACCGAATCCACCACGAAGCTCACCGGTCTCGGCGCCACCATCATCGAGCGCCCTGAAAACCTGAACAGCAAAGAGTCCGAATGGGTCTCAGCCCGCTCCTACGCCGAGTACGAGGACTTCGACAGCGCCCAGCACATCGCCGCCGGCCACACCGCCGTCGTCGATCGCGACACCAGCGGCCTCGTGCTCTGGCTCATGCCGGCCGACCAGGCACCCGAACGCCCGGAGGAAACGGAACCCGAACTGACTCCGGAGCAGCTCGCTGACCAGCAACGCCGCGAAGAGATCAAAGCCGGCCTCAGCATCGCCGCCCATGTCCGCCACGAACACCTGCGCTCGCGGGCGCTGGAGCCGACGCAGGAGCTGCTGGACTACGTCCGGGAACTCAGGATCAAGCAGATGGTCAAGGGGCTGGAGCCCTCGGAGCTGGAGTTCTACCTGAACCTGTCGCGGGACTCCAAGCCTGCGGTTATCCGCGAATGCCTGGAGCAGTTCACGCAGCAGCAGCTCGACGTGCTGCAGCTGATCGTCGGCAACTGGTACGCGGAGCAGGAACTGCTCAGCGTTTCCGGTTGGGGACCGAGCCAATATGGCTCCGACTATGCCAAGGGCTGGCGCGAAAAGGTTACCGGCGTCTTCGGTTACGAGCTGTCCGACATCGAGCGCCAGGCAATCGAGTATGTGGCCGAGAAGCGCGCGGCCGAGGCCGAGACCAAGGAAGCGGCCGGCGCCGAAGACGACGAAGACGAGTGGGAGGACGAAGACGATGAGTAAGAACCTGGAGAATGTCACGGACCTGCCGGAGCGGAAGCCCTCGCCGTCGGACCCGTTCGACGTCGGCGCCGAACGCAGCTACCCGCGGGCCAGCGTGAGAAGACAAGCGGATGGCCGTTGGCGCCTCACGCTCTGGGACGCCCCTGGAGTGTTCCACGTGCTGGAGGGCACCGGGGACGAACTCGGGCCGGACTATCCGGACCCGTACAGCGCGTTCGGGATGGGCTGGCTCATCATCGGCGCTCACCGTAAGACCGGCACCCGCCTGAACGGCATGGCAGCATGACGGCCACCCTCACCCGGGCCATGGTCTACCGTTCCCGCTGGCACGAGGCCCGGATGATCGTGGACGCCTGCGCGGCCCGCATCCGGTTCCTCCGCCGGCGGATCGATGACCCGGCCACGGACGAGCACGCCCGCGCCTTGCACGGCCGCCGCCTGGAGCAGTACGAGACCGAACTCGCCAGGGGACGCCGGGCAGAGTCCGCGGCGTGGGCTGAGGTCAGCGCCGAGGAGCTCGCCGCCGAAACCGCCCGGGCCGCTGCCCGGTACAAGGGGCACTGAATGCCGGACATGTTCGAACCCGACGCAAGCGCGCTGGCCGCCCTGCTGTCCAAGCCCCGCGTAGTCACCAGGTGCGAGTCCTGCAAGGCCCCCCTGAACGACCAGACCGGCGAATGCAAGTGCTCAGCCTGACCACCACCACGAGAGGAGTAGCCCCGTGATTATCGATGTGAACACCCCGGACTTCCGGGCCGCGCTGCAGTCCGTCATCCCGCACGCTGCGACCGGCCAGGCCATGCCCGAACTCAAGGCCGTGGCCTTCACGGTCACCCCGCACAACGTGTACGTCTCCGCTACCAACCGGATCAGCGTCGCCCTGGCGATCGCGTCCGTCTACCAGTCCGACGGGCTGACCGGCAGCGTCGCCGATGACATCTTCGATCTGTCCCTCGACACGGCCAAGGAGCTGCTGCAGCTCTTCAAGTCCGCCGGGTCCAAGGAAGAGGGCGAGATCGGCAACGCGCTCCGGATCACCGTCGCCGAGGACAAGCTCACCTTCCTCGACGTCTCCGGCCTGTTCCCGGGCAAGCTCTTCCAGGTCCCCAGATCCGACGTCGAAGCAGCCGCCCGCAAACTCATCCCCACCCTGCTCGGCTCCATCCTGGCCGAAAAGACCGTCCCGGCCCGCCTCGCCACCCACGGGCCCGCGATCCGCGCCTTCGTCGCCGCCGGCAGCGCCTACGGCCAACCGATCCTCATCGAGCCCACCGGCGACGACACCCGCATCGTGATCAGCTGCGGCGAGTCCTTCCTCGGCCTCCTGATGCCCGTCCGGGCCAGCGACGACACCCAACTGGCTGCCGAGCTCAACCAGTGGCGCCAGAACTGGCTCGACCGGCTCCCCGAGATCCTCGACATCGAACCCCAGACCGCCGCCGACCTCCTCAAGCACGGCCGCGGACCCGGCGGCGGCCCCGTGATCATCAACGCCGCCGACCTCGACCAACTCACCAACGCGCTCGCCGAGGAAGTCCAGGACATCTTTGAGGACTTCGCGCTGCTGCAGCAGGCCGTCGAGCTGGTGGTGACAACTCAGTTCGGCTCGACGTCGATGGTGCAGCGCAAGCTGCGGATCGGGTACGCGAAGGCCGCCCGGCTCATGGACCGGCTGGAGTCCGCCGGCATCGTCGGCCCGGCCGACGGCAGCAAGTCCCGCGATGTCCTGTTCAAGCCGGAAGACGTCGCCAAAGCGGTCGAAGCCCTGGAAGGCGGCGAAGCAGCATGATCAGAAACACGCACATCGAAGAAGCGTTGGACAACATCCGAGGCGCCGAGGAAGTCCATGGCCACGAGCCCGAAGACCGCATGGTGCTAGCCCAGATCGCGCAGACGCAGGCAACTCTCGCACTCGCCCACGAGCAGCGCACCGCGAACATGATCGCTGCATTCACCGCGATGGAGGACAGCCAGGGTGCGACCTTCCTCGGCGACCAGCTAAGCGGGGCGAAGCTGGCCAACCTGATCGTAGAACGGCTGGGCGAATGACCGCGGCCACGGACGCGCTTGCCGCTGACCCAGAAGGCCGGCGCCTGGTGCAGGACATCCTCGACCGCAAGGTGATGACTGCTGACCCGAGGATCGAAGCCGCCGCTGAGGCCTACATCGCCCAGAGGAAGAGGCGGATCGTTGTTCGGGACATGATCATTGCCATCCTCGCCGCCGCAGACGCAGTTGACCCGCTCCGGCAGCCTGGGCACGTCATAGACCTTCGCGAGACCGGCTACGGGCTGCAGCACCCGCCAGAATGCCGGCCGAACCTCTTGGACTGTGAGCTTGACGTCTTCCTGTCCAAGCTCGACGAGGCACCAGCAGCACCGGGGCAGTACCGTGTGGAGCTCAGTGACGGCGAACTGATCATGGAGCCCGCCGAGTGATCCGCGGCCCGATCTGCGTCAACACCGCCAGGATGCTCCGCTACGCCGTCACAGCGGCCCGTGCGGACTTCAAGAGAGCCCAGGACCTCCCTGAGGATCACCGCGAGGGCTTCCTCGACCGCATGTACCAGCACGGCGGGTACATGTTCGGTGCCACCGAGCAACAGGTCTACGTAATCGTCCTTAGCCGCCTACTGGGGCGGGCTAGGGCATCCACCGAACAGGGCCCGGAAGGAGATCATGTTCTTCCAGGTCGATGACCAGTTCCACGTCAACCAGAAAGCGAAGGAGCTCGCCCGAAAAGCGCTCATGAACGACGTCCGCGGGCTCGCGGCCGTCGGTCTCTGGACGATCGCCGGTTCGATGTGCCAAGCGGCGCTCACGGACGGTGTCACCACGGTGGAAGACCTCGTATCGATCACGCTGAACCACGCAGTAGCTGTTGAGCTCGCAGGCCTCCTGGTCTCCGCAGGGCTCTGGCACGCAGAGGGTCACGCTTGCGATCGCTGCCCCAAGGTCGCCACAGGCACCTACCTCTTCCATGACTGGTTTGCGCTCGGCTACGACAAGGGCGAGCAAGTCAAGACGAAGCGGGCCAAAGCGAAGGAACTCAAGGACCCGAACCTGATCGCGGCCGTCTGGGCACGTGACTGCACCGACGACCCGGCGAATCCCGCCGTCGGCCTCTGCCGCTACTGCCAGACCGAAGTCCGCCGACAGGACCGCAAGTCCGAGATCCGCCCCGAAATGGACCACGTAGACCCGCGCAAGGCCTGCGGCGTCCGTAACGTCGTCCTCGCCTGCAACAAGTGCAACCGCACCAAAGCGACCCGCACGCCCGAGCAGGCAGGCATGACCCTGCACCCCGCCCCGCGCTCGCAGGAGCCCGCCCAGGACGCCGAGAACATCTCGCCCGCGCTCGCGGCCGCTGAGGCTCCTCAGGCCCCGGCAAGGCCCGCACAGCCGAACGTGGTGCAGATCAGGCCAGCAGATCAGGCTGATATCAGACCCGGATCGGCGCTGATATCAGAGGAAAAAGCTATCCCCGTGGGCGCGCGCGCGGGCACGCGCCCGGGTGGGGCAGGGCAGGGTGGGGTACCCGAAGGGTTAAGAGACGGGGTTACGCAGACTGAACACGCCCCCAGACCTTCCAGAAGACGGGGCAAGCGCAGAGGTAGGGGCAAGAACGCGCCTGCTGCCCCTGGGCAGCAGGCAACCCAAGCAGGACAGCACCAGAACACACTCAGGTCTCAGCACGATGCAGGAGAAGCTCCAGCTGTGTCAGCACCGGGCCGGTTCGGCTCACCCTGGCACGGATGGATCGGCAAGCCTTCCGAAGTCACCGAGACCACTTGCTATGACCACAACGAAGAACAGCCCTGCTGGAAATGCTCGGAGGAGAGCGCGTGAACACCGATCTTGAGTACAAGTACCGGATCAACGCCGGCGCCGCGGTCGAGCTGGTCCCGTACCGGGTGGCCGTCCTGTTGACCGACTACCAGCCGTTCTGCATGTACCACGCCGAAACCCCAATCCATGCCGTGAGGAAGACCCACCTCTGCCCGGCCTGCACCGCGGACCTCACGAAGGCCTTCCGGCTGATCGCCGACAACTGGACAGGGCTGCAGGATGGCCTCGCCCGCGCCGGCCGCGCTGCGTCATCAGAGCGCGTGGGAGGCTCGACTGATCCGTCCATCGGGCCACTGCCGATCAACACCGACGTATCCGACGCCATGGGCCTCGCTCGATCCGCCGTGTGGTCCACCGTTGGCCAGCTGATCCAGGACCGCCCCGACCTCCGGCTGCCCGAGGACCACAGCACCGATGTCCTCGCTGACTGGATCGCCCGCCGGCACATCGACTACCTGGCATCGCACCCGGCCCGGGAGCACCTCGCCGCAGTGTTCGCTACCGTCGCGGACGCGGCCCGGGCTGTCCAGCACCAGGCGTATCAGTGCGCGCCGGTCGAGGTCGAGATGAAGCACAGCCACTGCCACCAGTTCACCGACGATCCCGCCGGCGGCCGCACTCCATGCCCGGGCCAGCTCGTCGGGATCCTGTTGCCCAGTGGCAGGCAGGTGGTCGAATGCAGCGCCGACCCGCTCCACCGCATCCCAGCCGATGCATGGTTCCAGATCCAAGCACGACGGGCGCCGCGGCCGGCCCGCACAATGAACACCCTGAAAAGGAAGTACCTGAGGAGAACGTGAATACACTCGCTATCACGACCTATCGATTGGAGGCATGAGGGTGGACGTCGTTGACAAAATCCTGCCCGCTGCGGCTGGACTCCTTGGCGTCGCACTTGGCGGCGGGATTCAGTTGCTTCTGGCGCAGCGCCTGGCGAGGCGGGAGGACGCTCGCGAGACCCGCAAAGCCGTTGCCGCATTCCGCCACGCGGTCCATCTTTACCTCCGGTTCGTTCGCTCGCTCGCGCTTCATCCAAAGGAAGATGAAGTGGCCGGGAAGGAACTGGGCTCGAGGTACCGGGCTGGTGTAGCCGCCGCCCATGAACTCGTTGCGTTGCCTAATGGTGCAGTTGCGCAGATGGGTGTCGCGGCATTGGGCCTGCTGGACCAATACGCCGAGGAAATTGAAGGAATAACCAGCGGCCGCAAAGGCCCATGGGCAGAGCCAACCGAACTCAATGCGATCCTGGATGAATTGCTAGAGATGGTAGCGGTCGAGCAATGACACGCGCACGAACTGGGATATCCAGAAGGTCCTTGACTTAGACGGGTAAGTTATCTGGTGAGCTGGTGTTTCGCATCCAACCACCGAATTGAGCCTCGACCGATTAGCCGGTCGGGGCTCTTCCCGTATGTGCAGGTGGTGAACTGGTGGCCGCGCTTGATGAATGGGACCCACGCCGTGGGCGCAGTGGCCGGCCATGGCAACGCCTGGTCAAGACCTATTGCGTGCCCGGCTCGGTGTGCGCGTGGTGTCGGCAGCCGATCGTGTTCGGCCTGCGTCCTCGTCATCCGCTCGGCCCGTCTCTGGATCACATCGTGGCCCTGATCGACGGCGGCCACCCGACGGCACCATGGAACCTCCAGCCCATGCACCTCGGGTGCAATGTGAAGAAGGAAAACCAAAGACGAAGGCAGGCCAAGGCCGCTGTCGAAAAGCGTGCCAGACCTCGCACGAAGCTCCGCCCGCGATGAAGAAACCCACAGGTCAGGCCCCGTTTTTAGGATTTGGCCACTGTGGGCGACCCGCGCATCTTCCATTTTTTCTCTCCCCTTGAATATCCCGGGAAGCGCCCTTTTCGGGAGGGCGGACCCTTAGCGATCGGAGGTGGCTCCCCATGGGCGAAATCAACCTCAAGCACGGCAACGCCGGCCCCGGTGTCAGTGGATACCGGAAGGGCTGCCGCTGTCCCGGCTGCGTGGGCAAGAAGCGCGACGCGAACGCCGCCTACCGGGCGCGGAAGAAGCTGGAAGCAGCTGGCGGCGTCATGCCGTCCGCGCCCGGGATGCTGCCGCCGGCCGTCGAGGCCTCCACTCTGGCGATCGCCTGGGCGGCGCCGGCCGGGCCCATCGAGTCAGTCCTCACCGAAGAGCTCGACGCGCTGATTGGGGAACCCCCGTTCAAGAAGACTCTGACCGTGCTGGCCAAGTACAACGCCCGCGTGCTGGACCAGATCCCGAACCTTGACCGGCCGGACCTCATCAGCGGCATGCAGTCACGCCTGTTCAACGTGTTCGACCGGCTACGTCGCGTCGAGACTCCCGTCGGGTCTGACAGTTGGGACCTGGCCGCGCTGCTGAAGGAAGATGACTAGCCCCAGGAACCCGCCGCCTCGGTACGCCACTCAGAGGAACCCGGACCGCAAGACTCTTGGCGGAGCCGTCTGCAAGGTCATGACCGCCCTGGGCAACGACCCGATGCCGTGGCAGCGGGATGCCCTGGCCGTCGCATGCGAGATCGACCCCGCGACGGGCGGCTTCTACTACGACACCGTCATCATCGTGGTGCTCCGACGTGCCGGCAAAACAACCATCTCCCGCGGCAAGACCAAGCACCGCGCCCTGACCACCCAAGATGCCGTCATGGTGTACACGGCGCAGAACCGCATCAAGGCGCTGTCTCGCCTGCGGAAGGACTTCTACAAACCGTTCCAGCGCTCGCCGTTCGCCGGGGCCATGGCAAAGCCACGGTGGCGCGGGGGCGAGGAAGCGCTGCAGTGGAAGAACGGCGCCGAGCTGGCGATCGACGCCGTAGGGAAAAACTCCGGCCATGGTGAGACGCTGCACGAGGGACACATCGACGAGGCGTATGCACACGTCGATTCGACCCTCGAAGGCGGCCTCGCCCCAGCGCTAATGACCGTGGTCGGATCGCAGCTGTGGATCCTCTCGGCGGCCGGCACCAGTAACTCGACCTACCTCAAGGGGAAAGTCGATCTTGGCCGGGCCCTGGTCGAATCCAAGCTCCAGTCCCGCACCTGCTACATCGAATACAGCGCGGACCCGAACGCGGACCCGGACGACCCCGAGACCTTACACAACACCCACCCCGCGGTGGGCCACACCCTGGACGCAGACAGAATCATGGGTCAGCGCGTCGCCAAGGATGAGGACTCGCTGCGGGAATGGGAACGTGCCTGGTACGGGTGGTGGCCGGTAGCGAAGGCCCCGCCCCGAGTGATCCCCACGGCGGGGTGGGAGTCGAACTACGTCGATGGCGAAGAGCCAGAGACATGGACCGGGACACCGTTCTGGGCGATCGACACTTCGCCGGATCGGGACTACACGTCCATCGCAATGGCGGCCAAGTCCACGGACCCCAAGGCCCGCTGCTATGTGGAGCTGTACGACACCTTGCTGGGGACAGCCGGGGTTGTCGATCAGATGGTCAAGCTCCGCAGCGACTTCGGCGGGAACATCATCGCCATGGACGGGAACGGCGCAGCGAAGTCATTGAAGAAGGACCTCGAGGACAAAGACTTCGAGGTGGTCCTGGTCTCCGGGCCGAGCCGCGTGGACGCCTGCGGCGGCTTCTACGACGACGCGCTCATCGGCGCGCTCCGGTTCGAAAACGACCCCGAACTCAACAAGTCCATGGGCAACGCCGTCAAGCAGTCCGTCGGCGGCGCCGCATACATCTGGGGAAGAGGCCGATCCCTCGGGGACATCTCCGGATTCTACGGCGTGACCTTCGCGCGATGGCTATTCCACGAGAAGGCCGCGGAAACCTACGACCCGCTAGACACCATCTTGGGAGGACGCCAATGAACCTGACGACGATCCTTGACCTGCTCGGCGCGCTGCTGCTCATTGTCGCGCTCGGTCTGGCCGTCGCCGCCTGGTCCGTGCCGGCCGCGCTCGCAGCCACCGGCGCGGCCCTGCTGTTCCTGTCATGGCTGGCAGACAAGCTGAACAAGAGTAAGGGGGGCAGCACGTGAGCCTGTTCCGCCCCTCTCCCGAGCGCCGTTCCTGGGACTCCGCGTTCAGCAGCTTCGGTGTCGGCGGCGGCACGGTCCTAGGGAACTCCATGAAGTCGGCGCTGCGGCTCATCCCGCTGTACTCAGCCACGGGCCAGATCGCTGACTCGCTGTCCATCATGCCCGTAGCGGCCTACGAGACCAGCGGCGGCAGCAAGCAGAAGCTGGCGACACAGCCACAGCTGGTCTGGTCCCCGCACATCAACCCGGTCTTCACCCGCGTGGAATGGCTGCACCAGTTCGCCACCTGTTACCTGCTGCGCGGCAACGCCTACGGTCTCATCGTGGCGATCGACGAGACCGGCACACCGAGCAAGATCCAATGGCTGCACCCGGACGCGGTGACCGTCGATGAACAGTCAGCGGTCCCGAAGTACTACTACAACGGGAAGCTGCTCGACCTGGCCACCGTCGTGCACGTCCCCTGGTACCCAGCACCCGGCAGCATCGTCGGGCTCTCGCCCATCGGGCAATTCAGGATGCAGCTCGAAACCGGGTACGCCGCGGCGAAGTACGGCAACGACTGGTTCCGGCACGGCTCGATGCCATCCGGGCATCTCAAATACGGCAAGGGCCCGCTGGACCAAACAGCATCGGCGCGCACGAAAGCCCAGTTCAAGGAAGCTGTAGCGGGCAATGACATCTTCGTGTCTGGCAACGATTGGGAATGGACAGCGCTCTCGGTCAAGCCTGAGGAAGCCCAGTTCCTGCAGACGATCAAGGCCACGGCAAACGACATTGCCGCGATCTACCGGGTGGATCCCGAAGACATCGGCGGCCAGTCCGGGAACTCGCTGACGTACTCGACCTTGGAAATGAACCAGATCAAGTACCAGACCCGGGCGCTGCAGCCGATCTTCACGAAGCTCGAGCACCACCTCACTCGACTCCTGCCCAATTTCCAGTACATCAAGTTCAACCCGGACGCCATAGTCCGAACGGACCTCAAGACTCGCATGGAGGCTCACGAGATCGCCCTGCGGACCGGCATGGAAACCCAGGACGAAGGACGCGAGACCGAAGACAAGCGGCCTCTCACACCGCAGCAGAAAGCCGAATGGCTGACCAACTACGGCAACAAACCCACCCCAAGCAAGAACGGAGGCGCAGCCTGATGCGCGAACTCGAACAGCGGCACATCTCCCGCCCGGTAGAGTTCCGGGCCACTGACAGCGGCCTGGGAGTTCTGACCGGCTACGCCGCCGTCTTCAACCGCTACTCCCAGAACCTCGGCGGATTCGTCGAGCAGGTGGACCCCGCGGCTTTCACCAAGTCCCTGTCCGACGGCGTCCCCGTGGTAGCCCGGTTCAACCACGAGGACAACCTGCTACTGGGAACCACCGAAGGCGGGACCCTTGCCCTCGAAGTGGACGGCACCGGCCTGCGCTATGAAGTGCAGCTACCGGACACCAGCGCCGGCCGGGACGTCCGGGCGCTCGCCGAGCGCGGCGACCTCCGCTATTCCTCCTTCGCGTTCCGCACTCTGGCCGACGACTGGGGCTACACCCCTGAGGGTTTCCCGCTGCGGACCCTCCTCGGCGTGCAGCTGGTCGACGTCGCCCCGGTGACAAACCCCGCGTACCGGGATACCACCACCGGCCTGCGCTCGCTGGCCGACCACTTCCACCTCGGTATCGACCTAGTCAAGGCCGCCGCCGAGAAGGACGAGCTGCGCAAGCTGCTCGACTCGCAAGACCCCGGAGCCCACGGCGACGGCAACCCGGAAGAGCAGCGGCAGGTAGACAACCACCGCTCGATTCCGAACCTGAGGAAGCGGCTCGACCTTCTGAGCCTCTAGCACCACCGTGGGCAGGTAGACAACCACCCGCACTTTCCCATACCCACCAAGGCCCGGCACCAGCTGGGCCTTCGCCATTTCCAAGGAGGAAAGCGCGATGACCATCGCAATGGCACAGCTGCTGATCGAGCAGCGCAAGAACCTTGAATCCCAGGCCCGCGAGATTCTCGAAAAGGCCGAGGGCGAGAAGCGCGAACTGAGCGCCGAAGAGAACGTGAAGTTCGACAAGATCAGCGCGGACATGACCGCACTGCGCGCCCAGTCGGACAAGATCGTCCAGTTCGAGACCGAATCCCGCGCAGCGGAGGAAACTCTGCGACTGGCCGGCCACAAGAACGTGGAGCAGCGCGGCGGCGAAGACAACCGTGACGCGGTCAACCTCCGCAAGCTACTGAAGGGCGAGGTCCGCGAAGCCGACTTCGTCAGCACCGACGACGAGTTCCGCGCGATCTCCGAACGCTCGCTCTCCAAGGGCACGGCAACGGCCGGTGGCAACACCGTCCCCACCACCTTCGTTGGGAAGCTGCTCGAACACATGATCGAGACCGCTTCCCTGCTTGAGGCCGGCGCGACGATCATCACCACCACCAAGGGCGAGAACATGGAATGGCCGGTCACGACCAGCCACGGCACCGCCGCCCAGGTCTCGGAAGGCCAGGCGATCCCGGCCGCTGATCCGGCGTTCGGCAAGCGGACTCTTGGCAGCTACAAGTTCGGTGACCTGATCGAGGTCCCGCGAGAGCTCGCTGACGACACCGGCGTGGATCTGGAAAGCTACCTTGCCCGTATGGCCGGCCGAGCCGTCGGAAACGCCCTCGGGCAGAAGCTGATCGTCGGTACCGGCACGGCCGAGCCCGCGGGCCTCTTCAACTCCACCACGCTCGGCGTGACCTCCGGTACGGGCGTCGTCGGCGCTCCGACGTTCGACAACCTGATCGACCTGTTCTACAGCGTCATCGGTCCTTACCGGAAGTCGCCGTCTGCGTCCTGGCTCATCAAGGACGGCACCGCCGGATCGATCCGCAAGCTCAAGGACACTTCGGGCCGGTACCTGTGGGAGTCCTCCACGGTCGCCGGTCAGCCGGACCTCATCCTGTCCAAGCCGGTGCAGACGGACCCGTACGTCGCCGCCACCGGCCTGAACAACAAGTCCGTGGCCTTCGGCGACCTCTCCGCGTACATCGTGCGCCTGGTCAACGGTGTGCGGTTCGAGCGCAGCGACGAATACGGCTTCAACAAGGACGTCATCACCTTCCGCGCCATCCTGCGCGGCGACGGCCTGCTGGCCGACCAGACCGGCGCTGTGAAGCACTTCGTGGGCGCCGCTTCCTGATCCTCTGATCAGCCACGTGGTGGCGCGCCAAACCCCCTGGCGCGCCACCACCCATACCACCCAGCCACACCAAAAGGAGGCCCCCGAATGGCACCCCGTACCAAGGCCGCAGACGTCGAAACGACCACCGTCCCGCCAGCAGAAACCGGCACTGTACCGCCAGCGGAAACCACGGCTCCCGAGTCCGCAGAGACCCGCCAGGAGTCCGCGCCCGATCCGGCCGCCCCGGAGTCCGAACCGGACGCCGCGGAGGTCGCGGAGCCGCTGCGGACAGTCCGCATGCGCGCAAAGATCTCCGGCACCCGTAACGGCGTCGACTGGCCCGAGAAGGGCGAACTCATCGAGCTCCCCGCCGACGAGGCCCAGACCCTCATCAACCACGGCCAAGCCGAGGACACCGAGACCGAGACCGCGGAAACCCCGGTGGCCGAGGCCCTCACCGCCACCGCCGGCCGCCGCTCCATCAAGGCCAGCCTGGATAAGGGCGCCGGAGAGAACTAGTGACCACCATCGACCTCGGCGCCAAGGCAACTGTCCGATGGCCCACCGCCCCGGCACAGGGCCCGTACGCGCTCGCGGTCACCCGCCCGGACGGGCAGCTGGTAGCCCCGGCCCCGGACGTCACCGGGACAGGGGCCACCACGGCGGCCGCATTCGTTCCGACCATGCCAGGGCGGCACCTGCTCAGCTGGTCCAAGGACGGCGAGGCGGCATACACCGATGTCCTCGACGTCTGGCCGGCCGATCCCCGGTACCTGATCCCGCTCGACCAGGCGAAGAACGGGCTGAGCCTTCCGGCCAACGCGGACCCCGCGAAGTACGAAGACCTCCGCCTGTTCATTGCTGCGGCAACACCGGTGATCGAAGACATCACCGGCCCGCTGCTCGCGGCGACAAAGAGCTTCATCGGGTGGGGCGGCGGGTCCTCAGTCGTCCTGCCCTACCTGCCGAACGCCGTGCTGAGCGTGAGCGTGGATGGGCAGCCCGTGGCCGAGTACTTCCCGGACCCCATGACCGGCATCGTCTACGCGGGCACCCGGAAGGCGCTTAGCTACTTCCCTCGCGGTGAGCTCGTCGTCGCCTACACCATCGGCGACGCAGAGATCCCGCCGAACGTGAAGCTGGCCGCTCGCGAGCTGGTCCGGCACTGGTGGCAGATCGGCATGCAGGGCAACGGCGGCGGCACCCGCGGCAGCGCCCCCGAAGCCGATGCCTTCACGCCGTCGGGCTTCGCGGTACCGCGCCGCGTGATGGAGCTCTGCCAGGCCAACGAGAAGATCGGCGGCTTCGCCTGATGGACCTGAACCAAGCCACTCTGGCGCTCGCGTTCAAGAAGGCCTTCTACGAAGCGATCAAACAGTTGATGGCCGACGATCCGGCGACACCGCATGTGTACGTGGTGTTCGGGACGCCGGCGAGCTACGAGCCGGACGACATCGTCAGCTTCGGCAGGGTCACCAGCGGCCAGGCCGTTGCGACGCTCACCACGAATCGAAGCCGTGAGGAAACCCTCACGGTCGAAGTCCGGATCTCTTGCTTCGTCGGCGGCGCCGAGGAAGCGGAGATTGCTGCTTCCGAGCGCTGTTACGAGCTGCTCCGCATGATCGAACGCCATGTCCGCATGACCGACACCACGGTCGGCGGCACGGTCAGGACTTGCTTCCTGACTTCCCACGAGTCCGACGGCGAGACCCCCGAGGAATTACTCGAGCAGGGCCGCGTCATCGACGTCACCGCAACCTTCACCGCCGCCGCGCGGGTACGGGCCTAGGAGGGCCAATGAAGCTCAAGAACATCTCGCCCCTCGGCGCCCTGGACGTGCCCCTGCTGCACGCGATCGTGGAGGCCGACGAGGTCATCGACGTCACCCCGGAGCAGGCGCACACGCTGCTGCAGCAGCCGGCGAACTTCGAACCGGCCGACAAGGCAGCGAAGACCGTGGCCGCCGATCTGGCGGCCGAACAAGACGAGGCCGGGGCGAGCACCCCGGACCCGGCAAACGAGGACGCCACGGACCCGGCCAGCGGCGCAGGGGAGGAAGGTGAGGGCCAGTGACTACCCAGCTTGATTGCTCGCTCGGCTTCAAGAAGGAAACCACCTACGGCACCGCCGTGACTGTTGACCGCTTCGCCGAGTTCACCGAGGAATCCCTCGCATGGAATCCGACGTTCGCCCAGGGCGCCGGCATGCGTGTTGGCTCCCGCGTGGCGCGCTCGAAGCGCCGCGTGCTGGCCAAGCAGTCGGCCGGCGGGGACTTCACCGTGGAGATGGTTCACAAGGGCCTCGGCCCCATCCTGGAAGCGCTCTTCGGTACTGCCACCTCGACGGCGGTCCCGGGCCAGGCCGGTGTCTTCCAGCAGCTCTTCACTCCGACGACCACGGACCCGCTGCCGTCGTACACGATCCAGAAGGGCATCCCGACGATCGGCGGCGGCGCGGCCACGGCCATGACGTTCCTCGGCGCGGTGTGCTCGTCCGGCGAGTTCTCGGCCACCAACTCCGAGATCGTCAAGCTCAAGACCACGTGGGACGCCCGCGAGGTACAGCCCGGCATCGCCTACGCGGCGCCTTCCTACGTCGTCGCCCCGGAGCTGTTCCACTTCGCCCAGGGCGCGATCACCATCGGCGGTACCCAGACCGTGCCGACCACCACCGCGCTCGCCAGCGGCGGGACCGTGGCCGCGCAGGTCGAAGAGTTCACGGTGTCCTTCGACAACAAGATCGACGAAGGCGGCTTCAACCTCGGCGGGGGCGGTAAGCGCAGCCGCAAGCCCGTCGTCGGTCTCGCCGAGGTCAAGGGCAAGGTAACGGCGGAGTACTCCGACACGGTCCTGCGGGACGCCTACCTGAACCAGACCCCGCTGGCCCTCACCCTGACCTTCACGTCGTCTCTGGTGATCGGCACCTCGGCGAACCCGGTCCTGCAGATCCACATCCCGGATCTGCGCCTGGAGGGCGAACTGCCCAAGGCCGGCGGCGGCTCGCCCGTGAAGCAGGAAATCGACTTCACGGTCCTCGATGGCCTGACGGCCGCCTCGCCGATCTACGTCGCCCTGGTCACCACCGACACCACCATCTGATGGCCCGCGCCCCACACCAACGAGGGGGCGGCCCGGACCTGCCGGAGATCACGATCACCTCGCCGAATCTCCGGCAGGTCATGGCCGACGTCAAGGCCATCTCACCGAAGCTGCTCCGGAACCTCCGCCGGGACCTCCGCGGCGTCGGCGACGACATCATCAACGACCAGAAAGCGATCCTGTCAGGCGCCCTCCCAGGCAACGCCAAACGGGCAGGCAAGCAGCTCCGCCGCATCAAGACCAAGCGCGGCAAGTCCTACCTTCGCGCCGTCAACGTCTACCAGGCCGAGACCGCCAAGCGCTCGCGGTCCACCGGGATGCGCAACCGGATCAAGTCCTCGCTGAAGACCCGAGTCGTGTCCGGGGCTACGCGCTCCGGGATCAGCATCCGCGCAGACAAGAACGTGGGCGGCGTCATGGTCAAGGGCTGGAACAAGAAAGTCATTCGCCATCCGGTCTTCGGAAACCGGGAGAGCTGGGCTACCCAGTTCGGGCAGCCGTACTGGTGGGAACCCATCAAGGCCGGCCGGGTCAAGGCACAACAAAAAGCGCTCGCCGCGATCAGCGACGCGCTGGACGGAAAGGGATAACCCACCTCATGAAGCTCATAGTCGCTGGGATCAAGTACCCGCTGCAGGAGGCGCTCCAGGGCGCGACGCTGCGGAACCTGTACGTGCTCAAGATGCAGACTGGCATCGTCCTGAAAACCATCCGGGACACCTTCAAGGGCATGGAAGCGGCCCGGCAGCAGGCCGAGAAAGAAGGCCGGGAAGTTGACCCGCTGGACTTCGTCGAGAACGAGGAAGGGCTGCTGGCGCTGCAGGCCATGGTGTGGCTGTGCAAGAAGCACGCGGGGGAGTCCAGCCGCGACGGCGGCCCGCTCGGCGTGGGCGACGCCGCCGACTTCCCGATGTCGCAGATCGGTTTCGAGACCGAGGACGCAGAGGCCCCGAAGCCGGACCCTACGGAAGCCCGGACGGATTCCGATCCGGGCGCCGCGCTTCCAGCTCTGGAGCCTTCGAACACATAGACGACATCGAAGCGTCGATCTTCCGCTGGATCCACATCGTGTCCCACGTCTGGCCGGGTATCACACCGCTGAACGTCTATGACCTCACGTACACGATGTGGATCAAGTTCGTCCTGAACGCGCAGGCATGGGAGAAAGCCCAGGCCGAGGCCCGCCAGAAGAAGTAACCACTAGGAAAGGCGGCGGGCAGTGGCAACGCAGCAGCTGATGTTCGACATCATGGCGCAGGCGAAGGGCGTCAACGAGACCTTCAACGACGTCGTCAGCTCGGCCGATTCCATGGCCGGCCGTCTCGGCGCAGCTGGCGCGAAGGCCACGGAGAAGCTGTTCAACCCGATGACCGCCGGGGCGGCTGGCGGCATCGCTGGAGCGGCCCTGATGGCGGGCATCCATACCGCGATCGATCGCAGCGGGGTTACGTCCAAGCTGCAGAACCAGCTCAACCTCTCCGGCCCGGCCGCCGCTACCGCCGGCGCCGCGGCCGGAGAGCTCTATAACCAGGGCTTCGGCGATTCCTTCGAGACCGTCTCGGCCGGAATCGGGGACGTCATGTCCTCGATCAGCGGGATGCGCACCGCCTCCCAGACTGACCTGCAGGCCGTCGCCGGGTCCGTGATGGCCGTGGCCCAGACCTTCGAAATCGACACCGCCCGCGCTGCTCAGGTCGCCGGGCAGATGATAAACACCGGGCTGGCCAAGGACGGCGTCCAAGCCGCGGACCTCCTCGCAGCGTCCCTGCAGAAGGTACCGGCCAACGTCCGCGAGGACGTCCTGGACGCCGTCGATGAGTACGGCCCCATGTTCGCCAACCTCGGCATCTCCGGAAACCAGGCGATGACCATGCTGGCCGACGCCAGCGCTAAGGGTGCCTTCGGCATCGACAAGACCGGCGACGCGCTCAAGGAATTCACGATCCGCGCCACCGACATGTCGAAGACAACCGCAGGCGCCTACGACCAGCTGGGCCTGGACCAAAACGAAATGACCGACGCCCTGCTGGCCGGCGGCGACAAAGCCCGCGGAGCGTTCGACAAGATCATCCAAGGCCTGCAGTCCATGAAGGACCCGGCCGCCCAGTCCCAAGCGGCGCTCGCCCTCTTCGGCACCCCGCTCGAGGACCTCGGAACCGCCGAGATCCCAGGCTTCATCGACCAGCTGGGCAAGGCCCGCGACGGCATGGGCGACACCGCCGGCGCCGCCGGGGCCCTCGGTGACTCCATGAACTCCGGACCGGGCGCAGCGTTCACCACATTCCAGCGCACAGCAGAGTCCACCCTCGGCGAGCTCGGCGCGCAGATCCTCCCGATCCTGACTCCCGTGCTCGAAGGGCTAGCCCAGTTCGCCCCCGTGATCGGCCCCGCCGTGATCGCACTAGGCGCGCTCGCCGCCATCATCGCCGTCGTCAACTTCGTGATGGCACTGAACCCGATCACGTGGATCATCGTCGGGATCGTGGCCCTGATCGCCGCGATCGTCGCCCTGGTCATGAACTGGGATCAGGTGGTCGTCTTCCTGACCACGATCTGGCAAGGCTTCGTGGCATGGATCATGGGCGTCCTGGCCGGTTTCGTCGGCTGGTGGAACGGTCTATGGGCCGGATTCTTCGCCTGGACCTCCGGACTTTGGTCCGGTTTCACCGCGTGGGTCTCAGGGCTCTGGCAGGGCTTCATCAACTGGATCATCGGCCTGGTCGCTGCATTCGTTGCAGGCTGGAACGCCAGCTGGGCCGCGGTCGGCTCGTTCATCTCCGGGATCTGGTCCGGAATTGTCAGCGGCGCCTCGAACATGGTTTCCGGGCTGATGTCCTTCATCGGCGGAATCCCGGGATCGATCATCGGATTCTTCGCCGGCGCAGGGCAGTGGCTCTGGGACGCGGGCGTGAACATCGTCCAAGGCCTGATCAACGGCGTCTCCTCGCTGGCCGGTTCGATCGGTTCATTCTTCCTCAACCTGCTGCCCGGCTGGATCGTCGGCCCCTTCAAGATGGCCCTTGGCATCGCGTCCCCGTCGAAGCTGTTCGATCGTTTCGGTGTGAACATCGGCGAGGGCGTCTTGGTGGGTGTTGATCGAATGCAGGACCGGATCGACTCCCGCATGGCCAACCTGGTCACTGTCCCCGATGTCCCGGACGTAGATCCCGGGAACGTCGGGGGCGGCCCCGGCGGCCGGCCAGGACCCGGCACGGGAGACCCTGGCAGCAGCGGCAGCCGGGGCTACGACGGCGGGCTCACCGAGGAAGACCGGCAGCTGTTGCGGGACTTCATCGCCGCGGCCGAGCGCCCGCTGGTCGCCACGGTCAACGGACGTGAGTTCCTCACCGCCGTCCGCGACGCTGAACGGAAGGGAGACCGACGCTAATGCCGGCATATCTGGGGAACTTCGGCGCGCTCATCGCGATCGAGTGCGAAACAGCGACCGTCGAAGCAGCCACCGGCTACACCTTCGAGACCAGCCTTGAAGGCCGGCGGCGGGCGCAGTCCCGCCGCCGGCGGCCGCGCTCGTGGGAACTCGACATGGGCCTCTCATCGTCCACGGAGACCGCGAACGTCCGGGCCCTGGACGCTGGGGAGTTCGGCATCGGTCCGTTCGTCTGGTGCACCGAGGAAGCCCAGGTAACGAACATGCTCACCCCCGAGCAGTCCACCTGTGACCCGTCCACCATCTTCACTTCGGGGGTGACGGGCACCGGCCCGCTGGACCTCGGCGCGGACGGCAAGGCCGGGCGCACTTTCACGAACCCTGTCCCGGCCACGCCGTTCTACTTCGGCTCTACCAAGGTCGCCGTCCTGCCCGGCGTGCAAGTCACCGCCTCGGCCTACCTGGTCGGAGCTGGCGCGCAGATCCGCATCGGCTTCTACGACGCGGCCGGGACCCTGATCAGCACGACCACCGGTACCGGGACCGGCATCGCAGGTGTCGCGACCCGCGTGAAGCACTCGGCCGTGCCGCCCTCCAACGCGGCCTCCGCCCTGGTCCTCGCCGTCAACGCGACGATCGGAGCCCGCCCGGCCCTCACATGGACGACAGCGATCGCCGCATGGGCTCCCGGGGGCGGGTGCCCGAAAGCAGTCGTGTCGAAGTTGGAGAACTCTGCCCGGCTGCTGGGCAATACGCAGAGCTACGGCCAGGTGAAATTCACGGTCACGGAGGTGGGGTAATCACATGCAGGCAGGCACGCTCGCCGGCGGCGACGTTCTGGAACTGACGTCCCGCATTGTGGTCTCTGGTGTCGATCGCGCACACGTTACGTGGGATGTGGACCGCGACCTGGACGGCGACCTGCCCGCGCAGGTGGTAGCGCGGGCTGGCATCAAGCAGGCAACGGGCAAGATCATCTGGGCCGAGGCGCCGGACCTCACCGATAGGGCTGTGAACCCATGGAACAAGAACGGCCAGTGGTTGCCCTCCCGCGGCGAGATCGTCACGATCTACGCCGGCGACGGCGTCACCGAGTGGCCCCAGTTCCAGGGCGTGATCGACGAGACAAAGGGCGACGTCGGCGGCTCGGTGGAGTCCACCATTGTGGACTACATCGACTACCTCAACAATGCTGTCTCTCACGAGACCGTGCTGCGCCTTCACCCGCCCAAGACCGAGGGCGGCACCTTCATGGGCGTCGGCATGACTCCGGCCTATGCGGTGGACCGTGCGGCTCGTGCGTGCGGTTTCTACGCCACCCCGGGGATCGAACCCGGGGCAGTGCTCTCCGTGCCCTGCCAGACGTCGATGTGGCCCGAATGGGGCGTCCTGACCGAAGCTGACGCGTATGCGGGCAGCAGCGCCACCCACGCCGAGAACCACCGGGCGTCGTGGGGCTGGTGCGTCGGGGACTTCACATGCACCTACACCCCGCAGGGCAGCATGGCCCGCACGGACCCGATCCAGCTGACGGCCCGGATCAGCACCGAGCACAACGGCAACTTCACGCTGAACGCCTGGTTCGGGACCACGAAGGTGCAGCTCGCCGTCACTGGCTCCCGGACCGCAATCGCCCGACTCGATAGCACCGACGTCGTCACCCTCGCGATCGAGTCCGACTACACGATCGTGACCCTGCTCGTGAAAGCAGGAACGTGGACTCTCAAGACGAACGGCGGCGCCACCGCCTCCGCATCACAGTCGATCCCCGGCGGCGCCTCGCTCTCGTCCATCACCACCACCGGCGACAACAACGCGAGGGTGGCGGCCCTGCAGGTGAGCAAGCCCCCGACGGGCTCCGAGTACCGCTCACTCGGACACGTCGGAAGCTTCTATCAGGAAACATCGCTCTTCTCCGGACTCATGGACGTCCTACCCTCCTACGTGGACGTCCCGGCCGTGGACAAGATGACCGAGATCTCGAAGGCCACCCTCGCCCCGTTCTGGTTCAACGAGATCGGCCAACTTCGATTCATCGGCTCCGACGTCCTCCGCGCCCAGGCATCATCCCAGACCGTCACCACCTTGGATGACATTTCCTCGCTCGCGTGGGAAGACACCCGGCTGGGCATGCGCTCGCGGGTGCGGGTGAAGTACCGGTTTCCCGGGCTGAACCGCAGCCGCTACAGCAACGTGCTGCTGTGGCAGGGTACAGGCGAAACGATGGAGTCCAACCAGGACAAGGACCTCTTCGCGGAGGCCGAAAGCGATGTGGACTGGGCCGAGATCGACCACGGGGCAGTGTCGTCGGACGGCGGGCTGACCGCGTTCAACCAAGGCCGCGGTACGTGGATGGGCGGAGTCCTCGAAGACTCCGCGGGCAACTGGTCCGATGCCAGTGCCTACATCACTGCCGGCATCTCGACGATCGACGAGCGCACGAGGCTGCTCACGCTCTCGACGAGCACGCTTCCGTCCGGTAAGAAGTTCGCCCAGGTCACCGCTGACTCGACCAGCTACTTCCCGCGCTTCCGGGGAATGGACCTGCCCGTGCTGCGCGGCCGGGCCCGGGTGAAGTGGATCGACAAGACCTACACTTCGACGATCACCGGGCCTTATGGCTTCGCAGAGTTGGAGCACGACGCCGGCCCTTGGGGAGTGCAAACCACCGGCGTCCTGGTCCAGCAGCGGATCGCGGACTTCATCGCGGGGCAGGTCACCCAGCCGGCCCCGACGATCACCGGGATGCGCGTCGCCTACGACCCGCGCCGCCAGCTCGGCGACGTGATCACCATCAGCTCACCCGGGCTCATGGGCGTGACCATCACGGCCTTGATCGTCGGTATCCGCAACAGCGGCGGCGACAGCTTCACTCAGTCCCTCACGGTGAGGATCATCAGCGCCACGAGCCTCTACACCTCCTACTCGGAGTACAACGAGGCACTGCCCGCGGCCCCGCTGACCTACGCCAACTGGCAAGCACTGGGACCGCTGCCGCAAACCTACCTCGCATTCAACGACGCATAGCGTCACCCACCCCCAACCGGAAGGCCCCGACAAACGTCGGGGCCTTCCCCGTTCCACCATGGGAGGCAATCCACCTTGACCACCTACACCACCCCGCACAGCCTGCCCCTCATCGAACCGGCAACTGATCCGATCAAGGACGCCGCATCGGTCTCGGCGCTCGCGGACGACATGAACGCCCTGGCGGCCGCTGTGAATGCTGCACTCGAATCGGTGAAGGCAATGGCGTCCCCGTTCAAGGGAACGATCGCCGACGGCGAGAACCTGGGTACCTACTACGGCTCGGCATACGACGGGTATTGGGCGGTCACCAGCGACACGAAGGCGGCCACACTGGTCGACGCCCCGCCGAACGCCAAGGCCGGTGACATCCACGTCTACCGGATCGGCTCCACAGCCTCGAACCAGCTCTACAGCGAGTACGGGGCAACGGGCCGCGTGATGTTCTCCTCGGCGACGTCAACGGGACGCCTGCGCCCCTGGGTGAACCTCGCCGCGAACATCGATCACGGGCTGTACCCGGACACCTTGTACCCGACGTTCAACGACATCACGGTCTCCTCCCGGTTCACGGTGTGGTCCGGCTCCGCGGCCACCAGCTACGGCGCACCCTCGGCCAACACCGGAACGGTCACGACGATTATCTTCGGGAATGCGGGCTGGCAGGAGTGGCGCACAACCACCACCGGCGGCGCCGGCCCCCAGACATGGGTGCGCGGCAAGAGCTCCACCGGGTGGGGCCCCTTCTACCTGACGTCGGTACCGCCGGACGCCGCCGTGCCGCCGACGCCGGCCGGAAACAGGATTGTCCCGGTTTCGGTAACCCGTGGCTGGGGCGGCGGCACGACCACAGGTTCGGGCTTCTCCAAGTACTTGCAGACCCTCCCGCCAAGGGCACGCCGGGCCCGCGTCGTCGTCCGCAACATGGATCCGAGGTACACCGTCGCCGACTCGGCGGCGGCAACCCTGTCCACGGTCTGCCTCGGTCTCTCCTCCGGGGTCTCGAGTAGCGCCCAGACCGGCGTGGTCACAGTGGCCACGGGCGCCAGCACCGGCACGAACGGCTACTTCTCGCCGTGGGTCGATGCCTCGGCTTTCGCTGGGAAGGACGTCATCGTCGGGATTGACTGGTCCTCGGCCGGCACGGTGCAGACCAACATCGGTACGGGCTGGACTGGGTCCGGGACCGGCGCGGCCTCCACGAGTGCGAACGGCAGCGCATCGGGAACGTTGCCGTTCCACGTCTATGTGGAGGTCGAGGTCCCGGCGAGCGTCCCGGTCATCGCAGTGTGGGGAGACTCGATTTCCTGCGGCGTTGGCGCGACGCGCCAGGTGTACGACTCCTGGGTGAACCAGTTCTGCAGGGCGATCGGCGCCGCGGCAGTGCACTTCGCACACTCTGGCGACACCATGGACGGCTCCTGGGAGTCCACCAGCGTGAAGTGGAAGGAGTACGGCGCCAACTACCAGGCCGCCGATGTAGTCTTCGCCGCGATGGGCTCCAATGACGACTTCGGCGGCGCGGACCTCGCGACCATGCAAGCCCGCTTCCTCGCGGCCCTGCCATCCCTGAAACGGTACGTCTCGCCGAACGTGATCGCCGTGACCATCACCCCGCGTGATGGAGTCACGGGCGCGATGGAAGATGTCCGCCGCGCCTACAACGCTTGGCTGCCCACCCAGGATGTGCGCCAGGTCCTGCCGTTCGCAGCGACAATCTCAAGCGACGACGAGACCATCAACGCCGGATACAACAGCGACGGCATCCACCTCAACACCGCCGGCTACGCTGCGCTCGCCGGGGTGATCCCGCACGGGATTGTCACGTGGCCGGTCACCGTGGACAACTCCGTCGGCCGGCGGGCGCTCGTGTGGGACGAGGCGAACAAGCGGCAGCAGATGATCTATGGCGACACCGGCGCCCGGGACATCACCGCGGACTTCGACCCTGCCAACACAGACGGCGGCGGAAATGTGTGGCTGTCCAGGACGGACAACATGGTGCACCTGCACATGCATAACCGCACCCTGGACGCGACGAACAACGTCTACACCTTGCTCGACGGTTTCAAGCCTGACAGGAACACGCTGATCAACGCGCCGCTGTACCCGAGCAACGCCGGGAACCGCATGAACATCAACGCCTCCAGCGGCCTAGTGCAGATTTTCGGACAATCGACCGCCGCGGTGTCCTACTTCCGGGTGAGCTGGCGCACGGCAGACGCCTGGCCAGCCTCCCTGCCCGGAATCGCGGACGGTTCGCTGCCTAGCTAGGCCTGCTGAAGTGGGACGGCCAAGCCAAGTCGAATCGTTCTCACGCCCCGACCGGGGCCCATTCCACGTACCCAGAGAGGGGTAGCCAATGCCGCTGAAACTCGATAATCGCTGGGGTTGTCGAGCCTCATGAGTGAACAAGTCATCCTCGCCATCATCGCCGGCGTCGTTGCGGTCCTAGTCGCATATCTGGAGAAGATCCGGCGTGACGCCCGGGACTCGAAAACCGACTCGGCAGCAGCCCGCCAGCTCTCCCACGAAGTCCACGAATCGATGAACAACCGATCCGACGACAAGGGAAAACCGATCCCGCTCTCAGACCGGCTCGACCAGGTAGCAACCAAGGACGACATCGCAGCGCTCGCGGCCGCCGTCAAGGATCACGGAAGCAAACTGATCGACCAGCGCAGGGACATCCTCGGGATCCGCGAGGACGCCGCAGCCACCCGCGAGGAGATCGGCCAGCTGCACGGCCAAGACAGGGCGCTGCGCGCCGAGCTCGCCGAGCAGGGCCGGCAAGTGGCTGACCTTCACTCTCGCTACGGGAACGGCAGACGCCGTCAATAACAACACCCCACCCAAACCCCCAGGCGCTCGCCGGGGGCTTTCTCATATTCAAGGAGAACTCACCATGGGTAAGACACTTGAGCAGTTCATCAAGGACGCGAACGGCCGCCGGATCGTGATCACCGGCATGAGCACCGCGGAATGCGTCGCCCTGTTCTGGGCCTTCAACCGCGAGGTCGGAACCGCGGAGACCTACAGCGCCCGCGGTGCCTGCAACCTCTGGACCACCGAGGGCGGCGACCCTTACATCTGGGAGACCTACGATCGCGTCACCACCGGTTACCGGCGCGGCGACTTCCTCGTCTGGTCCGGCAAGGAAGGCGCCTACCCTAACGGCGGCTTCGGCCACATCGCGGCGCTCCTGAAACTGTACGGCGACGGCACCGGGGACTTCCTGTCCCAGAACCCTGGCGCGACGTCTGTCCGGCGCCTGTCCCTATCGGGCGTCATGGGCGCACTTCGGTACAAGGGGATCGCAGTGAAGCCAACTTCGACCCCGGCACCCAGGCCGCCGGCGAAGCCCAAGACGTCCCTGCTGCTGCCCGCGGCCGCGGCCTCGTGGAACGTCTACCCGGTCGGCAAGGCGCCCGTCCGGGGTAACCAGGTGGGCACGCTCGCGCCGGCCCGCTTCGGCGGCCTCCGATACACCATCAAGGGATGGCCCCAGAAGAACGTCGCCCTGATCGATACGCGCGACTTCGGCCGAGTCAAGATCTACGTCGGCCCGGAAACCGGCGCCGTCATCAGCTGATGCGCGCTCTCGCCGCTGCGGCGGCCGTCTGCTTCCTCGCAGCGGCCGCCGCACTCGCCACCTACGCCGCCAGCCTCATCGGCATGACGGCAGACACCCTCGATCTCATCTCAAGGAGCTCATGATGCTTACCTCATTTCTGCGCACCATCGTCCCGGCCCTCTGGGGCTCCTTCGTCGGCTGGCTGCTCGGACTGCTGCCCATCCTGGAGCCGCTGCGGCCGCAGCTGATCGAATACTCAACCCCGCTGACGGCCATCGTTGGCGCGGTCATCATCGCTGCATGGTACGCCCTCTGGCGATGGCTGGAACCCCTCTTGCCTGTCTGGCTTGTCCGTGCCGTCCTCGGCTCCGCGAAGGCCCCTGTGTACCCGAGCAAGGCCATCGCTGAAACCATCGACGCCGAGGGCGTACAGACCTACCGCCCGAGCGTCAAGACCCCGGGCCCGGACCACCGAGCCTGAAACGAGTAGCGCCCCCGGCCATCATCATGATGACCGGGGGCGCTTTGTCGTTGCCGGTTTCAGCTAGTCGGCGTGACGTTGCCAAAGCTCCATGCAGAAACATCCCGGAGGCACACCCGGAGGGCGCTGAGTTCGAACCAGGTGTTGCCGAATTCCACAAGGGCCTTTTCGAAGTGGATGTATTCCCTGTGGTAGCCGATGCGCTCTTCCTTGCTGGTGTTATCTCGGTGCTCCGCTTCGAGACGTTTCTGAGTCTCCGCAACAGTCCGAAGGTGGTCCGCCATGACAGAGCTGGCCGGTTCGATCTGTGCGATCTGGGCTTCGGCCCACCTGTTCCTGGTGACAGCGATGCCTGAGATCAGCTTCCCGTGGACCACCAGGGTAAAGCCGGCGCTGGCGTCGTCGTCGTCACCGTTGATCCCGAAGACCAGGTCCAACGCCATGTCAAGTGAAGAATCAGTATCGAACCTCAGCTGCTCGGAATATCGAGCGCGTGCTGCCTTTGCCTCCGGGTCGTCGTACTCGATCATGTCTGCTCCTGTTCGGTTGTCGTGGCAGCCTGCGCCGCGGCGCCGACCTTCTGGTAGAACTCGTTGGCAAGCTTGGCAATCCGGGCTGCGTCGAGCTGCTGCCCGCCGTTGCGGGGCGTCACCGTGGCCATGACATGCGGCTGCCCATCAACACCGACAGAGACCTGCACGAGCCAACGCTGCCCCCAAGTCATCAGGGATGCCCCGGTGCGGAAGGAGACCATCTTGGTGAAGGGCGACGGCTCGACCTTCTTGTAAGGGCCGGACTCTACAACCTGCATGACGGCGCCGAAGACGCCTTCCACGGTGCCAGGCACCGCAATATCGAACTTCTGCTGAGAATTGGCATTCATAGCCAAAGCCCCCCATCTCATCGGACTGCGTCTTGCGGCAACGGAGAGCCGCATGTCCCACATCGTAGCGGGCGCTCGCGGGGACCGATTCCGGTGGCCTATCTGGTGGCCTAAGTTCTGGATAACCTGTTCCAACGGGGGTCAATGCGAGGGGCGAAAATCCCGGATTCTTGCGGAAGTGGCTGACCGGTTTCGTGCTGGTCCGCCCAGATCGGAAACTTAAAATCCGCAAAGTCAGGGTTCGAGTCCCTGCTGGGGCACTACCGCCGCGGCCCGTTCTGCGCCCCCGCGCTCCACCGGGATTCCGCAAAATTCACACACTATTCTCAAGCCCGGAACAGGATTCCCCACAGGCAACGAGTGTTATAGGGATGTGACCTGATTCACTTATCTTCCCGGTCTGATTGCACTAGTTTGAGTCGTATTCAGGACTACCTGATCTATCGCATCAAAGGCAGTTCGCACCTTTCGATCGAGGAGACAAACATATGTTTGACCTTTCCCACGCGGCTCCGCGTGCAGCCAAGCTCACAGTGCTTGGCATCGGCGTCGCGTTCCTGGCTACGGCCTGCGGTGGTTCGCCAGCGCCCAGCGCGTCGTCGTCCAGCGCGCCGGCAGCCGGAGGTATCTCCTGCCCTGCACCGAGCGCAAGCGCGAGCGCAGGCAGCAGCGAGGCCCCCTCCACGGGGCCGGTACCGCCGTCGACCACCACGACCGATGTCCCCCTGAAGCTGGGGTCCCTGTTGCCGACGACCGGCAACCTGGCTTTCCTCGGCCCACCTGAAATCGCCGGTGTGAACCTCGCCGTCAAGGAAGTGAACGCCGCGGGCGGCGTGCTCGGCAAGCCGGTCCAGGTGACCCACCGCGACTCCGGCGACACCAAGACCGACACCGCCACCCAGTCCGCCACCGCGCTGCTGGCAGGCGGGGCGCAGGCCATTGTCGGTGCCGCGTCCTCCTCCGTGTCGAAGACCGTGATCAACCAGATCACCGGCGCCGGCGTCATCCAGTTCTCGCCAGCGAACACCTCCCCGGACTTCACCACCTGGGACGACAAGGGCCTCTACTGGCGCACCGCTCCGTCGGACGTCCTGCAGGGCAAGGTCCTCGGCAACTACATCGCCACCTGTGGCGCCCAGACCGTTGGCATGATCGTGCTTAACGACGCTTACGGAACCGGCCTGCAGAAGTACGTGAAGGAATCCTTCGAGGGCGCAGGCGGCAAGGTCGTCTCCGAAGAGCTGTACAACACGGGCGACTCCCAGTTCCAGGCCCAGGTGGACAAGGTGGTGGCAGCGAAGCCGGATGCGATCGTGCTGATCACCTTCGACGAAGCGAAGTCCATCATCCCGCTGCTGGCGGCCAAGGGCATCCCCGGAAAGCAGCTGTTCCTGGTGGACGGCAACACCTCCGATTACAGCAAGGTCTTCAAGGCCGGCACCATGACCGGAGCCCACGGCACCTTCCCGGGTACCTTCACGAAGGACGCCTTCAAGAAGTCGCTCCTGACGGTGGACCCGAAGCTGAAGGACTTCACCTACGGTGGCGAGTCCTATGACGCCGTGAACCTGATCGCGCTGGCTTCCGAAGCAGCCAAGAGCACCAAGGGCGTGGACATCGCCAAGAAGCTCAAGGAAGTCTCCGAAGGCGGCGAGAAGTGCTTCGACTACGCTTCCTGCGTGACCCTGCTGCGCAACGGGAAGGACATCGACTACGACGGCAAGTCCGGTCCGGTCACCTTCTCCGACGCCGGCGACCCCACGGAAGCCTACATCGGTATCTACGAGTACAAGGATGACAACACCTTGAGCCCGGTCCAGGAAGAGTTCGGCAAGCTGTAAGCCGGCCCCTCCAGCCACAAAGGAAGCCCCGGAGCGAACGCTCCGGGGCTTCCTTTGTGTGGTCTCGGGTTGGTGTGGTCTTCGGGTTGGCCCTACTGGCCCTCGCCCTCCACGGTGTCCGCGAGGGTGCCCAGGTACAGCTGGATGACCTTGGGGTCCTTCATGAGCTCCCTGCCGGTTCCGGTGTACGCGTCCTTGCCCTGGTCCAGGACGTAGCCGCGGTCGCAGATCTGCAGGCAGCGGCGGGCGTTCTGTTCGACCATGATCACGGACACGCCTGCCCGGTTGATTTCGTGGACCCGCAGGAACGTCTCGTCCTGCTTGACCGGGGAGAGGCCTGCCGAGGGTTCGTCGAGCAGCAGCACGGCCGGATCCATCATCAGGGCCCGTCCCATGGCCACCATCTGGCGTTCACCGCCTGAGAGCGAGCCCGCACGCTGGGCACGGCGCCGGCCGAGCTCAGGGAAAAGCTCGGTGACGAACTCGAAGCGCTCCGCGAAGGCCTTGGGCCGCTGGAACAGGCCCATCTGGAGGTTCTCCTCGATGGTCAGCGCCGCGAACACGTTGTTGGTCTGCGGCACGAAGCCCAGGCCCTGGGCAACCAGTTTGTTGGCCTTGAGCCCCGTGAGGTCCTTGCCGTGCACCACCACCGAACCCGAGTGCACCTTCACCAGGCCGAACATGGCCTTGAGCAGGGTCGACTTGCCGGCGCCGTTCGGCCCGATGATGCCGATCAGTTCGCCCTTGCGGGCCTCGATACTGCAGCCGTTGAGGATGTTGACGCCGGGCAGGTAGCCTGCCACCAGGTCCGTGACCTTGACGACGGCCTCCCCGGCAGGCTTGCTGCTTGCAGCCGGCATGGCGCTGGTGGCGCTCATCTGCCTTCCTCCTCTTCCAGATGGGCTTCGACGGCCTCCGGCGCGATGATGCCGGCGTCCTCCGTGCCCACGATCGATTCTTCGTCCGCTTCGAGTTCGGCCTCGAGCTCCCGGATGCCTTGTGCGTCGCCGAGGTCGACGTCGTGGTGGGCGCCCAGGTAGGCATCAATCACTGCGGGGTCCTTCATGACTTCGCCGGGCGGGCCTTCGGCGACGATCCGCCCTTCGGCCATTACCACGACCCAGTCGGCGATGTGCCGCACCATGTTCATGTCGTGCTCGACGAACAGGACGGTCATGCCTTCGGCCTTGAGGTTTTTGATGTGGTCCAGGAGGGACTGTGTGAGCGCCGGGTTGACGCCGGCCATGGGTTCATCCAGCATCACCAGCTTGGGCTGCACCATCAGGGAGCGGGCCATTTCCAGCAGTTTCCGCTGGCCGCCGGACAGGGACGCCGCGTAGTCGTCCTTCTTGGCATCCAGCTTGAACTTCTCCAGCAGCACGTCGGCCTGCTTGGTGATCTCCCGTTCCCGGCCGCCCCAGATGTTCTTGAACAGGGCCTTGGACAGCCGTTCGCCCGGCTGCTGTGCCGCTCCCAGCCGCATGTTCTCCATGACGGTCAGCTTGCCCATCACCTTGGTCAGCTGGAAGGTGCGCACCATGCCCATGCGTGCCAACTTGTAGGAGGAGACGCCGGCGATGTCTTTGCCTTCGAAGGTCCACGCCCCGGAATGGGGGGTGTCGAAGCCTGTCAGCAGGTTGAACAGGGTGGTCTTGCCGGCGCCGTTCGGGCCGATCAGTGCGGTGATTTTGTGTCGCGGAATTTCGAGGTGTTCGACGTCGACGGCGCTGATGCCGCCGAAGTTCCGGGTGACGTTGTCTGCCACCAAGATCGGGTCCCGCTTCTTGCAGCCCGGGAGGTTTTCGCCGACGGCGATTGCCCGGGAATCTGTCATGTAGTCGATGTTCCCTGGGTTCTGATCGTTGGTCTCGCTCATGCGAACGCCAGCTCCTTTTTGTTACCGAAGACGCCCTGCGGCCTGAAGATCATCAGGAGCATCAGGGCGAGGCCCACCAGGATGAAGCGCAACTGGCCGGCCTGGACGATCGAGAGGAAAGTGATCGCACCGGACTCGATGAGTCCTGCGAGCAGGTTTTGGGTCAACGACAGCACCACCCAGAAGATCATGGCGCCGACAATCGGGCCCAGCACCGTGGACATGCCGCCAAGGAGCAGCACCGTCCACAGGAAAAAGGTGAGCTCAGTTGCGTAGTTGGCCGGCTGCACCGATCCGCGGGGGAGGGTGAACAGGAGCCCGGCCAAGGCGCCGAGGATGCCGCCGATCACCAGGGCTTGCATCTTGTAGGCGTAGACGTTCTTGCCCAGGGAGCGGACGGCGTTCTCATCCTCGCGGATACCCTTGAGCACGCGGCCCCAGGGGCTGCGCATCAGGAGCCAGACGAGGACAGCGCACAGGATCACGATGGTCCAGCTGACGATGCGGACGTAGAACTCCCGGTTGCTCCACCCGAAGATGTAGGTTCCGGCCGGGAAGGGGTTGAAGGAATCGAATTCCCGCTGGAAAGAAGACAGACCATCCGCGGAGCCGGTCACCCGGAACAAGGTATTGGTGGTGACGATGTACCGGATGATTTCAGCCGCGGCGATGGTGACGATGGCCAGGTAGTCGGCGCGCAGGCGCAGGGTGGGAACGCCGAGCAGGAGCCCGAAGGTGACTGAGCAGAGCAACGCGATCAGGAACCCGACCACGAACGGAACCTTGAAGGTGAGCGTCGAAATGGCGAAGCCGTAGGCGCCCACCGCCATGAAACCGGCCTGGCCGAAGTTCAGCAGGCCCGAGTAGCCGAAGTGGACGGCGAGGCCAAGCGCGGCAAGGGCGTAGGCCGCCGTCGTCGGGGTGACGATTTCGCCGAGGGCGAGAGAGAGGATGTTTCCGAAATCCATTGCTTGCTCCTAACCCACACGCTCACGCCGGCCGAGGATGCCCTGCGGACGGAAGAGAAGGACCACGATCATGACGACGAGTGCGCCGACGTACTTCAGGTCCGGTGGCAGCACGAGGCTGGTCAGTTCGATGAAGATGCCGACAACCAATGACCCGACCAGGGCGCCGAACACGGTGCCGAGGCCGCCGAGGGTCACGCCGGCAAAGATGGCAAGCAGGATCTGCGTTCCCATGTCCCAGGTGACGCCGGGACGGTAGTACGCCCAGAGGATGCCGCCCAAGGCGGCCAGGAACCCGCCGACCACCCAGACAACCCGGATGACGCGGTCCACGTCAATGCCCGAGGCGGCGGCCAGTGCCGGGTTGTCCGCCACGGCGCGCGTGGCCTTCCCGAGCCGGGTCTTGAGCAGGAGCAGGCCGAGGCCCGCGATCACCACGGCGGAGATCAACAGGGACCAGAGCGTGTTCGGCGAGACCGAAATCGGCCCGAGCTGCACGTCCGTGACCTGCGAACCGGGGAGCTGCTGGGTGTCGCCGCCGAAGAAGAACTGGAAAACGTACCGGGCAGCCAGGGCCAGGCCGATCGAGACGATCATCATCGGCACCAGGCCGGTGCCGCGGCGCCGCAGCGGACGCCAGAGTCCGGCGTCCTGGATGTACCCGAAGGCGGCTCCCACGACAAGGGCCAGCGCGATCGCCAGCCAGACGGGCAGCCCCCAGGCGTTGAAGGCGAAGACACCGAGGGCGCCGATGGTCACCATCTCGCCGTGGGCGAAGTTGGTCAGGCCGGTCGTTCCGAAGATCAAGGACAAGCCCACCGACGCCAGGGCCAGGAGCATGCCGAAGCTCACCCCGGCCACGAGGCGGTTGAGCAGGTCCTGCCCGAAGTCCTGGCCTTGGACCACGATGCCCTTGCCGAAGGCGAAGATCACCGACAGATTGGACGTCTGGCTGAAGGAAACGTCCCGCGGGTTCTGCTGGCCTTCGGCGAGCTTGATGCCGTTCGGCAGGGTGGAGGTATCCAGTTCAACGGTGTAGGTGCCCTTGGACGGCACCGGGATGGTCCACGAGCCGTTGGCGCCCGATGTCGCCGTGCCTTCGAAATTGTTGCCTCTGGCCGTGATCCGGACGCCGGGGATCGGCGCGCGGGCGTCGTCGCGGAGGAAGCCGCTGATGCTGTTTTGGAAACCTTGTTGAGCGGGCGACGGCGAAGGCGAAGGGGTGACTGCCTGCGCGGCGGGTGCTGCCAGCAGCAGTGCTGCCACGAGGATCGCGAAAAGCGCCCCCACGACGTGCCGCAGTCCCGCATACGGTCTCTTGGACCGCTTTCTGCTTGTGCTTCTCAAGATGGAGAACCTTCCACATTGGGGGTGGTCCCGGTGCGCCATTGCAGCCGGAGCGAACGGTCATGGGCCAGGCGCACAGCTTCCGTAGCCTCCGCTGTGTGACATGCATCACCCATGCGTGCTTATGCTACCGCCGAGCGAGCGCGAATAATGCTGTGCGCGGGGGCTCCGGAGGTCGCGATCAGATAACAACTGTGAAGTCCAAGGCAACAATATGTTCAGCGTGGCTAAAGGAAATCCGCCAAGTGCCGGGGTGTTCCTAAACTGTGGCGGCAAGTGGAACTTTCCCGGTCCGCCGTGCGTAGGACTTGGTAGCGTGAATTATCACTTCGCCCCTATTCAGGAGGACAACCCACCATGGCACTCGGCGGCAACCCGATCTTCAACGGAAAGAACTTCCGTGGGGCCACGCAGGCACCGCCTGTTCCTGCGAATCCTTACGGCCAAAGCCCCTACGCCCAGAACCCCTATGGCCAGAATCCGTACGCCCAGAACCCCTATGGCCAGAACCCCTATGGCCAGCCGGGCTGGCAGGCCCAGCAGCCGGGCTTGAGCAGCGAGCAGCTCGAGCAGATGTACCAGCGGCCGGCCGCCGGTCCGGTCGAAACCGGCCGCATGACGTTCGACGACGTGATCATCAAGACCGCGGCCTGCCTCGCCGTGGTGGTCCTCGGCGCGGCTGTGACGCTGTTTGTGCCGATGGGCACCGCCAGCCTGTTGATGATTGTGGGCGCGCTCGGCGGCTTTGTCCTGGCCATGGTCAATACTTTCAAGAAGCAGCCCTCGCCGGCCCTGATCCTCTCCTACGCGGGCCTCGAAGGCCTGTTCCTGGGTGGGCTCACCCGGATCCTGGACGGCTTGTTCCCGGGCGTCGGACTGCAGGCCGTCATAGGAACCCTCGCGGTGACCGGTGTGACTCTCCTGCTCTTCAAGAGCGGCAAGGTGCGCGCCACCCCGAAGGCAATGCGTTTCTTCATGATCGCCCTGATCGGCTACGCCGTCTTTGCCCTCATCAACATGGTGATGATGTTGACGGGTGCCGTCACCGAGCCCTTCGGCCTGCGCACGAGCGTAGAGATCGCGGGCATTCCGCTGGGCGTCATCATCGGCCTCCTGGCCATTGGCCTGGCCGCGTTCTCGTTGATCATGGACTTCACCAGCATCGAGGAAGGCGTCCGCGCCGGCGCCCCGGAACGGTACTCCTGGATGGCTGCCTTCGGCCTGACCGTCACCCTCGTGTGGCTGTACGTCGAAATCATCCGCCTGTTGGCGATCCTGCGCGGCGACGACTAGCCACAGCAACAAGCAAGGAGAGAGGGCCCCGTTTCGGCGGGGCCCTCTCTTCTTGCGTCTCAGCTGAGCCGTTCGAACACCACGGCCATGCCCTGCCCGCCGCCAACGCACAAGGTGGCCAGGCCGAAGGTGCCGTCGCGTTCCTGCAGGCCGTTGAGCAGGGTGTTGGTCATCCGGGCCCCGGTCATGCCGAACGGGTGGCCCAGGGCGATCGCGCCGCCGTGGACGTTAAGCTTCTCCGGATCGATGCCCAGTTCGCGGGCGCTGGCCACCACTTGCACGGCGAAGGCTTCGTTGAGTTCCACCAAGTCGATGTCCGCCATGGTCAGCCCGGCCAGGTCCAGGGCACGTCTGCTGGATTCCACCGGGCCCATGCCCATGATCTCGGGGGAGAGGGCGCTGGCCGCGGTGGAGACGATCCGCGCGAGCGGTGTCAGGCCGAGTTCGCGCGCGCGGGAGCTGCTCATGACGACGACGGCGGCCGCGCCGTCGTTCAGCGGGCACGCGTTCCCGGCGGTGACGGTGCCCTCCCGGCGGAACACCGGCTCCAGGGCGCTGACGCCCTCCAATGTCACACCTGGCCGGGGCGAGTCGTCCCGCTCCACCGTGGTGCCGTCCTTGCGGGTGTATGGGGTGATTTCGCGCTCGAAGAAGCCCGAGGCGATCGCGGCTTCGGCCCGGTTCTGGCTGAGCACACCCCATTCGTCCTGTTCCCTGCGGCTGATCCCGTAGGTGGTGGCAACATTCTCCGCCGTTTGGCCCATGGCGATGTAGATGTCCGGCAGGCGGTCCCCGAGCCTTGGGTCCGTCCATGGAGTGTTCGACGCCGCCCGGGCCGCCGTGCGCTGCTTGGCCGCCTCGAAGCGCGGGTTGTGCGCGCCGGCATCGCTCTCTCCGGCGCCGGCCCAGTTCTGGTACCGCGACACGGACTCCACGCCGCCGGCGAGGAAGGCATGGCCCTCCCCGGCCCGGATCGCGTGGAAGGCCATCCGCAGGGTCTGCAGGCTGGAGGCGCAGAAGCGGTTGACCGTGACGGCGGGGACGTAGTCGAGTCCGCACAGCACGGACACCACGCGGGCCATGTTCGAGCCGGCTTCGCCGCTGGGTTCCGCGCACCCCAAATAGAGGTCGTCCAATCCGGGCCCGGGGCCCGCGCCGGCGTCGAACGCCGGGATCTTGCCCAGCGCCGCCGTGACCATGGCGGCGGCCAGGTCGTCCGGACGCTCGTCCTTGAGGGAGCCTTTGAAGGCCCGGCCGATCGGGCTGCGGGCCATGGACACGATGACAGCCTCAGTCATGGGCCCAGCTTACGCCCGCGCCAAGTCCGCGGACCGTGCCCGCTCAGGCCAGCCGGGAAGCCCCGGCGGCCGGGGTGACCGTAAAGATGTCCGGCGCGGTGTAACCGGCCTCCGCGAAGGAGCGCTCGACGGCGTCGCGCACCTGCTGCTCCAGCCCCGCCGGGGTCAGGGCGATCGCGGAGCCGCCGAAACCGCCGCCGGTCATCCGCGCGCCGATGGCGCCGTTGGTGCGCGCCGTATCGACAGCGAGGTCGAGTTCCGGGCAGGAGATCTCGAAGTCGTCGCGCATCGAAACGTGGCTCGCGTCCAGGAGCCCGCCGATGCTGCCCGCGCCTCCTGCCGCCAGCTGCTCCACTGTCTCAAGCACGCGCGCGTTCTCCGTGACCACATGCCGGACCCGGCGGAACGTCACGTCGTCGAGGACCCGGGCGGCGTCGTCGAGCTGTTCCACCGCGAGGTCGCGCAGTGCCGGGACGCCCATGAGCCGGGCGCCCAGCTCACAGGACGCGCGGCGCGAGGCGTAACCGCCGTCGGCGTGGGAATGCGACACCTTCGTATCGATGACCAGCAGGACCAGGCCCGCGGCTTCGGCGTCGAACGGGACCAACTGCACGCTCTGGTCCCGGCAGTCCAGGAACACCGCCTTGCCTTTGCTGCCGCGCAGGGACGCGGACTGGTCCATGATGCCGGTCGGTGCGCCGACAAAGCCGTTCTCGCCCTGCTGGGTGGCCAGCACCATGTCCTCGGCGGCCAGCCCCGCGCCGGTGAGTTCGTTCAGGGCGCTGATGACCGCGCATTCGATGGCGTGCGAGGAGGACAGGCCGGCACCCAGCGGAACATCCGAATCGAGGAGCAGCTCGAATCCCGGGACCGTGATATTCCGCTGCTGCAGGGCCCAGGCGACGCCCAAGGGGTACTTGCTCCACCCCTTGCCGGACCCGGGAGTGAGCTCCGCCAGGTCTGCTTCCACGACGCCCTGCTCGCCGTAGGTGGACAGCAGGCGCACGGTGGAATCATCGCGCAGCCGGATGGCTACCTTCGCAGTTTTGTCGATCGCGAAAGGCAGCACGAAGCCTTCGTTGTAGTCGGTGTGTTCGCCGATCAGGTTCACGCGCCCCGGTGCCTGCCAGACGCCGTCGGGCACTGTCCCGAAAGCCTCTTCGAAGCGGGCGGCGAGTCCGTTGTGGAGCTGCCCGCCGGTGTGGTCAGCTGCCCGGGTGCGGGTCATGCGCGTGCTCCTTCCTGAAGAGTGTCCTTGGCCGGGAGGGTGCCGTTGAGGGCGGGGCTGGCAACTGCCCTCAGCCTTTCGGCCACGGCTTCGGGGGTGGTGTCGTTGATGAAGGCTCCCATGGCCGCCTCGGAGCCGGCGAGGAACTTCAGCTTGTCCGCGGCGCGGCGGGGCGATGTCAGCTGCAGGTGCAGCCGTCCGGAGTCGCGCAGCGCGGGTTCCAGGGGTGCCTGATACCAGGCCGAGATGTAGGGCGTGGGCGTGGGGTAGAGCCGGTCCAAGCGCTTGAGCAGCTCCAGGTACACCACGGCCAGTTCATCGCGCTCGGCGCCGTTCAGGGCGGCCAGGTCCGGAACGTGCCGGTGCGGGACCAGGTGGATCTCCAGGGGCCAGCGCGCTGCGAAAGGGACGTATGCGCTGAAGTGCTCCGCCGCCAGGACCATGCGGCTGCCGTCGCTGCGTTCCGCACCCAGGATGGATTCGGCCAGGGTTTCCTTGCCGCCGCTCCGTTCGAAGTGGACAGCTGCTGCGGAGGCCAGGACCCCGGCGCGCGGGGTGATGTAGGGGTAGGCGTAGATCTGACCGTGCGGGTGGTGCAGGGTGACGCCGATCTCTGCGCCCCGGTTTTCGAAGGGGAAGACCTGCTTGATGCCGGGCAGGGCGCTCAGGGCCTCAGTGCGCTGTGCCCAGGCCTCGATCACGGTGCGGGCGCGCTGTTCGCTCAGCTCGCCGAAGGAACCGGTGTGCTGGGGCGTGAAGGAGACCACTTCGCAGCGGCCGTAGGCGGGAGCGCTGTACCCCCAGCCGTTGTGTCCGTCGGGCTCTGGCAGCTTTCCCGTGGCCGGGCCAAGCGAGGGAAAGCGGTTTTCGAAGACCACCACGTCGTAGTCCGGCGCCGGGATCTCCGAGGGGTTGTCCGGTGTGGTGGGGCAGATGGGGCATTGGTCTGCCGGTGGCAGGTGTGTGCGGCTCTGGCGGTGGGCGGCGACGGCCACCCAGTCTCCGCTCAGGGCGTCGAAGCGGACTTCGCCCGGCTCGGCGCGCGGCGGAAGGCTGCGGTGGTCCACCAAGGAGGCGGGGTCCCGCGGCGGAGTGCCGGCGTCGTCGAAATACATCAGCTCCCGGCCGTCGGCGAGGAAAGTGCTGCTAAGGCGAGTCATGTCACAATCATTCCACAACTAACCAAAAGTGCAAATAAATTAACAAAACATCACATCTGCCGATGCAGTACGGTTATGCCATGCCTACCGAGATCGCCGGTGAAAAGACCGAATCCCGCCGCTTTGCCAGCGGCCGCCAGTACGAGATCCGCCGGGGCGACGCGCTCGCCGTCGTTACCGAGCTGGCTGCCGGCCTGCGCCTCTTCAGCCGCGGCGGCGTGCAGCTGACCGAAAGCTACAACGACGACGAACTCCCGCCCGGCGCCACCGGCATCACCCTTGCGCCCTGGGCCAACCGCGTCGAAGACGGCGTCTGGTACCTGGACGGCGCCAAGCAGCAGCTCGACATCACCGAGGTGAGCCGCAACAACGCCAGCCACGGCCTGCTGCGGAACGCGGCGTACGCCTTGGTGGACGAAGACGAATTCTCGGTCACCTTGGAAGCCGTGATCTTCCCGCAGCACGGCTACCCCTTCCTGGCCCGGCACCGGGTGCGCTACGAGATCGACGCCGACCTCGCCTTGCGCGTCTCGCAGACCCTCATCAACGATTCACGCGCCGCGGCTCCGTTCGTGCTTGGCGCCCACCCGTACTTGCGCCTCGGCGACACCGCCCCGGAGGAACTGCTCCTGACTGTCCGGGCGGCCACCCGCCTGGTCGCGGACGAGCGGCTCATCCCGCGCGGCACCGCGCCCGCGGACGGCGTCTACGCGCTGGGTGGCGGGGCCGCCGTCGCGGACCTGGACATCGACGTCGCCTACACGGACCTGGAGTTCGACGGCGGCACGGCCCGCCACGTGCTCAGCGCCCCGGACGGGCGAAGCGTCACCTTGGAACAGGACGGGAACTGCGGCTATGTGCACGTCTTCGTGACCGGCAATTTCCCGGGGCGCAGCAAAGCGGTGGCGATCGAACCCATGACCGGCCCCGCGAATGCCTTCAACACGGGCGAGGGACTCCGCTGGCTGGAGCCCGGTGCCTCCTTCACCATGCGGTGGGGCATTTCGGCGGCGCTCTGAGTGCAATTCCACCCGGGCCCGGCGGTTTCCCATCCGGGCCAGGCTGCGGAATTATGGGGGCATGACGCCCACACCAGACGCCGCCCCCGCCTCGCCGCCTGCGCATCCCGTGGCGGTTCCGCCCCGGCTTTCCGAGCACGAGATTGCCCAGGACATTCCCTACGGCGTGCGGATCGCGGCAGCCTGGGCCTGGCGGGTCGGGCTGATCCTGCTGGTGGGCGGGGCATTCATCTGGCTCCTGTCCAAGGTCAGCTTCCTTATCATCCCGCTGATGGTCGCCTCCTTGCTGGCCGGCCTGCTGCACCCGGTCACCGCATGGCTGCGCAAGGGCATGCCGAAGGGCCTCGCCGTGGCCATCACGGTGCTGGGCTTCATCGGCCTGATCGCCGGCGCACTCGCGCTCGTGGGCCGGCAGCTCGCCACCGGCTTCGGCGAACTGTGGCAGCAGGCGCTGACCGGCATCCAGCAGGTCCAGTCCTGGCTCGCCGACGGGCCGTTGCACATCACCGCCGACCAGATCGACAAATACATCGAGGACGGCGTCAACGCGCTGCAGAACAACAGCAGCAGCATCCTCAGCGGGGCGCTGTCCTTCGGCAGCACGGCTGGCCACTTTGCGGCGGGGCTGGTCCTGGCGCTGTTCATCCTGATCTTCTTCCTGCTGGAAGGCTCACGGATCTGGAGCTTCCTGGTGCGGCTGCTGCCCAAGCGGGCCCGCGCAGCCACCGACGGTGCCGGACGCCGCGGCTGGGCCTCGATGGTCAGCTACGTGCGCATCCAGATGTTCGTGGCCTTCGTGGACGCAGTGGGCATCGGTGCCGGTGCCGCGATCATCGGGGTTCCGCTGGCCCTGCCACTGGGTGTGCTGGTGTTCATCGCCTCCTTCATCCCCGTGGTGGGTGCCCTCCTCACCGGCGCGATCGCCGTGCTGCTGGCCCTCGTGGCGAACGGCTGGGTCAACGCACTGGTCATGCTCGGCATCGTGCTGCTGGTCCAGCAACTCGAAAGCCACATCCTCCAGCCGGTCGTCATGGGCAAGGCCGTGTCCCTGCATCCGGTGGCCGTCATCCTCTCCGTTGCCGCCGGTTCCTACCTCGCGGGGATCCCCGGCGCGCTCTTCGCCGTGCCCCTGCTGGCCGTAGCAAATACGGCGGTACGCTATATTGCCGCCCGGACGTGGGAACATGATGAAGGACTGTCCGCCGCCTACAAGGAGGCCGGAGCCGAGGTGGAGGATCCCGACCAGGACCCCACCATCAAGGACACCCGGCCTGCCGGCCTGCGCCCTGCGCACGGCGGCAAGCAGTCACCGGGCGGCAGCGTTGCCCCCACCCATGAAACGGCCGTCCGGCCAGGCCACGGCCAGGACCCGGCAGCCGAGACCGACAAAGGAGAGTAATCCGTGAACACCCTCGAAACCCTGCCCGTCACCCTGGACGATGTCCTTAAGGCGCAGGAGCTGCTCGAGGGCATTATTACCAAGACGCCGATCGAAACGTCGCGGGCGCTTGGCGCCATGGTGGGCGGCGAAGTGTTCTTCAAGTGCGAGAACCTGCAGCGCGCCGGCTCCTTCAAGGTCCGCGGCGCCTACGTCCGCATGGCCCGCCTTTCTGCCGAGGAGAAGGCCCGCGGCGTCGTGGCCGCTTCGGCCGGCAACCACGCCCAGGGCGTGGCCGTCGCCGCCAAGAGCCTGGGCATCAAGGCCCGTATCTACATGCCCCTCGGTGTCGCCCTGCCCAAGCTTGCCGCAACCCGCAGCCACGGCGCCGAAGTGGTGCTCCACGGCCACAACGTCGATGAGGCGCTCGCCGAGGCCCAGCGCTACGCCGACGAAAGCGGCGCGGTGTTCGTGCACCCCTTCGACAACGTCGACGTCGTGGCCGGCCAGGGCACCATCGGCCTGGAGATCCTGGAACAGGTTCCCGACGTCGACACCGTCCTGATGGGCGTCGGCGGCGGCGGGCTGTTGGCCGGCGTCGCGGTGGCCATCAAGGCCAAGGCCAAGGAACTCGGCCGCGAGATCCGGATCATCGGCGTCCAGGCCGAAAACGCGGCGGCCTACCCGCCCTCCCTCGCCGCCGATGCCTTGGTGCCGCTCAAGAAGGTGTCAACCATGGCGGACGGCATCGCCGTCGGACGTCCCGGACAGCTGCCCTTCAGCATCATCCGCGAACTGGTGGACGACGTCGTCACCGTCAGTGAGGACTCCCTCGCCCGGGCGCTGATCTTCCTGCTCGAACGCGCCAAGATGGTCGTGGAGCCGGCAGGTGCGGTCGGCGTGGCCGCGCTCATGGACGGCACCATCGAAAACCCCGGCAAGGTGGCCGTGGTGCTCTCCGGCGGCAACATCGACCCCATGCTTATGCTCAAGGTGATCCAGCGCGGCCTCTCGGCGGCCGGGCGCTTCATGACCGTGCGCATGATGCTCGACGACCGTCCGGGTTCGCTGGCCACCATCGCCCGGATCATCGCCGAAAACGACGCCAACGTTACGGGCCTGGACCACACCCGCGTGGGCGGCGCCATCAGCATGGGTGACGTCTCGATCACCATCAACCTGGAAACCAAGGGCCACGAGCACAGCAAGCAGGTGCTCGAAGCGCTCCGCGCCGAAGGCTTCCAGCCGATCGTGGTTCACTGACGGGGCCGGCATGGCCTACCTCGGCGGCAGCACCCCGGAGCCGTCGGCCCCCGGGAAGGAATCCCTCGCGGCGCGCGCGAAGGGAGGGCTGCTCCTCATGGGCGGCTTCGTGGCGCTGCTGGCCGTCATTGAGTTGATCAACACCCTGCTCCTACACGGGCTCAACCGCACCTTCGGCCTGCGCCCGCGGAGCTTGGACGGGGTCTTGGACATCCTCACGTTCCCCTTGCTCCACGCCAACTTCGGGCACCTGTTCTCCAACGCCCTGCCGTTGATCGTCTTCGGCTTCCTGGTGTTCCTTTCAGGACTGCGGGTCTTCCTGATCACCATGGCGCTGAGCTGGCTGGGTTCCGGCGTGGCGGTCTGGCTGATCGGCGGCGGCGTGACGGTCGGTGCGTCGGGGCTCGTCTTCGGCCTGTTCGCCTTCCTGCTGGTGCGCGGGGTCCTGAACCGCAACTGGTGGCAGTTGCTGCTGTCGGTGGTGCTGTTCCTGGCCTACGGCGGCATCCTCTTCGGGATCCTGCCCAGCGTGATGGGCGTCGTGTCCTGGCAGGCACACCTGGGCGGTGCGGCGGGAGGCGTCCTCTCCGCTGTGCTGCTCCGGCCAGCCCAGGTAGCCCGCAGTTGATGTCGGGTTGACGCCTCTGGATCTACGGTCCAACGCAAAACGCCGGCCCTCCCGCACAAGGGGAGGACCGGCGTCGCGCTTAAAGCGCTGGCTTAGCCGGTGAACGGCTTGGCGGACACGATCTCCACCGGGATTTCCTTGCCGTTCGGGGCAGTGTAGCTGAGCTTGTCGCCTTCCTTGTGGCCCATGATGGCGACGCCGAGCGGGGACTTCTCGCTGAAGACGTCCAGGTCGGAATCCCCGGCGATTTCGCGGGAGCCAAGCAGGAACGTTTCCTCATCACCGGCGATGCGGGCAACGACGAGCATGCCGGGTTCGACGATTCCGTCATCGGCCGGGGCTTCGCCCACCTGGGCATCGCGCAGCAGCGCGGTCAGCTGGCGGATGCGGGCTTCGATCTTGCCCTGCTCTTCCTTGGCAGCGTGGTAACCGCCGTTTTCCTTCAGGTCGCCTTCCTGGCGCGCAGCTTCGATCTTCTGGACGATTTCCGCGCGGCCGGCCCCGGACAGGTGCTCCAGTTCGGCCTTCAGGCGGTCATATGCGTCCTGGGTAAGCCACGCTGCAGTTGCGCTGTTGGTGGTAGACACGGACTTCTCCTTATGGATCTGCAAGCAAAAGACCCCGCAGCGGTGGCCACTCGTGGAACTCAGTAACCAGCTCAGCGGGGTAGAGGTATTGATCCAGTGTAGTCAATCCTGTGGACAAACCAAAAGCCAAAGGAGTCGCGCGTCACACCGTCCTAGTGGCCGCTGTCCACGATCCAGCAATTGTCGACGACGCCGGAAACGGCTTCGGACTCGGTCCGCAGCGCCAGCCGGTGGATGGTGGTGCGGCCGCCGTCCGCGCCGTCCTTGGGCTCGTTCGGGCCGATCTCCACGACCTTCCAGCCGACCACCGCGAACTTGGAATCCAGCGCCTTCACCGCGCACTTGGCCGTTGCGCCGGGGTACTTGGCGACCTGGAAATCCACCTCGATCTGCGTGGCATCCGTGGCGTGGAATCCGATGTCCTTGAAGGTGACCGGCGCGGTGGCGCTGGTGGTGGCGATCCAGGCCATGAAACCGATGCCCAGCAGCAGCGCAACGATGACCAGGTTCCGCATCCCCTTGCGCCCGAGGCGCCGCTTTTGGCCGCCGTAGCGATTGGCTAGGCTGGTACTTGCCGGCAGCGCCGTAGCCGAGGGGTCTTCCGAAGTCACCTGTCCAGTTTAGTGCGCATCCGGCGGCACCCTTGCACCGCCCATCACCTGCCACCCGCACGCAGGCCAAGCAGTGCCGGCGGCACCCCGGCCGGCAGCACCAGAAAGAGGAATGCCTGAAGGATGAGCACATCCACCAGCTCCGCCGCCCCGCTCCGCCTCCTCGCGGTCCACGCGCACCCGGACGACGAATCCAGCAAGGGTGCGGCGACCATGGCGATGTATGCCGCGTCCGGCGTCGAGGTGATGGTGGCGACCTGCACCGACGGTTCGCGTGGTGACATCCAGAACCCCGGCATGGAGGACGCGCCGCACCCCAAGCGCGATATGGCCGGCGCCCGCCGGCTGGAAATGAATGCCGCCGCGAAGATCCTCGGCATCCGCCAGCAGTGGATCGGTTTCGTGGATTCCGGCCTGCCCGAGGGCGATCCGATGCCGCCGCTGCCGCAGGGCTGCTTCGCGCTGCAGCCGTTGGAACGCGCCGCCGCGCCCCTGGTGCGCTTGGTCCGTAACTTCAAGCCCCACGTCATCCTGAGCTATGACGAGAACGGCGGCTACCCCCATCCGGACCACATCATGGCGCACAAGGTGGCCGTCGAGGCGTACCACGCGGCGGGCGATCCCGAGCGCTACCCGGGCACCGGGGAGGCCTGGGCCCCGGCCAAGCTCTACTACGACCGCGCCTTCAGCCCCGAGCGGTTCCGCGCCCTCCACTTCGCCCTGGAGGAAGCCGGCCTGCAGTCGCCGTACGCGGCCCGCCTGGCCGCCTGGCTTGAGGCAGACGCCGAAGGCCACACCCCGCCGCGGCCTGCCCACCAGACCACCACCCAGGTGGACTGCGGAGACTACTTCGAGCTCCGCGACGACGCGCTCCGTGCCCACCGCACGCAGATCGACCCTGAGGGCTTCTTCTTCGCGGTTTCTCCGGAGCTGCAGCGCACAGTGTGGCCATGGGAGGACTACACCCTGGTGCACTCCCGGATCGAGGCCCAGCTGCCCGAAAAGGACCTGTTCGCGGGGCTAAGATAGAACGTGCCGGCGATTTCTATCAGACGTAGAAATCGGGTTCTGAAAACACCGTCCGGCAGCCAGCACCTCCCACAGAAGGTTTGAACCGTGCACCACTTGCTCCTCGTCCTGGCCACGACCCCGGCACCTTCGCCGTCTCCGTCCCTGCGGCCGGGCCTGTCGGAGGACCAGGTGACGCCCGGTACCTGGGGCTTCATCCTCACGGCCTTCATCGTGGTGCTCACGACCTTCCTGATCGTGGACATGGTCCGCAGGATCCGCCGGGTCCGCTACCGCGCCCAGGCCGAGGAAGCCCGCCTTGCCGCCGAGGGCGGCGCCGATGCCGAGGCCGATGGTGATGGCGGCGCAGCAACCCGCTGAGCAGCGCCCTGACGCCGGCCGTTCTTCGGCGGAGCCGGGCAGCTTCAACGCCCTCGGTTCCGAGCCGTCGGCCTACCTGCGCCAGCATGCCCACAACCCGGTGCACTGGCAGCCCTTCGGGGATGACGCCTTCGCGCTCGCCGCGGCCCGCGACGTCCCCGTCTTCCTGTCCATCGGCTACGCGGCGTGCCACTGGTGCCACGTCATGGCCCATGAGTCGTTCGAGGACCAGAAGACCGCGGACTACCTGAACGCCCATTTCGTGGCCATCAAGGTGGACCGCGAGGAACGCCCGGACGTCGATTCGGTCTACATGGCCGCCACCCAGGCCATCAGCGGCGAGGGCGGCTGGCCCATGTCCGTCTTCCTCACCCCGGAAGGCCTGGCCTTCCACGCCGGAACCTACTTCCCGCCCGCGCCGCTGCCCGGCCGCCCGTCCTTCCTGCAGGTGCTCGAAGCGGTCCGCGAGGCCTGGCTGGAACGCCGCGACGCCGTCGAGCAGAACGCCCGAGGGCTCGCCGCCGGGATGGCCGACGCGCAGGCGGGGGCCGCCGTCGTCCTCGATGCCGTCCCGCAAGCGCTCGACGCAGGGCTGCCGGCCGAGGCTGTCCGCGTGCTGGCACGCTCGGAAGACCCCGACGACGGCGGCTTCGGCCGCGCACCCAAGTTCCCGCCGTCGGCGGTGCTGGAGTTCCTCATCCGCCACGCGGCGGTCCCGTCCGTGACGTCGGACGCGGCCCGGGACATGGCCGGGCGCACCTTGGCTGCGATGGCCCGTTCCGCCCTCAGGGACCAGCTGGACGGCGGATTCGCCCGCTACTCCGTGACGGCCGATTGGTCGGTTCCGCATTTCGAGAAGATGCTCTACGACAACGCCCAGCTGGTGCGGGTGTACGCCCATTGGGTCCGGCTGGGCGGGGACCCGGTCTTCCCGGCGGAGGAGGCCGGGGCCGTGGCCCGGGAGGCCGCGGCATGGATGATCGATGCGCTGGGACTCGGCGCGGGTGCGGAGGGTGCAGCCGCGGGGGGCGGCCTCGCCTCCTCCCTGGATGCCGACACCGTAGTGGACGGCGTCCACCGCGAGGGCGCCACCTACCTGTGGAACCCGGTGCAGTTGCTCGGCGCCCTGGGGCCGGAGGACGGGCCCGCGGTGGCGCGGCTGATGAACGTTGCCGCGCGCGGGACAGTGTCCGCCGACGGCTCGCCCTTGCATCCGGGCCGCCGATTCAACGCCGCCGAGGCCGGCCTGTGGGAGCGGTGCCGGCCCGTGCTGCTGGCCGAACGCGCGCGCCGCACCCAGCCCGAACGGGACGACAAGGTGGTGGCCGGCTGGAACGGACTGGCCGTCGCCGCCCTGGCCGAGGCCGGGGCCATCCTCGACGAACCCCGGTTCGTCAAGGCGGCGGAGAACATTGCCGGCTACCTGCAGCGGGTCCACTGGGGACCCGGACCGTCCCTTGGTGATGGCCCCGGGCGCCCGCGGCTCAGCCGGGTCTCCCACGAAGGGACGGCCCGCGGAATCGGCGGCCTCCTGGAGGACTACGCCTTCTGCGCGGAGGGCTTGCTGTCGCTCTACGCGGTCACAGGGCGGGTCCGCTGGTACGCCTTCGCGCAGGAGCTGCTGGCGGAAGCCGCAAGTCGCTTCGCCGCCGGCGGCCGCCTGTCCGATTCGGCGGGGGAGTCCGGACAAGTGCTCCGCGCGTCCGGCGAACAACCGTCCCTGGACCCTTTCGACAACGCCGCCCCGAGCGGTGCCGCCGCCTTCGCCGGCGCCCTGCTGACATCCGCCGCGTATTCGGGCTCGCACGCCCAGCGGGCCATGGCCGGGAACATCCTGAACCTGCTGCCGCCGATCGCCACCCGTGCTCCACGCGTGGCCGGCTGGCTCCTGGCCACCGCGCAGGCCGCCCTGGCAGGGCCGCTGGAGGCCGCCGTCGCCGGACCGGACGGGCCTTTGCGGCGCGAACTGCACCGCAGGCTGCTGCTCTCGCCGAGCCCCGGTCTGGTGGTGGCCGTACAGGACCCCGACGACGGCGGGCAGCTTCCTGAGAAGGAACCGGTCCCGCTGCTGGAGTATCGCACCGCCGCGGCGGACGGGTCGCCGCAGGTGTACCTGTGCCGGGACATGGTCTGCCGGCGGCCGGTGGCCTCGCTGGCGGAACTCGAGGAAGAGCTCGCCGCCATGACGGGCAGCCCGACGGACACGGGGGAGCGATGAGCGGCGTGGAGTGGCGCGGATTGATCGCCCTGTTGCTCAATGAAAAGACCAGGATTGCGTTTGCCGAAGTGGTCCTCGAAGAGGCCGAACGGGAAGGCAAGCGGCTCTCTGCCTTGGAGAGGAGCAAAGCGCGTGCGGCCCTGACGGACGCCGGAGTGCTTGCCGGTGCGGAACCAGTTCCCGGCGTCAGCCGGGATTACCTTCAGCGGTTTCTCCGGCGTCCCGGACGTGCGGCGGACGGAACCGGCCTTGATCGGTTCCTGCGGAAAGACGGGCGGATCGACAGGTACCCGGCGAACCAGGAACAGCGGCGTCTGCTCCTGGCATGGATCGCAGGGCAGGTCCTGGCGCCGGGCGAGGTCCTCGATGAGCCGGTGTTCAGCGCCCGGCTTTTGGAGTACGCCGACGACCACGTGATGCTTCGGCGCTACTTGGTGGACGCCGGCCTGGTGCAGCGGACGCCCGACGGCAGCACGTACTTCCTGCCGGGAAGCTAATATGTAGTCGTTTCTGTCAAGAGGCAGGGGGAAGGGGGCCCGGGTCGGTGAGCCTGGGGCCGCTTCTGGGATGTAGGCC
>NZ_QRCU01000075.1 GCF_003369445.1 Arthrobacter silvisoli
CGTCCCGGAACGCGGCCAGATCCGCCCGGCCACCAACGAAGAAAAAGGCAGCATCCTCATCGGCGCCACCATCCCCGTCCGCGTCAGCTCCACCAACGGAAGCGAGAACTGACCATGCAGCTCAGCATCGACCTGACTGGCCGCGACGTCCTCGTCACCGGCTCCGGCACCGCCGCCCGCCAGGCGGTCCGCCGCTACGAGGCAGCCGGCGCCAGGGTCTTCCGGCTCAGCGTTCCCGAGGGGGCGCCCGGCGACGGCCCGCTTCCCGAGCGTCCCTTCCTGGTTGCCGCCGTCGACGACGGCCAGCCCGGCTGGGAGCCCCTGCTGGAGCGTTCGCGTGCGGCAGGCATCCCCGTGGCGGCGGAGCCCGCGGCGGGCCCGGCAGGCCACGTGACCCTGGTCGGCGGCGGCCCCGGCACCTTGGACCTGCTCACGGTCGGTGCCGTGAATGCCCTGCGGGATGCCGACGTCGTCTTCTACGACCGTCTGGCCCCCTACCAGGAGCTGGAGCGGCTCACCAGCGGCCGGCTGGTGGACGTCGGCAAGCAGCCGGGCCACCACAAGGTCACCCAGGGCGACATCGAGAAGCTCATGGTCGAGGCGGCGCTGGCCGGCGAGAACGTGGTGCGGCTGAAGGGCGGGGACCCGTTCGTGTTCGGCCGCGGCGGCGAAGAAGTAGCCTCCTGCGTGGCCGCGGGCGTTCCGGTGAACGTCATTTCGGGCGTCACAAGCGCCATTTCGGTCCCGGCCGCCGCCGGCATTCCCGTCACGCACCGCGAGGTCAGCCACATGTTCACCGTGGTGTCCGGGCACGCTCCGCTGACCGGGAAGGAACACGCTCATTTAGCTGGACTCTGTGGTTTGGGCGGCACCATTGTGGTGCTGATGGGCATCGGCACCCTTCCGCAGCTCGCCGCGGGATTGCGCCGCGCCGGTATGCGGGCGGACATGCCGATGGCCGTCGTCGAACGGGGCTACCGTCCCGGCCAGCGGACCACCATCGCCGAACTCGGTACGATCGAAAATGCGGCCGCAGGCTGCAGCAACCCGGCTGTCCTGGTCATCGGCGAGGTGGTCGGGGTGGCAATGGCCAGCCGTAATCATGCCGCTGCCTCCGCTGACCTGAACCGCCTCGCAGCTTCGCTCCTTGAAGCCTGAAGGGACCCACATGAGCACCACGTCCACCATCACTGCCGAGGCGAACACGCCGCAGGCCGCCGTCGAATCCGCAGCGGACACCCCGCTGGACGGATTTTTGATCGGAGTGACGTCGCACCGCCGATCGCGCGACCTGATCGATGCCCTTGAGCGCCGCGGGGCGGAGGTGCTGCACGCACCTGCACTGAAGATCGCCCCGGTGCAGGAGGATACCGCCCTCATCGAGGACACCCGGGCCATCATCGAGGCGCGCCCGGACATCTGCATTGCCACCACCGCCTACGGCATGCGCCGCTGGTGCGAGGCAGCGGATTCCTTCGGCATCGGCGAGCAACTGCTGGAGGTTCTCTCGGCCACCCGCATGTTCGTCCGCGGCCCCAAGGCCCGCGGTGCCGTCCGCGCGGCAGGCCTGGCCGACGTCGGGATCAGCAGTGACGAAACCACCGCCACACTCGTGGACATGCTGCTCCAGGAGGGTGTGCGCGGCAAGACGGTGGCTGTGCAGTTGCACGGCTACACGGACGTCCGCCAGCTGGAAAGGCTGCGGATGTCCGGCGCGACGGTTCTCACCGTCACCCCCTACCGCTGGGTGAAGCCCGACGGCAGCGACAAGCTTCCGCGCCTGATCGAGGCCGCCTGCGGTGGCAAGCTGGATGTGCTGACCTTCACCAGCGCGCCCGCCGTTGATGCGCTGTGGAGCACCGCCCACGAGATGGGCATGTACCAGCAGCTGGTCGAGGCGCTCAAGACGCAGGTGACCGTGGCCGCCGTCGGGCCCGTCACCGCCCAGCCGCTGGTCGACGCAGGACTGTCGCCGCTGATTCCGGACCGCTACCGCATGGGCGCGCTGATCCGCCTGGTCACCGAGCACCTCGCGCTGAACCACGTGCGGCGCCTGGCCACCAGGGCCGGGCAGGTGGAGCTGCGCGGCCGCTGCCTGAAGATCGACGGCGAAGTGGTGGACCTTGCCCCGGCCCCCCTGCTGCTCCTGCGGGCACTGCTCGGGGCTGGCGGCGCTGTGCTCTCCCGGGAGTCCCTCTCGGAGCTGCTGGAACTTCGCGGTTCGGTGCACGCGCTGGACATGACGGTCAGCCGCCTGCGCTCTGCGCTCCCCGACGGCAGCCTCGTGGAAACCGTAGTGAAACGGGGCTATCGCCTGCGCGTCTGACCGCCTGTTCCGGCAATTACTCCAAGGCATGGACAGATTGCGTGGCCGGTGGGAATATGTCGCTATATTCCGCAGCTGCTCCTAAGGAACGGCCATGACTTTGCCGGGGAAGTATCAACAGGATGACCATTCCGGATCTGCTTCCAGCGGACCGCCTGAGACCGTGGACGCCGTGGTGGTGGGCTCCGGATTCGGCGGTTCCGTAGCAGCCCTGCGCCTGGCCGAGGCCGGCAAATCCGTGGTGCTCATGGAACGCGGAAAGGCCTACGCCCCCGGCAGCTTCGCCCGGAGCCCTGCGGAGATGGGCCGGAACTTCTGGGACCCTGACCGCGGGCTCTATGGCTTGTTCGACGCCTGGACCTTCCGCGGGATGGAAGGCCTGGTGTCCAGCGGCCTGGGCGGCGGTTCGCTGATCTACGCCAACGTGCTGCTCCGCAAGGATCCCAAGTGGTTTGTCAAGGAGTCCCCGGTCCCCGGCGGCGGCTATGAAAACTGGCCGTTCAGCTACGAAGACCTCGAGCCCTTCTACGCGGACGCCGAGGCCATGCTGCAGCCGGTCCCGTACCCCTATCAGGACACGGCCAAGACCCTGGCCATGGAAGCGGGCGCCGCGGCCCTCGGCCTGTCCATCAAGCGGCCGCCGATCGCCGTCACGTTCGCCACCTCGCCTGGCGCTGAGCCCGGCACCAACCAACCCTTGGCTGCCGCCCCGTACGGCAGCGTCCACGGCGAGCGCGCGGTGCGGACCACCTGCACCCTTTGCGGCGAGTGCGACCTCGGCTGCAACTCCGGGGCCAAGAACACCCTGGACCACAACTACCTCTCCGCGGCGAAGAAAGCCGGTGCGGACCTCCGGACGTTCCACGATGTGCGCGGCATCCGGCCGCTCGGCAACGGCCATGGCGGCTCGGGGAACGGCGGCTCAGGGAACGGCGGTGCCGCCAACTCCGGTTCCGGTTACGAGGTCCGCTACGTGGTCCACGATCCGAAGAACCCCGACGCTCCGCTATACGAACGGATCATCCGCTGCCGGAACCTGGTTATCGGCGCCGGCACCTTCGGCAGCAACTTCCTGCTCCTGCGCAACCGGGCGTCCCTGCCCGGGCTCAGTGAAACCCTCGGCACGCGCTTCAGCGGCAACGGCGACCTGCTGACCTTCGTGATGGGGGCCAAGATGCACGACGGCGGCAAGGTCCCGGCAATCCGCACCCTCTCCGGCAGCCGCGGGCCCGTCATCACGACCGCCATCCGGGTGCCGGACACCGTGGACGGCGGCACCGGCCGCGGCTACTACGTAGAGGACGCGGGCTACCCCGCCTTCATGAACTGGCTGATCGAAACCGGGCAGCTCGGCCAGGTGGTGCGCCGGACAGCCCGGGTGGCCGGCCAACTGCTCAAGGACCGGCTCTTCGAAGCCCGCCGCTCCAACATTTCCGCCGACCTCGCCGCGGCCCTGGGCGACGGGAGCCTGTCCGCCAGTTCGCTGCCGCTGCTGGGCATGGGCCGCGACATCCCCGACGGCGTGCTGAGCCTGCAGGACGGCAGGCTCGCCGTGGACTGGACGCTCGCCACGTCCACGGGGTACTTCGGCCGGGTACGCAAGACCATGGCGGACCTCGCAGGTGAACTGGGCGGGGAGTTCGTGGACAATCCGCTCTGGTGGGCCAAACGGGTCATCACGGTGCATCCCATCGGCGGCGCCCCTGCCGGGCGGAATCCTGCGGAAGGCGTGGTCGATTCGTACGGCGAGGTGTTCGGCTACCCCGGAATGTTCGTAGTGGACGGTGCGGCCATGCCGGGTCCGGTGGGCGCCAACCCGTCCCTGACCATTGCGGCGTTCGCCGAGCGCGCCTGCCGGCGCCTGCTTGAAGGCACACGGCCCGCCGCACGCGGGATCTCGCCGGACACGCTCCAGCACGACGGCGGCCCGGTGGCTTCCGCACGACAGGCGCCGGGCGCCGTCGCTGACTCCCCCGCGGAACCGCTGCGTGTCCTGGCGCCGGACGCCACCAAGGGAAAGGCGGCCAAACCCGAACATCCGCTTGCGCCGAAGCCGGCCGCAACACGGGGGCTCGGCGCGCCGGCCATGGCGAACGCCACCACGACCGCCACGTCGGTGAGCTTCACGGAACAGATGCACGGCTGGTTCAGCCCGGGCCAGACCGATCCCGCGAAGGGACTCAGCCTGGGCCGGGACCGGGACCGCCGGATCATGTTCGAACTGACCATCACGGCCCCGGACATCGACGCTTTCGTGGCCGACCCCCTGCACCAGGCCAACGCCGAGGGCTACGTCCTGGCGGACCAGTTCGGCGGCCGGCTGCCCGTGGAGAAAGGCTGGTTCAAGCAGTTCGTGGCGGACGCGTCCCCCGACGGACGGCCGGCCCGGCGCATGCTCTACCGGCTGTGGCTGCGCGACCCCGGCGGCACCCCGCTCACCTTCACCGGCTTCAAGCTCATCCACAACGAAGCCGGCTTGGATTCCTGGGCGGACACCACCACCCTGTACGCCACGATCGTGCGCGGGCACGTGCCTCCCCCGGATCCCGGCCAGCCGCCGTCGGCCGAATGGGAATCCCCGGACGCGTCCGCCGTCGCCGGTTGCGGCATCCTGCGCATCCGCCCGCTGGACTTCGCCAAGCAGCTCACCACCTTCCGGGCAGTCGGCCCGGAACCGCTGCCGGCTTTGGCCTCGTTCGGGAACTTCTTCCTCGGCGAGCTCTGGCGGGTCTACGGCAACCGCGCACGGCGATGAAGCGCAAAGAGCTCGCACTGCACAGCAAAGACCTGGGCTTCACTCCCCGGGAGGCGGTGCGCTGGCTTGCACCGATCGCCTTGGGCCGCACCGCCCTGAAGGTCATGACCGCAACGGTCTTCGCGGACTTCGGGGACAAGCGCGAGCTGGAGGCAGGGCTTCCCGGCGCGCCGCTCGAGCTGGACCGCCTTCCGCTCCCTGGTCAGGCGGCGCAGCCGTCCGTGGAGCGCGGCCTGCCCGAGGCCGTCCCGCACGAACCGGCACTCTCCCGGCGCGACGGCCTGTGGCTGGATTTCACCGCGGACCTGGGCGACGGCTTCGATGCCACCTACACCGTAGCCCTCCTGCTTGCCCAGGAGCAGCTGACGGTGGACGGGATGGAACTCGGGCGCGCGAATGTCCTGGTGCTCGGCGGGGACGAGGTCTACCCGGTGGCGTCCCCGGGACGCTACGAGGATCGCATGGTTGGCCCGTACCGCGCGGCCTTCCCGGCGCCCGCGGCGGGCGGTCCGCCGGCGGCTTCGTGCCCGCCGGCGAACATCCTCCTGGCCCTGCCGGGGAACCACGACTGGTACGACGGACTCACCTCCTTCATCCGGGTCTTCACCCGGCAGCGCAGCATCGGCTCCTGGCGCACGGTGCAGAACCGCAGTTACTTTGCGGTGCGGCTCTCGGGCGGCGCGGACACACCCGGCTGGTGGCTCCTGGGCCTGGACAGCCAGCTGGGCCAGTACATCGACGAACCCCAACTCGAGTACTTCTACCGCAACGTCAGCACGCGGCTCGTCCCCGGCGACTCGATCATCCTGTGCCTGGCCTCGCCGTCGTGGGTCTACTCGGAAGAGCCAGGCGACCGGGCCTTCCAGCAGGCGGACTTCTTCGAACAGGACTACCTGCGCCGCCGCTTCAACCCGCGGACCGGACTCTTCGAGGACACCGGCGCCACGGTGCGGCTCTGGCTGAGCGGGGACCTGCACCATTACTCCCGTTATGCCGAAGCTGCGCCCGACGGCGGCAGCCCGGTCCAGCTGATCACCTGCGGCCTGGGCGGGGCGTACCTTTCGGACACCCACTGGCTGCCCCAGGAGCTCCGGCTTCCGGATCCCGTCCGCGAGCGCGGGCTGTCCGCCGCGTCGCCGTCCGCGGCCCGGCGGCAGGCCGGCCCCGCCGGCGGGCGCCGCTTCGTCCGCGCCCCCGGGAGCCACCCCTCCAGCAACACCAGCAGGCAGCTCGGACTCCGCCTGGCCAATCCGTTCTCGCCCTACTGGCTCGCGGCCAGGAACCCGGGCTTCGGTCCCCTGCTGGGACTCGTGCATGCCGTGTTCTTCCTGGCCGGCTGGGTGGTCTACAGCAGCGGCCGCGGCCTCCCGCTCATGGCGGCGATCGATACGGTGGGCCTGCCCCGGGCCCTGGTCTTCGGCGTCGCCTGCCCGCTGCTCGCCCTGTGCCTGCTGGTGGTGTTCTGGAAGCTGTTCGGCCGGACACGCCTGCTCCGGCACCGGAGCGGAGTGCTGACCATGCTCCGCGGCGTCCTCTACCAGTTCACCGCCTTGGGCGCAGGCATCAGCCTGGCCGTCCTGGCCGCCTTGATCCCCCTTCCCTCGGGCCTTGGTGCCTTGCTGGTCCTCGCCGTCGTGTACATATCCGGCTGGGTCCTCGGCAGCGAAGCGTTCGCCCTCTACATCCTGCGCACCCCCGGCGGGGAGGTGGCCTCGTGGAAAATGTCCGGCCAGGCCGTCGAGGACCACAAGGGCTTCCTGCGGATGCGCCTCGATCCTGACGGCAGCCTCACCGTCCACCCCCTCCTGGTGGAGACCGTGTGCAGGGATTGGGATCTTGAAGACGCGCATGACGGCCTCCGCCCTGTTCCGTCTCAAAGTTCAGGCCTGCCGGCCGTCCGGCTGCTTGAGCAGCCCATCACCATCCAGCCGACTCCCACTCGACCGGGAGCCGCCCAAGCAACCGACACCCCAGCACCCACTGCCCCACCCCCCACCGCCGCAGCAGCCGTGATTCACCGTGAAGGAAGCAAGCCATGACCATGACCATCACCCGGGCAGAACACCGCAGCGAGGTCATCCCGTTCCGGGCCGGCGACGGTGTTCCGCTGAACCTGGTGCACGTGACGTCTCCCGTGGAGGCGGCCAAGGGACCCGTGCTGCTGGTGCACGGCTCCGGGGTCCGCGCCGAACTGTTCCGCCCGCCCCTTCCCACCACTCTTGTGGACGTACTGCTGGAGGATGGCTGGGACGTCTGGATGTTGAACTGGCGTGCCTCGATCGATCTGGACCCGCTGTCCTGGACGCTCGGCGACGCCGCCGTGCACGACCATCCGGCCGCCGTCGAACACGTCCTGCAGGCTACCGGAGCGGACACGCTCAAAGCCGTGGTGCACTGCCAGGGCTCTACTTCGTTCACGATGTCCGCCGCGGCGGGACTGCTGCCCCGGGTGGACACGGTGATCTCCAACGCGGTGTCCCTGCATCCGGTGGTGCCGGCGTTCTCGCGCCTGAAGATCGACCACTTCACGCCGATCGTGAAAGCCTTCACGCCCTACCTCTCCCCGGCCTGGGGCAACCGCTCGAACGGCTATTTCAGCCGGTTCGTGCGCTCCCTGGTCAAGGCCACCCACCACGAATGCGATAACACGGTCTGCAAGCTGGTCAGCTTCACCTACGGCAGCGGCAGGCCGGCGCTGTGGTCCCACGAAAACCTCGACGAGGCCACCCACGAATGGATCAAGGGTGAGTTCGCGGAGGTCCCGGTCAGCTTCTTCGAGGAGATGGGCCGCAGCATCCGTGCCGGGCACATGGTGGCTGCCGGGTCGCATCCGGAACTGCCGGAAAACTACGAGGCCCAGGCGCCCCGGACCGATGCCCGCTTCACCTTCCTCGCGGGGCAGGACAACCGCTGCTTCCTGCCCGAGAGCCAGGAGCGCACCTTCCGTTTCTTTCAGCAGCACCGTCCCGGCAAGGACTCGCTCCACCTCATCCCCGGCTACGGCCACCTGGACGTCTTCTTCGGCGCCCACGCGTGGCGGGACACGTTCCCGATCATCGTCAAGGAATTGAATTCATTGGACTCAGGCAAGGAGCTCGACTCATGAACACACTCAACGGGTTGCTGGCCGGGTTCCTCCGGCTCATGCCTTCCCCGCTGCCACGGCGCCAGAACGAACTGCGCGGCCGGTTCGCCCGGGCGGACGGCATCCCCTATTCCATGCCGGTCAACTCGGACGACTCGCCGGTGCTCATGGCCGCATTTCCCATCAACAAGCGGGCCGCGGCGGCCATTCTGCCGGGGGAGGAAATGCGCCCGTTCAGCCTGGGCGGCAAGGGCCTGCTGGTGGTGACCGTGGTCAACTACAAGTCCACGGACATCGGCAAGTACATCGAGTACTCCCTGGCCATCGCCATCACCCATGGCAGGCGGCCGGTGCCTCCGCTGCTGCCCCTGCTCTTCCAGAAGACGTTCGGCCTGGGCCAGTTCGTCGTGGACCTGCCGGTCAGCACGGAGATCTCCGTCAAGGGCGGCAAGGGCATCTGGGGCATGCCCAAGCACCAGGCCAACCTGGACTTCGTGGTGACCGACTCCACGGTGTCGGCCCAGTACGACAAGGACGGGGTGCTCGGCTGCTTCGTGGAGATCGAACGGCCCGAGCCCGCCGGCCTGCCGTTGAAGCTCGCAGCCTCGAACTACTGCGCTTTCCGGGGCATGCTCTGGAAGTCGGACATCTACTTCGAAGCCACCGGCGACCTCGCCCTCGGCAAGGCGGCGAAGGCCCGGCTCATCCTGGGTGACGCCCCCGGCGTCGCGCTCCTCAAGACCCTGCAGGTGGCGGAGAAGCCGATCTTCACGGCCTGGCTGCCCGAAGCCCACGGCGTGCTGGACGACCATTACGAAGCGTGGTTCCTCACCGCGCGCAGTGCTGCGGAAGCCGAGGCCCAGCGGGGCGGCGACATGATGGACAGCGTGGTGGGGCTGGGCCAGGGCCAGGAGTGGCTGGAACCGCCGGACCGCAGCAGGATCCCCGGGAACGTCAAGGCGTCGTCGTGAACTGGCTGCTGCTGCTGAATGTCCTGTACTTCCTCTTTGGCGCCACCATGTACGTGGGCACCATGTGGGTGCTGAAGTGGTTCCTCTACCCCACCTGGGAGTCGCTGGAACGCGCCAACGTGGACATGCATTTCGGGATCCCCACCCGGCAGGCCACCAAGTTCTTCACCGTGGTGGTGCCGCCGATGTTCATCTCCGGTGCCATCCTCGTCTGGAGCGAATGGGGCAGTATCCGAGTCATTCCGGCCGCGATCTGCCTGCTGGGCATCATTACCCTGACCCTGGTGGGACAGGGCATCATCATTCCCATCAACGTGCGCATCCGGGGCGGGGACTTCAAGGACGACGCCGAACTGCGCACTCTGTTGCGGCGCTGGATGTTTCTCAATGACATCCGTTTCTACGTTTCGACGCTCGTGTGGCTTGCCATGGTTTGGCTGATCGTGGACCGCGGCCGGCTACTGGACTCCTACCTGTGAAGACAGTGGCTGCGAGAACCAGCCCCGCCGCCTGGGCCGCGGCAGACCCCCTGCGCGCGGTGCTCGCGATCCTCGCGGTCATCACGGCACTGACGGGCGTCGCGGAAATTCCCTTCGGCGGATTCATCCTGCGCCTGTTGGGTGCCGAGCCGACGCCGCTCGCGCTGCAACTGTTCGGCACCGTGGGCATGTTCATGATCGTGGTGGGCGGCTTGCTGCTGCACACCCTGCTCAAGCGCGACGCCGCCCCCGAGGTCATCTTCTGGGCCGGCCTCCAGAAGGCCGGGGCGTTCGCCGCCGTCGGGATCGGTGTCCTGAACGGCGTGTTCGCGGCAACCGCCCTGGCGGTTGCCATCTTCGATCTCGCGACGGCGGTGCTCTGTTTTGTCTATTGGCGCGGCGTCTACTGGAAAGGGGTGGTGCGCCCATGAATCGTTCACTGGTCTTGGCCGGCGGCGGGATGCGGGTGGCGTGGCAGGCCGGGGTGGTGCGGGCCCTGGCCGAAGAAGGACTGGAATTCAGCCATGTGGACGGCACCTCCGGCGGGATCCTGACGGCGGGCATGCTGCTGTCCGGGATCGGGCCCGAGGAGATGTGCGCCCGCTGGTCCACGGTGGACGTGAAGGACTTCGGTTCGGCCCTGCCGTTCGGCGACTACTTCAAGGGGCCGTGGTCCCTTCCCGCGCTCGGCGACGCGGACGGCCTCCTCAACAAAGTCTTCCCGGCGTTGGGGATCGACGCCGGAACCATCCGCAGCCGCGCAACGGAACCGGGCGCCGTCGGGGGTTCCTTCAACGTAGTGGAGTTCACCGGCAAGCGCTGCCACGCGCTCGACGCCACCGGGATCGACGCCGAACTCATGGCCGCGGGCATGTCCCTGCCGATCTTCCTGACTCCGTTGCACCGTGACGGGAAAATCTGGACGGACGCCGTGTGGGTGCGCGACGCCAACGTGCAGGAGGCGCTGCGGCGCGGGGCTGAGGAAGTGTGGCTCATCTGGTGCATCGGGAATTCGCCGTACTGGGGCGACGGGCCGCTGGAGCAGTACGTGCACATGATCGAGATGAGTGCCATGGGCGCGTTGCTCGCCGATTTCGATGCCGCGCAGGCCACCGGACGGGAGTTCGTGCTGCACGTCATCAGGCCGGAGCACCCGCTGCCGCTGGACCCGGAGTTCTATCTCGGCCGGATCAGCGCCGACGCGCTCGTGGCCATGGGCTACCGGGACGCCCGGGCCTACCTGGCCTCCCGTTCGCCGGAGGGGCTGCCGAAGGACGAGCGCTGCACCGCTATGAGCGAGCCGTCCCCCGGCGTCCGGTTCACGGACCGGCTCCGCGGCAAGCTGGAGGGGCAGGACGTGGAGTTCACGGCCGTCGTCGAGATGCCATCGTCCGGTACCGGTGCGCGGCTTTCGGGGTTCCTCGATTCAGAGCGCTTCGGTGCCCGGCGTTTCCTCGCCGGCGGGTTGGTGGAGGCCTCCGGCGACATGCTGCGTTACCGTGCGGAGATACTGCTCGACGGCGGCTGGCACAAGCTGACGGTCACGCGCACCTTCCACGACGACCCCGGGCCGGACGCCTGGACCGATTCCCGTACCGCCGTCCTGGAGTTGGAAGGCTACCCGGCCCTCGAAGTGCGGATGGCCCTGGGCGATGCCGCGGCGCTGATCGCCTCGGTGGAGCCGGTGGGCTCGCACGGATTCCTGGACCGGGCTTCCGCGGCGGCGGGCTTCATCGGGAATGGGCTGCGGGAGCTGCTGGAGAAGTACTGAGGTCGGCTGGGTGACGGGCGCGCGGGTAGCGGAGACGCACGAACGACGCGGGCACACGATCACCCGCCGCTCCGCAGGGCGGAAAAGCCGGCTGCACATGAGGGAAGGCACACCGGCGGGGCAGGGGCCGACCCGTGAGGTCAGAAGGGCGGTGGCTTTGCTTTCGCAGGCGGGTCGCCGGGCCTTGGGCGGATGTCCCCCGCTGTGCTTGTGGCCGGTGTGGGCGGCCGGTCGGTGTAGCTGCGACCGGTGGGGCTGGTCCATTCCAGGTTTCCGTTTCCGCTTTGTCTGGTTGTCCACCCACTGTGGTGTTTGAGCGTGTGGTGGCGCCGGCACAAGGCCGCGAGGTTAGCGGCCTCGGTGGCACCACCCAGTGCCGCATCGTGAGTGTGGTCCAGGTCGAGGTCACGGGCTTTGATGCCACATCCGGGGAAGCGGCAGCGCGAATCCCGGGCCCTGAGCAGGCGCCGCAGGTCCTCGCCGGGCCGGTACCGGTCCACGGCCAGCACGGTGCCGTTGACGGGGTCGGTGAAGACCCTGTTCCAGCCCGGGGCCGCCCCGGCCAAGATCCGTGCCGTGTCCGGATCGATCGGGTGCCGCCCGTCAAGCTCGGCCGCACCGCGAAAACCAGAGGCGGAGCCACGTTCGGCAGTGCCGTCCGCGCCGGGTTCGTCAGTGCCCGGCCCGGAGGCCGCACCGTGTCCTTCACTGCCCATCAGGGTATGCGCCGGGACGGTGATATCGACCCTCGCCGTAATCGCTGAGAGGATGCCCTCGCGGGTGTCGTGCCCGGTCGGGGCGCCTCGCAACAGGACATCCGCGAGCAGGTCGGCCCGGAGCTGGTCCATGGTGCGGGAGGCTCCGGCGCCTCGGCCGGCCTGGGCACCTGCGCCGTTTTCTGTGGCGTAGTCATGTTCTTTGGCTGCGTCTGCATGAGCCTGGGCCATCCGGGTGAGGCGGTCGTGGATCCCGTACGCGACAACGGCGGGCAGCACGGCCCCGAGTTCGGCCATGCCGTCCGGCAAGGGGTTCACCCAGACCCGGCGGTCCTTCCGCGCCCGCTCATGACGGTCGGCCAGCGGCCCGGACTGGACTTTCTCGGCCTCCCGAACCGCGAGCCGCCGGACCCGTCCCGGCGCCTGCCGAAACGCACACTCCAGCACGGCTTCCTCATACCGGGCCCGGGAGGCCGCATCCTCCAGCACCGTCCCGGCGTCCTGGATCACCCGGGCATGGGCCAGGCTGATCCGACCAGCCGAGAGGGCATCGAAGGTTACCGGGAACCGATCGGCCAGCTCCACCGCCTGGCCCATCTGGCGTTGCACCGTCCGGTCACTCATCCGGGTCGCGGCAGCGATCTCCGCCGCCACTGACCGCTGAGCCAGTTCCCGCGCAGGCGGCCGCCACCCGGAACCCGACACGCCGCCGTCGTCCTCCATCGCCTCCGCTAGTTGCGAGGCCATGACCAGCAGCCCCTCACGCACCGCATGCAAACGCGACTGCACGCGTTCCAGCGACTCCAAAGAAGACACGACGTCGGCCAGCGCATCGACGGGAAGGACTTGCTTCCCCGGCGCCTGGGCCAGTGCCGTGCTGTTCTCCATGAACCAATTCAAGCAAGAAGGTCTGACAAAATAAGGCTCCTCCGGCCGGTCTGGCCAACTGCCCCCACAGGGGTCCGGAGCCCCATCCGATTCCGTATCGAGTTCCGACTTAGCGAACCGACGAGGGACCAAATCCCATTGATCCCACGGGATAGCACGCTCCGGGCCGACTTCGACCGGCGGAATTCTTCAGCTAGAGCTGGTCAAAGGAGCCGGAAATGAGCTGTCCGAATCCAGCCACGCACGGACTGAAATAGAGTCGGCGTCACGAACATCTGCAGGAGCGCGGGAGCGCAGGACTCCGTCCCGGCACGGCGTCCGTCCACACAACGTGTTTACCTCGGCATCCATACTCCGCTACGGCCTCTCCAGCGTGTTAATCAACCGGTCGGCATAAACCCGGGCCACCCGCAACATCGGATTGTCCGGATCACTGGCCGCCAAATGCAGGGACCACTGTTCTTCAATGAAGTCCTTGCGCAAGCGGGCGATGTCTTTCGCCGCGAACTCGATCTCCACTGCGCTTTGGAAGTCAAAAAGCGCACAGGCGAACTCGACGTACGCCAGATCCAAACCCGCCGCTTCGATGGCCTTGTCATCGAGATACATCGGGTGCAGCGCGCAGTTTGCGAGGGCGTCAATCCAAAATCCGGCTTCGTTGCGGAGCCTCTTTCGCCGCAAGCCCCCGAACCACTTCATCCAGGCAGCGTAATGCCCGTCACCACTGTGATCCACCTCATTACCGCCCAGTAACAGTCAGGGAACGCGCACGGGAAAAACTGCAACGCCCGGGAAACACTCCCGAAAAGGCGCACTCCTAGGCTGAAGGCAACCGCGAAACACCGCCTGTGCTCCGTTCGCAGACACCGCCCACAAAGCGAAAGGACCCGCCATGCCGGAGACCTCAACCCACCTCGTTATCGCAGGAGCCGGGCCCGCCGCCCAGGCCCTCCTCCGCCACCTGACCGGGCTGGAAAGCCCGGTACAGCGAAGCGGCCTGGGACACACCACCCTGCCGTTCACCGGCCGCATCACCGTGCTGAGCAACCGCGACGAATGCCCCGACGCCCTGATGGAAACCGCCGCGCATTCCAAGGTTTCGGTGCGCTTCGGACAGGCTGCCAGCTTCATCGATGCGGCGAACCGGAAGGTGACCACCACGGAGGGCCTCGAGTTCTCCTACGACCAGCTCGTCATCGCCACCGGCTCGGCCCCGGTTCTGCCACCGGTGCACGGCGCTGACCACGCACTTGCCTACTCCACGATCGACGACGCCGAGCGCCTGGGCGCCGACGTCCAGGAGATCGCTGACACGCTCGGCCGCCGGCCCTTGGCCATCCTCGTGGGGACCGGCCCGTCGGCAGGCCAGGCCGAGGCCGTGCTGCGGGCACGCGGCGTCCGTCCGGTCCGCACCACGCTGCGTCCGGCCGCCGTCGTCTCTTCACCCGTCTCCGGCATGCCGGCCGCCGGGATCGTCTTCGACGACGGCAGCATCATGAACGGCGACCTCGTGGTCCTCGCCGAGGAGCGGTCACCGCGCAACAGCCTCGCCGAAAGCGCCGGGCTGAAGACGGCTCCCGACGGCGGCATCCTGGTGGACAGCGGATTCGAGACGTCGGTGCCGGGCATCCGGGCGATCGGCGACGCCGCGGCCCGCGACGGACTGCGCCTGGGCTTGGTCCTCTCAGCCAAGGAAGCCGCAGCCCGCTGCGCCGGGCATTTGCTTGAGGACTCCGGCCACCGGGCACGCCCTGGAATGCAGGTCACCGCGGCAGCCTGATACCGCCGCAGGCGGGCCCGGGTGCTGTGGCAAGATGGTCCTTTGACGAGCCACCAAGCGGCCACCCGGCCCGCCACGGAAGGACTGCCATGAGCAATGACGCCGCTACCGCAGCAAACGCCAGCGCAGCAAACGCCAGCGCAGCAAATATTGCCTCCTACATCGACCACACCCTCCTCAAACCCGAGGCGAGCGAGGCCGAAGTCCGCCAGGTCTGTGCCGAAGCCGTGGAGTACGGCTTCAAATCGGTCTGCGTGAACCCGATCTGGGTCAAGACGGTTTCCAAGGCCCTCAAGGGCTCCGGCGTGCTGACCTGCGCCGTGGTGGGCTTCCCGCTGGGAGCGACCCCCAGCGACGTCAAGGCCTTCGAAGCCCGCGGCGCGGTGCTGGACGGCGCGGAGGAAATCGACATGGTGATCGACATCGCCGCAGCCCGGGCGGATGACAAGGGCACCCTTGTGGACGACATCACCGCCGTCGCCGAGGCCGTCCACGCCGGCGAGGCCATCCTGAAGGTCATCATCGAGACGGCGCTGCTGAGCGACGCCCAGAAAGTCCTGGCCTGCGAGGCCGCCGTGGAAGCCGGGGCGGACTTCGTGAAGACTTCCACCGGTTTCAACGGCGGGGGCGCCACCGTGGAAGACGTGGCACTGATGCGCAAGACCGTGGGCCCGGATGTCGGTGTCAAGGCCTCCGGCGGCGTGCGTTCCCTCGCCGACGCACAGGCTATGATTGCTGCTGGTGCAACACGTATTGGCGCGAGCTCCGGAATTGCCATCGTCAAGGGTGAACAGGGTTCATCCGCCTACTGACGGGCCCGGCAGCCGCCAGGAATTTGAGCCCTGAGGGGCCGAGGAGGAAAGAATGTCCCAGCACACCGGCAGCAAGGTCATCGAAAAAGAGAACAACCTGGCCCAGAGCCTGGTGCTGTTCCTCGTCATCATCGTGATGTTCCTCGGCGCCATCTACTCGTTGTCCTTCCTGACCCTGGAGAACCCCTGGCCGATGGCCGTCTGCCTGGGCCTCTTCGCCCTGGCTTTCTGGATTCCGCAGACCATCCTGGGCCGCTCCGACTCGGCCGGCGAAAACTAGAGACGCTGCCAAGAACCCGCAAACGCGGGGTCACTTACGGGCCATGAAGTCCCCTGGGACCGGCCGTAACTGACCCCGCGTTAGTGTTTAAGGGAGCAGCGCCACCACTGCGGCCCAGTGCGTCTTCGCCAATCCCCAGGCCGCGGCACAGATCCCCACCATCGCGTAGCCGCTGACCGGGATGAGGAGCAGCCATTCGCGGCGCGAACCGGCCTTGCCCAGCAACGGGATGGACAGTGCGCCGTTGGCCTTCCAGATCCCGCTGACCAGCGGCAGCTTCCGCCAGAACTTCGGCGGCTTGATCACAATCGGCCACAGCAGCGGCACTCCCCCGGTGGTGATCATGTCCCCCACGATGTGCACCACGACGCCGGTCAGCATGGACAGCGGCAACCAGGCCCACTGCTGCGGGGCGAACCACGTGACCAGCCCGGCCGCTGCCAGGGCGAACACCCAGTTGGCCAACCAGCCGTGCTCCGGGAACAGCTTCAGGGCCTTGGCCGCCAAGTTGATCATGAACATGCACAGCAGGCCGGCGCCCACGGAGAGCCGGCCCACCGGGGTATCCAGCTGGAACTGCGCGGCCATGCCCGCCAGCAACACGAACGCGGCGGCTCCGAGCACCGAGTGCGTCCCCTGCCGGTGCCCGCCGCTGGCCTTTTCGATCCCGACGGCGATCAGCCGCGACAGCGGCGGCAGCGAATGGGCGATGGTGCTTGAGCGGTGGTCCCAGTCGCACACCAAGGCGGTTCCCGCCGTCGTGAGCGCTCCGATGAGGATCCCGGTGGAATCGAGCGGATACCAGCCCAGCGCGTACGGGCCGGTGGACGCAACAGCGATCCACGCCGCGGCTCCCGACGCGGCGTGATGTCCTCCCATCATGCGATCAGCCTGCGCTTGCCGACGTCGGAGCGGACGCCGGGGCGCCGGCGAAGATCGCAGTGATGACAGTGTTGGCCCAGTTCAGGATCTCGGCGTCCTGCAGGTCCCGGCCGCCGATCTTCGCCGTCTTGGGCTTGGGGATCAGCACGGAGTCCAGGGCAGGCTTCACTTGCGAGCCCGGGTACATGCGGTTCAGCCGCATCACCTTGGACTCGGGCAGGTTCGCCGGGGAGAAGCGGATGAAGTTGCCTTGGAGCGCGACGTCGGACAGCCCGCTTTCGCGGGCAGTGACCCTGAAGCGCGCCACGGCGATGAGGTTCTGGACGGGCAGCGGCGGCTCGCCGTAGCGGTCCACGAGTTCGGCGAGGACCTCGTCGATGGCCTCGTTCGTGACGGCGGCGGCGAGCTTGCGGTAGGCCTCCAGGCGCAGGCGTTCCCCGGGCACGTAGTCGTGCGGGAGGTGGGCGTTGACGGGCAGCTCGATCTTCATCTCGGCGGCCTTCTCCTCGGCCTCGCCACGGTACTCGGCCACGGCCTCGCCCACGAGGCGGATGTAGAGGTCGAAGCCCACACCCTGGATGTGGCCGGACTGTTCGCCGCCCAGCAGGTTGCCTGCGCCGCGGATCTCCAGGTCCTTCATGGCCAGTTGCATGCCGGCGCCGAGCTCGTTGTGCGCGGCCACGGCCTTGAGCCGTTCCAGCGCCACCTCGCCCAGCGGCTTCTCCGAGGGGTACAGGAAGTAGGCGTAGGCGCGTTCGCGGCCACGGCCCACGCGGCCGCGCAGCTGGTGCAGCTGGGACAGGCCGTACTTGTCCGCCCCGTCCACGATCAGGGTGTTGGCGTTGGAGATGTCCAAGCCGGTTTCGATGATGGTGGTGCAGACCAGCACGTCGAAGCGCTTCTCCCAGAAGTCCACGATGATCTTCTCAAGCCGGCTCTCGGACATCTGCCCGTGTGCCACTTCCACCCGGGCTTCCGGGACGAGCTCGCGGATCTGGGCGGCCATCCGTTCAATCGAGGACACCCGGTTGTGCACGAAGAACACCTGGCCTTCGCGCATCAGTTCGCGCCGGATCGCCGCGGAAGTCTGCTTGTCCGTGTACGGGCCCACGTAGGTCAGCACGGGGTGGCGTTCCTCGGGCGGGGTGGCCAGGGTGGAGGTTTCGCGGATGCCCGTGAGCGACATCTCCAGGGTGCGCGGGATCGGGGTGGCGGACATAGCCAACACGTCCACGTTGGTGCGCATCTTCTTGAGCGCTTCTTTATGTTCGACGCCGAAGCGCTGCTCCTCGTCCACGATCACCAGGCCGAGGTCCTTGAATTCGAAGTCCTTGGACAGCAGGCGGTGGGTGCCGATCACGACGTCCACGGAACCGTTCTTGACCCCCTCGGCGGTTTCCTTCGCTTCCTTGGCGGCCTGGAAACGGGAGAGCGGGCGGACCCGCAGCGGGAAGCCGGAGAAGCGCTCGGTGAAGGTTTCGTAGTGCTGCTGGGCGAGCAGGGTGGTGGGCACCAGCACCGCCACCTGCTTGCCGTCCTGCACGGCCTTGAAGGCGGCACGGACGGCGATCTCGGTCTTGCCGTAGCCGACGTCGCCGGACACCAGGCGGTCCATGGGGATCTCCCGTTCCATGTCCGCCTTGACCTCGTTGATGGTGGTCAGCTGGTCCGGGGTCTCCACGTAGGGAAAGGCTTCTTCGAGTTCGCGCTGCCACGGGGTGTCCGGGCTGAAGGCGTGGCCGCGGGAGGCCATGCGGGCCGAGTAGAGGCGGATGAGTTCGCCGGCGATTTCCTTGACGGCCTTGCGGGCCTTGGACTTGGTGCTGGCCCAGTCCGCGCCGCCCATCTTGCTGAGCACCGGGGTATCGCCGCCGACGTAGCGGGTCACCTGGTCCAACTGGTCCGTGGGCACGAAGAGCCGGTCCCCGGGGGCGCCGCGCTTGGACGAGGCGTATTCGAGGACGAGGTATTCGCGCAGCCCGGAATCACCGGCTGCAGAACCCGCCACCTTGCGCTGGATGAGTTCGACGAACTTGCCGATGCCGTGCTGTTCGTGGACCACGAAGTCTCCGGCGTGCAGTTGCAGGGGATCGACGGCGTTGCGCCGCTTGGAGGGCATCCGCCGCATGTCCTTCGTGGACGCCGCCGAGGCCCGCCCCAGCAAGTCCGCTTCGGTCAGCAGCCCCAGCTTGAGGCCGTCCAGCACGAAGCCGCGTCCGACGGCGGCCGTAGTCACCTCGATGATGCCCGGCTGCGGTTCCTCGGCCAGGGAGTCCACCCGGGCACACGGAATGTTGGCGTCGTGGAAGAGTTCGGCCAGGCGCTGCGCCGGGCCGGGGCCGTCCGTGGCCACCACGATGCGCCACTGGTCCCGGACGTGGGAGCCGATGAATTCGAGCATCTCCGCCACGTCGCCCTGGTAGCCACGCGGCTCGCGGGCATGCAGGTTCAGCACGTCGATGTCCAGCACCAAGTCCTCGTCCGTGGCGAGCGAGGTGATGGACCACCAGGACACCTCATGGGCCAGGGCGGCGCTGCGGGTGTCCGTCAGCGAACGGAAGCTGGCGGCGTGGAGGTCGGTGGCGGCTTGGCCGGCAAGATCAAGGGGCGCCGCGCCGCCGTCGGACGCCGTGGACCAGGCCGCCTCGAGGAATTCCTCATTGGTGGCCGCGAGGTCGTGGGCGCGGGTGCGGACTTTCTCGGGTTCGATCACGACGGCGATCGAGCCGGCGGGGAGCTGTTCCACGAACGGCACCATGGCATCCACCAGCACCGGGGCCAAGGACTCCATGCCCTCGACGGCGATGCCGCCGGCGATCTTCTCCAGCATGTCGGCCGCGGCGGGCATCCGGGGTTTCAGGGTTGCTGCGCGGGACATCACCGAGGGCGTGATGAGGATTTCGCGGCAAGGCGGCGCATGCAGTTCGGTGGGATGGTGCAGGCCGGGCGAGGAGAGGGAACGCTGGTCAGCCACCGCGAACCAGCGCATCTGCTCCACTTCGTCGCCGAAGAACTCCACCCGGACGGGGTGATCCTCGGTAGGCGGGAAGACGTCGATGATGCCGCCGCGCACTGCGAATTCGCCACGGTGCGTCACCATGTCCACCCGGGCGTAGGCGGCGTCCGCCAAGGCTCGGACCACGCCGCTGAAAGGCATTTCCTGTCCGACCTTCAGCGTCACGGGAGCCAGGTCACCCAGGCCGGCCACGATGGGCTGGACCACGGCCCGGACCGGGGCCACCACCACCCGCAGGGGCGCGGCCGTTTCGGGATGTGCCAGCCGGCGCAGCACGGACAGTCGGCGGCCCACGGTGTCCGAGCGCGGCGAAAGCCGCTCGTGCGGCAGGGTTTCCCAGCTCGGGAAAGCGGCAACGGAGTCCGCGGGCAGGTAGGAGGCAAGGGCTGCCGTCAGGTCCTCGGCCTCACGGCCCGTGGCGGTGACGGCCAGGACCACGGGGGCACCGCCGTCGGACGCGAGGCCGTCGGCCATTTCCGCCACCAGGACGGCGCGCATGCCCGTGGGGGCGCTGATCTGGTAGTCGGTGCTGCGGGCCTCGAAGGAGCGGCCTGCTTCCTTCCGGACGCGCGCGAATGTCCCGTCCTCCGCCAGTGCGCGGCGCAGACCGTTGAGGCTCATGGCTGAAACTCCTAGGGTGGATCCAAAGGCGGGCAACACAAAATCCCGGAAATTCAAACGAACGCCGGGTCATTCCAGCCTACCCCTCCCGCCATCCCCAGGAGGTCCCCCTTGCCGCCACCGGACGCCGGGCAATCCAGGACCGTGCTCGTCACGGGCGCCACCGGATACATCGGCGGTCGGCTGGTCCCCCGGCTCCTGGAGGCGGGTCACGCGGTCAAGGTCCTGGTCCGTTCGCCGCAAAAGCTCGCCGACGTTCCCTGGCGCCACCAGGTGGAGATCGTGCAGGACGGCCTCGATCGGGCGGAGAGCCTCGAAGCCGCGTTGGCGGGCGTGGACGTCCTCTATTACCTGGTCCACTCCATGGCTTCCGGCGGCGGTTTCGAAACCAAGGAAGAAGCGATGGCAGGGCTCGTCGCGGACGCCGCCGCCGGGGCAGGCGTGGGCCGGATTATCTACCTCGGCGGGCTCCATCCGGACAACGCCCCGCTCTCAACGCACATGCGCTCCCGCGAGGCGGTGGGCCGGATCTTCCTGGAATCGTCCGTGGACTCGATCGTGTTCCAGGCCGGGGTGGTGATCGGTTCCGGCTCGGCGTCGTTCGAGATGATCCGGCACCTGGCCGACACACTTCCGGTGATGCCCGCGCCAAGCTGGGTCAATAACCGCATCGAGGCCATCGCAGTGCGGGACGTCCTGCATTACCTCGTCGCCGCCGCGGTGCTTCCCGACAGGATCAACCGCAGCTTCGACATCGGTTCCCGCGACGTCCTGACGTACCGCGACATGATGAACGAATACGCCGCAGAGCGCGGACTCCCCCGCCGGCTGGTGGTCGCCCTGCCGGTTCCCGCGCCCAAGCTCGCCGGCCTGTGGGTGGCCCTGGTGACGCCCATCCCGCTGTCCATGGCTTTCCCCCTGGTGCAGTCGCTGCAGCACGACGCGGTGTCGCGGGAGCACGACGTCGACGGTTACATCCAGCAGCCCGACGGCGGCCTGGCGCCGTACCGGAAGGCCGTCGCCCTGGCACTGGGCAAGGAACGGGACGGCCAGGTGGAGACGACGTGGGCGACCGCCGGCATCGACGCCGACCCGCTCCCCAGCGACCCGGACTGGGCCGGCTACAAGGTCTTCGTCGACGAGCGGACCTTCCACAGCCCCGCACCGGCCGGCGCCGTCTGGACCATCATCGAAGGCATCGGCGGAAGGAACGGCTGGTACTCGCTGCCGCTCGCCTGGCGGATCCGCGGCTGGCTGGACAAACTGCAGGGCGGCGCCGGGCTGAAACGCGGCCGGCGCCACCCGAAGACCCTGGGGACGGGCGAGGTGGTGGACTGGTGGCGGGTTGAGGCCATCGACCGGGGCCGGCTCCTGCGGCTTCGAGCCGAGATGCGCGCGCCCGGCCGCGCCTGGCTTGAGCTGTCGGTGGAGCCCGACGGCGCCGGGAGCCTCTACAAGCAGCGCGCCATCTTCTTCCCCCGCGGCCTGGGCGGACGGCTCTACTGGCTGGGCGTCTACCCGTTCCACGGCGTCATTTTTCCCTCGATGGCAAGGAACATCTCCGCGGCGGCAGCATCGCTGCCGGAAACGCAAGTCAAGAAGACCGGGTCGGATGTGGTCGGAGACACCCCGTAGGATGTTTGGGAGCCTCAAGAGCTCTCAACCGATAAAAACCATGGAGGACCCCCATGCCCCTGGCCGCATCCACCACCCTGCCGCACAGCGTTGACCGCGTCGCCGCTGTCTTCGTGAACGAAGAGTTCATCAAGCACACCAGCGAACTCGTTGGCGGCACCCTCGAATCCTTCAACGTGGAAGGCGACCCCGCAGGCGCGTTCAGCACCGTCACGGTCCGCACCCTGCCCACCACCCGCCTTCCGGAAATCGCCCGCAAGTTCGTCGGCGAGAGCCTCACCGTCACCCAGACCGAGCACTGGGCAGCCCCGGCCGCCGACGGTTCGCGCACCAGCACTATCGCCCTGAAGGTTGCCGGCGCTCCCCTGGACGTCACCGCCGCACAGCGCCTGGTTTCCGAAGGCGGCAACACCCGGATCGAATTGGAAGGCAAGGTGACTTCCTCCGTTCCGTTCCTGGGCGGCAAGATCGCCGAAGCCGCCGAGCCCATGGTCGGCAAGGCCCTGAATATCCAGTCGCAGCAGGCCGAGGCCTGGCTCGAAAGCCACTAGCATGCACCTCCCCGCGATCCTCGGCTGGGTGCTGGTTATTGCCGGCGTCTGGTCCCTGGTGGTGTGGCCGCAGTTCCTCAAGCGCGTGATGAAGGACCCCCGCGCCCGGGACGCCGCCGGCAAAGCCACCAGGTTCCTCACCGTGCACGTGGTGCTGGTGAGCATCTCCATGGTGCTGGGACTCGCGACGGCGGCAATCGGCGTCGCCGGCCTGCTCGGCTGAGCTCCCCCGCCATCCGCTGACTCGCAGTTGTTGTCGTCTCAAGACGACAACAACTGCGAGTCAGTTGCGTAGGATGGGACATAAGGTGCGCCGGGAAGTCTGGTCGGCAACGTTATTGCCGACCCCTCCCGTTAAAGGAGCCGCATGAGCCCGCACCCGCCCCAGCACCCCGCTTCCCCGCAATCCCCCGTACGCAGGGTCTTCGCCCGCGCCAGCTTCCCCGAATACCAGCGGGTCCTCGCGATCCTGCGGACCGAAACCGTGGGCGGAGCCCTGCTGCTCTCCGCCACCGTGGCCGCCCTGGTTTGGGCCAATTCACCGTGGGCCAGCGGTTACTTCCTGCTCCGGGACGTCAAGCTCGGCTACGCCCCCTGGCACCTCGAACTGAGCATCGGCCACTGGGCCTCCGACGGCCTGCTGGCGGTGTTCTTCTTCATCGCCGGGCTCGAACTCAAACGCGAATTCGTCTCCGGCGAACTGCGCAATCCGGCGAAGGCCGTGGTCCCGGTTGCCGCCGCCGTCGGCGGTGTTGCCCTACCCGCGCTCATCTATGTGCTCTTCAACCTGGGCTCCGGCGCGGAAACCCTGAAGGGCTGGGCCATCCCCACCGCCACGGACATTGCCTTCGCCCTGGCCGTGCTCGCTGTCATCAACACCCACCTGCCGGCGGCCCTGCGCACCTTCCTGCTGACGCTCGCGGTGGTCGATGACCTGATCGCGATCGGCATCATCGCCTTTTTCTACTCCACCGGGCTCCAGCCCCTCATGCTGCTCGCAGCCCTGGTCCCGCTCGCCGGCTTCACTTTGCTGGTCCAGAGGCGCATTCGCTCCTGGTACCTGCTGCTCCCCTTGGCAGCGGCCACCTGGGCGTTCGTCCATGCCTCCGGAATCCACGCCACGGTGGCCGGCGTGCTGCTCGGCTTCGCCGTCCCGGTGCTCTCCGCCGGAAGAAAGGGCGAACCCGAAAACGGCTTGGCGGAAAGCTTCGAACACCGCTTGCGCCCCTTCTCCGCCGGCTTCGCCGTCCCCGTGTTCGCCTTCTTCTCCGCCGGGGTGGCACTGGGCGGCGCCGCCGGCCTGGGGACGGCCCTGACCGACCCCGTGGCCCTGGGCATCGTCGCGGCCCTCGTCGCGGGCAAGACCCTCGGGATCTTCGGCACGACGTTCATCCTGACCAAATCCACCCGCGCGCGGCTGGACAGCAGCCTCGCGTGGATCGACGTGGCCGGCCTGGCGCTGCTCGCCGGCGTCGGATTCACGGTGTCCCTGCTGATCGCCGAGCTCAGCTTCGGCACCTCTTCCGCGCACAACGACCACGCCAAAGTGGCCATCCTGGCAGGCTCCCTGTGCGCGGCGCTGCTCGCCGCCGTCGTGCTCCGGATCCGCAACCGCCACTACCGGAAGGTGGAGCTGGAAGAACAGCGGGACGACGACGGCGACGGCGTGCCGGATGTTTTCGCCGCACCCGAAGGCCGGGGCTGAAAGTTATTCCGGCGCACCCGGTGCGCTCCACGGCCGATCGTCGTACTGTGTCTTCATCGATGCGTCGACCATGGGGGTTGCATGCGGATTTCAGTCATTGGTTGCGGCTACCTCGGTGCCGTCCATGCCGCCTGCATGGCGAAACTGGGGCATGACGTGGTGGGGATCGAAACGGACCCCGCCAAAGTGGCCGAACTGTCGGACGGTCACGCCCCGTTCTACGAACCGGTCCTGGACGAACTGCTCAGGGAGCTCGAGGAATCCGGGCGGCTGCGGTTCACCACGGACATGGCTGAAGCCCGCGGCTCCCAGGTGCATTTCATCTGCGTCGGCACACCGCAGAAGCGCGGCGAGAACGCCGCCGATCTCCGCTTCGTCGATGCCGCCGTGGAAGCCTTGGCCGCGCAGCTGGGGCCGGGCGAACTGGTGGCCGGAAAATCCACCGTTCCCGTGGGCACGGCGGCCCGGCTGGCGGACATCGTGCACGAAGCGCAGCCGGAAGCCATGCTGGCCTGGAATCCCGAGTTCCTGCGCGAAGGCCATGCCGTCAGCGACACCTTGAGCCCGAACAGGCTGGTGTACGGCGTGGACTCAGGCTCCGAGGACGATCCCGCGGTGGCGCTCCTGGACGAGGTCTATGCGGAACCGCTCGCCACCGGCACGCCCCGCATGGTGATGGACTACGCCACCGCCGAACTCGTCAAGACGGCCGCGAACTCCTTCCTGGCGACCAAGATTTCCTTCATCAATGCCATGGCCGAAGTCTGCGAGGCGACAGGCGCGGACGTGGTCCGCCTGGCCGAGGCGATCGGCGTGGATGACAGGATCGGTTCAAAATTCCTCAGTGCCGGCATCGGTTTCGGCGGCGGCTGCCTGCCCAAGGACATCCGGGCTTTCATGGCCCGCGCGGGCGAGCTCGGCGCCGATCAGGCCCTGACGTTCCTGCGCGAGGTGGACGCGATCAATATGCGCCGGCGCACACGCGTGGTGGAACTGACCCGGCAATTGTGCGGCGGCACCCTCATGGGCCAACGGATCGCGGTGCTGGGCGCAGCGTTCAAACCCGAGAGCGACGACGTGCGGGACTCCCCGGCGCTGAGCGCGGCAGCGCAGCTTCAGTTGCAGGGAGCCGTGGTGACAGTCACCGACCCGCAGGCCCTCGGCAACGCGGCGAAGCGCTTCCCCGAACTGCAGCTGGAACCGGACATGGAGACCGCCCTGGAACGGGCCGACGCCGTGCTGCTGCTCACCGAATGGAAGCAGTACCGCGAACTGGACCCGCACGAAACCGCGGCGCTGGTGTCCAACCGCCGGATCCTCGACGGCCGGAACGTTCTGGACCCCGCCAAATGGCGCGCGGCCGGCTGGACCTACAAGGGCCTCGGCCGGCCCTGAAGTCCGGTCAGCTCAGGAACTCGCCTGCCCCAACGCATCCTCGGCGGCCACCCAGGACAGCATGGCGCACTTGACCCGGGCCACGTAGCGGGCCACCCCTTCGAACGCGGCGGCGTCCCCCAGGACTTCGGGGTCGGCCGCGATCTTGCCGCGGGAGCGCAGCATCTCGCGAAACGTCCCGATCAGCGTGCGGAGTTCCTCCGTGTCGATGCCCTCGGCGAGATCCGTGAGCACCGACGCCGAAGCCATGGAGATGGAACAGCCGTCGCCGTCCCATCGGAACTGGCTGACGCGGCCGTCGACGACGGCGAGCCGCACCGTGATCTCGTCCCCGCAGGTGGGATTCAGCTGGTGGGATTCGCCGCAGCTGGCGCCGGCCGGCGGCTGTTCGGCTGCCAGGCCTTCGCCGTGGCGCAGCTTCGAGTGGTCCAGGATGATCTGCTGGTAGAGGGCGTCAAGACTCATGTTTTTTCCTTGGGGTCCGGATCAGACCCGGAAGTAGGAGCGCACGCCGGACACGGCCTCGAGGAGGGCGTCGACGTCGTCGGTGGTGTTGTACAGGTAGGTGCTGGCGCGCGTCGTGGCCGTCAGCCCGAGCCTGCGGTGCAGCGGTTGCGCGCAGTGGTGGCCGACCCGGACGGCGATGCCGCGGTCGTCAAGGTACTGTCCGACGTCGTGGGCGTGCACGCCGTCGACGTCGAACGCGGCCAGGCCGATCCGCTCCTGGCCGGCGGCCGGGCCGAGCACGCGGATACCGGGAAGCTCACTGAGCCCGGAGACGAGGCGCTGGCCGAGGACCGTTTCCCATTCGTGGATCCGGGAGATGCCGGTTTCCTTCAGGTAGTTCGCGGCCGAAGCCAGGGCGATCGCCTGGGAGATCCGCTGCGTGCCGGCCTCGAAGCGCTGCGGTGCGGGCAGGAAGGCGGCCTTCTCCATGGTGACAGTGGTGATCATGGAGCCACCCGTGAGGAACGGCGGCATGGCGTTCAAGTGCGCAGCCTTGCCGTAGAGGGCTCCGATGCCGGTGGGCGCAAGCATCTTGTGGCCGGAGAGGACGGCGAAGTCCACGTCCAGTGCCTTGACGTCCAGGGGCATGTGCGGCGCGGACTGGCAGGCGTCCAGCACCACGAGGGCGCCGTGTTCCCGGGCCAGGGCAACCAGTCCGGCGACGGGGTTGATGGTGCCCAGCACGTTGGAGGCGTGGGTGAACGCGAGCACGCGGGTGCGGGGGCCGACGATCCGCGCGGCTTCCTCCATGAGCAGGGCGCCGGAATCGTCCACGGGGATGTAGCGCAGGGTGGCGCCGGTGCGCATGGCGAGCTGTTGCCATGGAATGAGGTTGGCGTGGTGTTCCATCTCGGTCACCACGATCTCGTCGCCTTCGCCGAGGGCGAAGCGGGCGGATTCCGCCGTGGCGCCGGGAAGAGAGGCGTTGAGGAAGGAGTAGCTGATCAGGTTCAGGGCCTCGGTGGCGTTGGAGGTCCAGACCAGTTCATCGCTCCGGGCACCGATGAACGCGGCCACCGTTTCGCGGGCGTCCTCGAAGGATTCGGTCGCTTCCACGGCGAGGTAGTGGGCACCGCGGTGCACGGCGGAGTTGCGTTGTTCGTAGAATTCCTGCTCGGCTTCGATGACGCTCAGGGGGTTCTGCGACGTGGCGCCGGAATCCAGGTAGACCAGGTTCCGGCCGTTGACCTGCTGGTGCAGGATCGGGAAGTCATTGCGGATCCGCCGCACCTCGTCGTTGTCGAGGGTGCCCGCCGAAGGGAGCAGATGTGTGGGGATGGCAACCATAACGTACTCCTGGGTGGACCTGTTGGGCATGCGGCGCGGCCCGCTCCGGAGGACTGCTCCGGTAGAGCGCGGCCAATTACGTCACACGGACTAATCCTAATTATCCCACGGCCCCGGCGACACCAAGGCAACGCTCACTTAGGCGCCACTCACTTAGCCAAGGCACATCTCCTGGGCGCTGAGCGCCGTTACGGCGATCTTCCGGAACTCAACCGGGGCTCCGCCGCCGCCCCCTGAAGAAGCGTTCCCGGCCAGCAGCGCGAAATAGCCGCCGCGAAACGCGGTGTCGTTGCTTTGCGCGCTCCAGTTCCGGCCGCCGGTCGAAGTGCTCACCCGGACGCCCACAGGGGCCATTTCCACGCGGACCTGGAACCATTGGCGCTCCCCCACGCCCCCGCCGGCAGCGGAAGCAAGGGACACAGGCTGGTCCTTGCCTTTGTCGGTCCTGCCCAGGTCCAAGGATCCGTCCGCCGAAATGTCGAGCCGGTATCCGCCCTGCGTGGCCACCTGCCCCGCACCATCCGCGGGCGGGGCCACCGGGGAATCGTCACCCAAGGCGAACGCGATGCCGGCCCGCCGGGCCCCCGAGGAGCCTTCCGGCCAACGGAGCTCGACGTCGAGGCGCCAAGCGGGCGCGGCCAGCGGAGCCATGGAACCCACCGTGTAGGAGCCGGCCGCGGCGGCGAAGCGCAGCGCATCGTCCACGAAAGCGGGCTGCTCGGACCAGTCGCTGTCGGCATCCCACGGCAAGTCACCCGCGGCGCGGCTGCCCTCGCCCAGGGTGTCGGACGCGGCAGGGGCCAGCCGCTGCAGCACGTAGGGCACGTTGGAACACATCATGCCGCGCACGCCAAGGCGCTGCAGCCGGTCCCGCTCCCACCTGCGGTGTACCTCCCAGGCGATCACAGGTCTTCCCGTGGCCACAAGCTGCCGGATCTGTGCCTCCGCGCCCAGTGTCGGCACACCCAGCCAGTCGACGCGGTCCTGGAATTGCGCGGCGCTGCCCAGGTCCTTGCTCGTGAAGTAGCCCCAAGTGGTGTACCCACGTTGCCGGGCGTCAAGGTGCCCCGGGGACATGGCAGGCTGCTTCCACACGATGTGCCGGCGGCTTTCCGGGTAGTCCTGGAGCATGGTGAAGATCGCATCGGCGTTGGTGCCGCCCTTGTCTTCCAGGAAGATCACGTGGCTGCGGGCGAAGGCATCCAGGACCTCCCGCAGGCGGGGCATGGGCTCCAACGGCGCAGCCGGCCCCAGCCAGGCGCGGGCGTCCACCCTGAGCCTGGCCAGGTCGGCGTAGGGAGTGGCGGGGATCCGGAGATCCTGGCCGCTGGTGCGCAGGGTGCTGGCATCGTGGTGGCACAGCAGCACACCGTCGGAGCTGGCCCACACGGACACCTCGATCGCTTTCAGGCCCAGCGCCACGGACTCCGAATAGGCCCGCATGGTGTGTTCGGGCCAATTGTCCCCGGAACCGCGGTGCGCGATGTAGAAGGTCTTCGTGGTGAGCAGGTCCTTGACGGTGTACGGGCCGCCGGGCTGCAGCGGGACGTCCGGAACGGGCGCCAGGGTGGGGACGGCCGTTGCTGTGTTACCTGGCTGGGGGCAGCCTCCGCAGCCGCTGAGCACGCTTCCAACGGCGAGCGCGCTTCCCGCCGCGAGCGCACCCTGCCCGGCCAAGGCCAGGAAGCCGCGGCGCCCGAAGGCGGTGCCCGCGGTGCTGGTGTTCACAGCCGGCCCGCCATCTCGGCGTCGAAGTCCGCGTGCCCGCTCTTCGCCAGTTGCCTCTGCCTCACCACTTTGTCGCCTGCCATGACAAGCATCGCGAACACGGTCCAGATCACGATGGCCGCAGCGGAACGGGTGGCCAGCGAACTGTAGGTCTGGGGCACCGCCACGGCCAGGACCCCGGCCAGGGTGAGGCCGCGGAAGTGGTGCCGGGTGGCGTGTTTGAGGACCAGGTAAGCCATCATGCCGAAATAGAGGAGGGCGAACACGATGCCGAAGTCGATGCTGTACATGACGAGGGGGCTTTCGAAGCTGGTCTGCAGTCCACCCTGCACGGCCACCCGGTAGCTGGCGCCGATGCCCTGGCCCGCGATGAAGTAGTCGGCCCAGTGGGCCACGAAGTATTCCATGGCGCGGGCCCGTGCCTCGGCCGAACCTGTGTCGTCCGCCAGCCGCTGGGCCACGCCGGCCACCAGCGGCGACTGCACAATGAACCACGTGGCCACAGAGAGCACTGCGAGGAAAGCGATCTTCACCCACACCCGGCGCCTGGCGAAGAGCACCACGGCCACCACGGAGAAGCCCACGACGAACAGGCCCACCCGGGATTGGGTCACCAACACGCCGGTGATCATCAGGATCAGCAGCAGTGCCTGGACGGAGTTGTGCTTCAGGCCGGCGACCAGCGGAGCAGCCACGCAGATGGCCAGGGACAGGGCCAGCGGCTGGTCGAGGGTGCCCATCCAGCGGTCGGTTTCCGGGTTGAACCAATACTGGGTAAGGAAGCCCTCTTCGTAGAAGAGCACACTGTGGGTCAGCCACTGGACCAAGGCGATGACGCAGGTGACAGCCACGAGGGTGAGCAATATTGTCCGCAGCGCGGTCGCGAGGTCCGGGTCCGTGAGGGCAGCGGACAGGAGGACGAGGAAGAACAGCACCGGGGCCAGGATCTGGTCCACCAGCAGCACCATTCCGCCGCCTTCCTGGGACGTCCGGGAGGCCAGGAACGCGGCCAGCACCACCAGGGCCAGGCCCATGAACAGGAAGAATTCCCGGCCCAGCACGCGGCTGAGGGAAACAGGGTCGTGGGCCAGACGGACTACGAACGCTGCGAAGATCAGCCAGCTTGCGGCGTGTATCGACAGGGAACCGCTGTCCACACCGGTGATCAAAGGGCTGCCGACGGTGGGGACCAGCATCCACAAGCCCAGGACGGCTGCGAAGACCCATCGGATCCGCCGGCGGAACAGCCAGGCAAAGCCGAAGCAGCAAACGATCCACAGGGCCAGCCTGACCATGGTGTACCGCTATCCGCGCCGGGGCGGCGGCAACGCCGCACCGTCCGGGTCCCCGGTGGAGGACTTGCCGGTGCCGCCGTCGTCGTCCCGGCTGTGGTGGGGACCGCCGTCGGTTCCGGAGCTGCCCTTCCCAGCGCCCTTCCCAGCCGGCTCCAGCCAGCCGCGCATCCGGGCCGGATCCACTGTCTCCGCGCGATGGGCGCGGCGCGTGCGGGGCACCCTGCGCCTGTGGGCTTCGGCGAGGCGGTCCGGCAAGGCGTTCAGGACGACGCCGAGGATCCTGCTGTCCACGGCCCGGAGGTTTTCAAGGCCGGTGGCAAGCACCTGCCGGGTGATCTTCTCGTACCGCACCACCAGCACCACGCCGTCGGTGAGGGAAGCCATCAAGGCGCCGTCGCTCAGTGGCTGCAGGGATGTGGCGTCCACCACAATCCGGCTGTAGCGTTCCTTCAGCGCGGCCAGGACCTGCGGCGTGTGCTTGCTGCCCAGCAGTTCGGTCGGCTGCAGCGGGACCGTGCCGGCGCCGATCGCGTGCAGGCCTTCGAAGACGGTCCGCTGGATCACCTTGTCCAGGGGCATCTGGCCGGACAGGACGTCCGACAGCCCGGTGGTCTTCGCCAGGCCCAGCTCTTGCGCGATGTCCGGTCTCCGCAGATCGGCTTCCAGCAGCAGCACCGTATGGCCGGACTCGGCCCAGGCTTTCGCGAGCAGGAACGCCGCCGTCGTTTTGCCTTCCCCGGCCGTGGCGGAGGTGACGGTCACCGTGTGCAGATGCTGGGACTGGGTCAGGTGGTCCACGTTGGTCCGGAGGCGGCGGCCGGCCTCATCAATCAGGGAATCGGGCCGGCGTCCCAGGAGCCGGTCAAGGCTGCGGGCGGCAGGGGCGTTCGGAATGCGGGCCAGGAGGGGCAGCCCGGTGGCGGCTTCCACCTGCTCCGGCGTGCGCAGGGAGTGGTCCATCAGGCGGCGGCCGACGGAGATCGCGATGCCCAGCGCCATGCCCGCGAGCAGGCCCAGGGCAAGGTTCAGTCCCACCCGGGGGGCCACCGGGGCATCTTCGGGGGTGGGGCCGGACACCACGGTCAGGACGGTCTGGGCGGAGCCCTCCGGTTTGCGGCCTTCCTGCAAATCGTTCACCGCGGGGCCGAAGTTCTTCGCAACGGAGGCAGCCATGGCCACAGCGTCCTTGGCGGCCGGCATGGTCACCACGACGGTAAGCAGCCGGGTGTCCTTGTCGCCGGAGGCGCTGATGGCTTCCTGTGCCTGCGCACCGTCAAGTGCCAAGCCACTGTTCCTCAGGAGGCGCTCGACGAAGAGATCGTTCTTCACCAGGGCGGCGTAGGTGGCGATGCGGCCTCGGGAGAGTTCGTCCGACTGCAGTGCCGACTGGCCGGTGACGGGAGGCGAGACCACCAGGAAGCGGACCGTGCTTTGGTACTGCGGTTGCATGTTCGCCGTGACCACCCAGGCAGCGCCCAGGCCCACCACGGCGCACACCAGCACCACCCACCAGCCGCGGACTATTGCCCGGAGATACTCTGACAGTTCCAAAGAGCCGCCCCCAAGATGCCTTCCAGGGCCCTGTCCGCTCGCCGGTCCGGTCCCTCGTTGCCTTGTTTGTTCGCACCATTATTGAACGCCTGAACCCGCTTCGGAAGCCTTCCCAGCCGGGGGTTTGCCGTGCGCCCCGGCGACGGCCCCAAGTGCTGGCCAAAGCCCTCCGGCGGTCCTAAGCTGCTGCTACCACAGGCGGCCCGTGCGGACAGGAGAAAAGTGCGCACTTCCCAACCCCGGCCTTCGGTTTTGGTAGCTCATCCGAGCGCCGATCTCTACGGCTCGGACCGTGTCCTGCTTGAAACGGTCGACGGTCTGCTGCGCCATGGCACAAGGGTGCTGGTGACCGTTCCCGCGCCCGGGCCGCTGGTGGCCGGCCTGCGGGCGCGCGGCGTCACTGTGGTCTTTTGCCCGACGCCGGTGCTCCGGAAGAGCTTCCTCTCCCCCGCCGGGGCGCTGAAGCTCGCCGCGGCCACGGTGCGTGGCGGTCTCGCGGGGTTCGCGTTACTGCGCGGAAGCCGCCCGGACCTGGTCCTTGCCAACACCATCACCGTGCCGCTATGGACGGTCCTTGCACGGCTGTCCGGGATCCCGGTCCTCACGCACGTCCACGAGGCCGAATCAAGCGCTCCCCGCCCCCTCCGGGCGGCCCTGGCACTCCCCCTCCTGCTTTCCACGGACATCGTCACCAACAGCAGCTTCAGCGCCGACACCCTCGCCGCTTCCCTCCCGTGGCTGCGGGGCCGGGCGACGGTGGTCTATAACGGGGTGCCCGGACCGGATGCGGTGGTTCCGGCCCGCGCGGAGCTCGACGGCGGCCTGGAGGTGGTGTACCTCGGGCGCCTTTCGCACCGCAAGGGAGTGGACGTAGCGATCGACGCCGTGCTGCGGCTCCGTTCCCGGGGAGTGCAGGCGCGGCTGTCCGTGGTGGGGGCCGTGTTCCCCGGCAATGAAGCGTACGAAGAACAGCTGCGGGAGCAGGTGGCACAGGCGGGCGCGGCGGAGTTCATCACCTTCCATGGCTTCCAGGACGAGGTGTGGCCGTTCCTGGCCGCGGCCGACGTTGCCGTGGTGCCCTCCCGGCTGGACGAACCGTTCGGGAACACCGCCGTCGAGGCCCTGCTCGCTGCCCGGCCGGTAATCGCCAGCAACACCTCCGGGCTCCGTGAAGCGGCCGGCGGGGGCGGCGCAGGGAAGTTGTACGGCGCAGTGCAGTTCGTCGAACCCGGCGACGCCGGTGCCCTTGCGGACGCCCTCGCCGCCGTGCGGGACCGCTGGCCGCACTACCGGGAGCAGGCGCTCGCCGACGCGCAGCTGGCCCGGGAGCGGCACAGCCCGGAAGGATACGGAGACAACATGGCACGGCAGGTGGCTGCCGCCGTCGGCGTCCGGAGCGGGAAGCGCTGAACCGCCATGCGCCGCCATCCCGCAGCCAAGGCCCACCCGCCCGGACTCCCGCAAGGCAGGACGCCGGCATTCGCGGGACGGACCGCGGTCAGCGGGGTGCGCTGGAGCCTGTCGGCGGTGCTGGCCCGGCAGGGCTTCCAGATGCTGTGCGCGGTAATCCTGGCACGGCTGCTGGGCCCGGAAAGCTACGGCATCATTTCCGCTGCCACCGTGTACACCACGTTCGCCGCCCTCTTCCTCGACCAGGGCCTGTCCTCGGCACTGATCCAGCGCCCCGAAGTCAGCCGCCGCGCAGCCGGCGCCACGGCCACCGTGAACCTGATGTTCGCCGTGCTGATCGGCGCCGTCACGGTGGTCCTGGCACCGTGGGCCGGGGGATTTTTCCATGCACCGGGGGTGACCGCGCTGCTCCTCCCGCTGGCTGTCGCGATTCCGCTCAAGGGCCTGGCGATCACACCGCGCGCCATGCTGTCCCGGGAACTCCTGCTGCGCCAGGTTGCGAGGGCGGACATCATCGCCGCAGCCGCGGGCGCGACGGCGGGCATCACGGCAGCGCTGCTGGGCGCGGGTTACTTCGCGCTCGCTTATCAGGTGATCACCACGGACCTGCTCACGTCCTTGCTGCTCGTCCTGGCTTCCCGGGGCCCGTGGCCCAACTTGCATCTGAGCGAGGTGCGGCCGTTGCTGGCCTTCAGCCTGAGCGTGTTCTTCACGGATTTCCTGGCGTACTTCTCGCGCAACGTGGACAACATCCTGGTGGGCCGTTTCCTGGGTGTGCTTCCGCTGTCGCTTTACAGCATGGCCTACCGGATCATGGTGGTGCCGGTGCAGCTCGTGGGGCAGACCGTCAACCGCATGATGTTCCCGGCGTTCTCCCGGGCTGCCGGGGACACGGCGATGGTGGCCGGGCACCTGCTGTCCGCCTCGAGGGTGGTGGCCATGCTTGCCGCGCCGCCGATGGTCTACGTGGCGTGCGCCGCACCCGAACTGGTGCACGTGGTCCTGGGCGATGCCTGGGCACCTGCGGCTCCGATCGTCACGGTCCTGGCAATCGGCGGCATCCGGGAAACGCTCTTCTACATCACGCCGTCCCTGATGAAGGGACTCGGCAAGGGCCGCCTGATCGTCCGCTATGAAACCCTGGCCGCCGTCGTCCAAGTGGGCGGCATCGTGGTGGGCCTGCAGTTCGGCCTGCTCGGCGTCGCGGTGGGCCTTGTGGGCTTCGGATTCCTCCTCGTCCCGGTCCTGCTGGCCATCCAGTCCCGGCTCAGCGGCCTGAGGATCCGCCGCCTGCTGGGTGCCCTGTTTCCCGCGCTGCACTCCTCCCTGTGGGGTGCCGCGGCGTATCTGGCTGTCCGCTTGCTCGAGTGGCCGGCGCCGGCCACCGCCGCAGGAGGCCTCCTGGCATTCATCCTCGCTGGCACCGCGGCCCTGTTCCTGTTCCACCGCAAGCATCTGAAGCAGTTCCTCTCCCAGGCCAGGGCGCTGTTCGCCCGGCAGGACACGCAGCGACCGGCCGCCGGGAAGGACGAACCACTCGTGAAGGAGGAACCATGAGCCAGGAAGCCGCTGGATCGATCGTCGTTGCCGTCCTGACCTACAAACGCCCGGAAGACCTGGCCCTGGCCATACCGCGGCTGCAGGAGCAACTGGAGGGCGTCAGCGGCAAAGCATCGGTCCTGGTGGTGGACAACGATCCGGCGGCGAGCGCGCGGGACGCCGTGGAGGCCTTCTCCTCGCCGCAGGTCCGGTACGTCCACGAGCCCCGTCCCGGGATCGCAGCCGCGCGCAACCGTGCCCTGGCCGAGTCCGCGGCGGATTCCGTGCTGGTGTTCATCGACGACGACGAGGTCCCCACGGAAAACTGGCTCCGAACCCTGGTGTCTTTGCACAGCTCCACAGGGGCGGCCGCCGTCGTGGGGCCGGTGGTGAGCGAATACGCCAGGACGCCCGAACCCTGGATCCAGGAAGGCAGGTTCTTTGACCGGCGCAGGCTCAAGACCGGCACCCGCCTTACTGTGGCCGCCACCAACAACCTGCTCCTGGACCTGCCCCAGATCCGTGCCTTCGGCCTCAGTTTCGACGAGCGATTCGGCTTGAGCGGCGGCTCGGACACCCTCTTTACGCGAAAGCTGGTAAGGCTGGGCGGGGTGATGGTGTGGTGCGACGAAGCTGCTGTCATCGACCGGGTTCCCGTCTCGCGGCTGACCCGTGAGTGGGTGCTCCGCAGGGCACTGCGGAGCGGCAACTCGGCGGCGAGGGTGAGCCTTGAGCTCGCTGAAAACGCCGCCCAGAAAACCCTCGCGCGAGGCAGGCACCTGGCGTCCGGGGCGATGCGGGTGGCCGGCGGCAGCGCCAGGCTGCTGGCCGGGACCGTGACGGGGTCCATGTCGTTGCGGGCACGCGGGTTGCGCACGATTGCCCGTGGGACCGGCATGGCGTCCGGAGCCTTTGGGTACGTGTACAGCGAGTACAAGCGCAAGTAGCAGCGGCCTCCCCGGCCAGGAAAAGTGAGCTGCGCCACAGGCGATCGGGACTCCCGGAGGCCCTTCGGTGAAGAATTTTTCCTCACTTTTTCCGCCACTGCGGGGCGCTGCACAAAATTCCCGGAATCGCAGGGATTATCCCGGCGTGTCGCGACTTTGCCAAGAACCGTTACCAAGTCGAAATCATCCCCTTCGGGTCGGTTTTCGACCGTTACCGATTTGCAACCAAAGTCCGGGCTCCACTAGCGTGGTTTTCCGTAAGCCGGGGTCGGGGATGCCTACGGGAAACGCCAGCGGTGGATTGCTCCACACTGGCACCGCACATTTCGCCGGCCCGGCGTTGCCCTGCAGCCCGGTCCCACGGTGTGTTTCCCCGTGCCCGGAGTCCGAAAACGCAGGGGCAACAACCATGGCGATCCACCTACCGCCACGAGCGAACACCCGGCCGAAGCCTGCCGCGATGTCCGTCGTCCACCCGGTTACGGGTCCGAAGGCATCGACACCGGCTCTCGATGTCCCCTCCCGTCACCCGGGGTGCCATGAAGCGCCAACCGCGGTCTCACGGGAAATCTTCCGATGCGACACGCTCGCATTGCCCCGCCAGGACTATCGCAGCCATATCCCAGCGGCATACGCTGCAACGGCTAGCGCTCCATTTTTCCCGGGCAATCCGGACTTCCGCGGCCGCTGGGTGCCACGGTCCTCCAGGACGCCCATTACGAAGCAAGGAATGAACTTTGAAGCCAAGCATTGAACTGTCCCGCCGCAAGGCTCTCGGTCTCGGCGCCGCAGGCGTCGTGGGAGCCGTCGCTGCGAGCTATGCCGTCGCCGCTCCTGCCAGCGCGTCAACACGTTCGGACCTCATCCCCGGAACCTACAAGCCGAACAACACCAACACCGGTGTCATCACGGGCACCACCCTGGCACCGTACAACACCAGCTACGCCGATCTTGTCATCACCAAGGACGGCACAGTCCTGCAAAACCTGGACATCTACGGCGACATCAAGGTCCGGGCCCGCAACGTGGTCATCCGCAACTGCCGCCTGCGCGGCGGCAAGCACATCCCATCGGCCAACACCGGAATCGTGGACGCCAACAGCGCGTACTGCTACAACCTCCTGGTCGAGGACTGCACCATCATCCCGGACCGCCCGTCCTACTACCGTGACGGCATCGTGGGCCATGAATTCACCGCCCGCCGCAACCGGATCAAGCGCAGCAACGACGGCATCGGCGTTTTCAACCGCCCCGGCGGCTCCGTCTACGCCAACGTGGTCATCGAAGGCAACTACATCAACGAACTCACCTACTGGAGCAACGACCCCGCCCACAGCGACGGCACCCACAACGACGGCATCCAGGTCCAGGGCGGCCAGAACATCCGGATCGTCGGCAACACCGTGGTCGGCTCGATCGTCACCGGCGCGGGCAGTGCGCCGAGCCCGCGCGGCACCCACGGCGGCTGCACCATCATGCTGCAGCAGAACGTCGCGAAGCTCGCCAACGTGCTGGTGGAGCGCAACTGGGTGGATGACGGCCAGACGTCCATCAACATCGCCGTCGGCAGCAAGTACCCGGACATCGTGGTCACCGTGCAGCGGAACTTCCTGGGCCGCAACCAGTACGACTACGGCAACGGCTCCAAGTACCCGATCCGCATCATCAGCCGGGCCAAGAGCAAGGTCACCGGCCTGTTCATCAACCGCTGGGAAGACAACAACGTGTACCTCGCCGAGGGCCGCAACCTCGGCATCCGCTACGACAGCTAAGCGGCCGCTGTTCCGGACCCCGGAACCCGGAGCGCCGGGGAACACAGGAACGCAGAAGTGCCCTGCCGCCCCTCGAGAGGCGGTGGGGCACTCTGCCGTTAAAGGACCCTTGCCGTTAACCGGCCTGCCGCACCGTGAAGTCGTCGAACAATACATTGACAGGGGCGTTGGTCGCCGAGCCGGACAGATAGGCCAGCAGGCCCACATTGCCCGCTGCCTGCAACGCCGCCACGGTGTTGTCCGTGGTGCTCAGTTGCCAGGTGCCCGGTTCAGCCGTACCCGTGCGCCAGGCCTTGGCCCGCAATGTTGTCGGTGAAGTGCCTGTGACCTGGACCCGCAGCTGCAGTTGCTGCCCGGCGGTGATGCCCAGGCCCGTCACGAACTGGCCCAGCGTGGTTTCGGTGTTGCCGGAAAGCCTGGTCAGCTGGACCGTCACAGCTCCCGTTGCGTCAACCTTGACCTTGCCTCGGTATTCGGAGGTGCCCGCCTTGCGTCCGATGACTCCCATGAACGTGCCGCCGCCGTTACCGATCTTGTCCAGGCTCAGCGTGACTGTGGTGTCCGAAGCGTTGCTGAAGACGCTGCCCAGGTAGGCGGATGTGCCTCGGCTGGCTGCCAGGTTCATCCGTCCGTCGCCGCCGGAGACGGAGTAGAAGGACGTTGTGCCGCCCACGCTCCAGGCCCCGCCGCTGTCGGCTGTCCCCCAGCCCGACCCCAGCGTCCGGCCGAACGCATCGGAGGCCAGCGGAGCGCCCGGATCCGACGCCACCGTGACGGTCTGGCTGGCGGTGTCGGTGGCGCCGTCGTTGTCAGTGACAGTCAGGGTGATGGTGTAGGTCCCGTTCGCCGCGTAGCTGTGCTGGCCGTTCACGCCGGTGTCCGTGCCGCCGTCGCCGAAAGTCCAGCTGTAGCTGTTGATGGTTCCGTCCGGATCGGAGCTGGCGGAGGCATCCGTCGTGACGCTGAGCTGGTTCGCCGAGACCGTGAACGCGGCCGACGGCGGTTGGTTCGCGGTGGCGCTGACCGTCACCTGGCGGGAGGTGCTGCTGCTTGCACCGTCGTTGTCCCGCACTGTGAGGCTGATCGTGTAGGTGCCCGCCACCGCGTACGTATGCTGGGACGTGACTCCGGTGCTGGTGCCGCCGTCGCCCCAACCCCACGTGTAACTGCTGATGGTGCCGTCGGGGTCGGAGGATGCGGAGGCATTCACACTGACGGTCAACAGGCTGGTGCTGGCGGTGAAACTCGCCACCGGCGGCTCATTGGTGGTCCCGGTGATGGTGATGCTCGCGGTGTCACCGGTCACCGTGTTCCCGAAGGGATCCTGGACCCGGATCCGGTAGTTCTGCTGGCCGCCTGCCAGGCCGGAATCGTTGAAGACCAGCGTGGGGCGCTGCCAGAAGGTCGAGAGCTGCGAGACGCTGTAGGCCGGGCTGCCGTTGCGCAGCACGGTATACGTCAGGTTGGAGTTGTCCCGGTCCCAGTTGGCCTGCCACTGCACCCGGACCTGCCCTGCGCCGGGACTGCTGAGCGTCGGTACGAAGGCACTGCCGGAGACGCGGGGACCCTGCCTGTTCGGCGCGATTTCCTTCACGGCGAAGCGCGAAAGGCCTTGTTGCGGGCTTTGGTTGACGTTCTTGAATTCGCCCACCATCACCACGTAGCTGTTGTTGCCCGTGACAGCCCAGGGGCCCTGGCTTTGGCCGCTGGCCGTGCCGGTGTCCATGTCCGGGAACCAGTTCAGCAGGGACGGGGCCGGTTGTCCGGTGAACGAGGGGTAGCCCTGGGTGTCCTTGGTGAGGGTTCCGGTGACCGCGCGGCTGAAGGAGACGGCCCGGTGCCAGGTGCGCGGGGAGGTTTCCGGGAAACCACCGAGGTTCTGGCAATAGTGCGGGTGCCCGGCGACGTAGACGGCGGTGTTGTTCGCAAAGGATCCATAGGAGTCGCCGTGGCAGTCTTCGATCCATTTGATCCTGGCGTCCGACCAGTTGGCGGCGAAGGCGCCCTCGAGGTTGCCGCCGGTGCCGAAGATGTAGCCGGTGCCGTAGAACTGGGTGCCGTCCGTCGAGAGCGAGAGGATGGCCGACTGGTCGCCTGCATCGCGGACCACGTCGTTGGCCTGGATGGCCAGGCTGGCCCCGGTGCTGGAATTGACCATGCCCAGCCCGTAGCCGGGCCGGCTCAATCCGTTCAGCGTGGTGAATGCACCGCCGACTACTACCCGGTCAGCGGTCGGCGACAAGGCCAGCGCGTTCACCCGGCCGTCGTCGGCGCTGGGGTCCCAGGGCAGCAGCGCGCCGTCCGAGGCGTTGACGGCAGCCAAGCGGTTCCGGGACACCGAACCCACGGCGTTGAAGGTTCCGCCGAACCAGACAGTGGAATTGCTGGCAACGATGGCCCGGACGCTGGCAGCGACTTTGGGGGCGAAGGATGGAATGAGGCTTCCGGTGGAAGGGTCGAGGGCCGCGATCCGGAGCCGCTGCACCCCGTTGACGGTGGTGAAGTCACCGCCGACGTAGATCCGCGAACCGTCCGGCGAGGCGGTGATGGAGAGGGCCTGGCCGTTCAGGTTGGGCGCAAAATTCGATTTCAGCAACCCGCTGGCCAGGTCGAACGCCAGGATGTTCCGGCGGGGTACCAATTGCGTTCCGGGTGCCGCACCATAGGGCCTGGCATTGCTGAACTTGCCGGCCACATACACGGTGTTGCCCAGGGTCACAGCCTGCCAGGCGACACCGTCATGCTGGGCTGTCGGCAGGCTGTCCGCGGTCACGGTGACGGGCGTCTTGGGATCGCCGGGATTCACCGGTGCAGAGTCAGCAAGGGCGGGCGCCGCGAGGATCCCGCCGAACAGGGCTGCCAGGCCCAGGCTTGCAATGAGTCTGCGGATGGTCCGCTTCGCCGGGGTCATCAGCGCTTTCCTCCCCTGGTCTACTCCCCCAGGAATGACGTTGGAATGGGCGCTGAGCCGCTCACGGTTCCCTCCGGCAGGATGCCCTGCCGGAGGCTTCATTGCTGTTATTGCCTGTGTGCACCTGTCCCCCTCAGGCTACTCTCACGGGATACGCACGAGGTAGTCGTCGAAGCGGACAATCACGGGTACGTTCGTGGCCGATCCGGAGAGGTAGGCGACAAGCCCGGTGGAACCCGCGGCCTGCAGCGTGGCAGTGGTGTCCGTGGTCGACAGGAGCCACGTTGCGGGTTCAGTGGCACCGTCCCGCCAGGCCTTCGCCCGCAGGGTGGTGGGCCCCGCCCCGGTCACCTGCATCCTGATCTGCACGGCGTCGCCGGCGGCCAGGGTGAGGCCTGCGACGTTCGCCGACACCAAGGTGGTTTCGACGCCGGCCGAGGTCCTGGTCAGGTAGAGGGTGGTGGCACCGTTGGCGGCGATCTTCAGCTTGGCCCGGTAGTCATCCGTTCCCACCCGCCGGCCGGCGATGCTCACGAAGGTGCCGCCGCCGTCGCCGATCTTGTCCAGGGAGGCCTTGACCTGCACATCCGTGTCCGGTGCGCTGACCCCGTTCAGGCTTGCGGAGCGGGAGGCACCCGCGGTCCCGAGCAGCATGGTCCCGACGCCGCCGGCCACACTGTAGTTGGTGGCACCACTGCCGATGGTCCAGGCACCGCCGCTGTCCGCGCTGCCCCAGCCCCCGCTTACCGTCCGGCCGAAGGCGTCAGCGGCCAGCGGCGCCGCGGGCGGCGGGTCGTTCACGGTCACCGGATTCGTCACGGAGTTGGTGGCGCCGTCGTCGTCCGTAACAGTCAGGGTCACCTGGTAGGTGCCAGCCACCGCGTAACTGTGCGACGGCGCCTGGCCGGTACCGGTGCTCGAGTCACCGAAGGTCCACGCATAGCTGGCGATGGTGCCATCGCTGTCCGTGGAACCGCCGGCGTCGAACGCGGCCGTGAGGTTGGTGACCGAGGACGCGAAGGCCGCCACCGGCGGCACGTTCGGCGTCGGGTTGCCGCCGGCGGTGGCGTTCAGCCGGTCGTAGCGCAGCACCACGGGGACATTGGTGGTGGAGCCGGACAGGTAGCTGACCAATCCAACGCCGCCCGGAACTTGCAGGCCGTCCGTGCTGTCGCTCACGGTGAGCTGCCAGGTGGCCGGTTCCGTGGCGGAGGCCCGCCACACCTTGGCACTGACGGCGGTGCCGTTGATGCCCTGGAGCTTGAGCCGGAGAACCAGCGGGTCGTTGGCAGTTACCGTCAGCCCGGCGATGTTGACCGGGCCGGCGATGGTGGTTTCCACGCCGCCCACTACCTTGGTGAGGTACAGCGAGACGGCCCCGGTACTGGCCACTTTGGCCTTGGCCCGGTAGTCGTTGCTGCCCACGTGCCGGCCCAGCAGGGAGGCAAAGTAGCCCCCGCCGTTGGCGACCTTGTCCGCCGAGACTTCCACCCGCGCGTCGAGATCGGCCGTGTTCACCGCGTTCAGCAGCGCGGAGCGGCTCTGGCCGGCCGTGCCGATCGTCATGGCTCCGCTGCCGTTGTTGACCGCGAAGTTGCTGTTCCCGCCGGCAAGGCTCCACGCCCCGCCGGTGTCGGCGTTGCCCCACCCGCCCGTTACTGTCCGGCCGAAGGTGTCAGCGGCGAGGACCGTATCCGCCGGTGGTGCCGTCACGGTGACGGTCTGCGTCACGGCGTTGGTGGCGCCGTCGTCGTCCGTGACGGTCAGGGTCACCTGGTAGCTGCCGCCCGCCGCGTAGGTGTGCGACGGCGTCGAGGTGGTGGCCGTTCCGCCGTCGCCGAAGTCCCAGGCGTACGCGGCGATGCCGCCGTCCGGGTCACTGGATCCGGTGCCGTCGAAGGCGACCGCAAGGTTGGTGGCGCTTGAGGTGAAGGCGGCCACCGGTGGCTGGTTGGGCGGGGGCGCGGTCACCGTCACCGCGTGGATCACGGAGTTGGTGTTGCCCGTGTTGTCCGTGACGGTCAGTTGCACGTTGTACGTGCCACTGGCGGCGTATGTGTGCTGGGCCGTCATGCCGGTGCCGGTTCCGCCGTCGCCGAAGGTCCAGGCGTAGGCACTGATCGGGCCGTTGGCGTCCGAGGAGGTGGTGCCGTCAACGCTCACGCTCAGCCCGTTGGTGCTGGAGGTGAATCGTGCCACGGGCGGAGCCGGCGGGGCGGTGACGGTGCGGCCGGAAGCCACATAGTGTGCCTGCACCCGGGACAGCGGCAGCACGGTCGGGTAGATGGCCACCTCGTCGATCTGGCCGTTCAGGTACCGGCTGGTGGGACGCTGGGTCCAGTTCTGGAGGTTGTCACCGCCGATCCGCCAGTACGCATCGATCGGCCACGCCGTGGTGACGTCCGTCCGGCTGGCCTGGAGCACACCGTCCACGAACAGCTGCATGCCGTTGGTACCGAGCGTAGCCACCACATGGTGCCATTGGTTGTTGTTGTAGCTCGCCGCCGTGTTGATGGTCTGGCGGGTGCCGCCGTTCGGCTGGACGCCGAAGTAGAGGCGGCCTGCATTGGACATGTAGACCACGCGGTCGTAGTCCGCCGACACACCGCTCTGCGAGTTGCCGTAGCCGATGATCTCGCCGCCGCTGCCCGTGTTGGTGCGGAACCAGGCCTCGGTGCTGAAGACGTTCGGCCGCTTGGCCAGTGTGGGGTTGAAGGCCACGCTGGACGTGGTGCCGTTGAAGGCGGCAGCCGTGTCGGACTCACCGATCACTGCTCCGTCGGCGCCGAAGGTGACGCCGGACATGACCCCGAAGTCGTCCTTGCCGGCCAGGTCCACGCCGGTGCTGCCGGACGCCTCGCCGAGCCGCCAGTAATTGGCCGGGTTGTCTGCCAGCACGGATGACGCGTACGTGCTCGACGGCGGCGTGACATCGGTGGCGGTGATGGTCACCGAGTCACTGCGGGCCTCGTTGCCGAAGGGATCCCGTGTGTAGACCCGGTAGCGGTACTCCTGGCCGGGTACCAGCCCGGTGTCCAGGAAGGTCATGCCGGGGCGGTCCCAGAACGTGGAGGGCTGTTGGATGGTGGCGATGACGTTGTTGTCCCGCAGCACCTGGTAGCTCAGGTTCTGGTTGTCCTGGTCCCAGTTGGCCTGCCAGCGCACCCGCACCTGCCCGGCTGCCGGGGTGGACAGCGTCGGGTTGAGGTTGGTGCCGTCCACGCGCGGGCCGCGCAGGTTCGGCGCGAGGCTGCTCCTGGCGTAGCGGGTCAGGCCTTGCTGGGGTTGGTTGTTGACGATGGTGAACTCGCCGGCCATGGTCACGTAATCGGCGTTGCTGGCCATGGTCCAAGGGCCTTGGTCCTGGCCGGTGAAGGAGCCGGCGTCCAGGATCGGGAACCAGTTGAGCAGGGACGGGCGCGGCGTGCCGGCGAAGTTCGTGTAGCCGTGGCTTTCCTGGGTCAGGACTCCGGCGGCTGCCTTGCTGAACGCGAGGCCGCGGTTGAACTGCCAGGGCTGTGCCTGCGGGAAACCGCCGGCGTTGCCGCAGTAGTGGGCGTGCCCGGCGAGGTACAGGGCGTCACCCATCGAGGTGATCGAGTAGGTGTCACCGTGGCAGTCTTCGATCCACTTGGTGGAATTGTCCGACCAGTTCACCGAGAACATGCCTTCCAGCGTGCTGGTGCGGCCGAAGGTGTAGCCGGCACCGTAGACGTTGACGCCATCGGTGGCCAGGGTGGTGATGGAACCGGTGGTGCCGCCGTTGCGGACCACGTTGTTGATCGGGAAGGCCTGGTTCAGCCCGGTGTTGGTGTCCACCCGGCCCAGGCCGTAACCGGGGTTGGAGGAGCCGTTCAGCGTGGTGAAGGCGCCGCCCACCACCATGCTGAGCCCGTCCGGTGCCAGGGCCAGGGCGTTCACCCGGCCGCCGGCGGCAACCGGAGCCCATGGCAGCAGCGTGGCGTTGGCTGCGGTGACGGCAGCGAGCCGGCCACGGCTGACCGAGCCGATCGCGTCGAAGAGGCCGCCGAAGTAGACGGTGTCCGCCGTCGCCACAATGGTGCGGACCGACGCGGAGGGCTTGGGAAGGAAGCTGGTGATGATGGCGCCGTTGGCCGGGTTCAGGGCCACAAGCCGCCACACCGTGGAGCCATTGACGGTGGTGAAGGCGCCGCCGACGTAGAGCCGTGAACCATCAGGTGAAGCGGCGAGCGCCGTGACTTCGCCGTTGGTTGTGGGCGCGAAGGAGTTGATCAGCTCGCCGGTGGTCAGGTTGTAGGCCAGCAGGTTGCTGCGCGCCACACCGGTGCCGGGCGCGGCGCCGGAAGGCCGGGCCTCGGTGAAGTTGCCGCCCACGTACACGGTGTTGCCGATGATCACCTGCGCCCAGGCCACACCGTTGATCTGCGCGGTGGGCAGGCCGTCCGCGGCAACCGTGACCGGTGTGGCGGGGTCGTTCGGGTTGAGGGGCGCAGTGTCGGCCCGGGCGGGAACCGTTCCCAGGACAGTAAGGGAAACCGCCGTCGCAAGGCCCAGTACGGCCGCCATGAGGCGCTTCCGGACGACCATCTGCCCGGGGGTCCGGCCTGACGACCCGGAGGCTCGCTTACTCACCATTTTTCTCTCCGTCCAAGAGATACTTTGTTGGGCCTGTTGCTACCTGGCCTGCTGCCAGGACGTCTATGTCCGCGGTCGAGTACAGCCCCCGGATCCAGTGGTCGTTCCGGTGCTGGCCGACGTTGATTTCGTTCAGCGGCGTGAGCTGGCTGCCGGGAACAATCGGGAAGTGCCGCGGGATCCTGTCCACCTGCCGCACCGGGATGCCTGCACGCAGGGCCACCCAGTGCAGCCAGATGTCATCGGCGCCGGGGCACACGTCCATGAAGAGGGTTCCGCGGTGGCGCAGCTCCCGCAGCATGGCCGGCGGATAGATGACGCCGGACACACCCAGCGCGAAGTTGTTGAAGGCCGGCCTGGTGTCGTGTCGGTGCCCCCACGCCTGGTATTGGGTGATGCTGCCGTTGTTCACCCCGATAGTGCTCACCCAGTGGCCATGGATCATGTCCGGGTGGGCCACGTTCGCGTCCAACAGGACGCGGAGCCAGCTGGCCGGGTAGATGATGTCGTCGTCAGCCGTCACCAAGGGGTAGCCCTCCAGCTCCGGGGCCGAAACGTAGGGGTAGTACTTGGTGTGCGGACCGTAGTTGTTGCTGAGCCGGACCTCGACGCCGCGGCGGCGGAGCCTGCGCAGTCCTGCCGGTTCGGTGTCCATCAGGTGCGCGTCGTTCAGCCAGAGGATCATCCGCCGCGGCCTGATCTCGCCTCGGGCGATCGACTCCAGGGCCACGGCGACTGTGCGGATCCGCGCCCCATAGGTGGTCATGGACACCACGACGTCGGCGGTTCCGGTGGCGCTGCTGCGCACCAGGAGGTTGCGCAGCCGCAGCAGCGCCATGCCCGTGTGCGCGCCGAGGCGCTTGAACGCCTTGCGGACCCGGCGGGCTGCCTTCCGCGCCGGTTCGGGAATCCGGGCCGTCCCATGCTGTTCCGGCCGGGTGATGGTGCCGGTCATTGCGGGGCCTGCCCTTCAAACACTGCGATCGGGGTCAGCGCATCGAGGCTGAAGGAGATCCGGACGTCGGCACGCTGGTCCTTGGGCACGCCGAACACCACGGTGCTCGACGCGCTGGCCCTGGCGGCAACCGTCAGCGGAAACTCCGTGGCTCCCGGGCCACTCAAGGGGCTCGCCGGGGCATTGTCCTTGCCGTACGTGAGAGTGACCAGGGCGGTGCCGAGCTTCAGGGCGGCCGCGGTGCCGTTGGTGACCGTCACTTTGAAGCGCAGGGCGGGCCCTGCGATCTCACCGATGCCCCGGGCTTCGCCGTCCACGGCCTGCAGCTCGGTGATGGTCGCAGTGATTCCGCTCTTGACGGTCTTCTTCTGCGTGAAGGGCACGGCGGGCGCCACAGGCTGGGCGATCGTGGCCAGTTCCTGCTCCGTCCTGTTCTTCCGGTCCACCGGCCCCGGGTCCTTCGCCGGCGCTGCACTCTTCGAGCCGGGGCCGGCGGACGGGGTGGGCGTTCCCGACGGCGGTGCTGCCGCCGTCGCGGTACCGCCCGGAGCCGGGATTCCGCCAAGGGTTGGGCTCCCGGTGCCGTCGGGGACGGTTGCCGCTGAGGGCGCACCGCCGGTGGGTCCCGGCTGGTTGGCAGCCCAGACGACAACGACGGCACCGGGAAGTGCAAGGGCGGCCACCAAAAGGGCCGCGCGGAGCCGTGGCCCGGCACGCCGGGCGGTTCCGCCTCCGGACGCAGGCCCGGAAGGTGTGGTGTTCTGCATCATTGACCCCCAGGATCTGATGGAGTTTCCGGGACGGTCTCCCGGAGGTGCTTTCCACGCGGCGCGTCGGGGAGCACGGAAAGCTCCCGGAACCATTTGACGGACGCCAAGACCAGGAACGCCGCCGTCGCCGCAACTATCACGGTGTACACAGTCATGAACACCGGCACTGCCCCGTAGAGCACAAAGACCCAGCACAGCAGTCCGTAGTCCATGGGCACGACCATGACGGAACGCACCCAGGAGGGCCGGCGGGAATCGTCGGCCGATGATTCGACACCGCGTTGCCGGCGCAGTTGTTCCGTGAGGATCATGCTGAAGAACAGGACCGCACAGATCACTGCCGCGGAGAGCGGCACCAACAGCACAGGGAGCGGAACGGCATCGAAGCGGTACAGGCCCACCACCAGGGCGAGCGGAAGCAGGGACGTCTTGATCGAGTCCACGATGTGGTCAAGCCACTCCCCCGCCGGGGATCCGCTCCGCGTCAGTCGGGCAAGCTGCCCGTCCGCGGAATCCAGGGCGTAGCCGGTGGCAAGGAGCAGTGCCACCGCCACGCCGAGCCACAAGGACGGCGGGAACAGGATGAGCAGCGCGATTCCGGCGAAGGTGAACAGGGCGCTGATCCCGGTGACGGCGTTCGGCGTGAGGCCGGCCGCATACGCCATGGCCGCGAAGTAGCGGCCCACCCGGCGGTTCACGTAGCGGGAATAGGCCGGCGCACTGCGCGCGGCCTTCTTCTGCGCTCCGCCCAAGCGGACGAGCGCACTGCGGAAGGCCGGGAAGTTCCCGACGCCGGAGGCCGCCTTTACGCTCACCGCACCACCCTCGCTGTTCCGTGATTAGCCCTTGCCTGCTTTGCCCTTGCGCGTTGTGCAGTTGCCGGTTCCGCAGTGGTCGGTTCCGCCGTTGCAGGCTTGAGGTCCGCCCGCCGGTGGGCGGTGCGTCCGGTGCGTTTCGCGGCCAGATCGAGGCACAGCTGCTCGTAGCCGTCCGCCACTGTGTCCCAGTCGTAGCGGCGGGCGAAGGCCCGGGCGAGCTCGCCCCTTTCGGCGAGCCCCTCGCCGCTTTCGGCCTCCTCGGCGAGCGCGGCCACGTCGTCCGGGCTGCTGAAGTAGCGCCCGGCGGTGGAAAGCACCTCGCGGTTGAACCCGACGTCGTAGGCGTTGGTGGCCGTGCCCGATCCGATGGCGCGCAGCAGCGAAGGGTTGGTTCCGCCCACCGAGTGCCCGTGCCAGTAGATCCGTGCATTGGCGTAAAGCTGGTCCAGGAGATCCTGGTCCCACACTCCGCCGACGAAGCGGACACGTTCATCTCCCAGGGCGTGGACCGTGCGGGTGTACTCGTCCGAATACGGGGCCGAACCGACCACCACCAGCGGCGTCCGCGCGGCGCTGCGGACATAGCCGTCCACGATCACGTGCACATGGTTTTCCGGTTCGAAGCGAGCCACCACCAGGTGGTAGCCCTGCGGCTCCAGGCCGAGCCCGGCCAGCTTCGCGGACTCTCCGCCGGACTGGATCGGGGCCCCGTACGCGAGGTACACGGTGTCGGCGTCGAACTTTTCCCGGTAGTAGTCCTGGATGCCGATCGCATCGGCGATCAGCAGGTCCGAGCAGCGGACGGCGAGCGCCTCCATCCGAAGGTAGTACTTCTGTCCGGCCGGACCCCACTTGGCGCGCTTCCACTCCAGGCCGTCCACGTGGGTGGCCACCGGGATGCCGGCGGCACGGAGCAGGGGCAGGAAGGGCGCGTTGGCGGCGTTGAAGACGATCGCGGCATCGCTGCGGCGCCGCAACTGCCCGGCGAGCAGGTGCGTGACCGAAAGCGCGGTGTGGCTGGGGGTTTCCAGTGCCCGTTTGCGCAGCGCCGGCAGGAAGACCAGCTTCATGCCCAGATACTCACGCGGGTCCTCTTCCGGGCTGCCGTTGCTGTGCCGGCAATACACGGTGACGTCGTGGCCGCGGGCAGCGAGCCGCCGGCCGATCTCCTCGATAGCCGTCTCGAAACCGCCGTACCGGGCCGGAACCCCGCGGGTTCCGAGCATCGCGATCCGCAGTCCACTCATGGCCTGCTCCAAGCGGTGCGACGCTCGGGCTGCTCCCCGATCAATTCCAGGGCAGCCCGCAGCGCCGAGCTGGAGGTGTGCACGGTGTAAGGGAAGTACACGACTTCGACGCCGACCTTCGCGAATGCTTCTTCGAGCCGCAGCCCCTCCGGAGTGCCTTTCCAGTCGTCGCCCTTGAAGAAGAGGTTGAAGTGCAGCTGTTCCCAGACCTGCAGCTTGTCCGGCACGGTCTCGGCGAAGGCCATGTCCACGTACCCGATGTTCCGGACGATTTCGATCCGCTCCGCCAGCGGGACCACCGCGGCGCGGCCGCGCACCAGTTCCAGCATCTCGTCGGAAACAACGCCGGCAATCAGGTAGTCGCAGCGGCTCTTGGCGTGCTTGAGGATGTTCAAGTGGCCCACGTGGAACAAGTCGAAGGCGCCGGGCGCGTATCCGATTCTGAGACCCATGATGCAAACACCCCTTCCGGTGCGCGGCGGTTCCGCTAGTAGGCGCCAACAGGCTTCAGGACCACCTTGGCCGTGCGCCAAAGGATCATGATGTCGCCGGTCAGCGACCAGTTTTCGACGTAGTAGAGATCGAGGCGTACGGATTCATCCCAGTCCAGGTTCGACCGCCCATTGACCTGCCAGAGCCCCGTGATGCCCGGCTTGATCAGCAGCCGGCGGCGGGCGTGGGTTTCATAGTCGTCCACTTCGCACGGCAGGGGCGGCCTCGGCCCCACCAGGCTCATGTCGCCGCGCAGCACGTTCCAGAGCTGCGGAAGTTCGTCCAGCGAGTATTTCCGCAGCCAGCGCCCGGCACGGGTCACCCGGGGATCATCCTTGATCTTGAACAGCGGTCCGGCACCTTCGTTCAGTTCGGCCAAGGCGGCCAGCTCCTGTTCGGCGGAGACCACCATGGAGCGGAACTTGTACATCATGAAGCGTTCGCTGTTCCGGCCGACCCTTTCCTGCTTGAAGAACACCGGGCCGGCGCTGTCCAGCGCGATGACCAGGGCGAGCACGGCGAACAGCGGCAGCAGGAGCAGCAGCGCCGTCCCGGCCACCACGATGTCCACGGCCCGCTTGAGCACGTGCTTGCCGCCCGTGAACTGGGGAAGCTCCACGTGCATGAGCGGAAGGCCTTCGACGGGACGCCAGTGGATCCTGGGCCCGGCAACGTTGGTCAGGTTCGAGGCCAGGGCCAGGCCGGCGTCGGTGCATTCAAGGGTCCAGGCAAGCTCCCGGATGGCTGTCGGTCCGCCCGGCAGCGTTCCCGCCACCACCACGGAGTTCACTCCGGCGCGCTGGGCGGTTTCGGCGACCTCCTCGGCGTCGAGCCCGCACATCACGGGGATGTTCCTGCCGGGCAGCCGCAGCCCGTTGCCGGCCTCCGCTGCCGGAAGGGCCGCGCCCACCACCTCATAGGCGGCCCCGGAGACCTTGCCGAACTGCCGGATGACGTATTCGACATCGCCGCGTTCGCCGACGACCAGCACTTTGGAAAGGTAGTGCCCGAAGTGCCGCTGCCGGCTCAGCCACGCGCGCCATTGCCAGCGGCTGAGCAGCAGGAGGAAGGCACCGGAAGGCATGGCGACTGCGAAGTAACTGCGCACCACGTCCACGTTCAGCACGATCATCACGATCGCCATCCCGCCGAAGACACGCATGGTGGCATCGAGCACCCGCTTGTATTCGTCCGAGCCGATGCCCAGGACCGTGTCGTCACGGGTGTGGTAGACCTCCAGTGCCAGCACCCAGACCACGAAGATCACGCAGCTGACGATCAGGTAGGAAGCGCTCGGGGTCGGGCCCAGTGCATCGGCCGGTTCAAACCGCAGTGTGTAGGCGGCCACCACCGTGAGCAGCACGATCGCGATGTCCGTGATGCGTAGAAACCGGCGGTACCGCTTGGCCCAGGGCGTCCCCGAATCCACGGACGACGCGGGCGCAAGGAGCGCAGGATCCCATGCCGTCCGACGGGTAAGGGGCCCATTCAGGGACGCAGCGCCACCCTGCCGCCAGTACGCGGAGTGGTTTAGGGTGCGGGCGTGGAAGTCATCGATCGCGCTCATGCCGAGACCAGGTTCAGGGAGCCGGCGGCGGCTGGGGGTAGAGCCTTGGTCTCAGAAGACTCTAACGCCGCCGGCTCCGTCCTTGGAGCGCCGTCAAACCCAGGTGAGCGGCGCCAGTGAAAACCGGAAGTAAGCGATGGACCGGACATCCGGCCGGACACTCCGGCCGGCTGCCCCCCATCGCCAGTGCACCGCAGGCTCCGGTGCATAACCCCTGGAAGCGCCCACGCGTCCAGCGCGGTGGTCAACGACACATGGTCGTCGAGTCGGGCTGGTAGTTGGCGCATCATGAGACCCTTTGTGGCTGTTTTCCAGTGGCTGGAATCAGTCAACCTTCTGGCGCTGCGCCGCACATCCGTAGCCACTACTCGACTTCGAAGCGGCTGCGGCCCATGGACCCCGGCTCAGGTACTCATTTCACAGGGCATTGGAAGGAGCATTACTTGCCTGTACTCGCTTCATTTAATACATTCGCTTGAATAAATACCTGAGAACCCGGCCGGTACTCGGTTTGGGGGTTTCCGGGAATTGAGTAGCCGGCACCGGAGGTGCTTTCGGGACCGTTCCCGGGCGGAATCGGAATCCACGGAATCCGAGCGGGCGGAATCAGAGTGCCAGCGGGCCAAGCTCCTCGCGGCTCCGGATGCCGAGCTTGGCATAACTGCGGTACAAGTGACCTTCGACGGTGCGCACCGACACCATCAGTTTGTCGGCGATCTGGCGGTCGCTCAGTCCCGAGGCGGCCAGGGCGATGATGTCGCGCTCGCGCCGCGTCAGCTGCACTGTCCGCGCGGTGGGTGTCTCCGGAGCCGGGGCGCTCCGTTTCTCCCCGAGTGCGTGATCGCACGCTTCCTTGCCGGCCGCCGCCTGCCGTGCCGCCGCCCTGTCCCCGTTGCCTTCGGCCAAAGAGAGTGCCAGTGAATAGCAGTCACGCGCCAAGCGCATCTGCCCGAGCGCCCGGAGGTAATCCCCGGAGGACAGCACGGTCCGGGTGTCCCTGCTGCCGCGCGCCGTGGCGAAGCGTGTCCAGGCCGAGGCCCAGGCCCCGCTCATGGTGCCGCCGTGTTCAACGGTCCGCTGCGCCGCCGCTGCACTGCCAAGTTCCAGCCACAGCGACAGTGCCTGGAGTTCGACGCCGGCCGGGAGCCTGCCGAACTCGCCCACCACCAGGTTCTGGAGGCTTTGGATGCCCGATCCGTCCCGATCCAATGCCTCCTTCGCGGCTGCGGCGAAGACCGGCGCCAGCAAGGCATCAGGACCGCTGGCGCGGGGCCCCTGCTCGCCGAACCCTTCGAGCAGGGCGCGTGCGCTGCCCGTCTCGCCTGCCCGGACCCCGGCGTACGCCGCCATCGCCGTTGCGGGGGTCAGCAGTTGCTGCGGATCGTTCAGGCGCAGCATCTCGACGGCGGGACGGAGCACCTTGAACGCCTCGCCGTGGTGCCCCTGGCGCAGCCGGGAGAGCCCACGGAAGTATTGGATGGTGCCGCCGAACGTCATCAGCCCGGCACCGGAATCCGTCTCGTACCCCGCCAGGTGCTCCTCCGCGCCCGCCCAGTCGCCGGCGTCGAGGGCCGCAGCCACCTTCCGGTACAGCACGAACTCTGTATAGAAGAACGGGTCCTCCGGGTCCAAGTCAACGTATGCGGCCGCTTGCTGGGCAACGCCCTGCGCCTGCACTGGGTCCCCGTTGGCGCGCAGGAGGTCCGCGCGGAGGGCGAGGAGGAAGGCCCGGGCCGGTCCGCCGTCGTCGGTGAGTGCTGCGGCGGTTTCCGGGGCGTCAAGCAAGCGCGCCAACTCCTCGAAATTCCCCGACAAGTCAAGGCACAAGAGCTTCGCCATCAATTCCCCGGCCTCGCGCTCCCGCGAGGCGAGGCCCAACGGCCTGCCGCTTCCGTTCCCGGTGGCCGATTCCAGGAACTGCTCCAACAAGGAGTGCAGCAGGGCGGCGCCCCCGGTCCACTTCCGTTTCGTGCCCTTGCCGTTCTCGGCGGCGCGGGGGCCTTCCGACAGGGCACGGGACGCTTCGGCGTAGGCTTTGCTGGCCTCGGCGTAGCGGCCCGCGTTGAAATGCGCCCTGGCGGCGGCCAGTTGGGCGTGGGCCTTGGCCGGACCCTCCGCCAGCATCATGGCCAGGGAAATTGCCGCATCGTTCTGGAAGGTCCGGGCCGCATGCACCGAGGCCCGGAGCAGTTGCCGCTCCGGAACCTTCACGCCTGATTCCAAGGACCAGGTCACCCGGCGGAGCAAAGCCGCGTCCGAGGACTGGTTTTGCTCGAGGCGCCAGGCCAGCTGCTGGTGGAGCTGCAGGCTCCGGGATGCCGAGATCATGCTGCGGATCGCCTCGGCGTAGATGGGATGGCGGAGCCGCAGCATGTCTCCGCCGCCGGAAGCCTCCAGGAGCTGGTTCTCCACGAGGTTCTGCAGCAGGTCCACGCCGAAGTCCTCTTCGAGGGCTTCCATGCTGACCGGCTCGGCCAGGGCGATCATGGTGAGGGCATCCCGTTCCTGCGGGGTCCTGCGCAGCAGCTGGTTCCGCACGAAACCCGTCAGGGCGGCGCCGTCGGTTGCCAGCGCCCCGTTCAGGATCCAGACGCCGTTGCGCTTGGCCAAGGTCCCGGCGGTGCGTGCGTCCTCCACCAGGCAGGTGAGCAGGAGGGGGTTGCCCTCGGAGGCCGCCCAGAGGAACTGGACCGTGCTGGCCAGGACGGGTGCGCCGAGCAGGTTTTCGCAGATTTCGCCGACGTCGTCCCGGCCCAGGTGCCCGAGGTCGATGCGTTCGGCGAGGCTGTCGTACCAAAGCTGCATCATCGGCGCGGGCAAGCCAGGACGGGGACGTGCCGAAGCCACCACTTTGGCCCAGTTCGCGGTGATGAGGTCCACGATCACATTCGCGGTTGCCTCGTCCAGCTCATGGGCGTCGTCCACCAGCAGGAGCAGCGGCTGTTTGCGGTCTTCGCGGAGGCGCTCGAACTGGGCCCAGAACGCGCGCAGGATGGCGATGTGGGAACTGGTGGGGTCCTCGGGAAGATCCACCAGGTAGGGCGCCAGGACGCCGTAGGGAACATTCGCGAGGGACGGGCTTCCATGCACCCGCATGACGATGAATTCTTCGGACAACGCGGCGGCGATGGCTTCCGCGAGGGTGGACTTTCCTGCTCCGGCTTCCGCCACAAGGAGCACTGCGGCGGATCCGCCGCGCAGGGCCTGCGTCGCCAGGTCAAGCTCGTGGTCCCTGCCCACGAGGGGCCGGGTCCGTACCGGGTTGACGTCGGCGAGTCCTCCGGGGACTTCGCTGCTCCTACTAAATGAGGCCAAGCAGATCACGTCGCGAGGACACACTCAGCTTGGCGAAAACCTGGTACAGATGGCCTTCAACGGTACGCACAGAAACACCGATGTCCTTGGCGATGTCCCTGTTGGAGACACCGTGTCCTGCCATCCGGGCTATCTGTCGTTCGCGTTCTGTGAGCAGCGGCGTGTTGCCGTGCGGTACGACCGGCAGTTCAACCAGCAGCTGGGAAAGCCTGTCCAGCCGGGCCTGTGCCTGACGCAGTGTCGTGTGGTCCGAAATCGATCTGGAGTAATCGAGGGCGAGGGCCACGCAGCGGGCTTCCATCGCATCCAGCTCCAGGCTCGCCGCGAGGTCCGCGGCTTCCATCATGATCCGCGGGCTTTCTGCCAGGGAGCCCTTGGCCATCAGGGCCGAAAGCCGGGCAAGGGATCCTTGCCTGTGCCCGGCGATCTCCTCCATCAGCCGGAAATCCTCGTCCCGCCCGTTCACTGTGGCACCAACAACGTTCAGCCCCGCGGTGGTGTAGCGGCCGTGGGCGAGGTCTTCCCGGGCTGCGGCGATGAGCCGTTCCCGGGCTTCGGGCTCCCCCAGCCAGCGGCGGGCCATGTCGGAACAGAACTCCCGCGCCCGGTTCGACAGGAACGCTCCCGAGCCGGCGGCGTCGTTCTCCATGGCGAGGTAGCTGTAGGCGTTCGACGAGTCGCCGATCTGGGCGTAGGCGAAGGCGGTGGCGGCGTAGGCAAGCTGGAGCAACCCCATGACAGAGCGGTGTTCGAGCTGTGCGACCGCGGGAAGGAGGAAGTCCAGTGCCTTGGCCCCGCGTCCGGCGAAGAGGTTGGCCAGGCCGACGGCGAGCTCCAGGACCGCCCCGCGGTACTGCAGTTCCGAGGGCGACGCCGAAGAGCCGGAGTCCAGCATGCGCAGGCAACTGCGCCACTGGCCGGCCTGCAGGTTCGCGCAGAAGGCACTCAGGCGGAAGTAGTCCCGCAGGCCGTGCGTCGCCGGCAGCGACTCCATCCTCTGGTTGACGAATTCGGCCAGCCGCAGAGCGTCCAGTTCCCGCCCCGTTACGGAGTAGGCCTCGATCAGGATCACGCCGCAGGCCAGGCTGTGCTCCAGGTGGGCGGGATCCTGGTCCGCGGAAGCGGCCTCGAGTGCCTCGATGATCTCCGTGTAGTTTCCGAGGTACGCGGCGTGCGCGAACCCTTCCAGGTCGAGCCGCCGTTCGGCCGCAGCGAGTTCCTCCTGGACCGACGGGGCATCCGACGCGCGTTCACGAAGCGAGGCGAGCCGTTCCCGGCCTTCGCGGATGATGCCCATGGCCTCCTCCGCCCGGCCGGCGGCCCAGCGCATGGCATTTCCGCGGGCGGCGAAGTACATGGCCACTTGGCGGGCCGGCAAGGCGTCGAGCTGTTCCGGGGTCACGTCTTCGACTTCGGCAAGCGCCTTGCCGTAGTCGGCCATCAGGATCAGGGCCTCGGCTTTCCGGCATTGCCCGGCGACCCACTCGGGGTCGCTGCGCTGGATTCCGCCTGCGCATTCCAGCGCGAAGAGAGGATCGAAACGGCGGACCGCGGCACCCGCTGCCACCAGCGCGTGGGCCGGGCTGAGGGGCACCTGCGCGTCCCGGGACAGGGCCGCGTAGCTGAGGATTTCCTGTTCGGACATGCCCGCCGCATCGGGTTCCTGGCCGTCCAGCAGGGTCGCCCGCAGTTGCCTGCGGCGGGGCACCGTCAACCAGGACCTCACAATGTCGGCAACGTATAGCTGCCGCAGCGAGGTCCAGCGTTCCGGCGAGTCATCCACGGTGAGCAGGCCGGAGTCCTCCATGTCCGCCAGGGTCTTCGCGTCATAGACCGCCGCGAGCCGGCCAAGGGGAACCCGCCTCGCGCATGCGAGCATCTCAACGATTTCCCGCGCTTCCGGGCTTTCCTTGGTCCACCGCGCCCGGACCACCTCTTCGAGGCCGTGGGCGCTTTCCATCACAAGGTCGCCGCGCAGGGTCCAGACCGAGTTCAGCAGGACCAGGTTTCCGGCGGCACGCTGCTCGGCGACGAGGGACTCGAGCAGGAGTGGATTGCCCCCGGAGGCGGTATGGAGCCGGCTGACGAGGGCGGCCGTCATCCGGTGTCCGAGCATCTTGCTGAGGACCTCGGCGGTCTGGTCGTGGCCCAGGGTTTCGAGCTGTACCTCGGCGAGCCTGCCTTCCTGCAGGAACCAGTGGAAGTCCACGGGCAGGTCGCTGGCCTGCTGGGCGATGGCGATGATCCGGGCGGCGCCCGTCAGCAGGATGTTCATGAGTACGCCTGTACTCATTTCATCGGTGCCGCCCGGGTTGTCCAGGACCAGGACGACGTCCCGCCCGGCCGCGTCCTCGCGGATGAGAGAGGTGATGCCCTGCAGGATCCCGGTGGGCGACGACAAGTACTTCTGCGGCAGCCTGGCCAGCATGAAGCTGAAACAGCTATACGGAGCGCCTTCCCCCGTCGAGGCGCTCCGCAAGTGGATGACGTAGGGGTCGTTGTCCAGCGACGAAACGACCAGCCGGCCCATGGAACTCTTGCCCACGCCTTGGGCGCCGGTGATCACCACACCAAGTACCTCGGGACGGCCTAGCGCCTCCCGAACGCGCGCCATTTCGCGCCCCCGCGCGGCGACGGACCACTGCATGTGGCTGCCCGCCCCGGCATCTGTCTTGCCAGGTTCGAATGCGATCGAAGCATCGCCCCAGCGCTGCGTCTCCCTCGACATTTGTCTGTCCTCAATGTCCGGCGGCGAGGGGGCCGAACGGTGCCCGGACGCCACTTAACGAGTAGCGTACTACCTCCTTTTCCAAGTAAGTAGAGTCTGAACCAAGGCACCGACAGAACAGGTAGAGCGAGTAGTCCGGGTTCCGGAACTCACCCCTTGGCGGGATGGAATTTCTGCTGGGCGGCCAGCAGGCCGGCGGACACGAGCATCTCGACGGCGTCCGCGGCCTCGTCCAGGAGGAACGGCAGCTCCTTCTTCTCGGCCGTCGCGAAATCGCGCAGCACGAAGTCGGCGGTATCCATCCTGCCGGGCGGCCGGCCGACCCCCACCCTGACGCGGAAATAGTCCTTCGTGGCGAGAGCCTTGGACATGTCCCGCAGCCCGTTGTGGCCGCCCTCCCCGCCGCCGATCTTCAGCTTGACGGTGTTGAAGGGGATGTCGATTTCGTCGTGGACCGCGATGACGTGGTCCGGCTCGATGCCGAAGAACTTCGAAAGGGCCGACACCGGCCCGCCGGAGACGTTCATGTAGCACATCGGCTTGGCCAGGACGAGCTTGGGGCCGCCTATGCCGAGCCTGCCCTCCAGCACCTGGGCCCGTGCCTTGTGCGCCTTGAAGCTGCCGCCGATCCGGGAGGCAAGCTCGTCGAGGACCATCTGGCCGACGTTGTGCCGGTTGTTGCTGTATTGGGCGCCGGGGTTGCCAAGGCCGATGACCAACCAGGTTTCTGTCATGGACTCATCCTAGGAATCGAGGGGTGAAAGGAAAAAAGAAGTGGCCGGGACCCGTGCGGGTTCCGGCCACTTCCAAGGCATTCCTGCCCCGGCTCCGCGTTTTCGGGAGCCGGCAATGATTACTCGGCTGCGGGAGCGGCTTCCTCAGCAGCTTCCTCAGCCTGAGCAGCGGCTTCGGAGAGGTTGACGATCAGGGTCTCCGGGTCGCTGAGCAGGGCAGAACCCTTCGGCAGTTCGAGGTCGGAAGCGTGGACGTGGGCGCCCGCTTCGCGGCCTTCGATGCTGACCTCAACGGCGGTGGGCAGGTGAGTGGCCTCGGCCTCGAGGGAAACCGTGGTGGCTTCCTGGTTGACGACAACACCGGAAGCGGGTTCGCCGGTGACGTGCACTGCAACGTCAACGGTGACCTTTTCGCCCTTCTGGACGGTCAGGAGGTCGATGTGCTCGATGATCTGCTTGATCGGGTCGCGCTGGATGTCCTTGACGATGGCGAGGTGCTCTTCGCCGTTGATGTCCAGGGACAGCAGGGCGTTGGCGACGCGGACGGCCAGGGTGGTGGCGCGGCCCGGCAGGTTGATGTGCAGCGGCTCGGCACCGTGGCCGTAGATGACGGCGGGGATCTGGCCGGCTGCGCGGGCGCGGCGGGCGTAGCCCTTGCCGAATTCGGTGCGCAGCTCTGCTGCAAGCTTCTGCTCAGACATAAGAGGCTCCTCTTGTGTGGTGGCCGACGGCGCGTGGCCGGGCCGGATGGGCGGCGGGACTCGTCCGGCCACCCGGCGGCCGTAAGGCCGGCTTGGGAGCCCAGGACCCAGTCGATAACGGGACCGCAGCACGCAGTCCCCTCGCCAAGGTGACGTTCCATCCTAGCAGACGGGCCGACGTCGGGCTTAAACGGGACAGCCCGAAGGTACAGTTGAGGCCCCGAAATCCGAAACGGGGCCCCAACTGTACGTTCGCGCTGGAAAACGGCCGGGGATCAGGCCTTGCCGTCGAACAGGCTGGTGACCGAGCCGTCGTCGAACACTTCGCGGATGGCGCGGGCGATCAGCGGAGCGATCGAGAGCACCGTCAACTGCGGGAAGCGCTTCCCGGCCGGGATCGGCAGGGTGTTGGTGACCACCACTTCGCGGGCGCCGGAGTCGGCCAGGCGCTGGGCGGCGGGATCGGAGAACACGGCGTGGGTGCAGGCAATGATGACGTCCTTCGCGCCGGCATTCTTCAGCACCTGCACGGCGCCGGAGATGGTTCCGCCGGTGTCGATCATGTCGTCGATCAGCACGCAGGTGCGGCCTTCGATCTGCCCGACGACGGTCTTGGACACTGCCTGGTTGGGCACGGTGAGGTCACGCATCTTGTGCACGAAGGCCAGCGGGGCGCCACCCAGGCGCTCGGCCCACTGCTCGGCGACGCGGACGCGGCCAGTGTCCGGGGACACCACCGTGATGTTGTCGGCCTCGACCTTGGTACGGATGTAGTCGGCCAGCAGCGGGATGGCCATGAGATGGTCCACGGGGCCGTCGAAGAAGCCCTGGATCTGGGAGGTGTGCAGGTCGACCGACATGATGCGGTCGGCGCCGGCGGTCTTGTAGAGGTCGGCCACGAGGCGGGCGGAGATCGGCTCGCGGCCGCGGCCCTTCTTGTCCTGGCGGGAGTAGGGGTAGAACGGAGAGACCACAGTGATCCGCTTGGCCGAGGCACGCTTGAGCGAGTCGATCATGATCAGCTGTTCCATCAGCCAGTTGTTCAGCGGTGCCGGGTGAGCCTGGATCACGAAGGCGTCGGTGCCGCGCACGCTCTCGGCGGAGCGGACGTAGATCTCACCGTTGGCAAAGTCGTAGGCATCGATCGGCAGGAGCTCGGTTTCGAGCTCCTTGGCGATTTCCTGCGCGAGCTCGGGGTGCGCCCGCCCGGCGGCAAGGACCAGTTTCTTCTCACCGTGTGCCGTAATTTCGCTCATGCCTGTTTGCCCTCTTCTGTGGTTGCCGGAGTACTTGAGGAGTCTGGGGTGCCTGCGTCCTGCGCCAGGCGGGCGGCAGCGAGCCGGGCGGAGTTGCTGCCGGGGCGGTTGGCGATGACCCAGCCTTCGGCGTTCCGCTGCCCTGCCGCGTTGACAGCCAGGGCCCCTGCGGGGACGTCCTTGCGGATCACGGTGCCGGCGCCGCTGTAGGCGCCGTCACCGACGCTCACCGGGGCCACGAAGACCGTGTTGGAACCGGTGCGGACCCCGGAGCCGATCACGGTGCGGTGCTTCTTCTCGCCGTCGTAGTTGGCGGTGATATTGCCGCAGCCGATGTTGGTGTCTTCGCCGATTTCGGCATCGCCGGCGTAGCCGAGGTGCGAGAGCTTGGAGCCGCGGCCGATGGTCACGTTCTTGGTTTCGTAGAAAGCGCCGATCTTGCCCGTTTCCCCCAGGACCGTGCCGGGGCGCAGGTAAGTGAACGGGCCGACGCTTGCCTTGGCCCCGATCGTGGAGCCCGAGCCGTGGGTGCGGGTCACCTTGGCGCCCTCGCCCACCTGCACATCGGTGAGGGTCGTGTCCGGGCCGACGACGGCGTCGCGCGCCACCGTGGTGCTGCCGTGCAGCTGGGTGTTCGGCAGTAGGCGGACGTCCTCGTCGAGGGTGACGGTGGAATCTATCCAGGTGGTGGCCGGGTCGATGACAGTGACGCCGGCGCGCATCCAGCCCTCGACGATGCGGCGGTTGTGTTCGGCGCCGAGCGCGGCCAGCTGCACGCGGTCGTTGGCGCCTTCAACCTGCCAGCGGTCGTCGGTGACGACGGCCGCAACGTGGCCGCCGTCGCGGCGGGCGATGGCCAGGACGTCCGTAAGGTACTTCTCGCCCTGGGCGTTGTCGGTGGTGACGTGCTCCAACGCGTCGCGCAGCACGGCGGCGTCGAAGGCGTAGATTCCGGAGTTGATCTCGCGGATGGCCCGTTCGGCGTTGCTGGCGTCCTTGTGTTCGCGGATGCCCAGCACCGAACCGTCCTCGGCGCGCAGGATGCGGCCGTAGCCGGTGGCGTCTTCCAGGACCGTGGTCAGCACGGTCACGGCGTTGCCTCCGGCCTCGTGCGCCGCGACCAGCTCGGCCAGGAGGCCGGAGCTGAGCAAGGGGACGTCGCCGTAGGTCACCACGACGGTGCCTTCCACGGTGCCCTCCTTGTCCAGGGCTTCGAGGCCCTGTTCCACGGCGCGGCCGGTGCCGGGGACTTCATCCTGGTCCACCACGAGGGCGTCGGCGGCGATCTCTGCCAGGTGCGCGGCCACGAGGTCGCGCTGGTGCCGGACCAGCACGGCAAGGCGTTCGGGGTTGATGCCCCGGGCGGCGTCGAGGGCATGTCCCACCATGGATTTTCCACCGATGGGATGGAGGATCTTGGGTGTACGCGATTTCATGCGCGTGCCCGCACCAGCGGCCAGGACGATTACAGCGGCAGGGCCAGTTGCGGCGGGGCTCACTAAGTCGCTCTCCTTGTTCGGTTTCCACCGGGGTGGACCCGGCTCCGGCGTCTGCTCAATCCTACTCTGGCTCCGGAGCCGCACTCCGCCGATGCGGCGGTGCAACCTTCGGAAAACAGTACGGGCAGATCACCGACGAGTTCCGCCCATAGGATTCGAACCTATACTCCACGGCTCCAAAGGCCGGGGTGCTGCCGTTACACCAGAGCGGACCGTGCGCGCTGGCCGGCAGGCCGGGGCCTGCGGTTCCCGGACTGACCGGGTGGCGCACACAGGTATCAAGTCTGCCATGACCGTTTGCTTCCGCGCGACTTCGCTCCGCAGTTGACCGGCCCTATCCCGGCAAACCGCCCGGACCCGGGTGCCATGGAGTCCGGCCTGCTTGCCATGAGGCATGATGGTTGGGTGAGCAAGAGCACAGGTTTTTCCCGGGAGGACGGCGGAACAGCGGCCACCGTGCAGGCCCCCGCAGGCCGCCCCATCCGTTCCCGGATGACGGGTCCGCAGCGCCGCTCACAACTGATCGACGTCGGCCGGGGCCTTTTCGCCGCCCGCGGCCTGGACGGCACTACCATCGAGGAAGTCGCGGCAGCGGCGGGTGTCTCCAAGCCGGTCATCTACGAACATTTCGGCTCCAAGGAAGGCCTCTACACGAAGGTCGTGGAGAGCGAATTCCGGATCCTGCTCGACTCCATCAACGACTCCCTCGCGGTCGAGGCCAAACCCCGCGTCCTGGTCGAACGCGCGGCACTGGCCCTCCTCGGCTACATCGAGGACCGCACCGACGGCTTCCGGATCCTCATGCGCGACGCCCCGCCGTCCCAACCCGAAGGCGCCTTCTCCACCCTGCTCTCCCATGTCACCGCCCGCGTGGAGCACATCCTCTCGGACGAGTTCTCCCGCCGCGGCTTCAGTTCCGCAGACGGCGCCATGTACGCCCAGATGCTGGTAGGCATGGTGGCGATGACGGGCCAGTGGTGGCTGGACAGCCGCACCCCGGACAAACGCGCCGTCGCCGCCCACCTCGTGAACCTCGCCTGGAACGGCCTCACCGGCCTCCAAAAGGACCCGGAACTCCGCGACGACGCGTAGCGTCCCCGCCTTCGTTGTGGTCACCTTGGGTGGCGGAGACGGCCCTTCCGCGTCGCTTAGACACGTCACAAAGGGAAAGGGAGCGCGCCGGTCGCTGGGCGACCTCTGCGCTCCGATGTGCCGCGATGCGCTCCTTTCGGAAGAACCGCCGTCCGCCATGTCGCTCACCCAAGTACCTACTGACCTCAGCAGAAACGCAAGATCCGGCAAGCAGGCGGCGGGCCTCCGCAGAGGAGCGCATCGCGATGCATCGGGTGCCGGAGGTCGCCCCGCGACCGCAGGTGCCCTTTTGCATCGTGTCTAAGCGACTGTGAGGATTTCCGTGGCTGGTCTGGGACTGGCTGGCAGAGTGGGTCCTGGCCGTTCCACCC
>NZ_QRCU01000078.1 GCF_003369445.1 Arthrobacter silvisoli
CGCCCACCGGAAGGTGGGCGGCCGCCGTCGTTGTTGAAGCGGATCCTCAGGATTCCCAGAGGATCTCGTCGTCCACCACTCCATCTTCATCGGCGGCCGCTACCAGGATTTCGTCCGTGAAGTGGGAGCCCAGGGTGAAGTCGAGGACGAAGTAGCGCTCCGGCTGCCCGGGGTAGATGCCTACGTGCCCGAGCTTGAGCGCCTTGAGGAAAACGTCGTGGGTCAGTTCGTCCTTGTCGCGGACGCCGAACACGGCTTCCAGCTGCTCTTCCTTGAGCTGCGTGGAATGGAAGTGCAGGAACTGCTGCGAGTTGGTGCCCTCCTGTTCGAGCTCGTCGGCGATCATGTCGCGGACCTGCTCGACCAGTTCGGGAAGATAGCCCAGACGGTAGTCCACCTTGTGCAGGGCCCGCTCGTCGAAGTGGTCGTGGGCACCCACATTAAGGTCAAGTTCCAGGGGAGTTCCAGCGAGCTCATGCGAGGCCACGTAGCAGTGTTCACGCCCGTGGTTGAGCTCAATCTCCCCGAAATGTTTGCTCGCTACCTTGCTCATGCCAACAATCTAGACCCAAAGAACCAGCCTGTTCCAGCATCCCGGGAAATTCACTGGCTGCGCTGCGGTCGTGGCTTCCCGGCCGGGCGCCCGGCCGCCGGCTGAGCCTTTGCCGTGGGGGCCAGGGACGCCCCGCGCAGTGTGTCAGCGAGCAGTTCCGTGAAGAGCTGCACCTGCGCAGTGCGCTTTTCGTTGATGAGCAATGCGAAGACGTTCCGGGCCAGCCGGATGTCCGGCACGTCCAGGACGACGACGCCGGCGGGCCGGTGCCGGAGCGCCAGTTCCGGTACCAGCGCGGCGCCCAGGCCCGCTGCCGCCATTTCGAGGCTGGCGTGGAAGTCGTCGCTGTAGGCCACCACCCGCGGGTGGAGGTTGCAGCTGGCGAAAAGCCGCTCGATCACCAGTGCGTCGCTTGTCCCTGGGTGGTGGATGATCCACGGCATGTCCGAGAGCTGGGCGGCCTGCATTTCGGCATCCTCCCGGATCCCCCAGGACGCGGGCAGGACCACCCGGAAGTCGTCGTCGCCGATCCACTGCCGGTCCAGGGTGTGCGGCCACGCCAGTCCCGACTGGCCCACCTGGTAGACGAGCGCGACGTCGAGGTCACCGCCGGTGCGCAGGCCCTGGATGGTCTGCGCGGGTTCGGCCACGGAGACCCGCAGCTCGATGCCGAGGTCGTTCCAGCGCGGGTTCCGCAGGATGTCCGGCAGCACGTAGGTGGCCAGGCTGGGGAAGATGCCGAGCCTGAGTTCCTGGGCGGGGGAGTCCTGGCTCCTGGACGCCGCGGCGAGCAGCGCCTCGACGTCGGTGAGCACCTTCGAGGCGTGCCGCACCATGGTGAAGGCGGCTTCGGTGGGTACCACGCTGCGGGCGGAGCGGTGGAAGAGTTCGACGCCGGTGTCCCGTTCCAGGGCAGCCATCTGCTGGGAGACCGCCGACGCGGTGTACCCCAGCCGTGTGGCCGCGGCAGCAAAGGATCCAAGCCGCGTCACCTCGAGGAGAGTGCGCAGGTGGAGGAGGTTGACCATCAGTGATCCTTTGGCTGGGGCGGGCGAATTCCGTGCCAAGCCAGTGTAGCCGGGCCCCGGCCGCAGGGTTCCAGGCGGGGCCTGGCCGCGGAGTGCCGTGGTCCAGGACACGTGGCGCGCTGTCCACGACACGCCGGGGACACTGCGACACGCGGGGAATTAAATGTGGTTAACCAATCCACAGGGTGTGGATTGAACTACCACTTTTGGCGGATTTCCGGCCATTTTTCCTGCCCCTGCCTGTGGACTACCGGTGTGTTAAATGACATACTTGTAATACATCATCTTGGGGTCCGCGCCAGCTGCTTGCACTACATGTAGTATCGATTTACGGATTGGGCGGGAAACCAGCACAAGACAGACAAGAGCTACAGCTGCCATAGCAGCAAGCGGGCCGGCATCGGATTCAGGAGCTTCCGGCATAGGCCTGCTGAATACGAAGAAGACTCCAACTGAGGGGACAGGGATCATGACCGTCACGGTTTACACGAAGCCGGCCTGTGTTCAGTGCAACGCGACCTACCGGGCGCTGGACAAGAAGGGCATCGCCTACCAGAGCGTTGACATCTCCCAGGATGCCGAAGCCCTTGAGCGACTGAAGGCCCTCGGCTACATGCAGGCCCCCGTTGTGGTGACCGAGAAGGACCACTGGTCGGGGTTCCGCCCGGACAAGATCGAAGAACTGGCCGTCGCGGCAGCTTCGGTGGCCTAGCTTTTCCTGGACCCAGTTCCCGGTACAGGCCACCGCCAAGGATTTACACGAGGTGAGGTGACCCCCATGGCAGCGCTGGCAACAGCACCTGCACGTACCGACGGTGAAACCGTCAGGACGAGGAGTCACCTCATCTATTTTTCCTCCACCTCGGAGAACACCCGGCGCTTTGTCCGGAAACTGGGCAGGCACGCGGCCCGGATCCCCCTTTACGCCAAGGATGCACCGCTGCTCGCATCAGAACCTTATGTGCTTGTGGTGCCGACTTACGGCGGCACCAACGGCGAAGGCTCGGTGCCCAAGCAGGTGATCAGGTTCCTGAACAACCCGCAGAACAGGGCGCTGATCCGCGGCGTCATCGGAGCAGGGAACATGAACTTCGCGGACAACTACTGTGCCGCCGGCGACATCATCGCGGCGAAGTGCAAGGTTCCGCACCTCTATAAATTCGAACTTATGGGAACCCCGGAAGACGTCGACCGGGTAAACCAAGGATTGGACAAGTTTTGGACACTACTGTCGCAGAAACAGAAGTAACGCCGTCCGTGGAAACCGGCCAGGACAAGAAGCCGCTTCCCGAGGCCTACAAGGGCCTGGGCTATCACGAGCTCAACGCGATGCTGAACCTCTACGGGGCGGACGGCAGGATCCAGTTCGAAGCCGACCGCGAGGCTGCGCACCAGTACTTCCTGCAGCACGTCAACAACAACACGGTGTTCTTCCACGACCTGGAAGAGAAGCTCGACTACCTGGTGAAGAACCAGTACTACGAGCGCGAAACCCTCGACCAGTACACGATGAACTTCATCCGCGAGCTGTTCAACCGTGCCTACAAGAAGAAGTTCCGTTTCGAGACCTTCCTGGGCGCCTTCAAGTTCTACACCTCCTACACGCTGAAGACCTTCGACGGCAAGCGGTTCCTGGAGCGCTACGAAGACCGCGTCTGCATGGTGGCGCTGCACCTGGGCCGCGGCAACGAGGAACTCGCCACCCGCCTGGTGGACGAGATCATCGACGGCCGTTTCCAGCCGGCCACCCCCACGTTCCTTAACGCCGGCAAGGCCCAGCGCGGCGAGCTGGTCTCCTGCTTCCTGCTGCGCATTGAGGACAACATGGAGTCGATCGCCCGCGGCATCAACTCCGCCCTGCAGCTGTCCAAGCGCGGCGGCGGCGTGGCGCTGTCGCTGACCAACATCCGCGAGCACGGCGCACCGATCAAGCAGATCGAGAACCAGTCCTCGGGCGTCATCCCCGTGATGAAGCTCCTCGAAGACAGCTTCTCCTACGCCAACCAGCTCGGCGCCCGCCAGGGTGCGGGAGCTGTGTACCTGCACGCCCACCACCCGGACATCTACCGCTTCCTGGACACCAAGCGCGAGAACGCTGACGAGAAGATCCGCATCAAGACTCTTTCGCTCGGCGTCGTGATCCCCGACATCACCTTCGAGCTGGCCAAGAAGAACGAGGACATGTACCTGTTCTCCCCGTACGACGTCGAACGCGTCTACGGCGTGCCGTTCTCCGACATCTCAGTCACCGAGAAGTACTACGAGATGGTGGACGACTCCCGGATCAAGAAGACCAAGATCAACGCCCGCGAGTTCTTCCAGACCCTTGCGGAGATCCAGTTCGAATCCGGCTACCCGTACATCATGTTCGAAGACACCGTGAACCGGGCGAACCCGATCGCCGGCAGGATCACCATGAGCAACCTGTGCTCGGAGATCCTGCAGGTGTCCACGCCGTCCATCTACGCAGAGGACCTCAGCTACGAGACCGTCGGCAAGGACATCTCCTGCAACCTGGGCTCGATGAACATCGCCAAGACCATGGACTCCCCGGACTTCGGCGCCTCCATCGAGACGTCCATCCGCGCCCTGTCCGCCGTCTCGGACATGTCCTACATCAACTCGGTGCCGTCCATCGCCCAGGGCAACGCCCAGAGCCACGCGATCGGCCTCGGCCAGATGAACCTGCACGGCTACCTTGCCCGCGAGCGGGTCCACTACGGTTCCGAAGAGGGCCTGGACTTCACGAACATCTACTTCTACACGGTGCTGTTCCACGCGCTGCGGGCCTCCAACAAGCTCGCCATCGAGACGGGGGAGAAGTTCGGCGGTTTCGAGGACTCCAAGTACGCCAGCGGCGAGTTCTTCGACAAGTACACCGAGCAGGAATGGGTTCCGGAAACCGAGCGCGTCCGCGAACTGTTCGCCGGCCACCACATCCCCACCCAGGATGACTGGCGCGAGCTGAAGGCCTCTGTCATGGAGCACGGCATCTACAACCAGAACCTGCAGGCCGTGCCGCCCACCGGCTCCATCAGCTACATCAACAACTCCACCTCGTCGATCCACCCGGTGGCCGCCAAGATCGAAATCCGCAAGGAAGGCAAGATCGGCCGCGTCTACTACCCGGCGCCGTACCTCACCAACGAGAACCTGGACTACTACCAGGACGCGTACGAGATCGGCTACGAGAAGATCATCGACACCTACGCCGCCGCCACGCAGCACGTGGACCAGGGCCTGTCCCTGACGCTGTTCTTCAAGGACACTGCCACCACGCGTGACATCAACAAGGCCCAGATCTACGCCTGGCGCAAGGGCATCAAGACGCTCTACTACATCCGCCTCCGCCAGCTCGCGCTGGAAGGGACCGAGGTGGAGGGTTGTGTTTCGTGTGCCTTGTGACAACTGAAATCGGTTGATTTTAGGGAGTTGAACTGATGGAAACGACGACGGCGACAGGCGGTTTGGTTTATGGCATCCGGCTTCGGCGGGATGTTGAGTACCGCTATGTCGGTATCACAACCAAGACGGCCAGTCGTCGTTTCCATCAGCACCTTCGCGTTGCCGCTACCGGCCGCAAGACCCCGTTCTACGAGTGGCTTCGGAAGCATGATCCTGTAGAGGTCATCGCAGACGAGCTGGACTGGATCGAAGGATTGCCGGAGCTGGGTCAGGCAGAAATTGATTGGATTGCCTACCTCAAGGCAGACGGGAACAGGCTGCTCAGCCTTGCCGAAGGCGGACTTGGGCCGACCGGAATGGCTTGGACGGAGGAGCAGCGCGAAGCCGCGCGTATCAGGAGCACCGGGCGAAAGGGCCTTAGCCGGCCGGGAGCTGCGAATCCGTTTTTTGGTGGAAGGCATACGGACGAACAACGAGCAAAGTGGGCAGCTGACCGCAAGGGAACCTATTCCGGGGCCGACAACCCAAACTTCGGCAAGTTTGGGGAGGACCATCCGGGCTTCGGGCATACGATGAGTGAAGAGGCCCGGAAGGCGTTGTCGGAATCCAGGATGGGCCCCGGGAATCCGAACTTCGGCAAGAAAGCCAGCAAAGAAACCCGGGCTAAGATGTCAGCGGTCCGCAAAGGCAGGCCGATGCCTTCCAGCCAAAGAAGCGCCCACACCAGGCACCACACCAACAAGGGCATTGTGAAGCCCACTTGCCAGCATTGCATCGATGATGCGCAGGCAGCCAAACTCTCGCGAGAAAGTGAAACAGAGTAATGACGGAGAAAGTGAAGCTCCTGAGCCACGTCGAAGCGATCAACTGGAACCGTATCCAGGATGACAAGGACGTGGAGGTGTGGAACCGCCTGGTCAACAACTTCTGGCTGCCGGAGAAGGTGCCGCTGTCCAATGACGTCCAGTCCTGGCACACGCTCACCCCGGAGGAACAGCAGCTCACCATGCGCGTGTTCACGGGCCTGACGCTGCTGGACACCATCCAGGGCACCGTTGGTGCGGTGTCGCTGATCCCGGACGCGCTCACCCCGCACGAAGAGGCCGTGTACACGAACATCGCCTTCATGGAGTCGGTGCACGCCAAGAGCTACTCCTCGATCTTCTCCACCCTGTGCTCCACCAAGGAGATCGACGACGCCTTCCGCTGGTCCCTCGAGAACGAGAACCTGCAGAAGAAGGCGCAGATCGTCATGGACTACTACCAGGGCGACGATCCGCTGAAGCGCAAGGTGGCCTCCACCCTGCTGGAGAGCTTCCTGTTCTACTCGGGCTTCTACCTGCCGATGTACTGGTCCTCGCGTGCCAAGCTTACGAACACGGCTGACCTGATCCGCCTCATCATCCGCGACGAGGCCGTGCACGGCTACTACATCGGCTACAAGTTCCAGAAGGGCCTGGAGAAGGTCTCCGAGGAGAAGCGCCAGGAAATCAAGGACTACACCTTCGAGTTGCTCTTCGAGCTGTACGAAAACGAAGTCCAGTACACGCATGACCTCTACGACGGCGTCGGCCTGGCCGAGGACGTCAAGAAGTTCCTGCACTACAACGCCAACAAGGCCCTCATGAACCTCGGCTACGAGGCCATGTTCCCGGCCTCCGTCACCGACGTGAACCCGGCGATCCTTTCGGCGCTGTCCCCGAATGCGGACGAGAACCACGACTTCTTTAGTGGTTCCGGTTCCTCCTACGTGATCGGCAAGGCCGTGAACACCGAGGACGAGGACTGGGAGTTCTAGTTCTTCCTGGAGATGAGCGACGGCGGTTGGCTGGCTTTGGCTGGCCGGCCGCCGTTTTGCTTGTCGCGGAGCTGGGCGGATCAACCTATCTGCACATCTGAATCCTCTTAATGCAGATTCTTGTCTATGACTACAGTCAGCGTGTCGAATGCGCGTGCCCATCTTCCAGCGTTGCTGAACGCTGTTGCTGACGAGCCGGTGTTCATTGAACGGCGGGGTCACCGGGCGGCGGTGATCATTTCCCCGGAGCGCTACGAACAGATGCTTGACGCGCTCGAGGAGCAGGAGGATGTCGCCGCTTTCGATGCCTCGCTGCGTACATCCGCAAGAACAGAAAGGAATCCAGGGCGCAATCACGCTGTTGGGACAGGACCCGCGGCCTCCTGCCTCAAGGGCACTGCCCGGCCGTCCGGGTTACAGATAAGCGTGGCGGTCGGGAACGCATCGCCCAGGTGGCCGGCGCAGCCACCGAGGTCGTCGGAGTGGGAACGGTGGGCCTCATCGACAAACGACAATGATGTTCCGTCGGTCCGAAAGCAACAGGTGCTCGGTTCCTGAGTCCCTTTCGGCTTTGCTGCGTCCGAACTTCAGCAGCGTGGTGAAGGAGATGCCGCCGGTGGTGCGGTAGCCGAGCCGCTGCAATGCGTCCATGAGCCGGGGCCGGATGAGCAGTTCGTCCCAGCTGTCCCGTTCCCCGGTGCCGGGTACGATCTGATCGCCGGCTTTGGGTTTCCCAGCCGAGCTCGCCCAGGAGGTCGAGGATGAGGCCCTCCGGTCGGCTTCGGAAGAGCCCGCCGGATGAATGTGTCCTGCAAAGTGCCTGTCACGGTGAGTCCCCGTGAGTAACCGTTGTGGTGCTGATGTCCTGCGAGAGTTCGGCTTCGAGCTCTTCGATGCTGGGCAAGGTCGTTGCGAATTCTTCGGGCAATGATTCCACAATTTCGGTCTTCCACTCGGAGACGCCTATGGGCATTTGTGTCGTCCGAAGGGCATACTCAGCCACGAGGTCGTTTTTGGATTTGCACAGCAGCAGGCCGATGGTGGGTTTGTCGTCCTGGTGCGCCAGCAGGTCATCCACCGCGGCCATATACATGCCGAGCTGGCCGAGGTAGCTCGGGTCGAACTTGCTCGCCTTGAGTTCGATGACCACATAGGCGCGGAGTTTTAGGTGGTAGAAGAGCAAGTCCGTGAAAAACTCGTCTTCATCGATGACCAGGCGCACTTGCCGGCCGACGAAAGCAAAGCCCTGGCCGAGTTCCAGCAGGAACTTTTGGATGTGGTCCACGAGTTGGTTTTCGAGCTCGCGCTCGTTTCGCCTGTCCGACATGGAGACGAAATCGAAGACGTACGGGTCCTTGAATGACTGCTGCGCCAGGTCAGAATCCTCTGGTGGCAGGGTCGCGACGAAGTTGCTGATCGCCTTGCCGGAACGCTCCATACGCTTGGTCTCGATGTGATGGACCATGACGTTGCGGGACCAGCCATGTTCGACGGCGGCCGCAGCGTACCAAAGGCGTGCTTCAGGATTGTCGAGCTTCTCAAGGAGGGCGATGTGGTGATACCACGGCAATTGTGCAAGCGGCGCTTGCACAATTGATTCCGCCGCCCAAGCTGTTGCAAACGCCCGCATGTACTTCAGGTTTCTAGGCGAGAAGCCCGTGGCGTCGGGATGCTGGCTTCGGAGGTCTGCCGACAACCGATCAATAATCTTCGTCCCCCAGCCTTCGCTGCTTTGCCGGCTAAGGATCTCGCGCCCGATCGCCAAGTAGCTGTTCAAGAGTTCCTTGTTTGCGGCAGCGATAACTTTCGAACGGCCTGTGGTGACCTGCCGCGATACGGAGGCAAGCAGTTCGGGGTACCAGGCGGGCATGCCGCTTTTTGCCGGGGTCCCGGGAAATGAGGCGCCGGTGGTGGCGTCCTTCCGGGTGCCGGGACCGATGCCCAGTCCCTTTGAATCTGCCGGGTTCTGCTTACTCGGAGTCGGCATGGCTGGACCTTTCCACGATTGCTTTGCTTGCCTTCAAGCTACCCATCGGGTCTGACATATTGACGGACGTAGGGACCGTGGAGATCGTGCAATGCCTTACACAAGGCCGTCGATGAACTGCACCTGGCCGGTACGGTCCACAGAACCGCGGGGCCGGACGCCTTGTCCCACGAACCCGATCCCGCAGGAAGCTGCCCGGATTCAGATTCCGGGCTGACCAAGGCGGCGCCCCGGAGCCTCATGTGGCTGCGGGGCGCGTTTGCGGGCCATGATCCTGCTTTCCGTCAAGCTTCTCTGCCTCCCACGCCCTGAGGTGCGGTCACCTTCGAGGCGCGATCCACTCTGCCTGATTTCGCTTTTGGGCACTAGGGGCCGAAGTCCCACAGCGGCTTCCAGCTTCCGGCGCCGGCCCCCGCTTGCAGGAACGCCGCTTGCAGGATCGGGCGGCGGTCAATGATGGCGCGTGCCGTCGTCGCGCGACTGCTCGTGCTGATGTGCGGGGCCGCCCACCAACTCGTGAAGTCCCTTGACGGACTCCGCAAGCGAGAGCTCAGGGGACGCGGCAATGAAGGGCATCAGGAGGTGGTTCTCCTTCTCCAGGTGGAGCGCGAACACCCGTTGGATGACGGCTCCGGCGACGACAGCGGACAAGCCGCTGGAAATGCGCAGTTCCTCTACGAGGTCGACAATCACTTTGTGTTCCGCCAGCATCCCGTCGACGAGGAGCTTTCCCTCCGGCAGGGCGTGCGGGCCGGAGTACAGGGGTCCTTCTTCGGCAAGGGCGTGCGGGATCAGCTCGCCGTCGCACCAGGCCAGGAGGGCACCGTGGGCGGATTCGGCGGCGCCGGCATCGACTGCTTCAACAGCCTCCATGAGAACCGACACCAGCGCGGTGAGTTGCTTGAGCATTTCCGTGTGGTGTCTTTCAACTGCCTGGAGTGCTTGCGCTTCGGAAGTGCTGTCTTTGCTCTTTCCCTTATCCATGGTTCCTCACTAGGCCTCCTTCGGATTGCCGCCGGCAGAACGCCCGTGCGGCGTTGACGCGGACTGTCCGCTCTCGACGCCCGAATGCCCGGGCGTGGGGACAAGCCCCAGCAGAACCATCAGGAAACCGAATTCCGCCAGCCCGGCGGTGAAGTAGAGGGCCTGAAGGAAGCTGAAAGGAACGAACACCATTTGGACGAAGATCCAGATGAGGAGTGCGAATCCCGCCACGGCTGCAAGGAATTCCGCCCAGCGCATCCTGCGGATCGTGAGAAGGAAGGCCCACAGCTGCGTGCCGCCTACGATGACAGCGAGCAGAAGGCCCGGGACCAGGTAGGAACTGAAGGGCGTGCCTTCGAGCAAGGCGGGAGGCAGGTAAACCTCAGCCGGTAACCCCAGTGACTCAGGGCCCAGCCATGCGCCCAGCACCATGAACAATCCGCCGGGGATTGCGGTCACGGCCACAAAACCTTGGGCGATCAATAAGCCTGCTCGCATTTCCCGGTCCTCCAGCGTGATGAAGCGGACGGTCAATCGCGTCCTGGGTTCAATTGTCAGCAGGCATCGGACAGGCCGGCAGAGCCTTTGGTCCCGCTTCCGGTGGTCTTAAAGAAACCGGGCGGTGACATTCTCCGGACATTTCTTGACCGCCATGTGTGCTGCATGACAAGGTCGAGGCATGAACAACCTGTTGGACAGCTGGACAGTTGGTCAGGGACCCGTTGTGCGGGTGGGGGCCGCTGAGGGAGTCCTTGCGGCCCTGCGTTCGGCCATCGAAAGCGGGACGCTTCCGGTGGGAACGAAGCTTGAGTCCGAGGCCATGCTTGCGCAGCGGTTCGGCGTATCCCGGACGATGGTCCGGGAGGCCCTCCGGTCATTGGCATCGCTCGGGCTGACGGCAACCCAGACCGGCAAGGGAACGTTCGTCATCGCCGACCAGGCGGTGCAGGATCTGCGTCTGGGCAAGTATTCGGCGCACCAGTTGTTGGAGGCGCGGCCCCACATCGAGATACCCGCGGCGGGCCTGGCCGCGCAGCGCAGGACTGCCGAGGACCTTGAAGGACTGCGGGAGATCCTTGAGGCCATGGACGTGGAAGAAGAACTCTCCCAGTGGGTGGCACTCAACTCAGAGTTCCATGCCCGGATCGCCCGGGCCAGCGGGAACGGTGTGTTCGCCGCCATGCAGGCCGACATTGAAGACGCGATGTCAAAGCAGTCCAACACCCTGAACCAAGTACTCGACCGCAGGAAGGAATCCGGGGCCGAGCACCACGCGATTTTTGCGGCGATCGAGCGCGGTTCGGCGGACGAGGCCACCCTGGCCATGATGCTGCACCTGCAGGGAGTCGAGTTCGCCCTCGAGACAGTTACGGCCAAGGACTCCCAGGAGATCTAGCCAACCAAGAAAACACCCGCTTGACCTTCCCGGATCCGCTGAAACCGCGGCGGTTCCGGGGCGATCCGTCATATCCGGAACCGCGCAGGCACAATGACGTGCCGTGCGCAGGAGAAAGCAAGGAGCGCGACACCCCATGACCCAGACAGCCATCCAGGAGCCGGCCCAAACGACCATGCCGGGCTCAACCGCTTCCGGCGCCGCCCCGACAGGCAAAACCAGGCACACCCGGCTTCACGCCCAGATCATCAGCTATCTCGCCCGGCACGGTGCCAGCAGGCTCTCGGATATCCTCACGGAGGTGGATGTCTGCAGGGCCACCCTCTTCGTACATCTGGCACTCCTCGAAGAGGAGGAGATCATCCAGTGCGACCGGCCCAAGGGTGCTCGACGCCGTTCGACCCCGTTCTACTCGCTCCGCCGGCCAGGATCCGCTCACGACCTCCGGATGGACCGCCAGGCGAACCTCACCGCGCGCATCAAGGAGGCCGCGGACGGGAAGATCGCGGTGACCGTGGACGAAATTCCGGGAATGCTCGTCCACTCCCGGAGCTTCGAGGACATCCCGTCCGCCGTCGCGACCGCCGCCAGGACGAGGCGCGACGCAGCGGGCGGCTTCACGGTGCAGGTCGTCATTTAGCCTCCGCGGGTGCGGGGTCTTGTCCGGAGCTTTCGCTTTCGCGTCCATTACCCCGACTGCCGTGCAGTTCGTCATTTCCGGTGTGATGGTCGCTTGGGCCGGTGCCGGTGTGGCTGTCATCAATCTTCGGAAGGAACCCGGGCCGCCCAAGCTGTTCCTTGAAGATGAGCGGTTTGAAGGCGGGGGAGTACTCGCCAGGGGGCTTCCGGGGTTCGGGGAGCCCCTGGGCTTCGCCTATGCTGCGGATCGTGGTCCTGCGCCCTACAGCCGACGCCCTTGAGTTCGGACGGGGGTACGGCATGGGGCGCTTCCTCGGGCCCTGGACTCTCCGGCGGCAGGACATCTCGGAAGTCCGGCGCGTGCGCACGCGGTTTGCGGCGCACGACTACGTCCGGATCGTCACGTTCGCCGGCGCACCATGGACCTTCACGACCCATGAGCCCGGCACCGTCCTCGCCTGTCTGGAGGAGCGGAGTCACCCGGTGGCCCGCGCCGCCGTTTAGCCAGGCTTGCGGGGTGTCACCCGGGGGTGTCCGCGAAAGACATTGCTAAGTAGACTTACTAGTGTCCTTTTCATGCATGGGTGCACATCGATGAACAAGGAGGCGGACAGTATGGCTGGGTATTTCGAACTGGTTGACGCGCCCGACGGCGGTTTCCGGGTGGCGTTGGTGGGCGGCGACGGCGAATTGCTGGCGATGTCCGTTACGTTCCCCAGCAAGCAGGCCGCGGTCCAAGGGATCTGGCGGACCAGGGAGCTTGCCGGGACGGGCTTGATCCGCGACCGCAGCCGCGGACATGACAGTCACGGGCATGACAAAGTGGCCTCCATCCGGCACTCCCACGGACTCCGCCTGGTGCCGGACCATGGCCGGGCCGCGCATGGCGTGTGGAGCAACGACGGCCATTAGCCTGCCGTCACTCCACGCGGACGCCTTTCAGGTCCCGCCGGAAACCGCAGCCCTATCCACCGCCAAGGGGGTGAAAGCATGCCAGGAAAGAAGAATCCGAGCCTGAAGGATCCGGAACTCTACGAGGAACTCCGCGACGAAGGCGCCTCGAAGGAAAAGGCCGCCCGGATTTCCAACGCCGCAGCCAAGGAAGGCCGAAAGAAGGTCGGGAGCAGGGGCGCCAACGCGAAGGACTACGACGAGCGCACGGTCCCCGAGCTCAAGGCCCGCGCCAAGGAACTGGGCTTGAAGGGATATTCCTCCAAGACGAAATCAGAACTGATCGACGCACTCCGCAACCACTGACACTGCGCAACCACTGTGCAAAGAACCACCGAAACACCTGAACAGGCCCGCGAAAGCCGCGGGCCGCCGTCGGGCGGTAACGGGCCGCACGGCAGACCCACAAGGAAGCGAGAACATCATGGGATTCTTCGGATTTCTCCTGCTCGGCCTCATTGCCGGTGCCATCGCCAAGTTGCTCATCCCCGGAAGGCAAGGCGGCGGGTGGTTCATCACCTTGATCCTTGGAGTGCTCGGGGCGCTGCTGGGCGGCTGGATCGGCGGACTCATCTTCGGCGGCGGCCTGCAGGAGTTCTTCTCCTGGCGGACCTGGCTTCTGGCGATAGGCGGCTCCGTGATCGTCCTGTTGATCTATGGGCTGATCACGGGGCGGCGGAGCCATGTCTGAGGAAGCGCGCACTGAAGACCGGCGGAACCTGCCGCCCGAAGACGAAGAGCGGGGCCGCTACACCGAAGGCGACTACGGCGAGGGCGGCGCTGTCGCCGAAGAAAGGGATCCCCGGCCCGGCGAGGACGACTACACCGCGGGCGAGTACCCGGAGGACGGAAAAAGCGCCCGGGAGGACGAAACGGAAGGCAACGACCCCGATATCGCGATCCGTGCGCCGGATGAGTAGCCCTGCGATGCAGGAGCGGAGGAACCGGTGCGGCTATGCCGTGCCGGTTCCGTCCAGTCCTGGGTCGTAGGCGCTGAACCCTTCACGAAGGGTCACTGTCTCCGGTCCCATCACCTCGATGTCCTCCCACAGGACGAGGAACGACCCCCGGTGCCACCACTTCAGGAGCTGGGCCCACGGCCAGGGCCGGTTGACGCTGTTGCGTTCATAGCCCATGAAGGACCCGGCCGAGTGCGGGCTGACAATCAGGCCCAGCAGGCGGGCCCCGGCCAACAGCTGCCCGGGTGGCGGCTGGTCGAGGACGAACCGTGCGTCGGCTACGCGCCCCAGGTAGCGTCCGTCGGAACTGGTTACGCGTGAGCCGAGGACGTCAGTGAGGATCATGCTTTCCTCCCGGTATCCGCATGATGATCTTGTCCCGGATCCACCGCTCCACCCAACCCGCGTCGAGGCCCTCGCTGCGGACGCCCAGCTTGATCGCGACGTCGACGGCGGACACGTCCTTCCACGGCAGCCGGATCAGCCGGCTCGACGGCGGACGCCCGCCGAAGATCCGCGTGCCGAGGACCGGTCCGGTGAGGAGGGCTGAAATCACCGGCGGCGGGTCGCCCGCGGTCATCGGGCTGTCGGCTTCGACTCCCTCCAGTTCGAGATCGTCGACGGTGGTGACGGGCAGGCCCTCGGCGTCGATCACCTGGCGGTCCAGCAGGTGGAGCTGGGCATCCAGGACACGGCCTGCGGCAGGCGGCGCGGGCTTGAGGTGGACGGGTGCGTTCTGCGCTCTGTTCATGCTCCGGCCCCGGTGACGATCATGAGGGGAATTGCGCCGAGGGATGCGGCGAGGATGATCAGCAGGTAGACATTGGCTGCCACGTTGATCCCACGGCTGTTGACGTCCGATCCCATGTATTGCGGGTCATTGGCGACGATCAGGATCGGCAGGTAGGTCAGGGGAAGTGCGACCGCAGAGAAGACCACCGAGTATTCGGTGATCAGGATCGGATCCGCGCCGGTGGCCAGCACCCCCAGTGCTACGAGCAGGCACACGATCATCGAGAGGTGGAAGCGTGCGGCGCGCCCTGGGCTGCGGAACTTTCCCCAGGACCAGCCGAAGAACTGTGCGAGCGTGTAGCCGCTGGAGAGGGTGGTTTCCAGCGCGGCTCCGAATGTCGCCGCCAGGATGCCGACGAGGGCGAAGGCCAGGGCCAGCTTCCCGCCGGCGTCGGCCACCGGAAGAACGATCTGCGACAGTGACGTCACCTCCACGCCCGCCGGCATCAGCACGACGGCGGCGCACCCCGCGATCGCGACCGAGAGCAATCCGCCCAGCGGGAAGCCGGCCAGCACGTTGATCCGTGACTGGATGAGGTCCTTGCGCTTCCAGCCTTCCTCGACCGCCCCCGAGGAGAAGAAGAACACCTCATATGGCGTCATGGCCGCGCCGAACAGGCCCACCGCATAGAACCAGTACACCGCCGCGTTTTCCGTCTGCGGGACGGCGGGGGATAGTGCCTGGCCGGCCAGCTGTCCCCAGTCCGGTTGAAGCAGGAACAGGGCAACGCCAAATACGACCAGGCAAAGGCCGAGCAGCCCGGCGACATTCTCCATGATCTTGAACCGGACCCGCCAGATCACCAGCCACACCGCGAAGGCCGCCAACGGAATCCACAGCAGATAGTGGATGCTCGTGACCAGTTGCAGGGCCAGGGCGATGCCGCCGACTTCGGCTGTCACGGTCATGAGGTTGATGAAGAAGGAAGCCCCAAGGTTGGCCAGGCCTGCGCGCGGGCCCAGCCGTTCACGGATGACTTCGAAGGTGGCCCGCCCGGACACGGCGGCCACCCGGCCGGACATGTCCGCGAACAGGCAGATGCCCACCACTCCGACGCCTACCACCCAGATCAGCGACATGCCGAAACGCGAGCCGACGACGGCGTTCGTCACCAGGTCGCCGATGTCGACGAATCCGCCGATCGCCGTCAGGATCCCGAGGGCGACGCCGAGGAGGCGCTTCACCGTCCGGTCCCCAGGCGTTGGCGCAGTCCCTTGAGCTCCTTCGCCGAAGCTGCCAGTGCCGTCTGCGCGGCGCGGAACCCAGGGGTGTCCGCTGTGTCGCCACGGGAGTCCTTTGCAGCCAAGGCCTGCCGGGCGAGGCCCAACGCGGCCTCCGCGCGTACGAGGGCACTGATCACCTCGCGATGCAGGCCGCGCTCCGCGGCCGTGGCGGGCACGCTGTCCAAGAGCCCTTTGCGGGCATCCTCGAGTTCACCTGCCATGTCTTCAAGGCTGGTCCCGACCGCAGGAGTTCCGGCCCGCTCCCGTGCGAGGAGGTCGAGTGCGAGGACACTGGTGCCGACGGCGGACGAGCCTTGGTTGACGGCCGTAGCCGCCACCTGGCCCTGGGGAGCCGAACAGCCGCTGAGGGCTTGGCCGAGGGCGAAGAGCAGGACGGCGGCGGACGCTATCCGTCCGCCTGGCCGTCCTGGCGCCGGTAGAACCGGTCTTGCTTGAGTGGGGGAATTCAAGAACGTTCCTCAGCTTTCCCGGGAACGGATGGTGCCGGTCAGGGCGAGGGCTGCGGCAGTTCGCACCCCACCCGGGGATTCAGGCCGAGGTAGTTCAGGGGACCGGCCACGATGACCACCGCAATGGTCGCCGCCTGTGAACACCGTTCCGGCGGTTCCCTGAAATATCCCCGTTGGGCTGTCGCGACGATCCCCGAGACCAGCCATAGAATGACCAGGATCCCGAGGATGCCGCGGAACGCGCGCACGCCTGCCCCGCTAGGGTACCCGGCTACCCCTGGAGCGGCCGAGGATCCAGCCGAGCACGGCGAGGACCAGCAAGATCAGGCCGACCCACAGGAGGAAACTGAGGGCTTGGTTGATTCCTCCAACGAGCAACAAAACGATCGCGATGACGCCCGCGATCACCAACAGAGTGTTCATGACGGGTGCTTCCTTTCGTATGGGGAACGGCCGCTTGCGTTCCCGGTAAAGCGGGACGTGGCCCTGTGTGGACGTCAGTCCCGCTTGAGCGAGTCCGTGGCGTCCTTCGCCGCGTCCTTGACCTTTTCCCCGGCCTGCTTCACGTTCGCCTTCACCTGATCGGCCTGGCCTTCAGCTTCGAGCTGTTCGTTGTCCGTAGCTTCGCCGGCCTTCTCCTTGACCTTGCCGGCGGCTTCTTCGGCGCTGTTCCTGATCTTGTCATCCAGTCCCATGGGGTTTCTCCTATGGTCGCTTTCAGCAATCGGTGCTTTCTGCACCCAAGACCGATTATAAGCATGCTTACTAATTCTGCGAAAGGCTGCTTGCTATCAGGAGGATCGCTGCGGGAAAGCTTCAGGAGTCCCGCCGGGGCCGTGGTTCCGGCATCCGCAGGCTGCGCCAGGCCATGACGGCGAACAGGAGGACTGCGCCGACGGCAGCGGCGGACAGCCAGCTGCGCTTGTGCTTTCGGGTGGTGTGCGATGGGCGTGAATGCATATGTTCTCTCCGAACCGCAGGGTAGCTTCAGGGTACGCCGGGATACAGATCGGTGAAACGCCCGACGGCGGCGGGCGGGCTTTCGGGGCAGCCGCAGTTCAGCGGTGGGGTGCAGGCTCCGGGACGTGCGTCCCGCCGTCGGCCGCGTAATTTCCGGCGCGCCGGCGGGGGGAGACGGGTAGCGTCAGGATGAAGAGGCTGCCCGTGATGAGCGCAGCGCCGGTCCAGGCCAGTGCGGACAACTGCTCGCCCACCACCAGCACGGCCAGCGCAGCGGCCACGACGATCTCGGACAAGGTCAGGGTCGTGGCGGTCCCGGCGCCGACCCGCGCAAGACCCCAGCCGAAGAGGACATATCCGGCGAACATGGGTACTGCCGCCATGTAGGCGCCCACCGCGAAGTTCTGCCACGAATCCAGGAACGGGGCGCCGGTGACAGCAAGCACGGGCGCCAGCAGCAGGCCTCCGGCGCCGAAGACCGAACCCATGGCCGCCGTTGACGGGATCCCCATGTCAATCAGCCGGTGGGCCGCCCAGGAATAGACGGCGTAACTGAGGCCGGCGAGCAACCCAAGGCCGATGCCAAGGCTCATGGCCCAGCCGGAGATTTCGGGGCCGGACCCTGCGTGGACGGGGCCGGCGAGGCACAAGAACAAGGCGCCGCACAGCCCAAACGCTGTGCCGAGGGCCCAGCGGGAGCTAAAAGGGTGCTTGTCCATGATGCGTTCGATGACGGCGGACATGAGTGGAGCCGAACCCAGTGAAACGACAGTTCCGATTGCCACTCCGGCCAGCCGCATCGAGGAGTAGAAGGCGAGCGGGTAGACCGCGACGGCAACTGCGCCGACGGCGATAACGGGCCGGCGGCGGGCCAGTGCGGGCCGGCAGGCATTGATGGGCCGGACGGCGATTGCGGCTTGGAGCAGGCCGCCGATGCCCATCGCCGCCGCTCCGATCGCGAAAGAGCCAACCCCGGGGGCAAAGCTGGCTGCGGTTCCGGTAGTGCCCCACAGGATGGACGAAAACAGGATCGCCAGGGCACCCCATCCGCGCCCTGCGGCTGCCGTGGTTTTCGTCATGAGCCGACCAGCTCCGCGGCGATCCGGCGCGCTTCCTGGATGCACCGGTCGTTTCCTTCGAGTCCCGCGCGTGCCATCGCCCCTTCAAGCAGGAATGCCAGGTGGCGGGCCATCGGCGCGACGTGTCCGGCGTCAGGGAGGAGTTCCGCGAGGTGCTCGGACAGCAAAGCCTCAACCTCTTCCTTGTGGCGGCGGACAGCTTCCCTGCCGGGATCGCGTGCGGGCAGTTCGGCGGCGGCGTTGAGAAGCCCGCAGCCGCGGAAGCCGTGCTCGTAGGCCATCTCCGCATGGTCCGCGTATGCATCGAAAACGGCCAGCATGCGTTCCTTGGCATCGGCTGCGCCTTCGAGCCGCACGCGGTAGAGCTCAAGCCATTCAGCATGCCTGGCCTCCAGGTAGGCGCCGACCAGTTCGGCCTTGGATGCGAAGTTGTTGTAGAGGCTCTTCCTGGCCACGCCGGCTTCCGCAGTGATGGCGTCAATGCCGGTCCCGGCGAGCCCGTCGGCATAAAACAGCCGGGCCGCAGCACGCAGCAGGGCATCGCGTGCGGGTTTGCGCGGCTGCGGCCTTGCGGGAAGGTCCTGCTTTGTTGCGGGCATGATCGGGACTCCCGTCTCCTAGGTAGGTAGACCAGCCTACCTACCTAGCTCGTCATGTCGCCATCCCCTGGCCCGGAGCCCGCTGGCGGAGTTCGGATTCCAACAAGGTGGTGATGCTGGGCAGCGTGGAGGCAAACTCTTCAGGAAGCGAGGCCACGATTTCGGCTTCCCATTCTGCGACACCGATCGGTTTGCCTGAACCCCCGGAGCGCATATTCGGCCACCACGTTGTTCTTGGTCCGGCACAGCAGCAATCCGATGGTCGGCTGGTCGTCCGGATGCCCCAGCAGGTCATCGACGGCGGACATGTACAAGTTGATCTGGCCAAGGTATTCGGGTTTGAAGGCGGTGGCCTTGAGCTCAACGCCCACAAAGCAGCGCAAGCTTGACGTTGTCGAGCAAGTCGGCATAGAACTCCTCGCCATCGACCGTGAGCCGCACCTGGCGGCCAACGAAGGCGAAGCCGCGGCCAAGCTTGAGCAGGAACCTCTCGACATGCACCACGAATTGGTGTTCCAGGTCCGGCTCATCCCGCCCTCCGGTCATCGCCACGAAATCGACGACATACGGGTCATTGAAGGATTGCAGGGCCAGGTCCGAACCGGGCGGGGGCAGGGTGTCCTTGAAGTTGGTGACGGCCTTGCCCGCGCGGTCGTGTGCCCTACTGTCGGTCTGCAAAGCCAGGGCACTGCGGACCAACCTTCGGCCAAGGCCCGCTGAGGACCAGATTGTGCCCCCACGGCAATGTTGCAACGGGCTGTTGCAACATCGGGAAATCGGGCCAGGCTTGGGCGAAGGACTTCATGTAGCGCAGGTTCGGGGCGAGAAACCCTTGGCGTCGGGGTACGCAGCGCGCACATCGGCGGAGAGCCGGGTGACGACCTTGCTGCCCCAGCCTTCCGAGGATTCCCGGGTGGAATTCCGGGGAATCGGGTTCATCCGGAAACTAACGCGCACCACCGACATTCATTGCCGGCGGATGCCGTCGGAGCTGGCCACCCGGTTTCTGTAGGCCGGATCCCATTCCCTCGGCGCCCGGAGGCTTCTACGCTGATGTACGGAGGTGGTTGCCGTGGAGGCTTCCCAGGGAGACCGGATCATCATCCGGGGCAGGACCGTAGGATCGACCGATCGTCACGGGGAGATTCTCGAAGTGAAGGGCGAGAACGGGGCTCCGCCCTATTTCGTGCGCTTCGATGACGGGCACGAAACGATGCTCTATCCCGGCGGCGATTTCGCCGTCGAGCGCAAAACCGGCAGCTGACCGCCGCTAGCCCGCCAGGACTGCCGGTTCCCGCCCGTATTTTGCGGTGACCATGATCGGCAGGTGGTCAGACTTGCCCTGCGGGAGGGTCTCCACCTTGCTGATGTCCAGTCCAAGGGACGTGGCAAAGTCGAAGTGGCCGCGGAAGACCTTGTACCGGAGGTAGGTCTTCCGGTCGCTCAGGGACACCGAGTAGCCGGAGTTCTTGACGTGCGCGTGCAGCTTGTCCGTGAAGAACGGGTAGTTGAAGTCGCCGACCATGAGGGTCATGAGGTCGTCGCCCATGGCCATCAACTCGGAGTGGGCGGCGTGGATCTGCTTGCGGCGCAACGAGTTCGATGCCGTGAGGGGCGCGGCGTGGAAGGACCCGATCACCAGTTCGTGCCCGGTGGTGTGGTCGGTCATCCTGGTGCCGAGCAACCGTTCGTGCGCGGGTGCCAGGACCCGGTCGTGGATGGATTTCTGCAGCGCGAAGGACCTGCTCTCCAGCGGGTTGAAGCGTTCGGGGCGGTAGTAGATGGCCAAGCCCAGGCGGTTTCCCTTGGTGGAGTCGGCCAAGCGCAGCGGACCGAGCCCCGCGGGAAGGTCGGCGGCGTCGCACTCCTGCAGGCATAGCGCGTCGAGATCGAACTCGTGGGCGAGCTGGTGCAACTCATTGCTTGCCCTGTGCTTGCGGAGGTTGTAGCTGATTACCCGGATCAGAAGAAGACCTCCTTGGAGTGGCAACAGCGAATTGTCCCTTCGCCCAAGTTAGCAGCTTTCCGTGGCTTAGCCGGGGAATCCGAAGCAGGGGAAAAATTCTTCCACTCCCGGCCGGGCCACCTCCACACACCGTGACTTCACCCGTTCCAGCACCGCATTCGAATCCGTTCCGGAGATCGAATAGGGTCCTGCCTCGACGTGCAGCGTCGCCACGGCGGCCCTGCGGAGGTTGTTGTCGGTCGCGCTGACGTTGCCGACGTCGGGGAAATGATCATGGGTGTTTACCGTGCTGTGTTCCAAGGGCCCGACGCCGGTCCACGAGGCCGCGACACGGATCGTCACCGGGTTGCCGTCGCCATCGGTGCCGGCCAGTTCCGTGGCGATGGATGCCGATTCGAGGCGGGGGTCGGTGACCAGCGGTGCGAAGTTCTGGCCGTCAGCCTGGAACAGCACCGAACCGCCTGGAGCCGCGGCCGCAGCAATGCCGGCGCATGCGTCAGAAACCCGCACGAAGACTCCTGTGAGCCCTTGCTTGTTGACCGGTCCCGGCTGGCTTGCAAAAGCTGCGACACTGGAAGAGAGAAAGATTTCCACCCGCTCACAGCCGTTTGTCTGGTCCAGGTTCGCCGAACCGTGACTGTTGTAAATGGTGTGGTAGATGTTGGGCTGGGCCCCGGCCGGGGGAGCAGTCAGAGGAAGCAATACGAGCGCCGCGAGGATGGCAGCAAGGCGTTTCATGGTGACTCCTTTGTCCTGGAACCTCAGGTTAGGCCCGGCTCATCACGCGGTCAACGGGGGTACCGAAGCGCGGATCGAGGCGCGTGATTGGCTGGGAGGCCGGAGCATGGACGACATTCTGAAGCTGCCGTTCGGCATGGCACTGGCTATCTTGTTCGGCATCGTGATGATCCGCGTCAACGTCACGTACTGGCTGGGCAGGGGGGCCGCGGCCGGCGTCGAACGGAGCCGTTTCGCCGCCCGTTTCCACACCTCAAAGGCAGCCAAAGCCCAGGCGCTCATCCAGCGCTGGGGACCGTTCGCCGTCGTGCTGTCCTTCCTCACGGTGGGAGTCCAGACGGCCATCAACTTCGCCGCCGGCGCTGCCGTGATGCCCCTGCGCCGCTACCTCCCGGCCGCCGTCGTCGGCTCCGCGGCGTGGGCGCTGCTCTACGCGACGATCGGCTTCGCAGCGATCGACGCCTGGCTGGCCCTTGCGGCCGTTTCACCCCTCACCGGCCTGCTCTTCCTGGCCATCGCTTGTGGTGTGCTGGTGGTACTGCTTGTGCGCCGGCGGCGCCGGTCCGCACTGGCGGCAGATGCCCCCTCCGCAGGGGATACAGTGGTCTGAGTTCCAGCAACGACGAGGATCCCGTAACCGGGCGCTGAAAGGGCATGCGTGAGTACTGAGCTTCCTGAACTCGCGGAAGGCAACTTCTACTACCAGTCCCTCGGTGGCGGCCGCTACCGTTCCACGATCCACGTCCAAGGAGCCTGGAACCCCCATGAACAGCACATGGCGCCGGCCTCGGGAATCCTCGCCGAGGCACTTCTTCGCCACGAACCCCGCGACGACATGCGGATCGCCCGCATCAGCTACGAGATCCTGGGCCTGATTCCGGGCGGCGAATTCGCGATCGCCAGCACCACACTGCGCCCCGGCCGGACCATCGAACTGATACAGGCCGAACTCACCGCCGCAGGACGGACCGCCATCCGCGCCACTGCCTGGCGGATGGCCACCAGTGACTCCAGCGCCGTGGCCGCCATCGAAGACGAAACCATGCCCCCGCCCGACGAATGCAAGCCCTGGGACGGCGCCAGCGTGTGGCCAGGCGGCTACATCCGCTCCCTCGAGATGCGCATCGCCGAAGGCCACCGAGCAGGATCCGGCAAGGTCTGGATCCACACCGATGTGCCGCTGACCGACGCCGGAGACAGCCGCGACTTCGCCCGCCTCATCGGCCTCGTGGACACCGCGAACGGGATCGCCGCGCGCGTCTCGCCCGGCAAGAACAGCTATCTGTTCCCGAACCTCGACCTGCAGATCCACATGTACCGGGAACCCGCAGGGGAGTGGCTCGGGTTGGACAACAAGGTGTCCTTCGGCACGGACGGGATCGGCCTGACATCCACGGTGCTTCATGACCTCGAAGGCCCCTTCGGCAGGGCCGAACAGATCCTGACCCTGAGGCGCAGCTGATGGCCGCCCCGGCAAGCGGCTACGCCGGAACCCTGACCGTCATGCGGCAGGGCGAATCCCTGGGTGCCGCCCAAGACCTCGATTTCGGCATCGAATTGCTGAACCGCGCCCGCCGCGGGCAGCTGGAGCCTACCCTCAGGCTGTACCGTCCGGAGCCGACCGTCGCCTTCGGACAGCGGGACGCCAAACTGCTCGGCTTCGAGTGCGCCTCGCAGGCCTGCCGGGAGCTCGGCTTCGAGCCGCTGGTGCGCAAGGCCGGAGGTCGGGCCGCGGCCTACCACCGGGGCACCCTCGTGGTGGACCACGTCGAACCGCACCATGACGCGATCGCCGGAGCGAAGGCGCGTTTCGGGTACTTCGGGGAGATGCTGGCGACTGCGCTGCGCAGCGTCGGAGTCCATGCCGCCGTCGGCGAGATCCCGGGGGAGTACTGCCCCGGCGAGTTCAGCGTGCACGGTGTTGACACCGAGTTTCCGGCCCACCGGGTGAAGCTGATCGGCACCGCCCAGCGCGTGGTCTCCGGTGCGTGGTTGTTCAGTTCGGTGGTGGTGGTCCAGGATTCGGCGCCGATCCGGGAGGTCCTGACGGCGAGCTACGAGGCGCTTGGCCTCGACTGGGATCCTGCCACCGCGGGCGCCGCGGACGACCTCCTGCCCGGGGTGGATGTCCCGGCCGTCGAGGACGCCATCATCAAGGTGTACGCGGAGCACGCCGAACTGCGCGACGGCGACTTCCGGACGCTGCTGGGCTGACGCGCCACCTGGACGCTGCGGGCGGCCCGGGCGTTGTCGCCGGCCGGTGCCGGGTCTAGGCTTGGTGCGGAACGAGCGATTCCCCTGGTCTTCCCGGCGAGGGAGGTGGTGCACCGGTGGAACGGAAAGCACCGGAAGTCCAAGATTCCGACGCGCGGCTCTCTGTCGCCGCTCCGGAGCGTTCGGCAGCAGGGCTGCCCAGCATCGCCGAAACGGTGCACCGCGCTGCGGGCGAAATGGGCGTCGGCCGCGCATGGAAGGCCCTGCGGGCCGTCAACCAGAAAGACGGCTACGACTGCATGGGCTGCGCCTGGCCGGATCCGGCGCACCGGAAAGCGGCGGAATTCTGCGAGAACGGTGCCAAGGCAGTCGGCTGGGAGGCCGGCATGCTCACCGTCCCCACGGCCTTCTGGGACGTGAACGACGTCGGATCCCTCGCCTCCCGCACGGAGTACTGGCTTGGACAGCAGGGCCGGCTGACAGAGCCCGTCTACAAGCCGGAAGGCTCCGGGCACTACCACCCCGTCACGTGGGACGAGGCGTTCCGGATCATCGCCCGCGAACTGAATGCCTTGGATTACCCCAACGAAGCAGCCTTCTACACAAGCGGCCGCACCAGCAACGAAGCCGCCTTCGTCTACCAGCTCTTCGCCCGCGCCTTCGGCACCAACAACCTGCCGGATTGCTCCAACATGTGCCATGAATCGTCCGGCCTGGCGATGACGGAAACCATCGGGGTCGGCAAATCCGCGGTCAGCTACGCCGACTTCGCGAAAGCCGGGCTGATCATCGTCATGGGACAGAATCCGGGAACCTGCCACCCCCGGATGCTCACGGCCTTGGAGGAGGCCAAACAGGCCGGCGCTGCGATTGTGGCCGTCAATCCGCTCCCGGAGGCCGGACTGATCAACTTCAGGAATCCGCAGACCGTACGTGGCCTGGTGGGCCGAGGGACCGACCTCGCCGACCAGTTCCTGCAAATCCGGCTGGCCGGCGACATGGCCCTGCTGCAGGCGCTGTCCAAGCGGATGTTCGACGCCGAAAAAGCTGCCCCCGGAACGGTCCTGGACCACGATTTCATCGGGAAGCATTGCCAAGGCCTGGAAGCGTTCCGGGCGCACCTGGAAAACCTCGATGAACGGGAAGTACTGGCAGCGACCGGCCTCAGTACGGCCGAGATCGACGAACTCGCGCAACGGTACCTGGACGCCCGGCGCGTCATCATCACCTGGGCCATGGGGCTGACCCAGCACCGCAAAGCCGTCGCCACGATCAAGGAGATCATCAACCTGCTGCTCCTGCGCGGGAACATCGGCAAGGCAGGCGCGGGGCCCTCGCCCATCCGGGGGCACAGCAACGTCCAAGGCGACCGGACGATGGGCATCTGGGAGAAGATGCCGCCGTGGTTCCACGACGCGCTGCAGCGCGAGTTCGCTTTCGAGCCGCCCCGGGCGGACGGCGTCGATGCCGTGGACAGCATCAGGGGCATGAGGGACGGCGGCATCAAGGTGCTCGTCGCGCTCGGCGGAAACCTGGTGCACGCCATCTCCGATACCGAAGCCGCTGAAGCCGCGGTGCGCAGGACCCGGCTCAGCGTGCAGATCTCCACCAAACTCAACCGCTCACATGCGGTGACCGGCGCACAGGCACTGATCCTTCCCACCCTGGGACGCACCGAGATCGACAGGCAGGCCTCGGGGCCGCAGTTCGTCACCGTGGAGGACACAGTGTGCGCGGTGCACCGTTCGGAAGGGAATTTGGAGCCGGTCCCGGCCAACGCCAGGTCCGAAGTGGCGATCGTTTGTGGACTGGCACGCGCCGTGCTCGGCAGCAAGGTCCCCGTTGACTGGGAAGGCCTCAGCGCGAACTACGACCGCATCCGGGACCACATTTCGCATGTCGTACCGGGCTTCGAGAACTTCAACGCCCGGACCCGGACCCGGGACGGCTTCGTCCTGCCACACGGGCCGCGGGACTCCCGGACTTTCCCCACCGCCAGCGGCAAAGCCATGTTCACGGTGAACGAGCTCGAGACGATCCATATTCCGGCCGGGCGCCTGCTCCTGCAGACCGTGCGCTCCCATGACCAGTTCAACACCACCACGTACAGCATGAACGACAGGTACCGGGGGGTTAAGAAGGGGCGGATGGTGCTTTTCGTCCACCCGCAGGACCTCGCGGACCTTGGGCTCGCGGACGGCGGCTACGTGGACGTCCACAGCGAAGGGGCCGACGGCGTCGACCGGGTTTTGCGTCAACTGCGCCTGGTTGCCTACCCGAGTGCGCGCGGGTGCGCCACCGCCTATTACCCCGAAGCGAATGTCCTGGTGCCGCTGGACTCGACGGCCGAGGGAAGTAACACCCCGGCGTCGAAATCCGTGATCATACGGCTGGAGGCGGCTGCCGCCCCGGTTCGTGCCACTCCGGCCAGTACCGGGGCGGTTGGAACCGCTTAGGCTGCGAGGCGCTCCACGATTTCGGCGGCAGACGGGTTGGTGGCAGCGGAGCCGTCCGGGAACAGGACCGTGGGAACGGTGCGATTGCCACCGTTGATCTGCTCCACGATTTCGGCAGTGCCGTCGACCTCTTCGATGTTGATCTCGGTGTAGCCGATGCCTTGGACATCCAACTGCTTCTTCAGCCGCTTGCAGTAGCCGCACCAAGTGGTCGAAAACATGGTGATCGTGCCGGAATCGGGGGTGAAGTCCACAGAGTGCTCCTGTCGCCGTTTTGTTATGAACCAGTCGGATCAACGGTACCCCGGGAGCGGCTATTCCCCTGCGCAACGGAAGGCGCCGGACGTCACATGACGTCCGGGCAGCAGGCCCTGGCGTTTCAGAGGCTTTCGGTGACGGGAACGCCGGACTGGAACTCCCGGCCGTCCGCTTCGCTGAACGCGGTGATCACATGGCCCTTGCCCAAGCCGTTGATGGCCGAAATCGGGAAGTTGGCAGTGATCGTGTTGCTGGTGTGCCAAACGTCCTTGAGGTCGAAGTTTTCCTCGGTGCCCTGGTCATGGTTGAAGGCGAAAAACGCGATCGCTTCGCCGTTCATGAATTCGACGCCGAGCCTGCGCTGCGAGGAGTAGTCCGGGCTGGCGGCCATGAGGCCCACTACATATGCGCCCGAGGCCGGAATACTGCCGTCTATTTCAAAACTGGCCACCAGCGTGGCCTCGGTTGCCGTGATGCTTGCCTGCTTCAGGAATGCGTCGTGGGTACTCATGCCACAATCCTGCTCCCCGGCCTCCCCGCAGTCCACCCCCAAAAGAGTTCCGGATCCGGTTTCCGGCAGCCGGCCCGGACCGCGGCGCGGGGCCCCGCCCGGCAGCTTTGGACGCCCTCGGCCAAACCGATACGATGGACGGTGGCTGGCTGTGGTCCCCGTACGCCACAAGCTATGAAGCCTCAACAATGAATAGGAGACCCCGTGTCAGATGCCCAGCAGATCACCCTCATCGTCGATGGCGAAGAGACCAAGGTGACGGAGGGGACTACCGGGGCGGAACTCTTCTTCGAACGGCGCGACGTCGTCGTCGCCCGGGTCAACGGTGAACTCAAGGACCTGGACCAGGTGCTGCCCGAAGGCGCAGACATCGAAGGCGTCACCATCGGCTCCCCGGACGGACTCAACGTCCTCCGGCACTCCACCGCCCACGTCATGGCGCAGGCCGTGCAACAGCTGCGCCCCGACGCCAAGCTCGGCATCGGCCCGTACATCACCGACGGTTTCTACTTCGACTTCGACGTTGCCGAACCCTTCACCCCGGAGGACCTGCGCACCCTCGAAAAGATGATGCAGAAGATCATCAACCAGAACCAGAAGTTCGTGCGCCGCGTGGTCGATGAGGACGAGGCCCGCGAAGCGATGAAGGACGAGCCCTACAAGCTCGAGCTGCTCGGCAAGAAGAATGACGCCTCCGACGCCGGCGAGGGCGTCAACGTCGAGGTCGGTGCCGGAGACATCACCATCTACGACAACGTGGACCGCAAGAGTGGCGACACCGTGTGGTGCGACCTCTGCCGCGGCCCGCACCTGCCCAACACCAAGCTCATCTCCAACGCCTTCGCGCTCACCCGTTCCTCGGCGGCATACTGGCTGGGCAACCAGAACAACCAGCAGCTGCAGCGTATTTACGGCACCGCCTGGCCCACCAAGGATGCCCTCAAGGCCTACCAGGAGCGCATCGCCGAGGCCGAGCGCCGCGACCACCGCAAGCTCGGCGCGGAACTGGACCTGTTCTCCTTCCCGGACGAACTGGGCTCCGGCCTGCCCGTGTTCCACCCCAAGGGCGGCATCATCCGTAAGGCCATGGAGGACTACTCCCGGCAGCGCCACGTGGATGCCGGCTACGAGTTCGTCTTCACGCCGCACATCACCAAGGGACACCTCTACGAGGTTTCCGGTCACCTTGACTGGTACCGCGACGGCATGTTCCCGGCGATGCACATCGATGCCGAACTCAACGAGGACGGCACCGTGCGCAAGCCCGGCCAGGACTACTACCTGAAGCCGATGAACTGCCCAATGCACAACCTCATCTTCCGCTCGCGCGGACGTTCCTACCGCGAGCTGCCCCTGCGGCTCTTCGAGTTCGGGTCCGTCTACCGTTACGAGAAGTCCGGCGTGGTGCACGGCCTGACCCGTGTCCGTGGCATGACACAGGACGACGCCCACATCTACTGCACCAAAGAGCAGATGAAGGATGAGCTCACCTCCACCCTGAACTTCGTCCTGGGCCTGCTGAAGGACTACGGGCTGGACGACTTCTACCTGGAACTGTCCACCAGGAACGAGGACAAGTTCGTCGGTGACGACGCCATCTGGGAAGAGGCAACCCGCACCCTGGCGGAGGTGGCCGAGGCCTCCGGGCTGGAGCTCGTCCCGGATCCGGGCGGAGCGGCGTTCTACGGCCCGAAGATCTCCGTGCAGGCAAAGGACGCCCTGGGCCGGACCTGGCAGATGTCCACCATCCAGCTGGATTTCAACCTGCCCGAGCGCTTCGAACTCGAGTACCAGGCAGCCGACGGCACCCGCCAGCGCCCGGTCATGATCCACCGTGCGCTCTTCGGATCGGTGGAGCGTTTCATGGGCGTGCTCACAGAGCACTACGCCGGCGCCTTCCCGGCCTGGCTCGCTCCGGTCCAGGTGGTCGGCATTCCGGTTGCCGAGGCGTTCAACGATTACATGTTCGACGTCGTGGACCAGCTCAAGGCGGCGGGCATCCGCGCCGAGGTGGACATTTCCTCGGACCGCTTCCCGAAGAAGATCCGCACCGCAAGCAAGGACAAGATCCCCTTCGTCCTGATCGCCGGCGGCGAGGATGCTGAAGCCGGGGCCGTGTCGTTCCGCTTCCGCGACGGCAGCCAGGACAACGGCGTACCGGTCGCCGAGGCAGTCCGCCGGATCGTCGACGCCGTCAAGAACCGCGAGAGCTGACGGGCAGCCAGCGTCCGCGTCAGGAGAACAGTGCAGGAGGACACAGGCGTGAGCCCTGAATACCCCGGCGATGCCGAAGTTACCGATGACTTCGGCCTGGCAGGCGTTCCCGACGCCTTCCAGCGCCTGTGGACTCCGCACCGCATGGCCTACATCAAAGGCGGTCAGCAGCAGTTCAAGAACCAGAATGACTGCCCCTTTTGCGTGGCGCCGGCCCGCAGCGACGAGGAATCGCTGATCGTGTACCGCGGCAGGACCTGCTTCGTGGTGCTCAACCTCTTCCCCTACAACCCCGGCCACCTGCTGGTCTGCCCCTACCGGCATGTGCCCGACTACACGGACATCACGGCCGAGGAAACCGCGGAAATGGCCGAACTCACGCAGACCGCCATGCGGGTCCTGCGGAAGGTGGCCAACCCCAGCGGCTTCAACCTGGGCATGAACCAAGGGGTCACGGGGGGTGCCGGAATCGCGGCGCACCTGCACCAGCACGTGGTTCCGCGCTGGGGTGGGGACGGCAACTTCTTCCCGATCATCGCCCAGACCAAGGCCATCACCCAGACGCTCGACGAAGTCAGGCAGCAGGTGGCCGACGCCTGGCCGGGGGAGACGGATGCTCAATAGGCACGCCCGCGGTTTCTTCACCGCGCTCTTCGCGCCCATAGCCCGCTTCCTCCTCAGCCGCGGCGTCTCCCCGGACACCGTGACCATCGTCGGCACCGCCGGCGTCGTGCTGGGCGCCCTGGCGCTCTACCCGGTCGGTGAGCTCTGGTGGGGCTCCCTGCTGATCGCTGTCTTCGCGCTGTCCGATGTCGTTGACGGAATCATGGCCCGCCAACTGCACCGCAGCGGCACTTGGGGGAACTTCCTCGACTCCACGCTGGACCGCATCGCCGACGGCGCGATCTTCGCGGGCGTCTCGATCTGGTTCTTCACCGGCGGCGCCGACCGGCCGATTGCCCTGGCGTCCCTCGCCTGCCTGGTGCTCGGCATGGTGGTCTCCTATGCCCGGGCAAAGGCGGAATCCCTCGGCTTCCGCGCCAACGTGGGCATCGCCGAACGCGCCGAGCGGCTCATCTCGGTCCTCATGGTTACCGGCCTCACCGGGCTCGGCCTGCCGCCTGTGGTCCTGTTCGTGACCCTCGTGGCCCTCGCCGTCGCCACCGCCATCACAGTAGTGCAGCGGATGGCGGCCGTCCGCCGGCAGTCCCTGGCAGCGGTCGACGGCGGCGCCTCCGCCTGAGCGGACCCTCGCCGCCGTTCCGAACAGTGGCCGGCAGGCGGCCCTTCCGGCGCCGGGTCACGAAGTGCAAGCGCCCCTCCGCAGGGGACTAGTATGGAAGTACTTGGTCAAAACGACCTGGAAATCCGGCGCGCGTGAGAGGTTCCCGTCCGCATGCGCCCGGGCAGAAGGTCTTCTATCTACCCATAGGGGTTTTTGTGTCTACACCAGATGTAAGCAACGAAGCCGGCTCGTCCGCAGCGTCCGTGACGGGCAGCAGCCGCGTGAAGCGGGGCATGGCTGAGATGCTCAAGGGCGGCGTCATCATGGACGTTGTCAACGTCGAGCAGGCCCGCATCGCCGAGGATGCCGGTGCCGTGGCGGTCATGGCCCTCGAGCGTGTTCCCGCTGACATCCGCGCCCAGGGCGGCGTGTCCCGCATGTCCGATCCGGACATGATCGATCAGATCATCGAAGCCGTGTCCATCCCGGTCATGGCCAAGGCCCGCATCGGCCACTTCGTCGAAGCCCAGGTGCTGCAGTCCCTGGGTGTGGACTACATCGACGAGTCCGAGGTCCTGACCCCGGCCGACTACATCAACCACATCGACAAGTGGAACTTCACCGTTCCCTTCGTCTGCGGTGCCACGAACCTCGGTGAGGCCCTGCGCCGCATCAACGAGGGCGCGGCCATGATCCGTTCCAAGGGCGAAGCCGGCACCGGCGACGTCTCCAACGCCACCGGCCACATGCGCCAGATCCGCGCCGAAATCGCCAAGCTCTCGGCCCTGCCCGAGGACGAACTGTACGTTGCTGCCAAGGAACTGCAGGCCCCGTACGAACTGGTCAAGGAAGTCGCCGCCACCGGCAAGCTCCCGGTGGTGCTCTTCACCGCCGGCGGCATCGCCACCCCGGCTGACGCCGCGATGATGATGCAGCTGGGCGCTGACGGCGTGTTCGTCGGCTCCGGTATCTTCAAGTCCGGCAACCCGGCGCAGCGCGCGGCCGCCGTCGTGAAGGCCACCACCTTCTATGACGACCCGGACGTCATCGCCAAGGTCTCCCGGGGCCTGGGCGAAGCCATGGTGGGCATCAACGTCGACGAGATCCCCCAGCCGCACCGCCTCGCAGAGCGCGGCTGGTAAGCCTTCGCCTTACGGCGAATAACGGCGCTGATCCTCTGCGTGCTATTCCCCGCGCCCCTGCTAGGCCGCTTCGCGGCGAAGCCGGGGCGCGGGGCCCCTTTTACGCACGCTGCCGGATCACACCGTCATTCGTATTGAACCGCCAACACGTACGACGCCGGTCCTCACCTTTTAGTGGGGACCGGCGTCGTCGTTGTCTAAGGAGAAGGGAAATGCTGGTTACTCGAGGCCTCGGCGCTTTAGTAGGGGCGTGATGTCGGCGTCGCGGCCCCGGAAGGCCCGGAAGGAATCCAGTGGGTCACGGCTGTTTCCGCGGGAGAGGAGTTCTGCTCGGAAGGTGTCTCCGTTGGCGCGGGTGAGGCCGCCGTTTTCCTTGAACCATTCCACAGTGTCCGCATCCAGGACCTCGCTCCAGATGTAGGAGTAGTACCCGGCCGCGTAACCGTCGCCGGCGAAGATGTGCTGGAAGTACCCCGTGCGGTAACGCGGCGGGATCAGCGGGTGCGCCACGCCGGCGGAGGCGAGGGCCTTCGCCTCGAAGGCGAGGACATCCTCGGGGATGCCGGACCCGTCCAGTACGTGCCAGGCAAGGTCAAGCAGCGCCGCTCCAAGGTACTCGGTGGTGGCGAAGCCTTCGCCCCAGAGCCGGGATTCTTCCAGCCGGGCGACAGTGTCCTGGGGGAGCGGCTCGCCGGTGCGGTAATGGCGGGCATAATTGGCCAGCACCTCCGGCCACATGATCCACATTTCATTGACCTGCGATGGGTATTCGACAAAGTCCCGGGGCACTTCCGGTCCGGAGAAGCGCGGGTACGTGACGGCGGAGAGCAGCCCGTGCAGGGCGTGCCCGAACTCATGGAACACGGTGCGGACCTCGTCGAGGGTCAGCAGCGTTGCTTCCCCGGCCGGCGGCTTGGAGATGTTCAAGGTATTGATCACCACCGGCTTGGCAGCCGGCAGCGCCGACTGTTCCACCAGGGAATTCATCCAGGCTCCGCCGCGCTTGGTGTCCCGGGTGTAGTAGTCGCCCAGGAACAGGCCCAGGCCCGTGCCGTCGGCGTCGAAGACTTCCCACACCCGCACGTCCGGGTGATACCCGGCAAGGTCGCTGCGTTCCTGGAACGTCAGCCCGTAGAGCCTGCCCGCCGCGAAGAAGACACCCTCCGTGAGCACCCGGTCCAGCTCGAAATACGGCCGCAAGGCCTGTTCGTCCACCTCGTACCGTTCGCGCCGCACCTTGGCGGAGTAGAAAGCCCAGTCCCACGCCTCCAGAGGGTGACCGGCATTCTCCGCCAGAGCGGCGGCCTCGGCGTCGGCGTTACGGACGGCCGCCGGCGCCAGGCGGTTCAGCATGGTCTCGACGGCGGCGAAGTCCGGTGCCGTCTGCCGCTCGACCACCAGTTCGGCATAGTTCGCGAAACCCAGCAAGGCCGCTTTCTCGGCACGCAGCCGCGCCAAGTCCAGTACCAGCCCGCGGACGTCCAGCGGGCCGCCGTCGGTGCCCCGGGCGATGGATGCCTCGTACAGGCGCCGCCGCAGCTCCCTGTTCTCGAGCGAGGCCATCGCCGCCTGGTTGCTCGGCTGGATCAGGGTCAGCAGGTACTTGCCGTCGTGGCCGGCTACGCGGGCGGCCTCGGCTGCGCTGGCGATATCGTCTTCCGGGAGTCCGACCAGGTCTGCGGCGTCGTCCACCAGGACGGCGGCCGCCTTCATCGCTTCCTTGGTACGCTGGCCGAACTCCGTGCCGAGGCGCGAGAGCTCCGCGTTGAGCTCCCGCAACCGCTCCTGGCCCGCGGCGTCCAGCTGGATTCCGGACTGCCGGAACTCGCGTAGATACTCTTCCACCAGGCGCCGCGACTCGGCGCCCTGGCCGGCGGTGTCGATCGCAGCGAAGCGCTCGTAGAGCCCCTTGTTGAGGTAGATCGCGTCCCGGTGCGCAGCCAGCTTGGGCATGAGCGCCGTTTCAAGCTCGCGGATGGACTCGCTGGCGTCGGCCGACACCATGGTGAAGAAGGAACTGACCGCACGGCCAAGCAACTGGCCCGAGCGTTCCATGGCCTCGGCGGTGTTCGAGAAGTCCGCTGGCTTGGGGACGGCGAGGATCGCATCGATTTCGGCAAGCTGCCCGGCCAGTCCGGCCTCGATGGCTTCCGCGTAATGGCCATCGTCGATCGCTGCGAACGGCGGCAACTGGTACGGAAGGTCGCTGGGTTTGAGCAGGGGATTGCTGCGGGAAATCGTCATGAAGGAACACTTTCATGAGTGCGGTCCCGCTCACAAGGCAGGGTCCGCAGAGTGCAACAAACAGAGTGCAACAATCAGCCCTCTGCCGGAATCCGGCGGCGCGGAACAGGGTGCCGACGTCGTCGGGCTGCTTGAACAGTACTCCCGCCTCCGCGCGCCCAAGGCCGCACGGCTGCTCCGCGCCCCCAGGCTTATGGGCCGTGTGGCCCAGCGCGAACGCAAAGCCTGGAGGCCCGGCGGTTAACTCCTGCTTGAGGACCCCTGATTCTGCTTGAACACTTAGCCCTGTTTGAAGACGAGGGACATCGGGGTCGCCTGGGCGCCCTGGCCCTGCGGGTTATCCTTGAAGATCGCCTGGATGGTGTCCTTCGGCAGGTCGGTGTCGTGACCCATCGCCACCACGCCGAGGTCGTTGGCGTCCATGATCGACGTCCCGGCGAAGTTCGCGGCGTACTCGGCGGGGACCCGCTCCCGGACCAAGGCGCTGATCCGGCGTGCGACCGCCTCGGGGTCCTTCGGGGCCAGCTTCACCGAGTTGGCGGATGAGCCAAGGCTGTACGGCGTGGCACCGTCGATCGCATTGATGTTGTGGCCGACCACGTCGTAGAACACGCCGCTCTTGCCCTGCAGCTTGCCAACCACGCTCGCAGCCGCGGCCTTCACGATCAGCGGCAGGCCCACCTCGTTGATGGCGATCTGCATGGACCACGGGCTGCCCAGGCCGATGCCGGCAGGGGTCCGCTTGACGAACTTGCTCAGCACGCGGGCGGCCGGGGTGACCTTGATTTCCCACACCGGGAAGGAACGGCCCTGGGTGATGGCCACGATCTTCTCGCTCACCAGCAGGTACCACGGGGTCGAAGTGACGGCCTTGCGGGTTGCCTCGTCGGCGGTCTCCAGTCCGTCGAAGAAGCGGTTCACGTAGGAAAGGACCTCCGGGTCGAGGTCGGTTTCGCGCTTGAACACGCCGGTCTGCAGCGGGTAGCGGCGGAAGGTTTCGCCGCCCACGGCTTCCGGAACCGTGATGTCCAGGTTCTTGCCCGGATTCGCCTCGTAGTCGCTCTTGTTCTCCTTGACGTCCGCCGGAGCCTCGTTCGTGTCGATGAACTCACGGAACCACAGCTCGACGTTCAGCAGGCGCCAGAAGATCATGGTGTCGGCGTCGTTCTTGTCGTTAAGGTACTCCTCGAATGCCGTCAGGACGGCTTCGCGGTTCCAGTACGGACGCTCGGCGAAGGAGTTGGACATGAAGATCTTGTACAGCCGCTCCTTCATCAGCTTGAACCACTCGGCCTCGGGAGTGGTGAAGCCGATCTTGTTCCGGCGGTTGCTGATTTTCTCCGGCAGCAGGCCGCGGGTGGCATCGCGCAGGATCCGCTTGTTCCAGCCGCCCTTGATGATGGCCTCATCGGACAGGCTGAAGAGGAACTTGACCACTTCCTTGTCCAGGAACGGCACGCGGCCTTCCAGGGAGAAGCGCATGGTGTTCTTGTCCTCGTAGCGCAGCAGCGAGGGCAGTGACTTGTGGAAGAGGTCGTCGATCAGGCGCAGCTTCATGTTGTCCGGGATGTTGCTGAAGCTTTCGCCCTTGAAGCGGCCGGTGAAGCTCTTGTTCAGCAGGGAGGACATGGCCACGGTCTTCTTTGCCGTGAGCTTGCCCTGCAGCCGGAAGCGGCCCAGGCGGTAGAAGATGTCCAGGGAGGAGGTGGCTTCCTTCAGGAGGGTCTTGTAGTCGCCCTTGGCCTTGAGCTGGCGCAGGTAGGCGAAGTAGTAGGGGATGTAGCCCGCCATCATCTCGTCCGCACCCTGGCCGTCCAGGAGGACGGTGACGTGCTTGGACGCTTCCTTCATCACGCAGTACTGGGCGTACGGGCCCGAGGAGATGATGGGTTCTTCCATGGTGCGCACGAAGTCGTCCAGGTCCGCGGCGAAACCGTCCGGCGTCGGGAGGATCTTGTGCGCCTGGATGTTGCCGCTGCACTTGGCGATCGCGGCGTCGGCGTAGTGCTCTTCGTCGTTGATCGAGTTCGGGAAGACGGCGCTGAAGGTGTTCTGCTTGGCGCCCAGGGAGTCCGTGGCTTCGGCCTTCTCCTGCATGAGCTTGTTGATTGTCACCACGACGGCGGAGGAATCCAGTCCGCCGGACAGGGCCGAGCCCAGCGGGACCTCGGACTTCAGGCGCATGCGGATGGCTTCGGTGAAGCGGGTGCGGTACTCCTCGGTGACCTCGGGAGTGTAGGGCCGGTTGATCTTGGAAAGCTCTTCGAGTTCCTCCCGCAGCCGGGTGAAGGCGCTGATCGTGTACTTGCCGGTGGCGTTGTCGATGGTCATCATCTCGCCCGGCTGCAGCTTGGACACGCCGTCGAAGAAGGTCTCTGCGGAGTCGTCGTGGATGCGGTACTGAAGGTAGCGGTACAGGATGCGCTCGTTGGGCTTGCGTTCGATCTTCCCGCTCTGCAGCAGGGGCTTGATCTCGGAGGCGAAGATGATCTTCGGTGCCTCGTCCGTGCCCGCGTTGGCCCAGTACACCGGCTTGATGCCGAAGTGGTCGCGGGCCAGGACCGTGACGTTCTTCTTCCTGTCGAGGATGGCAAGGCCGAACATGCCGTTGAAGCGGTCGAACGCCTCGGTACCCCACTGTTCGTAGGACTGCAGCACCACTTCGGTATCCGACTGGGTGCGGAAGGTACGGCCCAGTCCCTCGAGTTCGGAGCGGAGCTCCAGGTAGTTGTAGACCTCGCCGTTGTAGACCAGCACGGTGTCGCCGTCGGCGCTGATCATCGGTTCCTGGCCGTGTGCGACGTCGATGATGGACAGCCGGCGGTGGGCGAGTCCCACGTTTCCTTCGGTGAAGTAGCCCTCGCCGTCGGGGCCGCGATGCTCGATGCAGTCATTCATGACCTTCAGCAGAGCTTCGTCTTCCCCAAAACCGTGGTAACCGGCGATTCCGCACATAGTGCCTACCTCTTCAATCGTCCTCTGAATCCTTGTCCATGCTACTTGCTGAGCGTCGGCGGGCCTCCCGGCGGCCGGTCCGCGTGCCTTCCACCCCTAGAATGTTCTGGTGAACTATCCGCAGATTTCCTCCCCGCTGGTTGGTGTGCTCGCGCTGCAGGGCGACGTGCGCGAACACCTCCACGCCCTCGAAGCAGTGGGCGCACGCGCCGTCGGCATCCGCCGCCCGTCGGAACTTGCCGCCGTCGACGGCCTGGTGATTCCCGGCGGTGAGTCGACCACGATCGACAAGCTGTCCCGCATCTTCGAACTCGCCGAACCGATCAAGGAACGGATCGCCGGCGGAATGCCGGTGTACGGCTCCTGCGCCGGCATGATCCTGCTGGCCAACGAGATCGCGGACCCGGCCAAGGACCTGGAAGGCCGGCCGCAGCAAAGCTTCGGCGGCCTGGACATCACGGTGCGCCGCAACGCCTTCGGCCGGCAGCGCGAATCCTTCGAGACCGATCTGGACTTCAAGGGCCTGGACTTCAGCGCGGGCGAGGCGGGCGTGGACCCGGTGCACGCCGTGTTCATCCGCGGCCCGTGGGTGGAAAGGGTTGGCCCGGAGGTCGAAATCCTGGCCCAGGTGGACCCGGATAAGGCACGCCACACGGACACTTTGCACGGGTTGGCTAGAATTGTTGCCGTGCGCTCCGGCAAGTTGCTGGCCACCTCCTTCCATCCGGAAGTGACGGGCGAGAAGCGCATCCACGAACTTTTCATTCGAATGATCAGAGGAGAAGCGTAAGAGCATGTCAGGCCACTCCAAATGGGCGACCACCAAGCACAAGAAAGCCGTCATTGACGCGAAGCGTGCAAAGTCGTTCGCCAAGCTGATCAAGAACATCGAAGTTGCAGCCCGCATGGGCGGCCCTGACCTCGCCGGAAACCCCGGCCTGGAACTGGCCGTCACCAAGGCCAAGAAAACCTCGGTGCCCAACGACAACATCGACCGCGCCATCAAGCGCGGCGCCGGCCTGACCGGCGAGGTCGTCGACTACACCGAGATCATGTACGAGGCCCGCGGCCCGCAGGGTTCGGCGCTGCTTATCGAATGTCTGACGGACAACAAGAACCGTGCGGCTTCCGAAGTGCGCCTGGCGATCTCCCGCAACGGCGGCACCATCGCCGACCCGGGTTCCGTGAGCTACCTCTTCACCCGCAAGGGCGTCGTCAGCCTGCCGAAGAACGGCCTGAGCGAAGACGACGTCCTGATGGCCGTGCTGGACGCCGGTGCCGAGGAAGTCAAGGACAGCGGCGACAACTGGGAAGTCCACTCCGAACCGGGCGACCTGCAGGCCATCCGCGACGCCCTGGGCGAGGCCGGCATCGAGTACGAAAGCGACGAAGCCGAGTTCGTGCCGTCCATGGAGGTCCAGCTCGACCTCGACGGTGCCAAGAAGTTCCTGAAGCTCGTGGACGCCCTCGAAGACCTCGACGACGTGCAGAATGTCTACACGAACGCCGACATGAGCGATGAGGTCCAGGCGGCCCTCGACGCCGAATAACCCAATAAGCTGGGAGCTCGAGCAAGCAGCAAACAGGAAGGCCCGGAATTGACTCTTCGCGTATTAGGAGTCGATCCGGGCCTTACCCGTTGCGGCATCGGGGTGGTCGACGTCGAACGGAACCGGCGGGCGACCATGGTCGCGGTCGGCGTCGTAGGGACGTCGCCCGACGAAACACTGGACCGGCGCCTGCTGGTGATCGCCGAGGCGATCGACGAATGGCTCGACCTGCACAAGCCGGACGTCATGGCCGTGGAGCGCGTCTTCTCGCAGCTCAACGTCAGCACGGTGATGGGCGTGGCGCAGGCGTCCGGCGTCGTCATCGCCGCCGCCGCCCGCCGCGGCATCCCGGTGGCGCTGCACACGCCGTCGGAAGTCAAGGCCGCTGTGACCGGCAGCGGCGGTGCGAACAAGGACGCCGTCACCAAGCTGATTACCAAGATCCTGCGCCTCGACGCCCCGCCGCGCCCCGCCGATGCGGCGGACGCCCTCGCGCTGGCGGTGACGCACGCCTGGCGGGCGGGGAGCGGAGCCGCCGTCGCCACCACCGGACCGGGCCGCAGCGCCCTGACACCCGCACAGCGCGCCTGGGCCGAAGCCGAGGAGAAAGCGCGCCGCGGCCGCTGAATGTCGCCCGCCCTTGCTAGGGTATTCGTAGATATGTTCGGATCGTCGCCTGGCACCAGGCTTGACGGCGAGTTTGGGTTCAGGAGCCGGCTTTGATCAGTTTTCTTCGCGGAACGGTGGCGCACGTGGGACTCTCCACGGCGGTCATCGACCTCAACGGCGCCGGAATGGCCGTCTTCGCCACGCCGCAGACCCTCAGCCGCCTGCACGTCGGCGAGGAAGCGAAGCTGTTCACCTCCCTGATCGTCCGGGAAGACTCCCTGACGCTCTTCGCCTTTGCCGACGACGACGAGCGCGAGGTTTTCGAGGTCCTGCTCAGTGTCAGCGGGGTCGGGCCGCGGCTGGCCCTGGCGGTCCTGGCCGTCCACGATCCCGAGACGATCCGCGTGGCCGCGCACAGCGGGGACGGCAAGGCGTTCACCAAAGTTCCCGGAATCGGCCCGAAGGTTGCCGGGCGGATCGTCCTTGAACTGTCCGGCAAGCTCGTGCCACACGGTACGGGCCCGGCCCCCGTCCAGGCCGCCGTCGCGCAGGCCGACTGGAAGCCGCAGGTGGTCGCCGCGATGACCAGCCTTGGCTGGTCCGAGAAAGACGCCGGTGGAAGCATCGACAAGGCCATGGCCGATTCCCCGGACCTCGCCCAGGCCGGCGACGTCGCCCAGATCCTGCGCGCCACGCTGCGTTGGCTCGGCCAGGACGGTGCGCGGGCCGGCAACAGGGTAGGCAGCCGTGGCTGAACCTTCCCTCGTCTCCGGTGGCGAGGAACCGGAAGAGCGCATCATCGAGGCCGCCCTCCGCCCGAAGAACCTGCACGATTTCGTTGGCCAGCACAGGGTGCGCAAGCAGCTTGCCTTGGTCCTGGAAGCCTCACGTATCCGCGGCCGCAGCGCCGACCATGTGCTGCTCTCCGGCCCGCCCGGCCTCGGCAAGACCACTCTCTCGATGATCATCGCCGCAGAGATGAACGTGCCCCTTCGGATCAGCAGTGGCCCGGCCATTCAGCACGCCGGCGACCTCGCCGCGATCCTTTCCTCCCTGTCCGAGGGCGAGGTCTTGTTCCTCGACGAAATCCACCGGATGTCCCGGCCGGCCGAAGAAATGCTCTACATGGCCATGGAGGACTTCCGGGTGGACATCGTGGTGGGCAAGGGCGCCGGTGCAACGGCCATTCCGCTGGAGCTGCCGCCCTTCACCCTGGTGGGCGCTACCACCCGTGCGGGCCTGCTGCCGGGTCCGCTGCGTGACCGCTTCGGGTTCACCGGGCATTTGGAGTTCTACTCGGTTGAGGAGCTCGAACTCGTCCTCCGGCGCTCCGCGGGACTTCTCGACCTCAAGGTGAATTCGGCGGGCTTCCGCGAAATCGCCGGCCGTTCCCGCGGAACGCCCCGTATCGCCAACCGCCTGCTCCGCCGCGTCCGCGACTGGGCGCTGGTGCACGGCGTCGAGCAGATCGACGCCCGCTCGGCGTCGGCTGCCCTTGACATGTACGAGGTGGACCAGCGCGGGCTGGACCGCCTGGACCGCTCGGTCCTCGATGCGCTCATCACCAAGTTCAACGGCGGCCCGGTGGGACTCTCTACCCTGGCGATCGCCGTCGGCGAGGAGCCTGAAACTGTCGAAACCGTGGCCGAACCCTTCCTGGTGCGGGAGGGCCTGCTGGGCCGGACCCCGCGGGGGAGGATCGCGCTGGCCCCGGCCTGGACGCACCTCGGTTACGCTGTGCCGCCCGGTGTATTCGGGCAGGACCCGCTGGACCTGTTCGGTCAGGAAGACAACACGGAACAGCCCATCGAATCCGGTTTGTAACCCTGCTCCCAGCTTTTCCCCCTAGACTGGTATGACGCTCGGCACGTTCGAGCCCATGGAGCCATGCCCGCCGTACGGCGGCGCACCGTCCGGTTTGTCGGGGGATTTCCCCGCTTCCGGATCCACCAGGGGAGCGATGCCGTGAACCTCAACGTATGCAAAGAAATGGAACTTCCCCGTGGATGTAATGAACATTCTGCTGTTTGTCCTTCTTGGCGTCTTCATCTTCATGATGTTCCGCCGCAACAAGAAGGCCCGGGAGCAGCAGACCAAGCTGCAGTCCCAGTTCGCCCCGGGCGTAGACGTGATGACCAGCTTCGGGCTGTTCGGCCGCATCGTGTCGATGGATGACGCCGAGAACAAAGTGGTCCTCGAGCTGTCCCCCGGAAACTTTGCCACCGTGCACCGCCAGGCCGTGACCAAGGTGATCGAAGCCCCCGAGGCCGCCGCTGTCGAGGTCCCGGACGACGCCTCTTCCCTCGGTGAGCAGGCACAGGCCGGTCCCGCGGCGGATCCTGCGGAGACCCCGGAAGAGTCCATCAAGCGCCTCAACGGTGAGGACAAGAAGGACAGCTAGTCCTGCGCCTTTTCAGGGCGGACACGTTCCCAAGGCAATGACCTGCCGTCGGCCGGCGCTTACAAGTGACGGCCGGCGGTAGATCCGTCACAACAGGAAGATCGAACATGGCACGAACCGGCCGCAAGAACCCAGCCCGCAGGGTGCTGATCTGGCTTGTCGCAATTTTCGCCGCACTGACCGCCGTCCTTGGCGGCGGTGTCATCGCCGGCCACGCAAGCTGGGCTCCGAAGCTCGCGCTGGACCTCGAGGGCGGTACCCAGATGATCCTGGCGCCCAAGGTCGAGGGCTCCTCGGAAATCAATGAGGACCAACTGAATCAGGCCGTGGCGATCATCCGCCAGCGCGTGGATGGCTCCGGCGTCGCCGAAGCCGAAATCAGCACCCAGTCCGGGCGTAACGTGGTGGTCAGCCTTCCGGGCACCCCCTCGAAGGAAACCCGTGCCCTGATCCAGGCTTCCGCCGACATGAACTTCCGCCCGGTCATCGCGGCCGGTGACGGCGCTGCCGTGCCGGTGGCTTCCCGGACCAAAGACGCGGACCTGCCCAAGCCGACGGCGAAGCCCACCAACGCCAGCGACAACAACTGGGTCACGGCCGACGTCTACAAGGCCTTCGAAGCCCTCGACTGCGTCAACCCCTCGCAGGACAAGCAGGAACGCTCCGATCCCGCCAAGCCGCTCGTCACGTGTGAACCGGCCACCGCACAGTCCCCGGCCGTCAAGTACATCCTCGGTCCCGTGGAGGTGAAGGGCCAGGACATCACGTCCTCGACCTTCGGCCCGGTCCAGGGCGCGCAGGGTTCCGTGACGAATGACTGGGGTGTGAACATCACCTTCAACGAGTCCGCCACCAAGACCTTCAAAGCGGTCACCGAGCGACTCAACCAGTACTACGTCGCGTCCCAGGCGCAGGGCGGCAACGACCCCAAGGCCCAGTTCGCCATCGTCCTGGACGACCAGGTCATTTCCGCGCCCCGTTCGCTTGCGGTCATCACCGACGGCCGCCCACAGATCACCGGCAACTTCACCGAACAGACCGCCAAGGCCCTGTCCGACCAACTGCGCTACGGTGCCCTGCCCATCAGCTTCGACATCCAGTCCGAAGAGCAGATTTCGGCAACCCTCGGCGGCGAGCAGCTGCGGCTGGGCCTGCTGGCCGGCATCATCGGCCTGCTGCTCGTGGTGGTGTACTCCCTGTTCCAGTACCGCGCACTCGGCTTCGTCACCATCGCCTCGCTCGTCGTGGCAGGCGGCCTGACCTACCTCGCCATCGCCATCCTTGGCTGGACCGAGAATTACCGGCTTTCCCTCGCCGGCGTCGCGGGCCTCATCGTCGCAATCGGCCAGACCGCGGACTCGTTCATCGTCTACTTCGAACGCATCCGCGACGAACTGCGCGAGGGCAAGGGCCTGGTCTCCGCCGTCGAGAACGGCTGGAAGCGCGCCAAGCGCACGGTCCTGGCCTCCAAGGCTGTCAACCTCCTCGCCGCGCTCGTGCTCTACTTCGTGGCTGTCGGTAACGTCCGCGGCTTCGCCTTCACCCTCGGCCTGACCGCCCTCGCCGATCTCCTCGTGGTCTTCATGTTCACGCACCCCACCCTGCAGGTGCTGGCGCGTACGAAGTTCTTCGGCGAAGGCCACCGCTTCTCCGGGCTGGACCCGGCACGGCTCGGCGCGGTGCCGCTGTACCGCGGTGCGGGCCGGCTCCGCACGCCCACGGAGAAGCCCGCCGTCGTGCGTCCGCGCAACGCCGGTGCCGCTGCTGAGGCCGAACGCCGCATGACCATTGCCGAACGCCGCCTCGCCGAGAAGCAGGGCGAACTGTCCGGATCTTCGAAGGGCAGCAGTTCTTCCAGCGGAACCAAGGAAGGCAAGTAATGACCAGCAGCTTTGCACGCTTCGGTAACGAGCTTTACACCGGGAAGCGCTCCTACGATTTCGTCGGTGCCAAGAAGATCTGGTTCCTGATCGCCGCCGTCGCGATCGCCGTGTCCATCCTCCTGCCGGCGGTCAAGGGCGGTTTCAACCTCGGCATCGAGTTCCGCGGCGGTTCCGAGTTCACCGTCTCGAACGTCAAGACCACGGACTCGACGCTGGGCGAGAAGGCCGTGCACAACGTCGTTGCCGGCGCCGTGCCGCGCGTGGCCAACGTCGCCGGCAACACGATGCGGATCCAGACCGACAAGCTCAGCGACGACGAGACGCTGCGGATCAAGGAGGGCCTCACCTCCGCCTATGGCGTCACGGAAAACGAAGTCACGTCGACCTTCATCGGTCCCACCTGGGGCCAGGACGTCACCAAGCAGGCGCTGATCGGCCTCGCCGTGTTCGTCGGCCTCGCCGCCGTCCTGATGGCCCTGTACTTCCGCACCTGGAAGATGTCCGTCTCCGCCCTCGCGGGCATGGTGGTCACCATGGTCATCACCGCCGGCGTGTATTCGGCGAGCGACTTCGAAGTGACGCCTTCGGCGATCATCGGCTTCCTGACAGTGCTGAGCTACTCGTTGTACGACACCGTGGTGGTCTTCGACAAGATCCGCGAAAACACCTCCGATATCGCCACCTCCACCCGGCGGACATTCGCCGGCGAAGTGAACCTCGCCGTGAACCAGACCCTGGTCCGTTCCATCAACACCATGATGGTCGCCGTCCTGCCGGTTGCCGCGATCCTGTTCATCGGTGCCGGACTGCTGGGCGCAGGCACCCTGCGGGACCTGTCGCTGGCACTGTTCGTCGGCATCCTGATCGGCACGGCAGCTACGATCTTCATCGCCGCGCCGCTGTACGCCTGGCTGCGCCAGGGCGAGCCGGACCTGGTCAAGCAGGCCAAGAAGGTCGCGTCCCGCCGCGCGGGCGCCGCAGCGGCCGAAAGTGAGCCCGCCACTACCTGAGTGCTGCGTTTCGATCAGGGCCGGCCACCGCATGCCGCGGTGGCCGGCCCGTGGCGTTTCCGTCATGTTGCCGGCTGTTCCCGACGGATGCCCCGGCAGGAATAGACTGGGATAATTAATCCGTTCGTGAGGGGACTTCTGTGGAGGAACGTACGACGTCGGCGCCACCGGCAGGCGGGGACAGCGGCTTGGGCCCTGCCTCCGGAACTGCCCCTGCGCCGTCGGCAGGCACCGCAGGCGGGGTGCCTGTGGACAGCTTCGGCATCCGCCCGACCTTCCCGGGCCGGCGAGAACGGACGCGTTCCCGGCTTGCGCGGCTGACCGGCCGCGGGGTCGCCAGCTACTCGCCGATCCTCGAACCCCTGCTGCGCACCGTACGGGTGAACAACCCCAAGGAAGACTTCGACCTCATCCAGCGGGCCTTCGCCGTAGCCGAGCGCAGCCACCAGGGCCAGAAGCGCAAGAGCGGCGATCCCTACATCACCCACCCCGTCGCCGTTGCCACCATCCTGGCCGAGCTCGGCATGACCGGGACCACCCTCGCCGCGGCCCTGCTCCACGACACCGTTGAGGACACCCCCTACACCCTGGGTGACCTCACCCGGGATTTCGGACCCGAAGTAGCCATGCTGGTGGACGGCGTGACCAAGCTGGACAAGGTGCAGTTTGGTGATGCCGCCCAGTCCGAGACCGTCCGCAAGATGGTCGTCGCGATGGCCAAGGACATCCGCGTCCTGATGATCAAGCTCGCCGACCGCCTGCACAACGCGCGCACCTGGCGGTTCGTGTCCGCGGAGTCCTCCTCGCGCAAGGCACGCGAGACCCTGGAAATCTTCGCGCCGCTGGCGCACCGCCTCGGCATGAACACGATCAAGTGGGAACTCGAGGACCTGTCCTTCGCGGCCCTGTATCCCAAGGTGTACGAGGAAATCGTCCGCATGGTGGGGGACCGGACCCCGGAGCGCGAGAAGAGCCTCAGCGTCATCCGCAACCAGATTGCCGACGATCTGCGGCTGGCGAAGATCAAGGCCACCATCACCGGCCGGCCCAAGCATTACTACTCCATCTACCAGAAGATGGTGGTCCGCGATAAGGACTTCGACGACATCAACGACCTGATGGGCGTGCGCGTCCTGGTCGACACTGTCCGGGACTGTTACGCCGCCCTTGGCACCCTGCACGCGCGCTGGAACCCGCTGCCCGGCCGGTTCAAGGATTACATCGCGATGCCGAAGTTCAACATGTACCAGTCGCTGCACACCACGGTGATCGGACCCGGCGGCAAGCCCGTGGAAATCCAGATCCGCACGCACGAGATGCACCGCCGCGCCGAATACGGTGTGGCCGCGCACTGGAAGTACAAAGACCAGCCCAACCGGACCGCCGTCGGGCCCGGCAGCCCCCGCGACGGGGACATGGGCTGGCTGCGGTCCCTTGTCGACTGGCAGCAGGAAACCTCCGACCCGGGCGAGTTCCTCGACTCCCTGCGTTTCGAAATCAACGCCCGCGAAGTCTTCGTGTTCACCCCCAAGGGCGAGGTCATGGCGCTGCCGGCCGGCTCCACGCCGGTGGACTTCGCCTACGCGGTGCACACCGAGGTGGGCCACCGGACCATCGGCGCCCGGGTGAACGGCAAGCTCGTTCCACTCAACAGCGAACTCAACCACGGCGACTGGGTGGAGATCTTCACCTCCAAGGCCGAAGGCGCCGGCCCCAGCCAGGACTGGCAGCACTTCGTCAAGAGCGCCCGGGCCCGCAACAAAATCCGCCAGTGGTTCAGCAAGGAACGCCGCGAAGAGGCGATAGAACGCGGCAAGGACCTGCTGACCCGCGCGATGCGCAAGCAGAACCTGCCGCTCCAGCGCCTCATGACCCACGACGCTTTGGCCACCGTGGCCGAGGACTTCCACTACGTGGACATCTCCGGCCTGTACGCCGGGGTGGGCGACGGGCACACCTCGGCCCAGTCCGTCATGGAAAAGCTCATGGAGCACCTCGGCGGGCAGGAATCGCCGGACGAGGAACTGGACGAAGTCAGTGTCCCCACCCAGGTGGCGAAGACCCGCTACTCGGATTCGGGCGTCATCGTCCGCGGCGTCGGCGATGTCTGGGTGAAGCTGGCACGCTGCTGCACCCCGGTGCCGCCCGATCCCATCCTGGGCTTCGTTACCCGCGGTTCGGGGGTCTCGGTGCACCGCACCGACTGCACCAATGTGGCCGGGCTTCGGGACGAGCCGGACCGGATTGTGGACGTGGAGTGGGCGCCCACCCAGTCCAGCGTGTTCCTCGTGGAGATCCAGGTGGAGGCGCTTGACCGCAAGTCGCTGCTGTCCGATGTGACCCGCGTACTCTCGGACAACCACGTCAACATCCTGGCCGCCTCCGTTCACACCTCCAGCGACCGGGTGGCGATCTCCCGTTTCGCGTTCGAAATGGGCGACCCGAAGTACCTGCACCACGTCCTGAGCGCGGTCCGCAGGATTGACGGCGTCTTCGACGTCTACCGCACCACCGGCAACCGGCGCCGCAGCTAGCACCCCGACGGCGCTCATGCCGCCGCAGGTGCCGACAGCAGCGCCAGCTTGGCCAGGGCCGCCCTCTTATGCGGCACCCTCTGGGTCGCCTCGACGGCGAGGACGAGCAGGCGGAGGCGGATTCCCAGTTCGGCCTTGTCCAGGAGGGCCTGGAGCGCGGGAACGGCGCGCTCGGCCTCCACATGGAGAGCGACGTCGACGGCGGTTCGCAGCGGGCTCGTGACCAGGAGTCCGCCGATGCTCACCACGTCCAGGGGCCCGAGCCGGACTTCGTGCAGAATGCAGCCCCGCGTCGACCGCAGGCTCGAGACCCGGTGCTTGGCGTCTACCAGCAGGGAGAGCCGCTCCGGGACGGTTCCGCAGCCGAAGATCCACGCCGCCGTCATTCGCCCGGCCACCACCTTCTGCCGGATGTTCTCCGGCACCACCAGCCCGGCCGCCCGGGCGCGCAGCCGCGGCGTCGCACTCACGCCCGGTGCCGTGAAGCTGTCGCCGTACAAGGGCTGCAGCACGCCGTCGAACGCCATGGACTGCAGTTCGCCGTGGCTGAACACATCGTTGGGGGAGTACAGCTCCTGGAACGGAGGCCCCGGCTCCGTCGGCGTTGGCGCATTCATTGAGCCATCATGGCCCTGCGCCCTTTAACGCGTACAGGCCCGGTTCCGGTTATGTGGATAACCGGAACCGGGCCTGTACGGCGGTGCGTGGAACAGCCGGTTCGGAAGGCTTAGCCGAGGTCGCTGGCGGAGCGCTGGATCTGGTCGAGCCAGGCCTGCCGTGCCTCGAGGGCTTCCCGGGCTTCCTTGATGCCGCGTGCGTCGCCGGACTTTTCCGCCTTGGCGAGGTCGTCCTTCAGCCCGGCTATCGCGGACTCGAGCTGGGCAAGGGCGCTGTTGGTGCGCGCCTTGGTTTCCGGGTTGCTGCGGCGCCACTTGTCGTCTTCGGCCTCCCGGACTGCGTCCTCCACCTTGCGTAGGCCCGCTTCGATCCGGCCCATGTCGGCGCGCGGTACCTTGCCGGCCTCGTCCCAGCGGTCCCGGATGGACTGCAGGGCCTTCTTGGCGGCCGCGAGGTCGGTGATCGGCAGCAGGGCCTGGGCCTCGGCGATCAGCTCTTCCTTGACCACGAGGTTCGCTGCGTACTGCTGGTCGATTTCCTCGTTCGCGGCCTGGCGCTTGCTGAAGAAGACGTCCTGGGCGGCGCGGAAGCGCAACCACAGCGCGTCGTCGTCCTTGCGGCTCGCCCGCGGGGTGGCCTTCCACTGGTCCATCAGGCGGCGGTACTCGCCTGCGGTGTAGCCCCAGTCGGTGGAGTCGGACAGGGCCTCGGCTTCGGCGATCAGCTTCTCCTTGGCGGCCTTGGCCGCGGAGTTGGTGCTGTCCAGCTGGGAGAAGTAGGCCCGGCGGTGGCGGTCGAACACGGTGCGGGCAGCGCGGAAGCGCTTCCACAGGGCATCTTCGTTGCTGCGGCCGAGCCGGATGCCGTTCTTCTGGGCCGTCTTCCAGCTTTCGAAGAGCTCGTTCATGCGGGCGCTGGAGGTCTTCCACTGCACCTGGGACGGGTCCTGGCCGGAAATGGCTTCGGCCTCTGCGACGATGGCTTCGCGGGCGGCGAGTTCAGCGGTGCGCGCGGCTTCATGCGCGGCCTTCTCGGACTGTTCGAGTTCGGCGATCTGCGCGGTCAGGGTATCGAGCCGGGCCTCGGCGGAGCGGATGTCACCCACCATGTTGCGCTCGGCCAGCTGCTCGCGGAGGTGATTCACGGTCTTCTGCATGTCCGTGGCCGGGGCCTTGGATTCGACGCGGTGTTCCAGCAGTACCACCTGGGCCAGGATGTCCTCGAACTTGCGCGCGAAGTAGCCCAGGGCCTCCTCACGGCTCACACCGGGGTACTGGCCCACCGGCTGCTCAGCGCCGTCGATGGTCAGGAAGACGTGGCCGTCCTCCTCCGCACGTCCCCACTTGGATGCCTCCGCCAGCGAAACGGCGGACGGCGCGGGAGCAGGTGCCGCGGGGATGACGCTCGGTGCGGCCTTCGGACGGGCTGCGAACGCTGCCGGCGAGGGGGCGGCGGGACGCGGCGCCTCCGATGCAACAGGCGTGGGCGTTTCCGTGGCAGGGAGCTGTTCCGCTTCGTTGGCCGTTACTGCAGTTTCGTCGGATTGCTGACTGTGTGTCACCGCTAAAAGTCTTTCGCTTGGAGGGATTACTAAGGTAAGGCGCCGTGCGGGTTGCCCGGCTGTTTACTTCAGGGAAAACGAGTCTATCGTGACTGTTGCCACAGGGGCGCCGTCTGTGGCGGATCCGCCGTCTTTGATCCCTGCCTTGGCGATTTTCGCCACCGCGTCCAGGCCGCTGGTTACCTTGCCCACGATTGTGTAGCCGCCCGCGCTGTCCGACGGGATGACGGTGTCCTTATAGACGATGAAGAACTGGTGCCCGTTTCCGTAGGCGTTGTCGCCGCTGCGTGCCACCGCGATGGTGCCGGCCGGGTACTTGTTGTCCGCCGGGGTGTTCTCCAAGGGACCCCAGCGGTAGCCGCTGTCGTCGCTGGTGTCGGTAGGCTGCTTGCCGCCGCACTGCAGGACGGCGAAGGTGTTGCCCGTGGTGACCCGGGGGCAGAACAGGCCCTTGTAGTAGCCGGAGTCGGCCAGGGACTTGAAGACGGCGGCGGCCTGCGGGGCCTTCTTGCCGTCCAGCGAAACCCCGACGGTGGCGCCGTTGAGCTTCAGCTCGCCGGTGAACGTCTTTCCGGCCGCAGTCTCGGGTTTGGGGATGTCCGGTCCGTTCGACGGCGACGGGCTGGCCGACGGCGAGTTCAGGCCCGCCTGGGCGGCGCCGTATTCCGCTTCCGTCGGGTTGGAGTTGAAGACCGTGAGTTGGAGGACGACGGCGGCAGCCAGGAGGGCGGCACCGCCGGTGGCCGCGACAATATTGTCAAGGCGGCGGCGTTTGCCCTGCTCCTGCCGTAGCTCGCGTTTGGCTTCCATCTGGCGGATGCGCCGTTTGGCTTCACGGGTCTCCCGCGGCCTTGTTGCCAAGAGTCCTCCTGCTTGTCTGGACAGCTACCATTCACGCCAGCCTGCCCGGTCCCCGCCGCATTGGATGTGCGGGCGCCGGGAAGCATAAACTGGCTGCCGCACATAGTTTATGCATGACTGACTGGACGCAGGCAGGACACGGCTGCCGATTCGGCGCCGGTTCCGGGTCCGTTCCGCCGCGCGCAACGTTTGAGGAGAAAATTCCACCATGGCACGTACCGCCTCCCTGTCCGGATTCCCCGAGTGGCTTCCCCAGGAGCGGTTGGTGGAGCTGCATGTGCTGGACACCCTGCGCCGCGTCTTCGAGCTCCACGGTTTTTCCTCCATTGAGACCCGCGCCGTCGAGACCGTCGGGCAGCTGCTGCGCAAGGGCGAGATCGACAAGGAGGTCTACGGCCTCAGCCGTCTCCAGGAAGACGAAGAATCCGCCGGCACCGGCAAGGACGACCCCAACGCGCTGGCCCTGCACTTCGACCTGACGGTCCCGTTTGCCCGCTACGTCGTCGAGAACGCCGGGTACCTCACCTTCCCGTTCCGCCGCTACCAGATCCAGAAGGTCTGGCGCGGCGAACGCCCGCAGGAAGGCCGCGCCCGCGAGTTCACCCAGGCGGATATCGACGTCGTCGGCGACGGTGAACTGCCGTTCCGCTACGACGTCGAGATCGCCCTGGTGATCGCCGAGGCCCTGAGCGCCCTCCCCATCCCGGACTTCCGCCTGCGGGTCAACAACCGCAAGCTCGCCGAAGGCTTCTACCGCGGCATCGGCCTCGATGACACGGCCGGGGTGCTGCGCAGCATCGACAAGCTCGAGAAGATCGGCGAGGAGAAGGTAGCCGAGCTCCTCAAGAGCGAGCTCGGTGCCAGCGACGACCAGGCCCGGCTCGCCCTCAGCCTGGCGAAGATCCGTACTGAAGACACGTCCTTCGTGGACCAGGTCCGTGCCCTCGGCGTCAGCCACGAGCTGCTCGAGGAAGGACTCAGCGAACTCGAACAGGTCATCGAAGCGGCCGTTCAGCGCGCCCCCGGCAAGGTGGTCGCTGACCTCAGCATCGCCCGCGGCCTGGACTACTACACGGGCACCGTCGTCGAGACCGTGCTGGTCGGCCACGAACAGCTGGGCTCCATCTGCTCCGGCGGCCGCTACGACGCCCTTGCCCGGAAGGGCAACCGCACCTTCCCGGGCGTCGGCCTGTCCATCGGGGTCACACGCCTTGTGTCCCGGATCCTCAGCCAGGAACTGGCCACGGCCTCCCGTTCGGTCCCGACCGCCGTGCTCGTCGCGTTGAACAACGACGACAGTTGGGCGGCCGCCCAGGACGTGGCTGCGCAGCTGCGTGCCCGGGGGATCGCCACCGAGGTGGCCGCGAAGGCCGAGAAGTTCGGCAAGCAGATCAAGTTCGCCGACCGGCGGGGCATCCCCTTCGTCTGGTTCATGGACGACGACGGCAAGCACCAGGTCAAGGACATCCGCAGCGGTGAGCAGACCGACGCGGACCCGGCCAGCTGGTCTCCGCCGGCCGAGGATCTCAACGTCCGCATCACCACCGCCTGACGACGGCGTAGCGGCGATGACAAGCAACGCCGGCGGAATACTCGCCCGGCGCCTCGGCACCGCCGACGCCGTGACGATCGGCCTGGGATCGATGATCGGCGCCGGCGTGTTCGCCGCCTTCACACCGGCGGCCCGGTCCGCAGGTGCCGGACTGTTGGTAGGCCTGCTGATCGCCGCGTTCGTTGCCTATTGCAACGCCACCTCCTCGGCCCAGCTTGCCGCCGCATACCCGTCCTCCGGGGGCACCTACCTGTATGGCCGCAAGCAACTGGGGGAATGGCCCGGCTTCCTGGCCGGCTGGGGCTTCGTCATCGGCAAGACGGCGAGCAGTGCGGCGATGGCCCTCACCTTCGCCACGTACCTCGCACCCGCCGGCTGGGAACGGCCCCTCGCCATCGCCGCGGTACTGTGCCTGGCTGCGGTCAACTACCGCGGCGTCACCAGGACCGCCCGGCTGGCGCGGATCATCGTGGCCGCCGTGCTCCTGGTGCTGGTGCTGCTCGTGGCCGCCTGCCTTGCCGGCGCGGCGTCCCCCACCGGGGCGGGTTTTGGCAGGATGTTCGACGGCGGACTGCTCGCCGGAGGCTGGTACGGGATCCTGCAGTCGGCGGGTCTGTTGTTCTTCGCCTTCGCCGGGTACGCCCGGATCGCGACCATGGGTGAGGAAGTCATCCGGCCCGAGCGGACCATTCCCCGGGCAATCACCATCTCGCTGGGCATCGCCGTCCTGGTCTATGCCGCTGTCGCGACCGGCATCCTGGCGGCACTCGGACCGCAGGGAGTCGCCGGTACCGCCACGCCGCTCGCTGCCGCCGTCGCCGCCGGTCCTTGGACCTGGCTTGTTCCCCTCGTCTCCTTCGCGGCAGCGCTTGCGGCCCTCGGCGCACTGCTGGCGCTCATCGCCGGTATCGGCCGGACCACCCTGGCCATGGCCCGGGACGCTGAACTGCCCGCTTGGCTGGCCGCGGTGCACCCGCGCTTCAAGGTCCCGCACCGGGCCGAGGTGGTCCTCGCCGTCGTCGTCTGCCTGGTGATCGCGGTGGCGGACCTGCGCGGCGCGATCGGCTTCTCCTCCTTCGGCGTGCTGCTCTATTACCTGGTGGCGAACCTTGCCGCCTTCACGCAAAAAGCCGGGCAACGGCGCTACCCGAAGGCCCTCCAGGTGCTGGGGGCGCTGGCGTGCGTGCTGCTCGTGGCGACCCTTCCGCCGTTGTCGCTGCTCACCGGGGCGGCGGTCTTCGCCGCTGGGATCGTGTACCGGCTGGTCCGGCTGCGTCTGGCTGCCACCCGGTCCTGAGCCCGGTGGCGGCTGTGCTGCATCCGGGCGGGTAAACTCAGACGGGATCGTTTAGCCACGATCGGCCGAAAATCATGCTGAAAGGAATGCTGTGCTGCGCACACATGACCTCGGATCGCTGCGTTCCGAGCACATTGGACAGACCGTTACCCTGGCAGGCTGGGTGGGCCGCCGCCGTGACCACGGTGGTGTGGCCTTCGTCGACCTCCGGGACGCTTCCGGTGTCGCCCAGGTGGTCGTCCGCGAGGAAGAGGTCTTCCACGGGCTCCGCAACGAATACGTGCTGCAGGTCATCGGCACCGTGAACAAGCGGCCCGAAGGCAACGAAAACCCGGCCTTGGCCACGGGCGAGATCGAGGTCATCGCCGAAAAGGTCGTGATCCTCAACACCTCGGACCCGCTGCCTTTCCAGATCGACGAGCACGTCGAGGTCGGCGAAGAGGCCCGCCTCAAGCACCGTTACCTGGACCTGCGCCGGCCGGGTCCCGCCCGCAACCTGCGCCTGCGTTCTGAAGCGAACCGGGTGGCCCGCGAACTGCTGCACCAGCAGGGATACGTGGAGATCGAAACCCCCACCCTGACGCGCTCGACGCCGGAAGGCGCCCGCGACTTCGTGGTCCCCGCCCGCCTGGCGCCGGGTTCCTGGTACGCCCTGCCGCAGTCCCCGCAGCTTTTCAAGCAGCTGCTGCAGGTAGGCGGCTTCGAGAAGTACTACCAGATCGCCCGCTGCTACCGCGACGAGGACTTCCGTGCGGACCGCCAGCCCGAGTTCACCCAGCTGGACATCGAGGCGAGCTTCGTTGAGCAGGACGACATCATCGAGCTCGGCGAAGCCCTGATCAAGGTGCTCTGGAAACTCATCGACGTCGAGGTTCCCACCCCGATCCGCCGCATGACCTACTGGGACGCGATGGCCAAGTACGGCTCCGACAAGCCGGACCTTCGCTTCGGCCTCGAGCTGACCGAACTGACGGACTTCTTCAAGGACACCGACTTCGGTGTCTTCAAGGCTCCTTACGTCGGCGCCGTCGTCATGCCCGGTGGCGCTTCGCAGCCCCGCCGCACGCTGGATGCCTGGCAGGAATGGGCCAAGCAGCGCGGCGCCAAGGGCCTGGCCTACGTGCTGTACAAGGAAGACGGCGAGCTCGCCGGCCCCGTGGCGAAGAACCTGACCGACGCCGAGCGGGCCGGCCTGGCCGATGCCGTCGGCGCCAAGCCTGGCGACTGCATCTTCTTTGCCGCCGGCGAAGCGTCCCCGTCCCGTGCGCTGCTCGGTGCGGCCCGTGTGGAGATCGGCCACCGCACCGGCCTGATCGACCCCAAGGACTGGGCCTTCGTCTGGATCGTCGACGCCCCGATGTTCGAACCCGTTGCCCAGGCCACCGCCTCCGGCGACGTCGCCCTCGGCTACTCTGCCTGGACTGCCGTGCACCACGCGTTCACCTCGCCGAAGCCGGAATTCCTGGACAACTTCGACGAGAACCCGGAAGCGGCCCTGGCCTACGCCTACGACATCGTGTGCAACGGCAACGAGATCGGCGGCGGGTCCATCCGTATCCACCAGGGCGACATCCAGGAACGTGTCTTTAAGGTCATGGGCATCAGCCACGAAGAAGCACAGGAGAAGTTCGGCTTCCTCCTGGAGGGCTTCAAGTACGGTGCACCCCCGCACGGCGGCATCGCCCTCGGCTGGGACCGCGTTGTCTCGCTGCTGGCCGGTGTCGACTCGATCCGCGATGTCATCGCCTTCCCGAAGTCCGGTGGCGGCTTCGACCCGCTGACCGCCGCGCCTGCGCCGATCACGGCCCAGCAGCGCAAGGAAGCGGGCGTGGACTTCAAGCCCGAGGCCAAGCCGGCAGCCACCTCGGAATAGTGACCACCGAAGCTCCCCGTTCCGCAGCCGCGGAGCGGGGAGCTTTGGCTTTCAGCGTAAGTTCTCAGTGTGGGAGGGCCGATGGCAGGCGAAGCGAATCCTGTTGAAGCAGGGCTGCTCGAAGAGCTCATGGACCGGGCCTGGCCCGCTCCGGACCGGGAGGAAGTGGCCGGCTGGGTGATGCGCTCCGCCGGCGGCGTCACCCAGCGCGCCAATTCCGTATGGCCGCGCGCCGCCGTTGCGGATGCCGCCGCGCTACGCGCCGCAACACTCTGGTACCGGAGCCGACGGCTGCCGCTGATCTTCCAGGTATTCGACGATCCGCGCAGTGCGGAGCTGAACGCCCTTCTCGACGCCGGAGGCTTCACCCGGCAGTCGGAAACCTTCATCATGACCCGCGGAGCGGAAGGCATCCCGCCCGGGGCCGTGCCCGGCGTCGAGATCTCCGACACACCCTCGGAGGAATGGCTCAGGCTTTGGTGGACGGTGGACGGCCGCGGCGGTGACACGGAACTGGAAATCGCCCGCGGCATCCTCGCTGGCTGTCCCTCCTTGTATGCCCTGCTGAGGGCCGACGACGGCGTGCCCGCCGCCGTCGGACGCCTCGCCCTGCCGCCGGGTGCTTTACGGGCGGATATCCCGGGTGGCTGGGGCGGGATCTACTGCATGGCGACCGGCCCGGAACACCGGCGCCAACGGTACGCGCGGCGCATCCTGGACGCTCTGCTTTCGGCCGGCGTCGACAATGGCGCAGCGGACTTCTGGCTCATGGTGACCGCCGGCAACACCGCGGCGCAGTCCCTGTATGCCGGAGCCGGGTTCGTCGAGCGCGGACGGTACCTGTACCGCCAGGCGCCGTTGCAGCGGGCGCTGTCGGGCTGCTGACAACCGGGCGGGCCGCTGAGACGGGGCTTCTGAAGGCCGCTGGCTTCGCCGGCACGACGCCGGGAGCGCCGCAAGGCAATCGGGCTCAGCGGTTCTGGGGGACCGGCCGTTGTGCCTCCGCCTGCTGACGCCGGCCGGTGCCCGCCAGGTATGGTGCGCCAAGGCGCTCGATGGGCGTCCCGGCAGTTTCACGCGAGAAGAAGGTGGCCCCTGCCGCGATGAGCATGCAGACGGTGCCGAAGACGGCCACCGGGATCCAGCCCCAGATCCCGGGAGCGAGCAGCATTCCGGCGATCATCGGGCCAAACCCGGCGAGGACCAGGCCGAACTGGTTGCCAAGTGCCATGCCCGTGTACCGCACCGGCGCCGCGAACTGTTCGGCGAAGAATGCAGGCCAGACTCCGTTGAAAGCGGAGTACAACACGGTCATGTTCAGGAAGGCGGCGAGGAAGACCAGGACGAGGTTGCCGCTTGCGAGTGCGAGGAAATACAGGAAGATCGTGATGGAACATCCGATCGCGGCGGTCAGCAGCAGGGGACGCCGGCCGATCCTGTCAGAAAGCTTCGCTGCCAGCGGCATGGCGAACATGGACAACCCGATGGCGACGGCGTTGACCGTCAGGATGGATGCCCGGTCGAAGCCCGCGGAGGAACTGGCGTAGGCGAGTCCGAAGACCGTGAAGATGGTCTGCATCACGGACATGATGGACATTCCCGCCACCCGCAGCACATCCGGGGCCTGGAAACGGAGGACATCCCTGATGGGTAGCGGAGCAACCTGGCGGCGTTCCTGGGCTTCCTCGAAGACCGGTGTTTCCTCCAGGTGTGTGCGCACCCAGTAGGCGATGGCCAACACCACGATGGACAGCCAGAAGGGGACGCGCCAGCCCCAGTCCATCATCGCGTCCCGGGGCAGGGCGGTAACCGGGATGAACACGAGCGTGGCCAGCACCATGCCGGAGGCGTACCCGGTCATCACAAAGCTGGTGAAAAACCCACGCCTGCCCTCGGGCGAGTGTTCGAGCGTCAGCGTGGAAGCACCGGCCGATTCCGCACCGGCGGAAAAGCCCTGCGCCAGCCGGCCCGCCACCAGGAGAATGGGTGCCCAGACCCCCAACTGCTCATAGGTGGGCAGGAAGCCGATGCCCAGCGAGGCCAGGCCCATGATGCCCAATGTCAGAAGCAGGATCTTCTTGCGTCCCAGCTTGTCGCCGAAGTGGCCCATCACCAGCCCGCCAAAGGGCCTGGCCACGTACGCGACACCGAAGGTAGCGAAAGCCCCGATCAGCCCGATCGCCGGGTCTGCCGACGGAAAGAACAGATGCGGGAACACGAGGGCGGCGGCGGTGCCGTAGATGAAGAAGTCGTAGTACTCCAGCGTGCTGCCGAGGAAGGACGCCAGGGCCGCCTTCCGGGGAGTCTTGCGGGGAAGCTGCATCGGGAACTGCGGTGGAGGGGTTGTGGTCACGGGAATCTCCTCAGGACTGCGCTGTCTCAAGCGGCGCCGGCGCCGCATCCGGAAGGTGGAAGTCCACCGCGAGGATCTGCCGGCTGTTGGGGAACGAGTACGCTTTCAGCGGCTCGTGGAGCGGATGTGTGTTGTACACCGCGATGTCTTCAACCGTTTCGAAGTCGGCCACGATGGCGTAGTCGAAGGAACGCTCCGTCCCGAGGACATCGGGGCCGTGGCTGAGGTTGAACATGCCGGGAATCTTCCCGGCCATATTGTTGAGGCCGTCAATCCAGGCCTGCCGCTCGGCGGGCGGGAAATCCGAGGTGAACTGGAAGAGGACGGTGTGGCGGATCATCAGGCGCCCACGAGATGCGTGGTCGGCTGCGCTGCGGCGGTTTCGCCGATAGGCATATAGTCCGGCGACCGGTCGGCCAGCGTGCAGCCGGCGAGGTAGCCCATGGTCATGATCGGTCCGAGGGTGGCACCGGCACCCGGGTAACCGGCGGCGTAGGCGTTCTCTGTGGTGTTTCCCGCGGCGAACAGGCCGGGGATCGGGCGGTCGTCGACGTCGAGCACGCGGGCCCGGCCGTCCGTGACCACGCCGCCGTTGGTGCCGAAGGCGCCGTTCACCACTTCGAGGGCGTAGAACGGCCCGGACTCGAGCGGACCCAGCGAGGGATTCGGCCAGGGGCTGTCGGCGTCGCCCCAGTACTTGTCGTAGGCGCTCTCGCCGCGGCCGAAATCGGGGTCCTCGCCCCTGGCCGCGAATTCGTTGAAGCGGGCCACGGTGGCTTCCAGGTTTTCCGCCGGAACATTGATTTTCGCCGCGAGTTCAGCCAAGGTGGGCGCCTCGATCAGGTAGTCCGGCGTCGGCTGGCCCGCGCGGTGGGACAGGATGCCATAGCGCTCCAGGTAGCCGTGGTCCACGATGACGTGCGCCGGCGTGTTCAGGGTGCGGTTGGCGGCGGAATCCCAGGACTGCAGGCTGCGGGCGAGGTCGTTGTAGTTCTGGGACTCGTTGGCGAAGCGGCGGCCATGGCGGTTCACCATGATGGAACCCGGGCCTTGCCGTTCGAAGCGGAGCAGCGTACCCACCGGCTCTCCATCCCGGGTGTCGCCGGTGATGGACATCGGTGCCCACCAGGCTTCGCGCGTGCCGCGGGTCTGGCCGCCGATGCGCTGGGACATCCGCAGCCCGTCGCCGGTGTTCGATGGCGGCGAGCACATGGTGTAGAGCCGGGACGCGAGCATCGAGTCGGCCAGGGCCTTGTCCCATTCGAAGCCGCCCGTGGCCAGTACTACGCCATCGCGGGCATGGAAGGTTTCGCCGGTCTCCAGTTCGACGCCGGTCACCCGGCCGCCGTCGGTGAGCAGGCGGTGCCCGCGTGCCTCTGTGGCCAGCGCGGCGCCGTCGCGGACCAGGCTGGCGAGCAGCATGGAAACGAGGGCCTGGCCCTTGGCTACAAGGCCGCCGTCCTGACGGCGGGCCAGTTCATCCCACGGGAACTTGGTGAAGGCTCCCCACTCCTCGTATTCCTGCATGGTGAACGGGGCGCGGCCGTCGCTGCGGACATGGTCCCGCAGGCGGCCGAGGGCTTCGGTGCTGTTGAACAGTTCGGGTTCCACCGTGCGCCCGCCCGCCAGGGCGCCCGGCAGGTCCTGCCGGTAATCGGGGAAGTTGTCGAGGAAGATGAACCGGACACCGCATTCGTCCTCGACGAATCGAAGCATCCGGTCCCCATAGGCCAGGGCGGCGTCCATCAGTTCCTCGCGGCCCCTGCCCCGCGCCACGGCACGTACATACTCCGCGGCTGCCTCCTTGGAATCCGTGATTCCGGCTTTCCTGGCGTGATGGTTGTCCGCCACCCACAGCATGCCGCCGGACACGGCGGAGGTTCCGCCGAGCAGGTGGCTCTTTTCGAGGACGACGACGGACTTGCCGGCCCGGGCAGCGGTGGCCGCCGCAGTGAGTGCGCCTGCGCCGGAACCGACGACCACGACGTCGTACGTGTCCGCGGGGTTGCCGTTGACGAATTTCATGGATGTTGCCTTTCAAGAGGATGTGGGGTGCCGCTGTGGCACGGGAAAGGGACGGCCGGGCCGTCAGACGGCGGTGTAGCCGCCGTCGATGACCAGCTCCGAGCCGGTGGTGAAGCGCGATTCCTCGGAAGCGAGGTAGAGAACGCCGTAGGCGACCTCGTCTGGTTCACCCTGGCGCGGCAGCGGGTTGGAACCGACCAGTTGCTTGTAGTAGGCCTCGGGGCCGATGTCCGATTGTTCGGCCGAGCGGCGGCTCATCCGGGTGTTCATCGACCCGGGATGGATGGAGTTCACCCGGATCCCGTAGCCGCCGTAGGCCGCCGCGTCCGACTTGCTGAGCAGCCTCACGGCTCCTTTGGTGGCGTGGTAGAGAGGCACGTTCCGGCCGCCGGTGATGCCGTGGATTGAGGAGAAGTTGATGATGCTCCCGGCGCCCTTTTCGATCATGCCGGGGACCACATGCTTGGTCATCAGCCAGACGCCTTTGACGTTGACGTCGAAGATCAGCTCGAAGTCCGCCGTCGACGCGGTATGCGAAGCTCCCGCCGGGCCGATGATGCCGGCAGCGTTGACCAGGATGTCAGGTGTGCCCAGTTCGTCGCGGACCTGCCGGACGGCCTCAGCGACGCTGGCCTCGCTGGTGACATCGACGTCGAACTGGCTGATGTTTTCATGGGAGGCGGCGGCGGGGATGCCCGCGACGTCCAGGCTGGCAACCTTCGCGCCGTGCTCGGCCAGGAGGGCGGCCGTGGCGCCGCCCAGATCGCCCCGCCCGCCGGTGACAATGGCGGTCTTACCTGCCACCCGGTTCTGAATCGGTTTCATGTGGTGGTGCTCCTTGTGCTCCTGCAGCGTCGTTGCTGCGTCCCGGCAAGCGTGGCAGGGGAGCTGTGACGGCAGCCACACGATTACCGATGAACGGTAAGAGCAGCTTTTCAGCGGTCGTGGTCAGTGACTTTGCCGGAGCGTGCCCTTCAGCTCGCCCCGCCAGCCCAGGGCGCGGGAGATTCCACGCGCGGCGGCCAGGAGGACGGGCACCCGGGCGGAGGCGTTTTCCTCATGGCGCGGCACTACCACGCTGAGCGCCGCAACGACAGTGTTGTCCTGGCCGAACACCGGGACGGCAATGCCGCTGGACTCCGGCACGATCACTCCGGGCATGGCGGCGAAACCGCGCTGCCGGATCTCCGCCAGGTGGCGGCGGAGGGCGGCCGGCTCGGTCAGGGTTGTCTCGGTGAACTTCGTCAGCGGGCGGGCCAGGAACGAATCCTGGTAGGACGCGGGGGAGTGCGCCAACAGCACCAGGCCCGACGACGTCGCGTGGACCGGCAGCCGCCCGGCGATCTTGGTGATGTCCACGATGGTCCTGTCCGAGGCGAGCCGCTCGATGTACAGGACCTCATCCGAATCCAGGATGCCCAAGGTGGTGGAATGCTGCACCACGGCCTGGACGTCCTCCATGAAAGGCAGGGCCGCCTCGCGCAGGCCCAGCGTCCGGGAACCTCGGGAGGCAAGCTCCCACATCCTGGTGCCCAGACGGATCTCCCCGCCCGGTTCCCGTTCCAGCAGCCGCTCGAACAGGAGGTCCTTCACGATCCGGTACGTGGTGGTGACCGGCAGGCCGGTCCGGCGCCCCAGCTCGGCAACGCTCATGGCAGGGTGGCGGTCATCGAAGGCGCTCACGATTCTCACGAAGCGGCCGATGATCGATTCGCCCGATGTGGAGTTGGCCACCGTTCCTCCTCGCGTCGATGCCCGCTCAATGGTAATCCTCCTCCGGCGTGTGAACGCCGGCGGGCCTACGCGGGGTCCGTGACCTCGACCCGGATGGAGCAGGCATCAGCGGCAGCTTTGCGGAGGACGCCCGCGTTGGGGTCCGCAACAGCCAGGAACGGCAGCCGGGTCCGGCCGTAATATTCCCTCATGGCCGGGTCGGCAAGGGCAGCCGCGGCCAGTGCGGCGTCCCCACCCGGGACGAGGTATTCCACGCCCTGCCCCGCGAAGAGCCCGGCCGCATGCTGTGCCACTGCCGCCGTGAGCGCATTCGCCTGGTTCTCCCGGCGTCGTGCAAAGCGCTGCTGCGAACTGCCCCCGGCCGAGGAACGGGACTGCACGTAGCGGCTGCCGGTCTTGGACGCGAGCAGCTTCCCTCCGCTGGCAACGCCCACTGCGAATCCGCCGCGCCGCACCAGGACGAGGCCGGTTTTCCGCTCCTGGGACGCCAGTGAAATCAGCCGCTGCACGCCGTCGGCGCCGCGTCCGGGACGCCCGTCGTCGGGCCACGGCCCCTGCAGCAGGGCCGTGGCGCCGTCGGCTGCCCGCAACAACAGCCCGCCGTCGTCCGGTTCCTCCCGGACGCTGCCATGGCCGGCGGCGAAGCGCTCCACCCAGCCAGCGAGCCTGGCCGCGGGAACGATCGCGGTCCGGGATCGTGCCGCCTTGGACCGGGCGCTGTCCATCGCGATGCCTCCTTCGCCGGAATCCATGAGTAGCCTAGTCCGTGTGGAAGATCTCTTTGGTTCAGGCGCCGACGGCATGGACGAAACCGGCAGCCGCTACACGGACCAGGACACCGGCGACAACGGCAGGCAGGCCCCGCCGCTGGCCGTCCGGATGCGCCCGAAGAACCTTGACGAGGTGGTCGGCCAGCAGCACCTGCTGGGCCAGGGCTCACCGCTGCGCCAGCTTGCCGCAGGAGCCGAGGCTGCAGGCCCGGCCGGTCCCAGCTCCGTGCTGCTCTGGGGTCCTCCCGGCACCGGCAAGACCACGCTCGCTCATGTGATCGCACGCGGCCCGGGCAGGAAGTTCGTGGAGCTTTCCGCGATCACGGCCGGGGTCCGGGACGTCCGCCGCGTCATGGACGAGGCCCTGACCGCGCGGGACTTGTACAAGACCACCACGGTCCTCTTCCTCGACGAGATCCACCGCTTCAACAAAGCGCAGCAGGATGCGCTGCTGCCCGGCGTCGAGAACCGCTGGGTGGTGCTGGTGGCGGCCACCACCGAAAACCCCTCGTTCTCCGTGGTGTCTCCGCTGCTGTCGCGGTCGCTGCTGCTGACCCTGAAGCCGCTCACCGACCAGGACATCGAAGGACTGCTGCTGCGCGCCGTCAGTGATCCGCGCGGCCTCGGTGGCACTGTGGAACTCAGCCCCGACGCGCTGGAACACCTCGTCCGGCTCTCGGCCGGGGATGCCCGACGTGCACTGACCGCGCTGGAAGCGGCGGCGGGCGTCGCCTTCGGTGACCGGCACGACCACCCGGGGCAGGGCAGTGCGGAGAAGGATGACGACGGCGGCAGCCCCGCGGGTGCCGGCGCGGATTCCGCGCTGCTCGTCGAACTCCGGCACACCGAGCGCGCGCTGGATTCCGCGGCCGTGCGGTATGACCGGGCCGGGGACCAGCACTACGACGTGGCCAGCGCGTTCATCAAGTCCATCAGGGGCTCGGACGTCGACGCCGCCCTGCACTACCTGGCGCGGATGCTGGAGGCCGGGGAGGACCCGCGCTTCATCGCCCGCCGCATCGTGATCTCTGCGTCCGAAGACATCGGCATGGCGGACCCGACGGCCCTGCAGACGGCGGTCGCCGCCGCCCAGGCCGTCCAGCTCATCGGAATGCCCGAGGGCCGGATCATCCTCGCGGAGGCAGTGGTCCACCTCGCCACCGCGCCCAAGTCAAACGCTGCCTACATGGGCATCAACGCGGCAATCGCCGACGTCCGGGCCGGGCTGGGCAGCGGAATCCCGATGCACTTGCGCGACGCCCACTATCAGGGCGCCAAGGGCCTGGGCCACGGGCAGGGCTACAAATACGCCCACGACGCCCCGCATGGTGTGGCCACGCAGCAATACCCGCCGGACGATCTGGTGGGCAAGGACTACTACAACCCCACCGCGAACGGTGCCGAGCGGGAGATCGCGCCCCGGCTCGAGAGGCTGCGGAAGATCGTCCGGGGAAAGTAGCCGCGGGGAGGGCGGTGCCGGGACGGGCGGCTGCGCCGAGAACCCGCACGTCCGGCGGCCGCTCTTGCCGCGGGATGCTAGGATTGATGCTTGTCTGGCATGGTCCGGGCACAATCATCTTCGAAGGTTCCTTTGACGGTGCTGTGCCGCGGGGCAGTAGCAAAAGGCAGCGGTTGGCCGATGCTCTCCCACCTGGAGGCCAGTTACATCAACACACCGCAGTATTTTGGAAGGACACAAGTGGCTAACAACACTCGTGCTCGCCGTACCGCACGCCTTTCGCGTTCGCTCGGCATCGCCCTGACTCCCAAGGCCGCCAAGTACATGGAGCGCCGTCCGTACGGCCCCGGTGAACACGGTCGTGCCCGCAAGAAGCAGGACTCCGACTACGCCGTTCGTCTGCGCGAGAAGCAGCGTCTGCGCGCCCAGTACGGCATCCGCGAAGCCCAGATGACCCGTGCCTTCGAAGAAGCACGCCGCACCAAGGGCCTGACCGGTGAAAACCTGATCGAACTGCTCGAAATGCGTCTCGACGCCCTCGTGCTGCGCGCCGGTTTCGCCCGTACCATCGCCCAGGCCCGCCAGCTGGTTGTGCACCGCCACATCCTGGTTGACGGCGTCCGCGTGGACCGCCCGTCGTTCCGCGTTTCCGAAGGCCAGCTCGTCCACGTCCACAGCCGCAGCGAAACCATGGCCCCGTTCCAGGTTGCTGCAGCAGGTGCGCACCGCGATGTTCTGCCGACCGTCCCGGCCTACCTGGACGTCAAGCTTGACGCCCTCCAGGCACGCCTGGTCCGTCGCCCGAAGCGCTCCGAGGTCCCCGTGACCTGCGAAGAGCAGCTCGTCGTCGAATTCTACGCGCGCTAGATTCCAGCGAACGTATACAAAGAAGCCCGTGGCACGCGCCGCGGGCTTCTTTGTATGTAAGGTACTTGGGGGAGAACAGCAGGACGGCCACCGGTGTTTCCGCAGGCCGGCCCGCCAGACACGCGACGCAAGGAGATGAGAGAACATGACCGGTGGCGACATCGCAGGACTGATCGCAGCCGGGGTTTTCGCACTCCTTGTCCTCCTGCTGGCAGTGCCGATCCTCAAGCTCGGGCGGGTCTTCGACGAAGTCCGCACCTCCATCCGCAGCCTCAGCGATGGTGCCACTCCGCTGATGGACGAAGTGACGGCCACTGTTTCCACCACCAACCAGCAGCTGAAGAAGGTCGACGGGATTGCCTCGAACGTTTCGGATGCCTCGGCCAACATCTCGGCCCTTTCTTCGCTGGTCGCGGCCACTCTTGGCTCCCCGCTGATCAAAGTCGCTGCCTTCAGCTACGGCGTCCGCTCCGCGTTCACCGCCCGCCGCAAGCCCTCGTCCGGCCGCCGCAGCCGCTGAACCCCACCAACCAGGACCCGTAAGTCAGGAAAACCGTGAAAAGAATCGTCTGGATGGGAATCGGTGTCGCGATCGGCGTGATCGCGTTCCGCAAGATCAGTGAAGCGAAGAACGGCCTCGGCGCCGAAGGCCTCAACCGGGCTGTGGGCAGGCTGGCCGATGGCATTTACGACTTCGCGGATGCCGTGCGGGCAGGAATGGGCGAACGGGAGAGCGAACTCCGGGCCGCGCTGGGCCTGGATGACGACGGCGCCGCCCGCCACTAGCCGCCGCGGTTCGCCCTACCGCCAACAACAGGGCAGAATTGGAAGCTGCGGGAACGGCGTCTGCCGCCCGCGCATTGAGTCAGGTTTCAGAAGGGTAAGTAATCAGCTAATGAAGTCGCAGGAGATCACCAAGCGCTGGGTGGACTTTTTTGTCAGCAAGGGCCACACCGCTGTTCCTTCGGCGTCGCTTGTGTCCAGCGACCCCTCGCTGCTTTTCACCGTGGCCGGCATGGTTCCTTTCATCCCGTACCTGACTGCGCGCGAAGAGCCCCCCTTCACCCGCGCCACCAGCGTCCAGAAGTGCATCCGCACGGGCGACATCGAAGAAGTGGGTAAGACCGCCCGCCACGGCACCTTCTTCCAGATGTGCGGCAACTTCTCCTTCGGCGACTACTTCAAGGAAGACGCCATCAAGTTCGCTTTCGAGCTGCTCACCAAGAGCGTTGACGACGGCGGCTACGGCCTGCCTGCCGAGCGGCTCTGGGTGACGGTCTACGAGGAGGACGACGAGGCCAAGGAGCTGTGGCTGAAGAACACAAGCATCCCCGCCGAGCGCATCCAGCGCATGGGCAAGGCCGACAACTACTGGTCCACCGGCCAGCCGGGCCCCGCAGGCCCCTGTTCCGAGATCTACTACGACCGCGGACCTGCCTACGGCGTCGAAGGCGGTCCCCTCGCGGACGAAACCCGCTACATCGAAATCTGGAACCTCGTGTTCATGCAGTACCAGATCGAGAACGTGCGCTCCAAGGTGGACTTCGATATCGTGGGTGAACTGCCCAAGAAGAACATCGACACCGGCCTCGGCATGGAACGCCTCGCCATGATCCTGCAGGGCGTCGAGAACATGTACGAGACCGACCAGGTCCGCCCGGTCATCGACAAGGCCGCCGAACTCTCCGGCAAGGAATACACCTCCGCCGAGTCCGACGACGACCCGCACCACGCCGACGATGTCCGCATGCGCGTCGTGGCCGACCACATCCGTTCGGCCCTCATGCTGATCTCCGACGGCGTGGTCCCCTCCAACGAAGGCCGCGGCTACGTTCTGCGCCGCCTCATCCGCCGTGCTGTCCGCGCCATGCGCCTCCTTGGCGTCGAAAAGGCCTGCCTGCCCGATCTCCTGCCCGCCTCCCGTGACGCCATGAAGGGCGTCTACCCGGTGGTGGAGACCGACTTCGACCGCATCAGCCGCATCGCCTACGCCGAGGAAAAGGCCTTCCTGCGCACCATCGCATCCGGCACCGCCCGCCTCGAAGAGGCCGTCGTGGCCTCCAAGGCCGCCGGCACCCCGCTCTCCGGTGAGGACGCCTTCACCCTGCACGACACCTACGGCTTCCCGATCGACCTCACCCTCGAAATGGCCGAAGAGGCCGGGCTCAAGGTCGACGAAGCCGGCTTCCGCAGCCTCATGCTCGAACAGCGCCAGCGCGCCCAGGCCGACGCCAAGGCCAAGAAGGGCGGCCACGCCGACGTCGCTGTATTCCAGGAACTCCTGGCCGAGGGCGCCACCGTCTTCACCGGCTACGGCGAACTGGAAAGCGAGTCCCGCGTCCGCGGCATCGTCAGCGGCGGCAAGCGCCTCAGCCACGCCTCCACAGGTGATGAGATCGAACTCGTCCTCGCCGAGACACCGTTCTACGCCGAAGCCGGCGGCCAGTCCGCGGACCAGGGCCTCATCACCGGCGACGGCTTCGTGGTCGAGGTCCTCGATGTGCAGCGCCCGGTCAAGGGGCTGAGCGTGCACAAGGCGATTGTCCGCGAAGGCGAGATCGCCGAAGCGTCGCTGGTGCGCGCCGCCGTCGATCGCGAACGCCGCCACGCTGCCGAGCAGGCGCACACGGGCACGCACATCGTGCACGCCGCCCTGCACCAGATCCTCGGCCCGGAAGCCACCCAGCGCGGCTCCTTCAACAAGGCCGGCTACCTGCGCTTCGACTTCGCCTGGGGCGAGGGCCTCAGCCCCGCCACGAAGTCCGAGATTGAAGAAGTCGCGAACATTGCGATCCGCAACAACTTCAGCGTGGACACCAAGGTCATGGGCCTCGCTGAGGCCAAGGCGCTCGGCGCCATGGCCCTGTTCGGCGAGAACTACGGCAGCGAAGTGCGTGTTGTCGAGATCGACGGCGCGTGGTCCCGCGAGCTCTGCGGCGGCACCCACGTGGCGAACACCTCGCTGATCGGCAGCCTCTCGCTGCTGGGCGAGCAGTCCGTGGGATCCGGAAACCGCCGCGTGGAGGCCTTCGTCGGCCTCGACGCTTTCCGCCACCTGGCTGCTGAGCGTGCCCTCGTCACCGAGCTGACCGAAATGCTCAAGGTTCCGTCCGGCCAGCTCGCCGACCGCATCTCCGCGACCCTGAACAAGCTCAAGGCCACCGAGAAGGAACTCGACCGCCTCCGCAAGGAGCAGCTCGCCGCGCAGGCCGCCAACCTGCTCGCCGGCGCCCGGGACGCAGCGGGCGTGCGTGTCATCGCGCACGACGCCGGCCAGGTCGGGGGAGCGGACGACCTCCGCGCCCTTGCCATGGACCTGCGCAACCGGCTCGGCTCGGAACCTTCCACCGTCGCGGTGGCCGGTGTCAGCAACGACCGCCCGGTCATCATCGTGGCCACCAACGAAGCCGCACGCGGCGCCGGCGTGAAGGCCGGTGCGCTCGTGCGCCTGGCCGCCGGCATCCTTGGCGGCGGCGGTGGCGGCAAGGACGACGTCGCCCAGGGCGGTGGCACCGACGCCGCCAAGATCGGGCCCGCCCTCGCCGCCGTCGTGGACGCGATTACCGCGCGGTGATCCCGGACTCCATGCCGGATAACAGTGCTTACCCCCGGGGCGTCAAACTGGGGGTCGACGTCGGAACCGTCCGGGTCGGGCTTGCGGCCTGCGACCCGGACGGCATCCTCGCCAGCCCGATCAGGACGCTGAAGCGCGATGCGAAGAAGAATTCCGACGTCGGTGTCATCGTCAGGCAGGCAAGCGAACGAGGTGCCGTGCAGGTTTTTGTCGGGCTTCCCCGGACCCTGAAAGGCCAGGAAGGTCCGTCTGCCCGCATGGCCACCGAGTATGCGCAGTTGCTTGCGGAGGCCCTCAGGCAGGCGGGATTGGAGGTGCCCGTCCACCTGATCGACGAACGACTCAGCACGGTTTCGGCCCATCGGAACCTTCGCGACGCTGGATTGAGCAGCAAGGAACACCGTAAAGTGGTGGATCAGCTTGCTGCGGCTGGAATCCTGCAGCACGCCATCGAGATGCAGAAATCCAGGGGCCAGGATGTCGGCAGGCGCGTGCCAGCGCCCGTTCCGGTCCAGGAGTCCGCTCAGGCCGGGGGAGCCGCCGCGGACGGGTCCGGTCCAGCAACTGAGACAGATTCCCAACGAGCGGAAGGCAATCGTGAGCCCGGTCAATCATGACCCCTCCGGTGAAACACCCGAGCCCGCCGGACGCCCCCTGACGCGCCGCGAACTGCGAGCCAGGGAGCGCTATCTGGAAACGCAACAGCAGTTGCTGGTTCCCCTCCCAGCGCCGGTGCCGGCTGTTTCCGACGCCCCTGCCCCCGAAGTCCCCGACACCCCGGGCTTCGGCGGCCCCTTTGGCGGCCAGGATGTTGCGGACCCTGCGGAGGGTGCCGGACGCCCGGACCACGCAGCCCATGGGGCGCATACAGCGCCGCTTCTTCCCGACGGGCAGCCCCAACCCGCAACGGACATCGCACCCGTCGTTCACGCCGGGCCTGCCGCATCGGCGCCTGACGTTGATGCAGTGCCGGTGGTGCCCGCCCAGCCTGTTGAGCCGCCCCTGACTGCGGTGTCCGAGGAAGCCGTCGAGGATCACGTTCCTGCCGTGTACGCGGAACCCCACCCGCACCACGGCGCTTCCGGAGAACCTGCCGGCCGGGACCACTCCGCCTATGACGGCCACGAGGCCCACGGACTCCATCCCGGGGAACCGGCGTACGCCTACCAGGACCCGCATCACGGCCATGACGACGAGGCTCACCAGCACGACGCCGCTTCCCACCACGGGTACACGGACTTCCACGCGGAAGACCACCATGACGGCCACGAGCCGCACCCTGTGCTGGCCGCCGTTGAGCCCGAATCCAAGCCTTCCAAGAAGGTCCGCCGCCGCCGTCGGGGCCTGGCTTTGTTCCTGACTTTCGCGGTGTTTGTCGCCGCCGTGGCGCTTGGCGCCCAGTTCCTCAAGCCCTTGCTCGGCATGGACAAAGTGACGGACTATCCCGGACCTGGAACCGGATCGGTGTCCGTCACGGTGATGCCCGGCGCCGGGCCGAAGCAGGTTGCGGACCAATTGCAGAGTGAAGGAATCGTCGCTGACTCCGCCACGTTCCTCCAGGCGTTCTCGGCGTCCGGCGGCGAGCTGTCGCCCGGCGATTTCACCTTCCGCAAGGAAATGAAGAACGCGGACGCCGTGGCGGTCCTGATCAAGAGCGACGCGGGGAAAGTCATCTACTTCGCCCTGAACGCCGGCCTGCGTATCGGCGAGTCCCTTGACGCCATCTCGCAGGGCTCGGGGATACCCCTGGACCAGCTGAAGGCGCTGAGCGACAGTCCGGCGCAGTTCGGCGTGCCTGCGAAGGCAAAGAACCTTGAAGGCTTCCTGGCTCCGGGCGAGTACCGCTTCCCGCTGGGCACCAGTGCCAAGGACATCCTGCAGAAGCTCGTCACCGGAACCATGGACGAGCTCAAGGCGCAGGGGATCACCGACCCGACCAAGCAGTACCAGGCCATCATCGTGGCAAGCATCGTACAGGCCGAGGGCGGCCAGGCCGATTACCGGAACGTCGCCGGGGCCATCTACAACAGGCTCAAGCCGAGCAACAAGGAAACGAACGGCCTGATCCAGTCCGATGCCACGGTCACCTACGGCCTGGGCACCAAGACCTTCCACCTGACGGACGAGCAGAAGGCGGACAAGGGCAACCCGTACAACACCTATGCGATTCCCGGACTCCCGGTAGGCCCCATCGGTTCCCCGGGGAAGACGGCCATTGACGCCGCAGCCAAGCCCGCAGCGAACAACTACCTCTATTGGGTGACCATCAACCTGGACACGAAGGAAACGAAGTTCTCCAGCACGCTGGCCGAGCACAACAAGTACGTCGCCCAGTACACCGCGTGGTGCACCGCCAACCCGGGACGTTGCGTATGAGCCGCCGTGCCGCCGTGCTTGGGCACCCCATCGGCCACTCCAAGTCGCCGGCCCTGCACCGTGCCGCCTACGCGCAGCTCGGCGCGGACATCAGCTACACGGCGATCGACGTGACCGCCGAGCAGCTGCCGGAATTCATGGCAGGCGTCGCCGGTCAGCCGGAATGGTGCGGCCTGTCCGTGACCATGCCGCTGAAGACGGCGATGGTCGCGGAGGTGCACGAAGTGCGGGGAGCCGGTGCGCACCTTGGCGTGATCAACACCGTGGCGTTCGAGGACGATGGCGGGGTTCCCCGCCGGGTCGGCTACAACACCGACGTCGCCGGGATTGTCCACGCGGTCCGGTATGCGGGCGTCGCCGAGCGGCCCGGCGCTGCCGTGCTCGGCGGCGGCGGGACGTCCGCCGCGGCGATCGCGGCGCTCCGCGAGCTCGGCTGCGACACTGCCCGGGTGTACGTGCGCGACGCCGGGCGGGCGGGTGAAGCGGTCAAGGCCGCCGACGCCGTCGGGCTGGCCATCGAGCTGCTTCCCATGGAAGCTGCCGCGGCAGGCATCGCCGGGGCGGGGCTGGTGATTTCCACCCTGCCGCCCCGGGCGGCCGACGGCATCGCCGACGCACTGGCGGCAACGGGCACCGGGGGAGGCGCCGGAGTGCTGCTGGACGTCGCCTATGACCCATGGCCCAGCCGGCTCGCCGAAGAATGGCAGCGGCGCGGTGGAGCTGTGGTCCCGGGCTTGGAGATGCTCCTGTACCAGGCAGTCGAGCAGATCAGGCTGTTCAGTGGCCTCGGCGTCGGTGCCGATGTCATAGATGTGATGTGCGACTCAGTCGGGCTTCCCCGGCGGGTCTACTAGCCCCCTTACATGGCAGGATTGGATATATGTTGCGTTGGTTGACTGCCGGAGAATCCCATGGGCCGGCACTGCTCGGAATTGTTGAAGGCGTCCCCGCCGGTGTGGAACTTGCCAGTGATGACCTGCGCGAGGCATTGGCCCGCCGTCGTCTTGGTTACGGCCGCGGCGCCCGCATGAAGTTTGAGCAGGACGAAGTCAGCATCCTCGGCGGTGTCCGCCATGGCGTCACGCAGGGTGGTCCGGTGGCGATCCAGATCGGCAACACCGAGTGGCCCAAGTGGGAGCAGATCATGTCTGCTGACCCGGTGGACCCGGAACTGCTTGCCGACCAGGCACGCAACGCCCCCTTGACCCGGCCGCGCCCGGGCCACGCCGATTTCACCGGCATGCAGAAGTACGGCTTCGACGAGGCCCGTCCCGTCCTGGAGCGCGCCAGCGCCCGCGAAACCGCCACCCGCGTTGCCTTGGGCACCGTTGCCGCGCGCTTCCTCAAGCAGCTCGGCATCGAACTCGTCAGCCACACGGTGTCCATCGGCAGCGTCTCGGTCCCGGAAGGCCGGCCGCTGCCGCTGCCCTCCGACGTCCTGGCGCTGGACTCGGACCCGCTGCGCTGCTTCGACCGTGAAACTTCCGACGCCATGGTGGCTGAGGTCGACGCCGCGCACAAGGAAGGCGAAACCCTCGGCGGCGTCGTCGAGGTCCTCGCTTACGGCCTGCCGCCCGGGCTGGGCAGCTACGTCCACTGGGACCGCCGCCTCGACGCGCGGCTCGCCGCCGCCCTCATGGGCATCCAGGCCATCAAAGGCGTCGAAGTCGGCGATGGCTTCCGCACCGCGGCCCGCCGCGGATCGGCCGCGCATGACGAGATCTTCCGCGACGAGGACGGCCGCATCATCCGAAAGACCAACCGCGCCGGCGGCGTCGAAGGCGGCATGAGCATCGGTGAGGTGCTCCGTGTCCGCGCAGCCATGAAGCCGATCGCCACCGTGCCGCGCGCCCTGAGGACCATCGACGTGCGCACCGGCGAACCCGCCAAGGCCCACCACCAGCGCTCCGACGTCTGTGCCGTCCCGGCCGCCGGCGTCGTGGCCGAAGCCATGGTGGCGCTGGTGCTGGCCGAGGCCGTCACCGAGAAGTTCGGCGGCGACTCGGTGACCGAGACCGCCCGCAACCTGAAGGCGTACCTGGAGAACATCCCGGCAACCCTGGACACGGTCGGCAACTAGTGGCCCATGGTATTTCCGGTCCCGGTAGCCGCTCCGTGATTGTGCTGATGGGTCCGATGGCGGTCGGCAAGTCCGTCATTGGCCAGCAGCTCGCACAGCATCTGGGCCTGCCCTTCATCGACACCGATGCCGTCATCGTCGAACAGCACGGCACGATCGCGGACATTTTCGCCGGTCGCGGCGAGCACGCCTTCCGCGAAATCGAGGCACGCACGGTGGCCCGCGCCGTCGAGGATTCCCGGCAGGACGGCGCCGTCATCTCGCTCGGCGGCGGCGCCGTCCTGGACTCGGGTACCCAGCAGCTGCTGGGCGGCTGCACTGCCGTCTACCTGGAATGCGACGCCGATACGGTGGCCGAACGCATCGCCCGGAACAGCGGCCGCCCGCTGCTGGCCGGCGACGCGATGGCCCGCTGGCAGACCCTGTTCGACGCCCGGAGGCCGGTCTACACCCGTCTGGCGGACATCACCATCGACGTCCGCAGCGGCACGGTCGCGGAGATCGCCCTGCGGGTCGAGGAAGCACTGCAAAGCTTCATGGCCGTGAAAGAGGAAGTTCAACAATGAGCACTGAATCGACCATCATCAAGGTCACCGGACAGGCGGCCACTGACAATTACGACGTCGTGATCGGGCGGGGCCTGCTGTCCTCCCTTCCCGCAACGCTCGGGGAACGGGTCAAGCGTGTCCTGGTGATCCACCCCCGGGCGCTGCGCCTCACCGGCGACGCCGTGCGGGCCGAACTGGACGCCGCCGGCTTCACCGCCGTCACGGCCGAGATCCCGGACGCCGAGGAAGGCAAGCACATCCAGGTGGCCGCGTTCTGCTGGCAGGTGCTGGGCCAGAACGACTTCACCCGCTCCGACGCTGTGGTCTCCGTGGGCGGTGGCGCCGTGACTGACCTGGCCGGCTTCGTCGCTGCCACCTGGCTGCGCGGCGTGAAGGTGGTGCACATGCCCACCAGCCTGCTCGGCATGGTGGACGCCTCCGTGGGCGGCAAGACCGGCATCAACACGGCCGAGGGCAAGAACCTGGTGGGTTCCTTCCACCCGCCGGCAGCCGTCCTGGCCGACCTCGACACCCTGCGCACCCTGCCGAAGAACGAATTCATCTCCGGTATGGCGGAGGTCATCAAATGCGGGTTCATCGCGGACCCCGCCATCCTTGACCTGATCGAGAACAAGGGTTCCGAAGCGGTGGACCCTGAGTCCGCCGTCGTGCGTGAACTGATCGAACGCGCCATCGCAGTCAAGGCCAGGGTCGTCTCCGAGGACCTGAAGGAATCGGGCCTGCGGGAGATCCTGAACTACGGCCACACCCTGGGCCACGCCATCGAACTCGTGGAACGCTACTCCTGGCGGCACGGCGCTGCCGTGTCGGTGGGCATGATGTTCGCCGCGGAGCTTTCCCGCAGCGTCGGGCGGCTTTCCGACGCCGACGCCGACCGGCACCGCAGCATCCTCGAGGGCTTCGGCCTTCCGGTCACCTACCGGAAGGACCGCTGGCAGGGCCTGCTCGACGGGATGCGCCGGGACAAGAAGTCCCGCGGCGACCTCCTGCGCTTCGTGGTCCTCGATGGAATCGCCAAGCCCGGCATCCTCGACGTGCCGGACACCTCCCTGCTGTTTGCCGCCTACCAGGAAATCGCATCATGACACTGATAACCCCTGAAGGCATGACGGATTGGCCCACCGGCGGGTTCCCCGGTGTCCGCATCAACCCGGACACGCTGTTGCCGCACATCGTCAACGAAGACGCCATGGAAGCCGCCCTCGCCGAATCCACGGACCCCGCCGACCGCATCATGGCCCTGCTGCTGGAAGGCCACTTCGGTGACGCTGCGGAGGAACTGGCCGAGGCACGCTGTAACGACCCGGAGTCCTTCAAGCTGCGGATCTACGAAGCCGAACTGCACCGGGCCACCAACCGCTTCGACCGCGCCGTGGAACTGTTCCGGCAGCTGTTGGCCGAAGTGCACGGCACCAGCCGCGAGCCGCTCGTCCACCAGTTCCTGGGCCGGGCCCACTTCGTGGCCGGCAATGTGGCCGCCGCCGCGGAGTCCTTCTCCAAGGCGCTCGACCTGCGGGTCGCCCAGGCCGCCGACGCGTCCCTGATCTATTCTTCGGCCGTCGCCCTGCAGCGGGCCCGGAACGTGCTCGAACTGGCCTCCTGAGCCCTGACCGTGGTGTTGCCCGGCCGGGCCGGGGTTCTTCCGACGACGGACGTCACAGCATCCGCGACGGCGGCAGGTGGACATTGCCGCTAGAATGGTTGAGGACTTTTCACGAAGTACGGGATTTTTGACAAATAAGCGCCGGCGGCCTGTATGGCATCCCTGGCGGGCATAGCGGTCTGGCGCAACAAACCAAGAGGATACGAGTGGCTACCACAAACGACATCAAGAACGGAACCGTCCTGAAGCTGGAGGGCAACCTCTGGAACGTCATCGAGTTCCAGCACGTCAAGCCCGGCAAGGGTGGTGCCTTCGTCCGCACCAAGATGCGCAACGTTCTCTCCGGCAAGGTGGTCGACAAGACCTTCAACGCCGGCGCCAAGATCGAGACCGCAACGGTTGACCGCCGCGACTACACCTACCTGTACCAGGATGGCGCCGACTACGTCTTCATGGACGTCCAGGACTACGACCAGCTGACCGTGTCCGGCGAGGTCGTCGGCGACGCCAAGAACTTCATGCTGGAAAACCAGCAGGTCCTGATCGCCATGCACGAAGGTGCCCCGCTGTACCTCGAACTGCCGCCGAGCGTTGTCCTCGAAATCACCTACACCGAGCCGGGCCTCCAGGGCGACCGCTCTTCCGCCGGCACCAAGCCCGCAACCGTGGAAACCGGCTACGAGATCCAGGTTCCGTTGTTCCTCGAGCAGGGCACCAAGGTCAAGGTCGACACCCGTGACGGCAGCTACCTGGGCCGGGTCAACGACTAGTGAGCGCCCGTGGCAAGGCCCGTACCAGGGCCCTCGAAGTGCTCTTCGAGGCGGAACAGCGCTCCGCCCCTGCGCTTGAGGTCCTCAGGGCCCGGCGCGAAAAGACCGACCTGATCGTCAATCCCTACACGATGGACATCGTCGAGGGCGTGCTGGCCAAGCAGGCAACCATCGATGAGTTCCTCCAGACCTACGCCCAGGGCTGGACCCTGGAGCGCATGCCCTCGGTGGACCGCATCATCCTGCGGATCGGTGCCTGGGAACTGCTTTACAACGAGGACGTCCCCGATGGCGTCGCCGTCAGTGAAGCCGTGGCCCTCGCCAAGACCATGTCCACCGATGAGTCCCCGGCATTCATCAACGGGCTCCTTGGCCGGCTCCAAAAGCTGAAGCCGTCGCTGCTGGCCTGACTGCCCCTGCATGCAAAAGGAGGCGGGTATCCCGAATGGGATGCCCGCCTCCTTTGTTGTTCCGGGTCTTTCCCGCGGGGTTCAGCCCGGCAGCGTCAGCCCAGCACGGCCGCCCGCAGGGCGGATACTTCGCCCAATTGGTGGAACTCGTCCGCCTGGTGCTGCTCGACGTCGCGTCCGCTGAGGATTCGCTGCCTGGTGCAGGCCAGCGCGGTGGCCGCCCTGACGAACTGCCGCATCTGGGGCTCCCGGCCCCGCCCTTGGGCCCAGCGGATGGCCTGCCGCCGGCCCCGGCCCGTGGCGAGCATGTCCACCTCCACCGGCGAGAACCAGCCGGCCCGGGCATATTCGAGCAGCCGCTGCCGGGTCAGCTTGCTCTCCGCGAGCCGGAGCAGGATGATCCCGACGGCGGCGGCCAGGAAGATCGGAAACTGCACCAGGATGTACTGGACGAGGAAGTCTCCGCCCATGCTGTTCCAGCGGTTGTGCAGGAACATGGCAGGAAGCAGCCCCACGAAGAAGGCGAGCACCGAGTAGCCGGCGTGCCATTTGCGGGCCGCGAAGCCCATGATGAGGCCCGTGGTGCCGGTGAAGATGGCATGGGCGAACGGCGACATGATTCCGCGCAGGATAAAGATCCGCACGAGGTCCGTCCCCGGATCCGCGGAGCCGGCGATCTCCCGGCCGAAGTAGAGGATGTTCTCCGTGAAGGCGAAGCCGCCGGCGATCGTGAAGGCGAACACCACGCCGTCCACGGGACCATCGAAGTACTTCCGCGCAGCCAGAAGCAGGAGCAGGAGCCCCAGTGACTTCGTGAATTCCTCCACGACCGGGGCCTCCACCGTGGCCATGAAGAAGCGGAAGTCCGCCTCGCTCGTCCGTGGTGCCACCGCCGCGAACAGTGGCTGGATCAGCAGGGTTCCGGCGATGGACACAGCCGCGCCCCAGGTGAACGCGAAGGCCAGCAGCCGCTTGGGTTCCGGCTCCCACCGGTCGATGAAGGACACGGTCAGCAGCACGGCTGAAAGCGGAAGGAGGGACACCATGAAGCCGATCCCGAGGCCGGCGGCGCCGGTGTTCCCGAGCAGGAACGGCACGATCAGCAGGAGGCTGGCGAATGCCAGGATTGCCCCGGCGATGAGCAGGGGAAGTGTGCCGGTCGTCCGGCGCCGGGGAGCGGGCAGCGGAGGCAGCCAGGGCTGGCCGGGCACCCCGCCCGGGGTGCCGGGGGCCGGCTGGTAGTTCCGGGGATCGACGCGGCCGAACCACGTCGGATTGGCCCCGGCCTCCATGAGCACGCGTGGATCCGGCTGCGGGCCGCCGTAATGCCCGGGGTGGTTCGTCGTCATGCGGACGAGCCTATTTGCCCTCGCGCTCCCGCCCAAGCGTGCCCCGCTCGACGGCCCGGCCGCTGTGATCGAAAACTCATGACGGCGGCCTTCACACCACCGGCAGCAGGACGCCGCTGTGATACTTTTGGAAGGCAATTGTTCCTTTTTTAATTCCGTCCTGTGAGGCGGGGAAAGGGGAGACGAGCGATGACTGAAGTCGCAGCACCGGTGCCGTCCAGGGTTGTATTGAACCAGGGCGATATTGACCGTGCACTCACTCGTATCGCCCACGAGATCCTCGAGGCCAACAAGGGTTCCAAGGACCTGGTCCTGCTGGGCATCCCGCGCCGCGGTTACCCGCTGGCAGTGCGCCTCGCCAACAAGATCGCCGCCGCGGACCCCGCCGTCGACGCCGCCGGGATCGTCGGCCAGCTCGATGTCACCATGTTCCGTGACGACCTTTCCCGCCAACCGGCCCGCCCCCCGTACCCGACGAAGCTGCCGAAATCCGGCATCGACAACAAGGTGGTTGTGCTGATCGACGACGTCCTGTACTCAGGACGCACCATCCGCGCCGCCCTCGACGCCATTGTCGACCTCGGCCGTCCGCGCATCGTCCGCCTCGCCGTCCTGGTGGACCGCGGCCACCGCGAACTTCCCATCCGGGCCGACCACGTGGGCAAGAACCTGCCCACCGCCTCCTCCGAAAAGGTGCGCGTGCACCTCGAGGAACTGGACACCGTCGACGGCGCCCCGGTCAACGAGGTAGTGATCGAGGCCGGCGCATGAAGCACCTGCTCTCCACCCAGGACCTCAGTGCTGCCGACGCAATCCGCATCCTCGACACCGCCGAGGAAATGGCCGCCGTCGGCGAACGCGAAGTCAAGAAGCTCCCGGCCCTGCGTGGCCGCACCGTGGTGAACCTCTTCTTCGAAGACTCCACCCGCACGCGGATCTCCTTCGAAGCCGCCGCCAAGCGCCTCTCCGCGGACGTCATCAACTTCGCAGCCAAGGGCTCCTCGGTGTCCAAAGGCGAATCCCTTAAGGACACCGCCCAGACCCTCGCCGCTATCGGTGCGGACGCCGTCGTCATCCGGCATTGGGCCTCGGGTGCCCCGCACCGCCTGGCCGCCACCGACTGGATCGACGCCGCCGTCATCAACGCCGGCGACGGCACCCACGAACACCCCACCCAGGCACTGCTGGACGCCTTCACCATGCGCCGCCACTGGGCGCGCCTGCACGGCACCGAATCGCAGGGCACGGACCTGAGCGGAATGCGCGTGGCCATCGCCGGCGACGTTCTGCACTCCCGGGTGGCCCGCTCCAACGTCTGGCTGCTGCGCACCCTGGGCGCGGACGTCACCTTGGTGGCGCCTCCCACCCTGCTTCCGATCGGTGTCGAGAAATGGCCCTGCAAGGTCAGCTACAACCTCGACGAAACGCTCCAGGCCGGCGTGGATTCCATGATGATGCTCCGGGTGCAGGGCGAACGCATGAACGCCTCGTTCTTCCCGTCCACCCGCGAATACTCCCGGCGCTGGGGCTTTGACGACACCCGCCTGCGCGCCCTGGACGAACTCGGCCTCAAGGACACCATCATCATGCACCCGGGCCCCATGAACCGCGGCCTGGAAATTTCCTCGGCTGCCGCTGATTCGCCACGCTCCACGGTCCTGGACCAGGTGCGCAACGGCGTCTCAGTCCGCATGGCAGCCCTGTACCTGCTGCTCTCCGGGGACACCCGCGAAACAGTTCCCGCAACCACCCAGTCCAGCAAGGAGAGCCACTGATGGCAGAGAACACTTACCTGATCCGTGGCGCTGCCATCCTCGGCGGGGACGCCGAGGACCTCCTTATCCGCGACGGGGTCATCGCCGCGCGCGGGAACGGTGCGGCCACGCATGAAGCCGCGGCGGACGCCACCGTCATCGAGGCCGCGGGCCTCGTGGCCCTGCCTGGCATGGTGGATATCCACACCCACCTGCGCGAACCCGGCCGCGAAGACGCCGAAACGGTCGAAACGGGCACCCGGGCCGCCGCGCTCGGCGGCTACACCGCCGTCCACGCCATGGCCAACAGCAACCCGGTGGCGGACACGGCCGGCGTCGTCGAACAGGTCCACAGCCTCGGCCGCGACTCCGGCTGGGTGGACGTCCGCCCGGTGGGCGCTGTCACCGTCGGCCTGGCCGGCGAGCAGCTCGCCGAGCTCGGTGCCATGGCCGATTCCCGCGCCCGCGTCCGCGTCTTTTCCGATGACGGGATCTGCGTCCACGACCCCGTGCTGATGCGCCGCGCCCTGGAATACGTGAAGGCCTTCGACGGCGTCGTTGCCCAGCACGCGCAGGAACCGCGCCTCACTGCCGGTGCCCAGATGAACGAAGGCGCCGTCTCCGCGGTGCTCGGCCTGGGCGGCTGGCCGGCCGTCGCCGAGGAAAGCATCATCGCCCGGGACGTCCTGCTCGCCCAGCACGTCGGCTCCCGCCTGCACGTCTGCCACGTCTCCACCGCCGGATCCGTCGAGATCATCCGCTGGGCCAAGTCCCGCGGCATCGACGTCACCGCCGAGGTCACCCCGCACCACCTCCTCCTCACCGACGAACTCGTCCGAAGCTACGATCCCGTCTTCAAGGTCAACCCGCCGCTGCGCACCGAAACGGACGTCCTGGCCCTCCGCGAAGCACTCGCCGACGGCACCATCGACGTCATCGGCACCGACCACGCCCCGCACCCCAGCGAGCACAAGGAATGCGAATGGGCACAAGCGGCCATGGGCATGACCGGGCTGGAAACGGCGCTGTCCGTCGTGCAGGAAACCATGATCGAAACCGGGCTGATGGGCTGGGCCGACTTCGCCCGCGTCACCTCCACGGTCCCGGCACGCATCGGCCGGCTGGAGGACCAGGGCCGCCCGCTCGAAACCGGTGAACCGGCCAACATCATCCTCGTGGACCCCGCGGCCCGCTGGACGGTTGATCCCGACAAGATGGCCACCATGGGACGGAACTCCCCGTTCAAGGGCAGGGAACTTCCCGGTGCCGTGATCGCCACCTTCTTCAAGGGCCACCCCACGGTGCTCGGCGGCAAGCTGAACGTACCCTACCGCCACCCGGAGACCGCCGGCGCGGTCAGCGGGAACTGATGAACGAGTTCGCCTCCCTGCTGCTGGTCCTGGTCCTGTGCGCCGTCGCCTTCGGGCTCATCGCTCTCGGTTGGCGCTCCAGGCTCCGGCGGCAGGCCGACGTCGAACAGCCCCCTCCGGTTCCGGCGGAACTGGGCGCGGCCGCCGTCGTCGTCTCAGGCCAGTACGTGGCCACCACGACGGCGGGGGACTGGCTGGACCGGATCGCCGTCCACGGCCTGGGCTTCCGCGGCAACGCCGAAGCGAGCGTGCACCCCGAAGGAGTGCTGTTCGACCGGGACGGCTTCCCGCCGCTGTTCGTGCCGCGCGCGGCGCTCCAGTCCCAACGCCAGGACAGCGGGATGGCCGGCAAGTTCGTCGAGAAGGACGGACTCGTGGTCATCAGCTGGACCCTGGGAAGCCGCACACTGGATACGGGATTCCGTACCCGTCATGCCGCCGACAAGCAGCCGCTCATCAACGCACTTCAAGAATTGATCTCCGCAAACCCCCAGGCGCAAGCCGATAGTGGAAAGTAAGACAGTGACGGACAACAACGCAGCGACACATCCGAACGACGTTGACGCCAGCGCAGCGGCAAGCGCCGCTCCCGCAGTGCTGGTCCTCGAAGACGGCCGCGTGTTCCGCGGCCGCAGCTACGGTGCCACGGGCACTGCCCTGGGCGAAGCCGTTTTCGCGACCGGCATGACCGGCTACCAGGAAACGATCACCGACCCCTCCTACGCGCGCCAGCTCGTGGTGCAGACCGCACCCCACATCGGCAACACCGGCGTGAACAGCGAGGACGCGGAATCCCGCAAGATCTGGGTTGCCGGCTATGTGGTCCGCGACGCCGCCCGCCGCCCCTCCAACTGGCGGTCCGAGCGCAGCCTCGACGCCGAACTGGTGGAGCAGGGCATCGTGGGCATCCAGGGCGTGGACACCCGTGCCATCACCCGCCACCTGCGCGAAAACAAGACCATGCGCGCCGGCATCTTCTCCGGCGAGGCCGCCAAGGCCGCCGAAAGCGAACTGCTCGCCACCGTCAAGGCCAGCGCCCCGATGGAAGGCGCACGCCTGGCAGAGGAAGTCAGCATCGACGAAGCCTACGTCGTGGAGCCGAAGGACCATGGCTGGGAGGGCGAGGCCCGCTTCTCGATCGCGGCCATCGACCTCGGCATCAAGGCGATGACCCCGGTGCGCTTCGCCGAACGCGGCGTCCGCGTCCACGTGCTCCCGGCCACCGCCACCCTCGAGGACGTCAAGGCCGTCAACCCGGACGGCTTCTTCATGTCCAACGGCCCCGGCGACCCCGCCACGGCCGACGCCCAGGTCAAGCTGCTGCGCTCCGTGCTGGACGAGAAGCTCCCGTACTTCGGCATCTGCTTCGGCAACCAGATCCTCGGCCGTGCCCTCGGCTTCGGCACCTACAAGCTCAAGTACGGCCACCGCGGCATCAACCAGCCCGTCATGGACCGCCGCACGGGCAAGGTGGAAATCACCTCGCAGAACCACGGCTTCGCCGTCGACGCCCCCATGGACGGGGCCAGCACGGCGCCGGAAGAGCGCTACGGCCGCGTCGAGGTCAGCCACGTGAGCCTCAACGACAACGTCGTTGAAGGCCTGTCCTGCTTGGACATCCCCGCCTTCTCGGTCCAGTACCATCCCGAGGCCGCCGCGGGTCCGCACGACGCCGCGTACCTCTTCGACCGCTTCATCGACCTGATGGACAGCACCAGGAACTCCGCCCAGACCACATCGGCCCAGGCCACATCGGCTCAGACCAGCGAGGACACCAAGTAATGCCGAAGCGTACAGATCTCAAGAGCGTCCTTGTCATCGGCTCCGGCCCGATCGTCATCGGCCAGGCTGCCGAGTTCGACTACTCCGGAACCCAGGCCCTCCGCGTGCTCAAGGAGGAAGGCCTGCGGGTCATCCTCGTGAACTCCAACCCGGCCACGATCATGACCGACCCGGAATTCGCCGACGCTACCTACGTCGAGCCGATCACCCCCGAGGTGGTCGAAAAGATCATTGCCAAGGAGCGCCCGGACGCGGTGCTGCCCACCCTGGGCGGCCAGACGGCCCTGAACACGGCGATCGCGCTGGACAAGAACGGCGTGCTGGCCAAGTACAACGTGGAACTGATCGGCGCGAACATCGCCGCGATCGAACTCGGCGAAGACCGCGAGAAGTTCAAGGGCGTCGTGGAGCGTTGCGGCGCCGAGTCCGCCCGCAGCCACATCATCCACACCATGGATGAGGCCTTCGCCGCCGCCGAGGACCTGGGCTACCCGATGGTGGTCCGCCCGTCCTTCACCATGGGCGGCCTCGGTTCCGGCCTGGCCTACAACGAGGACGACCTGCGCCGCATTGTGGGCCAGGGCCTGCAATACAGCCCCACCACCGAGGTACTGCTCGAAGAGAGCATCCTCGGCTGGAAGGAATACGAGCTCGAGATGATGCGCGACAAGAACGACAACGTCGTTGTTGTCTGCTCGATCGAGAACTTCGACCCCGTGGGCGTGCACACCGGCGACTCCATCACGGTGGCCCCGGCCCTGACCCTCACCGACCGCGAGTACCAGAAGCTGCGCGACGTCGCCATCGCCGTCATCCGCGAAGTCGGCGTCGACACCGGCGGCTGCAACATCCAGTTCGCCATCCACCCGGACACGGGCCGCGTCGTCGTCATCGAAATGAACCCGCGCGTCTCCCGTTCCTCCGCCCTGGCGTCCAAGGCCACCGGCTTCGCCATCGCCAAGATCGCCACCAAGCTGTCCCTGGGCTACACCCTGGACGAGATCCCGAACGACATCACGCAGAAGACGCCGGCCTCGTTCGAGCCGACCCTCGACTACGTCGTCGTCAAGGTGCCGCGCTTCGCGTTCGAGAAGTTCCCGGCCGCGGACCCCACGCTGACCACCACCATGAAGTCGGTGGGCGAGGCCATGGCCATGGGCCGCAACTTCACCGAAGCGCTGCAGAAGGCCCTGCGCTCCCTGGAACAGAAGGGCTCGCAGCTGGACTTCAGCCACGTGCCCGAGTACGAGGTGGCCGAACTCATCGAGAAGGCCAAACGCCCGACGACGGAACGCCTCTACCAGGTCCAGCGCGCCCTGCTGGGCGGCGCCACCGTCGAGGAACTGTACGCCGCCACAAAGATCGACCCCTGGTTCCTGGACCAGCTGCAGCTGCTCAATGAGACTGCCGCGCAGATCCGCAAGGCCGGTGCCCTCACCGAGGACATGCTGCGCAACGCCAAGCGCCACGGTTTCTCGGACGAGCAGATCGGTGCCTTGACGCACAACAGCGAAGCCGTGGTCCGCGGTGTCCGCCAGGCCCTCGGCGTCCGCCCGGTCTACAAGACCGTGGACACCTGTGCCGCCGAATTCGCCGCTTACACGCCGTACCACTACTCGGCCTACGACGAGGAGGACGAAGTCGGCCTGCACGCCAAGCCGTCCGTGATCATCCTCGGCTCAGGCCCGAACCGCATCGGCCAGGGCATCGAGTTCGACTACTCCTGCGTCCACGCCTCGATGGCGCTGCGCAAGGCCGGCTACGAGACCGTCATGGTCAACTGCAACCCGGAAACGGTGTCCACGGACTACGACGTGTCCACCCGCCTGTACTTCGAGCCGCTGACCCTCGAGGACGTCCTCGAAGTCATCGCGGCCGAGGAGCGCACCGGCGGCGTCATGGGTGTGTTCGTGCAGCTCGGCGGCCAGACCCCGCTGAAGCTGGCCCAGCAGCTGGCCGACGCCGGCGTCCCGATCCTGGGCACCTCGCCCGAGGCCATCGACCTCGCCGAGCACCGCGGCGAATTCTCCCGCGTGCTGGACAGCGCCGGCCTGATCGCCCCGAAGAACGGCACCGCCGTCTCCTTCGAGGACGCCAAGAAGATCGCCGACGAGATCGGCTACCCCGTGCTGGTCCGTCCGTCCTACGTGCTGGGCGGCCGCGGCATGGAGATCGTCTACGACGAAGCCAACCTGTCCCGCTACATCGCCAACGCCACCGAGATCACCCCGGACCACCCGGTGCTGATCGACCGCTTCCTCGAGGACGCCGTCGAAATCGACGTCGACGCGCTCTTCGACGGCACGGATATGTACCTCGGCGGCATCATGGAGCACATCGAGGAAGCCGGCGTGCACTCCGGCGACTCCGCCTGCGTGCTGCCCCCGATCACCCTGGGCAAGAACGTCATCGACCGGGTCCGCACCGCCACCCGCGCCATCGCCGAAGGCGTGGGCGTGCGCGGCCTGATCAACATCCAGTTCGCCCTCGCCTCGGACGTGCTCTATGTCCTGGAAGCCAACCCGCGTGCCTCCCGCACGGTGCCGTTCGTGTCCAAGGCCACCGGCGTGCAGATGGCCAAGGCTGCCGCCCTGATCGGCACCGGCGTCACCATCAACCAGCTCCGCAGCGCCTACAAGATGCTGCCGGAGACCGGTGACGGTTCCACCCTGCCGTTCGACGCCCCGATCGCCGTGAAGGAAGCCGTGCTGCCGTTCAGCCGCTTCCGCACCCCGGAGGGCAAAGTCGTCGACTCCCTGCTCGGCCCGGAAATGCGCTCCACCGGCGAGGTCATGGGCATCGACAAGCACTTCGACACGGCCTTCGCCAAGAGCCAGGCCGGCGGGGGCAACGCCCTGCCCACCGAAGGCAAGGTCTTCGTCTCGGTCGCGAACCGCGACAAGCGCTCGGTGATCATGGGCGTCAAGCGCCTGTCCGATCTCGGCTTCGAGATCGTCTCCACCGGCGGCACCGCCGATGTCCTGCGCCGCAACGGCATCCAGGCCACCCCGGTGCGCAAGGTGGCCGAAGGCTCCAGCGCCGAGGGCGAGGGCACCATCGCCGACCTCATCGTTGCCGGTGAAATCGACATGGTCTTCAACACGCCTTCCGGCGGCGAGGCCCGCAGCGACGGCTATGAGCTGCGTGCCGCAGCGACCTCGATCGGCATTCCCTGCATCACCACGGTGGCCGAATTCAACGCAGCCGTCCAGGCGATCGAGGCGCAGCGCACCTACGAATGGTCGGTCACCAGCCTGCAGGAGCACGCCGCCAACCTGGCCGCAGCCAAGGAATCGGTCAATGCCTGAGTCCACGGTTGACCAGCGGGCAGCTGCGGAACCGGCGGGCCGGGAGCCCTTCGGTTCCCGGCTGGCCGCCGCCATGGCCGCCCGCGGCCCGCTGTGCGTCGGCATCGATCCGCACCCGGGGCTGCTGGCCGACTGGGGGCTGAACGACGACGTCGCCGGCGTGGAACGGTTCTCGCTGACCGTTGTGGAGGCCGTGGCTTCCCTCGCTGCCGCGGTCAAGCCGCAGGTGGCCCTGTACGAGCGCCACGGCTCCGCCGGCATGGCCGTCCTGGAGCGCACGCTGGCCGCCGCGTCCGCCGCCGGGGTGCTGAGCATTGCCGACGCCAAGCGCGGCGACATCGGCTCCACCATGGCTGCCTACGCGGATGCCTGGTTGCGTGACGGTTCGGCCCTCGCCGCCGACTCGGTGACGCTGAGCCCGTACCTGGGCTTCGAGTCGCTGCGCCCGGCCCTTGACCTGGCCGCAGAGTACGGGCGGGGTGTTTTCGTCCTGGCGCTCACCTCGAATCCCGAGGGCAAGTCGGTACAGCACGTAGGCGGCAGCGAATCCGTGGCCAAGCGCATCGTGGAAGCGGCTGCCGCCGAGAACCGACGCTATGACGGCGCCTTGGGTTCGGTAGGCCTGGTGGTCGGGGCGACCATCGGCAGCGCCCTGGCGGACCTTGGCCTTGACCTCAACGCCGTCAACGGGCCGCTTCTGGCGCCTGGTCTGGGCGCCCAGGGGGCCACGGCAGCGGACCTGCGGAGCACGTTCGGGGCGGCCTATCCGGCCGTCCTCGCAACCTCCAGCCGCGGCATCCTGGCCGCCGGACCCGCCGTGGCGGGCTTGCGTGCGGCTACCGAGGAGACCCGGGACGGACTGCTCGGCGCCTGAGCCCCGCCCGGGTGCGGGCCGCCGTCGGGCGCTCCTTGCACACGGAGCCGGTTCCCGCCACCAAGGCGGGCACCGGCTCCGCGTTGCTTTCACGGCGCGGATGCCGGTAGCTTCGGGGTAGTCCACTGCGCTGCGCGCAAAGTGGTGCACAGAATGGGGAGAACCAGTGGCTCTTAAGGCTTTGTCTGCACAGGAACGTGGCGATGCCCTTGCGAAAGCGGCCAAAGCCAGGGCGCACAGGGCCCAGTACAAGGAGCGCCTCCGGAAAGGCGAGCTAAGCATCGCCGGGCTGATCAGCCTCGCGGCCGAAGACGAGGCCCTGGCGCGGATGCGGGTGGCCGAGCTGCTGGAAGCCGTACCGGGGATCGGCCCGGTCCGTGCAGCCGCGATCATGGAACAGATCGGCATCGCGACCTCGCGCCGGCTCCGGGGCCTTGGCGTCCACCAATCCCGGGCGCTGATAGATTTTATGGAAGACAAACACGGCGTCTAGCGCCTCACCCCGAAGGATCACGTGAGCAAGAAACCGGGACTGACCGTCCTCGCAGGCCCCACCGCCGTCGGTAAGGGAACCGTATCCACCTACATCCGCGACAACTACCCGGAAGTCTGGCTGTCGGTATCGGCCACCACCAGGGCCCCGCGTCCGGGGGAGACGGAAGGTGTCCATTACTTCTTCAAAAGCGCCGACGAGTTCGATTCCCTGATTGCGGACGGTGAGCTCCTCGAATGGGCTGTGGTGCACGGGCGCAACCGCTACGGAACCCTGCGCAGCACCGTCGAGGCAGCCATCGCCGAAGGCAAATCCGTGCTGCTTGAGATCGACCTCCAGGGTGCACGCCAGGTCAAGGAGGCCGTGCCGGACGCGAACTTTGTCTTCCTGGCACCGCCGTCCTGGGAGGAAATGGTGCGCCGGCTGGTCGGACGCGGCACGGAAACCCCCGAGGAACAGCAGCGCCGCCTGGAAACCGCTAAACTGGAACTTGCCGCTGAACCGGAGTTCAACCACACCGTCATCAACGATGACGTCCGACGGGCAGCGGACGAGCTTGTTTCACTCATGGGGCTTACCCCGCACCAGCGCTAAGCGCCGGGACCTGTCAGCCCGCTAGAATTTGGAGAATTCGTGTCCACGAACCTTGAAGGCATCATCAACCCGCCGATCGACTCGCTGCTTAAGGCCGCCGATTCCAAGTACGGCCTGGTGATCTTCGGCGCCAAGCGTGCACGCCAGATCAACGCGTACTACGCCCAGCTGCACGAGGGCCTCTTCGAATACGTCGGCCCGCTCGTTGACACCAAGCTGAACGAGAAGTCCCTCTCCATCGCCCTGCGCGAGATCAACGAGGGCCTGCTCGTATCCACGCCGATCGAATCGGCCGAGTAGGCAGTCTGCCTGTAGACGGGGGCCACGTGCGCATCATCCTCGGAGTCGGGGGAGGGATCGCAGCCTACAAGGTTGCATCTCTCCTCCGGCTTTTTACTGAAGCCGGACACGACGTCACGGTCATCCCCACCGAAGCGGCCACCCGCTTCGTCGGGACGGCCACCTGGGAGGCGCTCTCCGGCAAGCCCGTGAGCAACAGCGTGTTCGACGACGTCGAGAAGGTCAACCACGTCCGGCTCGGCCACGAGGCGGACCTCATCGTGGTGGCCCCCGCGACGGCGGACCTGCTCGCCAAGGCGGCCACCGGCCAGGCCGGCGACCTGCTCACCAACACGCTCCTCATGGCGCACGGTCCGGTGCTGTTCGCCCCCGCGATGCACAGCGAAATGTGGCAGCACCCGGCCACCCGGGCCAACGTGGAAACCCTGCGCAGCCGCGGCGCCACCGTGCTGGAACCCGCTGTCGGGCGCCTGACCGGTGCCGACTCAGGCCCCGGCCGGCTGCCGGAACCCGAAGTGATTTTCGACGCCGCACTGGCCCTCGCAGGCGCTGCTGCGGTCCCGTCGGCAGGCAACGCACCCGGGCCCCTCGCCGGACGCACCGTCACCATCACCGCCGGCGGCACCCGCGAAGCCCTCGATCCCGTGCGTTTCCTCGGAAACCGTTCCTCCGGCAAACAAGGCGCTGCCTTGGCCCAGGCCGCTCTCGACGCGGGAGCCCGGGTACGCTTCCTGGCCGCCCACATGGACGTCGAACCGCCGTCGGGCGTGGAACTGGTCCGCGTCGAATCGGCACTCGAACTGCGGGAGGCCGCGCTGGCCGCCGCACCGGAATCCGACGTCGTGATCATGGCCGCGGCGGTCGCCGACTTCCGGCCCGCCGAGGTGTCCGACACCAAGATCAAGAAGAAGGACGACCAGGACGCGCCGCTGCTCCGCCTGGTGCGGAACCCCGACATCCTCCGCGAACTCGTCGAACAGCGCGGCAGCGCCGCCGTCGGCGGCAAGCACAGCAGCCAGCTCATCGTCGGTTTCGCCGCGGAGACGGGCGACGCCGATGGCGACGTCCTGGAACACGCCCGCGCCAAGCTCGCCCGCAAGGGCTGCGACCTGCTGGTGGTGAACCACGTCGGCATCGGCCGGGTCTTCGGCCAGGACGAGACGTCCGTGGTGATCCTCTCAGGGCACGGCGCCGGACCGCAGTCGGCCGCCGGGTCCAAGGCCGACGTCGCCGCCGCCGTCATCGACCGGATCGGCGCCGAGCTCGAGCGAGTATCGCCCGCCGGCTGACGCCGCTCCGGCCGCATCCTTAGCACGGGGACACACGGCACCGGCCGTTTTCCCTCAACCAAGTAAGGTAGTCACGTGACTTTACCCCTGCACCACGCCCACGGAAATCCGTCCAAGCTCCGGCTCTTCACCTCAGAGTCAGTCACTGAAGGACACCCGGACAAGATCTGCGACCAGATCAGCGACGCGATCCTCGACGCCCTCCTGGCCGCCGACCCGGAATCGCGCGTCGCGGTGGAAACCATGGCCACCACGGGCCTGGTGCATGTTGCCGGCGAAGTCACCACCGACGCCTACGTCGAGATCCCGCAGATCGTCCGCGAGACCATCCTGGGCATCGGCTACGATTCCTCGGCCAACGGCTTCGACGGCGCCCGCTGCGGCGTGTCCGTCTCGATCGGTCAGCAGTCCAACGACATCGCCGGCGGCGTGTTCAACTCGCTTGAGGCCCGTGAGGGCCGCCAGGAGGACGACTACGACCTCCAGGGCGCCGGCGACCAAGGCATCATGTTCGGCTACGCCAGCGATGAGACCCCGTCCTACATGCCCACGCCGATCTGGCTGGCCCACCGCCTCTCCGAGCGGCTCACTGACGTCCGCAAGAGCGGCGAACTGGCGTACCTGCGCCCGGACGGCAAGACCCAGGTGACCGTGGGGTACGACGGGGACCGTCCCGTGTCGGTCGAAACCGTGGTCATCTCCAGCCAGCACGCCGAGGGAACCCCTTTGGATCGGCTGCGCGCCGACCTGGCCGCGCACGTGATCGACCCCGTCCTGGCCGTGTCCAACCTGGATATCTCCCATGTGGCCAACATCCTGAACCCTGCAGGGGCGTTCGTCATCGGCGGACCGGTGGGCGACGCCGGGCTGACCGGCCGCAAGATCATCGTGGACACCTACGGAGGCTTTGCACGTCACGGCGGCGGCGCCTTCTCAGGCAAGGACCCGTCGAAGGTGGACCGTTCGGCGGCGTACGCCATGCGCTGGGTCGCGAAGAACGTCGTGGCCGCTGGACTGGCCAAGCGCGCCGAGATCCAGATCGCCTACGCCATCGGCCAGGCCCGTCCGGTGGGCACCTACGTGGAAACCTTCGGCACGGAAACCGTAGACCCCGCCAAGATCAGCGAAGCCATCGCCGAGATCTTCGACCTCCGTCCCCGTGCCATCATCGATGCCCTCGACCTGAAGCGTCCGATCTATACCAAGACCGCCGCCCACGGCCACTTCGGCAGGGACGAGCCGGACTTCACCTGGGAACGCCTGGACCGCGTGGCGGAGCTGAAGGAATTCTTCAACGCCTGATCCGCACCGCCGGCGACGCCGCGCTGAAATTGTCAGTGCCCCTTGCTTTGCTGGTGCCAGCAAAGCAAGGGCCGGAGCCGGATGACAGGGGGGTGACCACGATGGGCGAGGACGGATTGTTCCCGCTGGCGGAGGGCACGTCTGTGGCGACCCCCCCTGCCATGGCGTCAGCACGCCAGCCTTCCCTACTGCAGGGATTCCCTGCTCAAGCCACCGCGGGCGGCCCCGAGCCCGCTGCGGTGGATCCCGTGGCCGCGGTGCTGATCGAATCGCCGCTGCCGCACCTGGACCGGCCCTTCGATTACAGTGTGCCGGCCAAGTTGGCGGATTCCGCGCTGCCCGGCGTCCGCGTCAAGGTGCGCTTCAACGGCCAGGAACTGAGCGGATACATCCTCGAGCGAAAGGCGGGCGCCCCGGGCGGCCCGGCGCTCGTGCCCCTGCTCAAGGTCGTGTCCGCTGTCCCGGTGCTCGGACCGTCCCTGCTGGCCTTGGCGTCGGCGGTCGCCGCACGGTACGCCGGAACACTCAGCGATGTGCTGCGCACCGCTATCCCGCCCCGCGTTGCCGGCCTTGAGAAGGGCTACCTCGCCGGCGACGAGCTCTTCGACCCTGCCTCGACGACGGCCAGCGGGACGGCGGCCAGCGGGACGGCAGGCAGCGCCGCGGCAGAGCCAGTGGCGGACGGTCCCGACTCAGGCGGCCCGGAGGCCCCTGTCATCCGGCGCGATACTGCGGGAGGCTGGGCCTCCTACGGCAACGGCACCGCCTTCCTCCAGCACCTCGCGGCCGGCGGATCCCCGCGCGCCGTCCTCACCGCTGTGCAGGGCTACGGCCCGGACGGCTGGCCTCGACTGATCGCGGCCGCCGTCGCCGCGGTACGGTCCTCCGGCCGGGGCGCCGTCGTCGTCGTTCCGGACCAGCGTGATCTTGACCGCATGGAACAGGCCCTCCTGGAGGTCCTCCCGGCCGCAGACGTCGCACGGCTCACTGCGGACGACGGCCAGACGCCCCGCTACCGGAGCTACCTGAGGCTGCTCCGAGGCGACGCCGGGGTGGCGGTCGGCACCCGTTCGGCGGCCTATGCACCCGTTCAGGCTCTCGGCCTGGTGGTGTGCTGGGACGACGGCGACGACCTCCACATCGACCAGCGCGCACCCTATGCCCACAGCCGCGAAGTCCTGCTCCTGCGCAGCGAGCAGGAATCGGCGGCCTGCCTCATGGCCGCGCACAGCAGGAGCACCGAACTGCAGCGCCTGGCCGGCACCGGCTGGGCCGTGGCGGTCGAAGCTCCGCGGCCGGTGGTGCGCAGCAGGAGCCCGCGGGTCCTGAACACCGCGGACAGTTTCGAGCAGGAGCGGGACCCCTTGGCCCGCATCGCCAGGCTGCCCGGGGCGGCGTGGCGTGCCGCGAAGGAAGGGCTGGAACGCGGACCGGTGCTCGTGCAGGTGGCCCGCGCCGGGTACGCCCCGTCGCTGGTGTGCGAGGACTGCAGGGAACCGGCGCGCTGCACCAACTGCCAGGGACCCCTCGCCATCACGGGGCCCTCCTCGCCGCCGCAATGCCGCTGGTGCTCCACCCCCGCTCCCGAATGGCACTGCCGGCACTGCGGCGGCAGGCGCCTGCGGCGTGGAGCTGCCGGGGTGCTGCGCACTGCCGAGGAACTCGGCCGTGCTTTTCCGGGGAAGGCAGTCATTACATCGTCGGGCGACCAAGTGAGGGCCCGGGTCGGAACCTCCCCGGCCCTCGTGGTTGCCACGATCGGCGCCGAGCCCGTGGCCGATGCCGGCTACGCGGCAGCGCTGCTCCTGGACGGAGACTCATTGCTGCGGCGCGAGAACTTGCGGGCCGGCGAGGACACTGTGCGGCGCTGGTTCAACGCGGCGGCCCTGGTCCGACCCGCGTCGGAGGGTGGACTCGTGGTGGTCACGGCGGACGACAGCACGGCCACGGGTGCCTTGCTGCGCTGGGATCCCGCCGGCTTCGCCGCCCGGGAGCTGGACCTGCGGCAGGAACTGAAGCTGCCGCCTGCGGTGCGTGTCGCCTCCGTGACCGGGCCGCGCGCCGACGTCGTGCACTTCACCGATGCCCTCGGACGCTCCCTGGAGCTGCGCGCCGTTGGACCGTCCCCCCTCTCGGTGTCGGCCGCCCGCCAGGGCAGCCAGGCCGGGGAGGGCGAGGTGCGCACCCTGCTGTTCATTCCCTATGGGCAGGCGGCGCAGGCCACCAAGGAGATGCGCGCCGTCAAGGCAGCGAGTGCGGCGAAGCGGACCGCGGGTCCCGTGCAGCTCAGGCTCGACGGCGTGGACGTGCTTTAGGCGAGGTGGCGGCTGGCCGAAGCGTTCAGGGCCGCTGTGGTCGGCACGGTTTCCGTCAGCGCCGTTTCCGGCCCCGCAGGGCCACGACTTCTTCCGCCACCGCGAGCAGCTGCCGGGCCGAATCCTCCCAGCTGAAGTCTGCAGCCCGCTCCACCGAACGGCGGGATCGCTTCTGCCAGAACTGCCCGTCCTGCAGTTCCTGCACCGCGGACGTGAACGCGGCGGGCGAGTCCGGGTCCACATAGCTGGCGGCGTCGGCTCCCACCTCCCGGAAGATCGGGATGTCGCTGGCGATCACGGGGGTGCCCAAGGCCATGGCCTCGACCAGGGGAAGCCCGTAGCCCTCGGCGCGGGACAGACTCACCAGGGCGGTCGCCTTGGCCAGCAGGGCGCTGTACTCCTCGTCCGTCACGCCATTGTGGAAGCGGACGTCCGCGCCGGCGGGCACCAGGGCCTCCAGCTCGGCCCGGCGCTGCGGGGTGATACGGCTGAGCAGGTGCAGGGTGAACCCGGGCAGGCCGGCCATGCCGCGGATCATGGTTTCCACGTTCTTGTACGGCATGAACGAGCCCATGTAGAGCAGGGACTTGTCGGCGCCGCCCTCGGGGTTCCGTGGCTGCTGTCCCGGCTGCGGTGCGTTCCCGACGATCCGCACCGGCCGCCTCGTCAGGCGGTACTTGGCGATGAGGGCTTCGGTGGTGTGGCTGATGGTGGCCACGACGTCGGCCCTGTTCAGCAGGAGCCGCTGCGGCCAGAAGGCCTTGTGGTAAAGCCGCCACAGCAGCCGCACGGGCGCGGGCAGGAAGCCCGGTGGGGCGGGGTGCTCATAGTAGATGAGGTCGTGCAGGGTCAGGACGAGGCCGTATTTGCGGCCCAGGGTACCCATGGTCTGCATGGGGCAGACCACTACGTCGGCGCCGAGCTTATTGACCTCCCGGGCCACGAAGAGTTCCAGCGGCGAGAGCGGGCTGTTGACGAGCGCATGGGGCACGTCCGGCAGCAGGGCGAGCTGGCGCGTGTCGCTGATCAGCATCGTCACGTCGGCGATCTTCGCGGTGGCTGCGATGAGGCTTGAGCCGTAGCGGCTGATCCCGTCGTGGTGGTCGGTCCGGGTAAAACGGGCGTCGATGACGATTTTCACGCGGGATGTTCCTCCAGGAAGGTGCGGATGGCGGCTGCAGCGGGTTCCGGCGTCTCGTAATGGATCAGGTGTCCGACGCCGGGAATCACCACGAGCCGGCCGTCCGGCAGGTTTTCCAGCAGTTTGTGCTGGTCCGGCAGGGTGGCGATCTCGTCTTTTTCGCCGGCGATGAGCAGGACCGGCAGCTGCAGCCGGGGCGCTGCCTCGGCGACGTGGCTGGACACCGAGGCCTTGAAGGATTCGAGCAGGCTGTTCCGGTCCGCGAAGGCGGAGAAGTACGCATCGTGCTGGGCGTGCACGAATCCGCGCAACGGCTTGTCGCGCGTCTTGGCCATGGTTTCGCTCATGACGCGTACGATCAGCCGGTTCCGCAGCAGCGCCAGGCCCAGCCGCCGCGGCAGCCTCGCCGACAGCTGGTAGTAGAACACGGCGAGCTTGGTCATGAGGCCCTTGGGGCCTTCCAACGCGGGGGAGGCGATGGGGTTGATCAGCACAAGGGGCGTGACCGTGCCGGGGTGAGCGGCGACGAAATGGCTCGCGATGATGGAGCCGAAGGAATGCCCCAGCAGCATAGTGTCGCGGCCGAGGCCGAGCGCGGCCATGAACTCGGAGATGAACTTTCCGTAGCGCTCCACGGTGTGCTCGTCCCGGACAAAGGCGTCGGAACTGCCGAACCCGGGCAGATCGGGAACAATGACGCGCATTTCCGGCAGCATGTCGACCACCCGGAGCAGTCCGTGGTGGTCGCCGCGGAATCCGTGGATCACCAGGATGGTGCGGGTGGCGGGTGTGGCGTTGACCGGTTCGTAGGACCAGTAGGCGACTGTGCCGCCGTCGAGCTCCAGGTCCGAGGCGCGGGTCCGCCCGGCCAGGGACGGGCTGAAGAACGCCGCCTGCGGGTCCGGTGCGGGGCCGGAGCGGCCGGTGTCCAGTTGTTCCATGCGTAGGGTCCTAAATCGGCTGGGGTCCAGTTGGCAGCGCTCTTTATGGGCGGCGCTCTTAGTTGACGTTGTCCGGGTGCGAACCCGTGCGGTGGTGGCGTTCAAGGGAGGCCAGGCCGTCCATGTCCTCGGCCGGCAGTTCGAAGTCGAACACCCTGAAGTTTTCCTCGATGCGGGCACCGGAACTCGCCTTGGGGATGACGATGTTGCCCAGTTGCAGGTGCCAGCGGATCACGATTTGGGCCGGCGTCCTGCCGTGCTTTTCGGCGAGCGCCAGGATGGCCGGGTCGGTCAGCACGTGGCCGCGGCCGAGCGGGCTCCAGGCCTCGGTGCGGATGCCGAGCTGCTCGTGCAAGGCCCGGAGCTTGCCCTGCTGCAGCCACGGGTGGAGTTCGATCTGGTTGACCGCCGGCACCACTTCCGCGGACGACATGAGGGTCTCCAGGTGCGCGGGCTGGAAGTTGGAGACGCCGATCGCCCGGACGCGGCCCTCACGGTAGAGGGTTTCCATGGCCTTGTAGCTTTCCTGGAACAGTCCCCGCTCGGGGCACGGCCAGTGGATCAGGTAGAGGTCCACGTGGTCCAGGCCCAGCCGTGTCATCGACTCGTCGAAGGCGCGCAGAGTGGAGTCGTAGCCTTGGTCGTCGTTCCACAGCTTGGTGGTAACGAAGATGTCGTTGCGGGTGAGCGAGTGGAACTCTTCACCGGATCCGCCAGTGTCTTCAAAGCCGTCCGTCGGGGCGAGCGCCCGGCCGATTCCCTTGCCCACGCCGGTCTCGTTGCCGTACATGGCGGCCGTGTCAAAGTGGCGGTATCCGGTGGCGATGGCGGTGGACACCAGCCCCGCGGCGTCCGCCGGGGGGACCTTGTACAGACCGAACCCCAACTGGTCGATCAGGACGCCGTTGTTGAGGCTGAGGCGGGGCGAGGGTTTCATAGCAAAGACTCTACCTATCCACCGGGCTCACGCGGAGCCACCGAAGCTCACCAGGCGCCGCGCCGTTGCCTCGTCCACGATGAGTTCGGTGGCGAGCCGCGCCGCGAGCGCCCCGCGCAGCCCGTCGATCTTGGACGCGCCGGAGACGACGCAGATCCGGCGCCGTACCTGGCGCAGTTGCTCGTGGCTCGGCCCGGTGCTCCTTTCGTTCAGGGTGATTCCGTCCGAGGACCCGTCGGCGCGGAAGAACACGGTGGCGACGTCGCCCACCACGTCCGAACCGGCGAGCAGCTTGAGATCGTCCTCGTCCAGGTAGCCGCCGGCGTACACATGGCTCGGATAGGAGGAATCGACGGAACCCACACCGAAGATCGCGATGCTCATCCGGTCCTGGAGGTCCAGCACCCGCCGCACACTGCGCTCCTTCCACATTGCGGTCTTGGTGGAGGCATGGTCGAAGAACGCGGGCACGGGGAATTGTTCCACCCGGGCGCCGTAGGCGATGCCGAAGCGGCGCATGATGTCGCTGGCGTAGGTGATGCCGGTGGTCTGCATGTTTCCGGCCCCGTTGAGCTGGACCACGATGCTGTCGTGCGTGATCTTGCGGGTCAGGTGCCGGCTCACGGCGCTGATGGTCGCGCCCCAGGCGACGCCGATGATCGCGTTCGAATCGACCAGCGGGCCGATGGTGCGGGCGGCCTGCATCGCCACCCGGTCCAGGGTTTCCGCCTCGTTCAGGGTGTCCAGCACGGGGACCACGTGGACATCCACGTTGTATTGCTCGCGGATCAGCCGCTCCAGTTGCGGGGCTGTGTCCAGGGGGCTGCGGATCTGGATCTGTACCAGCCCGGTGTCGCGGGCAGAGGACAGCAGCCGCGAAACGGTGGAGCGGGAGGTCCGCAGCTCCCGTGCAATTGCGTCCATCGTGAGGTCCTGAAGATAGTACATCTGGGCCGCCCTGAGGGCGTCAGAGTGTCGTGACCGTGGCATCCCAACTCCATTCTGCACGTTCGTGCAAATAGCTTGATTTCATTTTCCATCATTCCAAAGAATGGGTGTGCAAGATGCGCCCGGCGTGATGCGGCGCACAACCCCAAGCCCCAGGAGAGCAGTTTTGGGACACACCACGAACACCCCTTCCGCAGCAGGCGAGCGGGCCTCGGCAGCAGCGTTGCGCGCCCGTCCCCACGCCCGGGTCCTGATTATCGGCGGCGGCATCAACGGCGTCGGCACCTTCCGCGACCTGGCCCTGCAAGGCGTGGACGTTGCCCTCGTTGAACGCGGCGACTTCTGCCAGGGCGCCAGCGGCGCCTCCTCGCACATGATCCACGGCGGTATCCGCTACCTCGAGAACGGCGAGTTCCGGCTGGTGCGCGAGTCGGTCGTCGAACGCAACCGCCTGCTGAAGATCGCCCCGCACTACGTCAAGCCGCTGCAGACCACCATCCCGATCTTCAGCACCTTCTCCGGCGTCCTGTCCGCCCCGATGCGCTTCCTGACCCACAAGCAGGGCAAGCCGAAGGAGCGCGGCGCGTTCCTCATCAAGCTCGGCCTGAGCCTGTACGACTCCTTCTCCCGCGACGGCGGCAGTGTCCCGCGGCACCAGTTCCGCGGCCGGGATGCCGCGCTGGCCGAATTGCCGGCCCTGGACCCTGCGGTCAAGTACACCGCCACCTACTTCGACGCCTCGGTCCACAACCCGGAGCGGCTCACCTTGGATGTGCTGCAGGACGGCGTGAAGGCCGGAGCCGGCAGCGCCTTCGACGGCGGCTCCGCCCGGGCCAGCAACTACGTCTCGCTGGTGTCCATGGCCGACGGCGAAGCCCGGCTGCGCGACGAACTCACCGGCGAGGAATTCACCTTCAGTGCCGACGTCATCGTCAACACCACCGGTGCCTGGGTGGACCTGACGAACAACGCCCTCGGCCAGCCCAGCACCTTCATGGGCGGCACGAAGGGCTCGCACATCGTGCTGGACCACCCGGAGCTCCTGGCCGCGTGCGGCGGCCGGGAAATCTTCTTCGAGCACACGGACGGCCGGATCGTGCTGATCTACCCGATGGGCGACCGGGTCCTGGTGGGAACCACCGACGTCTACGCGGACATGGCCGAGGACGCCGTCTGCACCGAGCAGGAGATCGATTACTTCTTCGAACTGGTGGGCAAGGTGTTCCCGGCCATCACGGTCGACCGGCGCCAGATTGTCTACAGCTTCTCCGGCGTCCGGCCGCTGCCCCGCCACGACGACACCCAGCCGGGTTTCGTCTCCCGCGACTACCGGATCGAGCGGAGCGTCCCCGGCGGGGAGGGGTCCGCCGTCGTCCTCTCCCTGGTGGGCGGCAAGTGGACCACCTTCCGGGCCTTGGCCGAGCACCTCAGCAACGAGGTGCTCGCCGAACTGAAGGTGGAACGCAAGGTCTCGACGGCGAAACTCGCCATCGGCGGCGGCGCCGGCTTCCCCTCGAGCGAGGAAGGCGTGCAGGACTGGATCAAACGCCACATGTCTCCCGGTTTCGGTGCTGAGCGGGTGGCCGGGCTGCTGGCCCGCTACGGCACCCGGGCTGAAGAGGTCCTTCGCTACCTGAAGGCCGGCCACGACGAATTGCTGCGCTCCACCCACGAATTGAGCGTGCGGGAACTGGAGTTCATGGCCGGGCACGAGCAGATCGGCCACCTCGTGGACGTGCTCATCCGGCGCACCTCCCTGGCCTTCCGCGGACTCGTCACCGGGGAACTGCTCAACGAAGTGGCCGAGGTCCTGGCGGGACCGCTGGGCTGGGACGGCCGCCGCAAGGCCAGTGAGATCAAGCACGCCCAGGACGTGCTCCAGCGCTTCCACCGGGTCACGGTACACAGCCTCGTGTCCTGACACCGCGCGTGGAAAGCGGTTTCCGCCCACCCGGTGCGGGAATCCGGGCGGGGGAGCCCGTGCTTCACGGACACCCCCGCCACCGGCCGGTTCCACCCCTCCGGCCGGTATGAGAGAAATGCTGCGGCCCGCAGAACCCGCGGGGCCGCAACAACTGAAAATGAGGAGTCAAAGATGTCTCTTGGAATTGTTTTCCTGTCCGAAGTCTTCGGCACAGCGATGCTGACCCTGCTTGGCTGCGGCGTCGTGGCCAACGTGGCCCTGAAGGGAACGAAGGGCAACAGCGGCGGGTTCCTGATGGTCACCTGGGGGTGGGGCATCGCCGTGTTCGCGGGCGTTTTCGTTGCCGCCAAGTCCGGTGCCCACCTGAACCCTGCCGTCACCCTCGGCCTCCTGGTGAACGGCAAGGCCGAATACGCCCCGGGCGTCGCCGTGGACTTCGCATCCACCCTGACGTACTTCGGCGGCGAACTGCTCGGCGCCTTCCTCGGCGCTGTGGTCTGCTGGCTGGCCCACAAGCAGCACTTCGACGCCGAACCCGTGGCCGCCAACAAACTCGGCGTCTTCTCCACCGGCCCCGCCATCCGCACCCTGCCGTGGAACCTGGTCACCGAAATCATCGGCACCTTCGTGCTGGTCTTCGTCATCCTGACCTTCGGCGGCACCCCCTCCGGACTGGGTCCGTTGGCCGTGGCCCTCCTGGTGGTCGGCATCGGCGTTTCGCTCGGTGGCCCCACCGGTTACGCCATCAACCCGGCCCGTGACCTCGGCCCGCGCATCGCCCACGCCATCCTGCCGATCAAGGGCAAAGGCTCCAGCGACTGGGCCTACTCCTGGGTTCCCGTGGTGGGCCCGCTGATCGGCGGCACCCTCGCCGGCCTCGTGGCTCTCTGGGTCCCCATCATTGCCACCGCTGCCAAGTAGCCTGCAAGCACACCAGACAAAACCGAACCGGAAAGACAAGGACGTCATCGTGAACCAGTACGTAATCGCCATCGACCAAGGCACCACCAGCTCGCGCGCCATCGTGTTCGACCACACGGGCAACATCGTCTCAACTGGCCAGATGGAGCATGAGCAGATCTTCCCGCAGGCCGGCTGGGTGGAGCACAACCCGGTCGAAATCTGGGACAACGTGCGGGAGGTCATCGGTTCCGCGCTGTCCAAGGCGAGCCTGACCCGGCACGACATCGCCGCCGTCGGCATCACCAACCAGCGCGAGACCGCCGTCGTCTGGGACAAGAACACCGGCGAGCCGGTCTACAACGCGATCGTCTGGCAGGACACCCGGACGCAGCCGATCGTGGACGAACTGGCCGCCGACGGCGGAGTGGAGCGCTTCAAGCAGAAGGTGGGCCTGCCCTTGGCCACCTACTTCTCCGGCACCAAGATCAAATGGATCCTGGACAACGTCGAAGGCGCCCGCGCCAAGGCCGAAGCCGGGGACCTGATCTTCGGCAACACTGACGCCTGGGTGCTCTGGAACCTGACCGGCGGCCCCGACGGCGGCGTCCACGCCACGGACGTCACCAACGCGTCCCGCACCATGTTCATGGACCTGGAAACACTGCAGTGGGACCAGGAGATCCTGGACGCTTTCGGGGTTCCGGCCTCCATGATGCCGGCCATCCTTTCCTCCTCCGAGGTGTACGGCCAGGTGCACAGCTCCCAGCTGCTCCGGGAGGTGCCGGTTGCCGGCATCCTCGGCGACCAGCAGGCGGCCACCTTCGGCCAGGCCGCCTTCCAGCCCGGCGAGGCGAAGAACACCTACGGCACCGGCTGCTTCCTGATCTTCAACACGGGCGAGGAAATCGTCCACTCGAAGAACGGGCTGCTGACCACGCTCGGCTACAAGCTGGGCGACGACAAGCCGCACTACGCCTTGGAAGGCTCCATCGCCGTCACGGGCTCCCTGATCCAGTGGCTGCGCGACAACCTGGGCCTGATTTCCACGGCCCCGGAGGTCGAGACCCTCGCCGCCTCGGTCAATGACAACGGCGGCGTGTATATCGTCCCAGCCTTCTCCGGCCTGTTCGCGCCGTACTGGCGCGCGGACGCCCGCGGTGCCATCGTCGGCCTGACACGCTTCGCCAACAAGGGACACATCGCCCGTGCGGCACTGGAGGCCACCGCCTTCCAGACCCGCGAAGTTCTCGACGCCGTCAACGCGGACTCCGGCGTTCCGCTCACCGAGCTGAAGGTCGACGGCGGCATGGTCGCCAACGAGGCGCTCATGCAGTTCCAGGCGGACATCCTGGGCGTTCCGGTCGTCCGTCCGAAAGTCGTGGAAACCACGGCCCTGGGCGCGGCCTACGCGGCGGGCCTCGCCGTCGGCTTCTGGAAGGACCTGGGGGAGCTGTCCGCGAACTGGGGCGAGGACAAGCGCTGGGAGCCGCAGCTTCCCGTGGAGGAGCAGGAGCGGCAGCTGCGCCTCTGGAAGAAGGCGGTCACCAAGTCCATGGACTGGGTGGACGAGGACGTCCGCTGAGGCGGGACGCCTTGACGCAAGCCCGCTGATGCAGGCCCGCTGAGTAAGTGAAGGCCGGGGTGGCAGATGCCGCCCCGGCCTTCACCGTGCAGATGGGTTCACGGTCCGGTCCGGCTCACGGCCCGACCGTGGCCGGCGCGGTCTTGGCGTAGACGCTCCTGCTGACCTTGTAGCCGCGCGCGTCAATCTCCAGAGCCTGGGCATTGACCTGGTCCAACTGGGCCGCGGTCAAAGTCCGGATGCTGACAAGGTCCATGAATTCCTGGTCCGGGCCGCCAACTGCCGTCACCTTGACCAGGCCGGTACCGGCCGAATAGAACTTCCGTTGGTGTCCGGCGTCGGGCGGTTCAAGGGGGTTGTATTCGTCGATGACGAGGACGTCGTCGTAGCAGCCGGTGGGGACGCAGACGCGCTGGTGTTTCTGGAAGACGCTGCCGCAATCCAGGAAATCGACCTTGGGCGCGTACGCCTGGACATGGTCGGGCGCGGTCAGGGACGGCCTGGCCGGCATGGCGGTGCCGGCCTGCGCCTTCGCAAGGCCGTGGATGAAGGTGCTCGGGGCGCCGACGAGTGTGCCGTTCTCATACTCTTCGGGGTACTCGCCGAAGAGCCACACCGCGCCCTGCCGGCTCTGGGCGAAGAACGCCAGTTCGGATTCCTGCAGCTGGCCGTCCTGGTAGTCGCGGTCCCACAGGACACGGGTCGTGACTCCGTCGATCACCTTGCTCAGTCCGGTGACGGTGTGGACGACGGAGTGCGCGTGGACGCCGTCCTCGGAGGTGACCGTCCCGGTGGTGGTGTACTGCATTCCTGGCTTCAACGGCAGCCATTTGTTGCTGATCTTCGTGGGCTGGGTGAAGTCGCTTGCGTTGTAGTGGATGGCGGACCCGGGTCCGCACAATTCGTCGGGCGCCGGGGTCGCCGCAGCGGTGGCCGCGGATGCGACGGACAGCGTGGCCGCAAGCAGCAGCAGGGCCGACGTGCCTGCTGTGCTTCGGCGGAACCGAGGGAACATGGGCTTCCTTTCGATGGTGCGGTGCCGCGCGTGGCTACCCGGCCGGGACCGGCACGGGCTGTGCGCCCCGGCGGCCCTTTCCGGTTCGCCGCGACTTGGCAAAGCGCAGGTACAGGGAGGGGACGATGAACAGGTTGACGAGGGTCGACGAGGCCAACCCACCCAGGATCACAATGGCCATCGGGTACTCGATTTCGTGGCCGGGGAGATTCCCCAGGACCACCAGGGGAACCAGGGCAAGGCCTGTCGCCAGCGTGGTCATCAGGATGGGCGAGAGCCTTTCCGCCGCGCCGCGCAGCACCAGGGAGGGGCCGAACTCCTCGCCCTCGTACTGTTCCAGGTGTTGGCAGTGGTTGACCAGCAGGATGCCGTTGCGGGCAGCGATACCCATCACGGTGAGGAAGCCCACCAGCGAGCCCAGGGAGAGGATGCCGCCGCCCAGGAAGGCTGCAAGGACACCTCCCACCAGCGCAATCGGGAGCGTCAGCATGATGAGCGTGGCCAGCCGCCAGCTGCGGAATGCGGCCTGCAGGAGCAGGTAGATCATGACCACAGCGCCAGCGGCGAAGAGCAGCAGCCGCTGCGTTGCGGCTTGGCGCTCGACGTACTCGCCGAGCACGACCGCGTTGTATCCGGTGGGGAATTGGATCGTCGCCAGCCCGGCCTTGAGCTTGTCGACGACGGCGGCCAGGTCGCCTTCCTTGACGTTGGCGCTGACATCGAGCTCGCGCGAGCCCCCGTTCCGCTCAATGACGTTCGGAGTCGGCTTGACCTGGACCGAGGCGACATCACCGATGCGAATCCTCTTGCCGGAGGGTGTGTCGATCAGGAGGCTTTCGACGCTGCTCACGCTGGTGCGGGTGGCGGGAGGGCTCCAGACCTGCACGTCGTAGGCCTTGTTGTCGTGGAAGATGTCGCCGGCTTCCTCCCCCGAGATCAGCGTTGCCGCCGCCCGCCGGACGTCACCGGGCTTGAGGCCGTACTGCCGAGCCTTGGCCAAGTCCACTTGCACGTCGATCTGCGGCACGTTCACTTGCAGGGACACCTTGGCGCCGATCGCGCCCGGTATGCCCGCCAGCACTTCCTTGACCTTGTCTGCCTGGGTCCTTAGCTCCGTCAAGTCGTCGCCATAGACCCGGACGACGACGGCGTAGCCGGTGCCCGTCAGGACTTCACGGATGCGTTCCTTGAGGTAGGTCTGCACGTCGCGGTGAATGCCCGGGTAGCCCTCCACGACCTGCTGGATCGAGGCGAGCGTCGCGCCGTAGTCCACTGCCGGATCCACGCTGATCCAGTTCTCACCGAAGTTCACGCCCACCACTTCGTCGGCGGCGAACGCCTGGCCGATATGGGAGCCGCAGTTGCGCACCCCGGGAATGGTCATGAGCTCGTTGCAGGCGGCCTGGCTGACCCTGACTTCCTCTGCATTGGACGTGCCCGGCTGCGTAACCCAGTGCATCAGGAAGTCACGCTCCTTGAAGTCCGGAAGCAAGGACTGGCCCAGCAATGGCGCCGTGACGATCCCGGCGATGGCCAGCACACCCACAGCGGCATAGCCCGGAACCGGGTGCTTGACAGCGGGCTGAAGCGCCTTGTGGTACCAGCGCTTCAGCACCCGGACCACCGGGGGATCTTTGTCCTCCAGCGGGGCGTTGCGCAGGAAGATGTACGCAAGAGCCGGCGTCACCGTGAGGGCAACGACCATCGATGCGAGCACCGCCAGCGTGTAGGAGATCGCCAACGGCCGGAAGAAGGCGCCGGTCAGGCCGTCCAGGAAGAAGATCGGGACCGTTGCTGCGATGATGATGAGCGTCGCGTAGACGATGGGTCCGCGGACTTCGATGGAGGCGTTGACCACCACCCGTGCGGTGCCGGAGCCGTCGCCCTGGGCCCGGTGCTTGCGCAACCGCCGCACGATGTTTTCGACGTCGATGATGGCGTCGTCGACAACGACGCCGACGGCGATCACCAGCCCGGCAAGCACCATCGTGTTGACCGTGCCTCCGGTCCAGTAGAGCACAAGCCCGGCAGCCACGAGGGACAAGGGTATTGCCACGACGCTGACGAAGGCCGTGCGCCACTGGAACAGGAAGAGGCTCAGCACCAGGATGACCAGGAGGCAGCCGAAGAGGAGCGCCAGGCTGAGGTTGTGGATGGATTCCTCGATGAAGGTGGCTGGCCGGAAAATGGTGGTGTCCACCTTGATGTCCGTCAGCCCGGGCTGGAGCTGCTTGAGTGCTTCCTCAACGCCCTTGGTAACTTCCAGGGTGTTGCCCCAGGGGAGCTTTTCCACGATCAGCATCAGGCCGGGTCCGCCGTCGATCACCGCGTCGCCAATCAGCTGCTGGTGGTCTTCGACGACGTCGGCCACGTCACCCAGCTTCAGGGCGCCTTCCGGCCGTTCCTCCACGGTGACCTGGGCCAGGTCCGCAGGAGTGGTGATGGCTTGGACGTGCCGTATGCCGAGGCTCTGGTTGGGAGTCTCCATGGCGCCGCCGGTTCCAAAGAGGGAACCCGGGGTGTACTTGAGCAAGCCGGAGTCGAGGGCTTCCGATGTCGCCGTCATGACCGACTCCAGGCTCACATTGTGGGCCTGCATCCGTGCCGGATCTGCCTGGACTTGGAGCATCTGGAGCCGTTCGCCCCAGATCGCCACGTTTGCCACGCCGGGCACGCGAAGCAGGTGCGCCCGGATGTTCCAGTAGGAGATCATGGACATTTCAATGAGCGAGCGTGTGTCCGATGACAGCCCGATCTTCATCACGCGGCTCGTTGAGGAGAGCGGCTGAAGCATCAGCGGCGGCGCGGCCCAGGTCGGCAGCGTCGGAATGACCGTCGCCATCCTCTCCGAAACGAGCTGCCTGGCGGTCAGCTGGTCCGTGCCCGGCTTGAACAGCAGGACGATCGAGGACAGCTGGGAGACGGACTTTGACCGCAGTTCAGCCAACCCTTCGACGCCGTTGAACGCTTCTTCGAGCGGCACGGTGACGAGCTGTTCGACCTCAGAGGCCGTCAGGCCGAGGCAAGCCGTCTGCACCTCGACCTTTGGCGGGGCGAATTCCGGGAACACGTCGACGGATGCCGTGCTCAGCTGGGCGCCGCCCACCACCATGAGCACCGCTGCGAGCGCCAGGATGATCGAGCGGAACCTCAGGCTGGCGGCAACAATGCGGCGCATGTCAGTGGGCCGTGTCGAATTCGGCGCCGAAGAGCTCGGCCGCTGCTCTGGTCACCACCAGGGTGCCTGCGGGCGGGCCCGCGGAAGCGAAGACCGTGCCGTCATCAATGCGGGTCACCGTGACCGCCTGCCGCTGGTACACGCGCGGCTCAGGGTTGGTGTAGACCCAGGTGGCGCCTTTGGCATCGTAGAGCAGCGCGTCATACGGCAATCTCAGCGCGGCGCCTGCCGTCCCGGACCGGACAGGTGTGGTCTTGAGGTCCAGTCGGGCGATGGCCTTCTCCGAGAGCGTGATCCTGGCAATCCCGGTCGTGGCGTTCTTCTCGACTTTGGCAGCCTGCTCGGCCTGCGAAGAGCTCGAGGAGGCCGCCACCGAAGCTTGGCCGCAGCCCGACACGAAGAACAAGCCGAGAACCAGCCAGAGCGAACTGGCCACGCCGGCCGCCGCTTGGCGGCCGGTTGAAGGACGACGTGTCATCTTGCTTCCACCTTTTCCTGTGTCACAGGGACATCCACACGGTAGATCGCTTCCCAGTCCTCCGGGCCGTGTTCGGGACCGAACCACAGCAGCACCAGGGGAACGACCAGGAGTGCGAAAAGTGTCGTGGTCACCAGACCACAGACGATGATGATGGCCATCGGCGCCAAGGCACCTGAGCCTGCCGCTCCGCCGAGCAGCGAGAGCGGGATGAGGACTACGGCGGTGATGGCCGCTGCCTTCAGCACTGGAGCCACGCGTTCCTTCGCGGCTGCCAGAACCACTGTGGCCCGGGAGGCGCCGGGGTGCTCCCGCCAGCCTCGGTCACAGGTTGCGGCGAAGACAGCTATGTTGCGGACGGCAACGCCGAGCAGTACAGCCAGCGCCGTCAAGCTGATCCAGGAGACGGACGGGCCGGCGAGGAAGGCCGCCAGGAAACCACCGGAGAGTGCCGCGGGGAGGCCAAGGAACGCGGCCACGGCTGTCTTCCAGCTGCGGACGGCGGTCTGCAGCAGAATCAGCACACCGATGAGGGCCGCTCCGCCAATAGCGAGTACGAGCATGTCGGCGTTCTGCTGGTCGGCGTACTTTGTCGGGATCTCGGCGTGGTACTCCAGTGGGAACTGCACGGTGTTGATCGCGGCTTGAATGTCGCGTTCGACGTCGGCCAACGGGCGGCCGCTGACTTCGCCGACGATGTCGAGGTACCGGCTCGTGGCGTGGTGGTTGATGACGGTTTCGTTCGCTGCGAGTCGCACCTTGGCAACGTCACCGAGCTTCACGTGGCCGCCGCTTGGAGTATCCAGGAGAAGCTCACGCAGGCTCGTCACGTCGTCACGGACGTCAGCGGTTCCGCGAACAACCACTTCGAAGACCTTTTGCTGCTCGAAGAGGTTGCCGACAACGATGCCCTGCATCAGGGTTGCGGCTGCGCGCCTTGCGTCGCCGGGCTTGATGCCCGCTGTCTGGGCCGCCTTGAGGTCAACTTCGACCTCCAGCACAGGAAGCTTCGTGGTGGAGTTCAGGCGCGGAGAGTTGAGTCCTTGTATGCCCGTCAGGGCCTTGCGGACCTCCTCGGCTTTCTGCGCCAGGATGTCGGAGTCCGTGCCGTAGACCCGCACAGCGAAGCCGGGCTGAATTGCGTCGCGTGTGGCACCGATTTGCTGCTGTGAGTAGCTCACAAGGTTGTGGGCGATTCCGGGGTAGCCGTCCACGATCTCCTGGACTGCGCTTTCAACCCGGGAGTAGTCGGCGTTCTGCGCGACCGAAACCCACAGCTCGGCCGAGCTGTTGCCGACCACTTGGTCGGAGGTGATGGCACGGCCAACGTGGCCTCCGACGCCGGACACGCCGGAGACGGTACGCAGTTCGTCCGCTGCCCTCGCCGCGATCCTGCTGACTTCGGACGTGGACGTTCCGGCCATCGCGTCCCATTGGATCAGGATCGTGCGATCGGGCAGCGTGGGCACTACCGCGCGGTTGCCGGGCAGTTGCGACGCGGCCAGCAGGCCGGCGAGTCCGACGACGGCGACGGCCGCAGCGCCGAGGGGGAGCCTGCGGCGTCCTCTGTCCAGGGCCAGGCCATAGTAGCTCCGGGCTTTCCGGAAGCGGTTCGATTCATGCCTGCGGACGGCGTCGCGCTTCAGCAGCAGGTGAGCCATCACGGGCGTGACGCTGATTCCGACGACGAACGCCGCCAGCAGTGCCAGGGCCATCGACCAGACGAGGGGACGGAAGAAGGCCGCGTCGATTCCGGTGCTGAAGAGGGTGGGCACCAGGGCCAGGACGACGGCGAGGGACACGAGCAGCAGTGGTACGCGTACCCACCGGACGGCGGCACTCACATACGACTTGAAGTCGCCGTTCTGTTGCCTTCCATCGGGCAGCGGGGAGCCGCGGAGCTGGGCATGGATGTCCTCAACCACGTCACCCACAATCAGTGTCACCGCCAGGAGGATTCCCACCAGGACACTGATGTTCAGGGTGCTTCCCTGCAGTTCCAGGACCAGCACAGCCGCAGTGACTGACGTCGACAGCGCCACGAAGGCGACCAGGGCGGCACGCCACGACCTGAAGAGGAACCAGAACAGGGCCACAAGAAGGATCAGGCTGATGAGCAGGGCGATGCCCAGGCGATCGACGGTTTCCTGCAGGGCCGAGGCCGGCCGGAACACCGAAGTGTCGATGTCCACGCCTGTGAGGCCCGGTTCGAGGTCCTTGAGGGCAGATTCGACTGCTTTGGTTACCTGGAGGGTGTTGGCGGAAGGGAACTTTTCGATGACGAGAAGGAGTCCTGGATCCTGCCCGACGATGGCATCGCCAATGAGGGGCTGGTGGTCTTCCTTCAGGGTGGCCACGTCACCCAGCACAAGGGAGGGGTTGGAATCCTCCACGTGGATCTGGGCCAGCTCCTGTGGATTCCTGATCGGCAGGACGTGCTGAATGCCGAGGCGCTGGTTGGACGACTCGATGAAACCGCCGGTGCCAGGTGTAGACGCCTCCAGGAAGCTGAGCGGCGAAACCCACACGGCGTTGCCTGTGGACTGGATGATCTGCTCCAGGGTCACGCCTTTGTCCCGCAGCGTGTTGGGATTGACCTCCACCTGGAGCTGTTGTTCGCGCTGGCCCCAGATGGACACGTTGGCGACACCCGGGACCCCGATGAGCCGAGGCTTGATCTTCCACCGTGCAAGTACGGACATATCGATGCCGGTCAGCTGCTTGGATGACATTCGCACCATGAGCAGCCGGCTGGTTGAAGACAACGGCTGCATGATCAGCGGCGGCGACGACACATTGGGCAGGGCGTGCGCCTGGGTCATGCGCTCGGCAACCATCTGCCGGGCACGCATCAAGTCGGTGCCTTGACGGAAGACGAGTTCGATGGAGGACAGGCCCGGGACGGACTTGGACCGGATTTCTTCCAGCCAAGGGACGCCGTTGAGCAGGTCCGCCTCCATGGGAGTGGTGATGAGCTGCTCTACCTCGGCCGCGGACAGCCCCAGCGCCTCGGTCTGGATCTCAACGTGGGCGGGAGCGAACTCCGGGAGGCCATCGACGGCCATACGGGGAATGTTGACGATTCCGAAGGCGATAGTGCCGGCAGCAATAGCGAGCACGAGGATCCGGAATTGCAGGCTGAACCGCGTAATCCACCCGAACATCGCTAACGCCTGGACTGTTCGCTGCGGGCGGGGCGGGGGACGGCTCTCCTGTTCCCGCAGGCGTTGGGGAAACGAGCAGACAAAAGGCGCATTTCAGTCTCCAAATCGTGAGACCTTTTGTCATTCCCCCCAGGCTCGGTATCATATTGGACTCCTTTCTGCAAGTTGGCAATGAAATCCGGTACTCGTTTTTGGACCGGCCGTGTACTTACGTGGTGTGTGCCCGCTCTTGCCCCGCCATCGCTGCGTGGAATGCAGGCGCTCTGCGCCAGCCGGGCCGGGCTCCGTGCATTTGGTGCGCTAGAGTAGGGGCATGCGTGCGATCCTTCTGCTTAGCTAGCCGCCCGGTACCGGAACTACCGAGCGGCCGCCCCTCCTTGTCGAGGGGCTTTTGTGTGTCCGGGCAGGTGCCGGGGCTGCAGCAGGAGGCCATACCGCCAAGGAAGAACAGAAGAGGGCAGCAGTGAGCGTTCACCCGGAGACCGAAACCGGAGCACAGGCAGGAACGGCGAACACCCCCGAGGAGGGTGTGTACAGCTTCGCAGCGATGGAGGCCAAGTGGCCCCAGGTGTGGGAGGACCTCAAGGTCTTCACCCCCTTGGACGACGGCTCCCGCGAGCGTCGCTACGTGCTGGACATGTTCCCGTACCCCTCCGGCGACCTGCACATGGGCCACGCCGAAGCGTTCGCCATGGGCGACGTCGTCGCGCGCTACCTGCGCCAGAAGGGTTATGACGTCCTGCACCCGATCGGCTGGGACTCCTTCGGCCTGCCCGCCGAAAATGCCGCCATCAAGCGCAACGCCCACCCCAGCGAGTGGACCTACACCAACATCGACACCCAGGCGGCGTCGTTCAAGCGGTACGCGATCTCCGCCGACTGGTCCCGCCGCCTGCACACTTCGGACCCGGAGTACTACCGCTGGACCCAGTGGCTGTTCAAGCGCTTCTACGAGCGCGGCCTGGCCTACCGCAAGGATTCCCCGGTCAACTGGTGCCCGAAGGACCTGACCGTGCTGGCGAACGAGCAGGTCGTCAACGGCGCCTGTGAACGTTGCGGCACTCCGGTCACCAAGAAGTCCCTGAACCAGTGGTACTTCAAGATCACCGAATACGCCGACCGCCTGCTCGATGACATGTCCGAGCTGCAGGGGCACTGGCCCGAGCGGGTCCTGGCCATGCAGCGGAACTGGATCGGCCGCTCCGAGGGCGCCCACGTCCGTTTCGTCATTGAAGCTGCCGGACGCCGTCCCGAGAAGGAAGTGACGGTCTTCACCACCCGCCCGGACACCCTGTACGGGGCAACCTTCTTCGTCGTCGCCGCCGACGCCCACCTTGCCCTGGACCTGGTCACCCCGGAACAGCATGACGAACTCATGGCCTACCGCGAGAAGGTCAAGGCCCTCTCCGAAATCGAGCGCCAGTCCACCGAACGCGAGAAGACCGGTGTGTTCACCGGCCGTTACGCCATCAACCCGCTCAACGGCGAAAAGCTGCCCGTCTGGGCCGCCGACTACGTCCTCGCGGACTACGGCACCGGCGCCATCATGGCAGTTCCGGCGCACGACCAGCGCGACCTCGACTTCGCGAAGGCCTTCGGGCTGCCGGTCCGGGCTGTCCTGGAGACCGGCGCCGAGGACCCCGCGGAAAGCGGCGTCGCCACCTCCGGTGAAGGCACCCTGAAGAACTCCGGCGAGTTGGACGGACTGTCCAAGGCCGAGGCCATCCCGGCCGCCATCGAGATCCTCGAGAAGCTCGGCACGGGCGAGAAGTTCGTGAACTTCCGCCTGCGCGACTGGCTGCTGAGCCGCCAGCGTTTCTGGGGCACCCCGATCCCGATCATCCATTGCGCCGAATGCGGGGAGGTTCCGGTCCCCGATGACCAGCTGCCCGTCACGCTGCCGCAGGACCTGCGCGGAGAAGCCCTCGCCCCGAAGGGCACCTCCCCGCTGGCCGCCGCTGCGGAATGGGTCAATGTGGAATGCCCCAACTGCGGCCGGGCCGCGCAGCGCGACACGGACACCATGGACACCTTCGTGGACTCCTCTTGGTACTTCCTGCGCTTCGTCTCTCCGCATTACACCGACGGCCCCTTCGACCCGGCGAAGATCAATGAGTGGATGCCTGTCGGCCAGTACGTGGGCGGCGTCGAGCATGCCATCCTGCACCTGCTCTACGCGCGTTTCTTCACGAAGGTAGTGCACGACATGGGCCTGCTGGACGCGGACGAACCGTTCAGCGCCCTCCTGAACCAGGGCCAGGTGCTTAACGGCGGCAAGGCCATGAGCAAGTCGCTGGGCAACGGCGTGGACCTGGGCGAGCAACTGGACAAGTTCGGCGTGGACGCCGTGCGCCTGACCATGGTGTTCGCCTCCCCACCGGAGGACGACGTCGACTGGGCGGATGTTTCGCCGGCCGGCTCGGCGAAGTTCCTGGCCCGCGCCTGGCGGCTCGGCCAGGACGTCAGCAGCGCGCCTGGCGTCGACTTCTCCGGCGGCGACCGCGCCCTGCGCACCGTCACGCACCGTACCATCGCCGAGGCGGCGGTACTGCTGGACAACAACAAGTTCAACGTCGTCGTGGCCAAGCTGATGGAGCTGGTGAACGCCACCCGCAAAACCATAGATTCAGCCTCCGGCGCCGGCGGAGCAGACCCTGCCGTCCGCGAAGCCGCCGAGGCTGTCGCTGTGATCCTGAGCCTCTTCGCCCCGTACACGGCCGAGGACCTCTGGAACCAGTTGGGCCACCCGGCCTCTGTGGCGAACGCCGGTTGGCCGGTCCACGACGACTCGCTCCTGGTCCAGGAAACCGTCACGGCCGTGGTCCAGGTGCAGGGCAAGGTCCGCGACCGCCTCGAGGTCGCGCCGGACATCGCCGAAGATGCGCTGCGCGAACTGGCTCTGGCCAGCGACAACGTGCAACGTGCACTCGATGGGCGTGGCATCCGCACGGTGATCGTGCGGGCCCCCAAACTGGTGAACATCGTCCCTGCCTAGCCGGGAAGGCCGCCGGCTCCCGGCCGGCGGCCTTGTGCATCAGCGACCTCGCCGCACCCGGCAGTGACCAGTCCAGGAGGTGCCCTTTGCCGGACCGTGAACCGCCTGCATGGCTGTGGCTGAAACAGCGGCTCTCGCGGCTGCGCCCGTCCACGACGCCGGCACGCGCCCCCGGTGCGGCGCCCGCCGTCGTACGCACCGCCGTCGTGACCGATTCCGCGGCGGCGCTGCCGGCAGACTGGGTGAAGGCCTTTGTCGACGACGGCCGGCTGGCCGTGGTTCCGATGCCCGTGATGGTGGGCGAGGAAATCTTCGGCGAAGGCGAAGATGACATCACCACCACCCTGGCCCTGGCGCTGGCCTCGGGCTCGGCCGTGAAGACATCCCGGCCGTCGCCCGGCCAATTTGAGCAGGCGTACCTGGCCGCGGCGGCGCGCGGATTCGAATCGGTGGTGTCCATCCATATTTCTGCCGAGCTCTCCGGAACGGTCGAGGCCGCCACGCTGGCCGCCGGCCGGGTTCCAATCCCGGTGGAAGTCCTCGATTCCCGCACCGTTGGCATGGCCCAGGGGATGGGCGTGCAAAGCGCGCTCCTGGCCGCGGCGGACGGCCGGACCGCCGAGGAAGTGCGCGCCTTCGCGGAGGAACGGCTCCGCCGCACCAAGGTCTACTTTTATGTGCCGAGCCTTGAGCAGCTGCGCCGCGGCGGGCGGATCGGCGCCGCGGCCTCCCTGTTGGGCACCATGCTCGCCATCAAACCGATCCTGGCGGTCGACGGCGGCCGGATCGTGCCGCTCGAAAAGGTCCGCTCCGCCGCGAAGGCGGTCGCCCGGCTCGAGGAGATCGTGGCCGCCGACGTCGCCGCCCGTCCGCTTGGCGAAGCCAGGCTCGCCGTCCACCATTTCGGGAACCTCGCGGAGGCGGAAGGGCTGGCCGGGCGGCTCGCGGCCCGGTGCCCCGGTACTCCCAAGGCCCAGCTCAGTGCCCTGCCAGCGGTGCTCGGCGCCCACGCCGGCCTCGGTGTCCTCGCCGTGATTGTCGGCGAAAGCAGCACGCCCGGAGCGGCACTCCCGGGGCAATAACTCCGTTCCTCCACAGGCCCTGCGCCGGCGCGGCTTTCCACATAGCGCCCGCAGGCGGCGGCAGCACAGCCCGGCGGAACCTAGGCTCGGATTCATGCCGCGCCGGAACCAGGACCCGTTAGCCGGCGATGCCGCGCGCGCAGCCAGGCGCCGGCTGACATCCCGTTTGGGCGTCGCGGAATCGGGGACGTCTTCCGGGCCGGGGGAGGACCTTCTCCTCCCGGGCGGGGAAACCTCCGCGCTGCAGGACATTGACTGTGAAAGCGCGCAAAGCGGCCGGAGCGCCCGCGTCAGGTGGCGGGTGCCCTGGCGGGTCCCGGCCTTGCTCCTGGTTCCGGCGCTGTTGCTGGCCTTCTGGATTGGCTGGCAGGCGTGGGCCGGGCGGCCGCCTGCGGAGCAACTTCAGCCGGCGGACGGGACTCCCGCGGACGTCTCGGGTCCGGTTCCGTCAGGAGCTGAACCCGGTTCCGGTGGCTCCGGGGGCGCCCGCATGGTGGTCCACGTGGCAGGTGCCGTGAGGAAGCCGGGCATCGTCAGCCTGCCCGTGGGGTCCCGGGTTTTCGAGGCAATCGACGCGGCGGGAGGGGCTGTCGCGGGGTCGTCCCTGGACAGCCTGAACCTTGCCGCCGTGGTCCAGGACGGCGCCAAAATCCAGGTTCCCTTGAAGGGCGAAGAAACCGCAACGCCCGGCTCCGGTGGAACTACTGCCTCCGGCAGTCCGTCGGGCGGCGGGGCGGGTGCCGGTGGCATGGTAGGTGCCAGGATCAACATCAACACTGCGTCGGCGGCGGAGCTCGACGAGTTGCCCAGGGTGGGCCCGGTCCTGGCCGAGCGCATCGTGGCCTGGCGTGAAGAACATGGTCCCTTTGCCGCCGTCGAAGAACTCGACGCTGTGGACGGCGTCGGTCCCAAAATGCTCGAGGCGCTCCTTCCACTGGTGACAGTCTGATGTCCGGCCGCAGACCGGCGCACGGGCCCGCAGCCTCGGACGGGGCCCACGGCGCTGGGGATCCGGGGCCGCGGCTGGACCTTCGGCTCGTGCCTTCAGCGGTGCTGGCCTGGACGGGGGCTTTGGCCGGTAACCATTTGTCCCCGGCCTGGACCACTGGCATCGTGGCGTTCCTGCTTGGCAGCGCGGTGCTGCTGCTCGTGGCCGGCAAGCGGCGTGCGCCGGCCCGCCGTACGGGGCGCCGCAGTCTCGGTGCCGCGCTGTCGCTGGCATGCCTCCTGGGTGCCGCGGCAGCCGTGCAGACCCTGAGCGTGTCCACTGCAAGGTCAAGCCTGCCCGTCACGGGCAGCGGAGCGGACGGCCCGGCCCTCGTGAACCTCTTGGTGACCGGTGAAGCCAAGGAAGTCCGCGCCGGTGCAGGCCGTGCCAAACGCTGGATCCTTGCTGCCGAACTGCTGGAACTCACCTCGGACGGCAAGCTTTACCGCCCGGCCACCCGGATCCTGGTGGTCGGTGGCGCCGGGTGGCAGGAGTCCCGGATTGGCGAACGCATCCGGGCAGCCGGCAAGCTCGCGCAGGCGCGCCCCGGACAGGCTGAGGCGGCGGTCTTCACTGCGGGCACCCGGCCTTTCCCTGCCCGGGGCAGCCTGCAGAACACTGCGTGGCCCGGCGGGGCACTTCCGGGTACAGGGCCAGGGGCAGCGCCGGACTGGGCGGCCGCGACGCGGGAGCGGTACCGGGTCGCCACCGCCAGGTTCGGCGGCGATTCTGCCGGCCTGCTGCCGGGTATGGTCATCGGCGACACGGAGGGCATGGACGAAGGACTTGTCGCGGCCATGCGCGATACAGGCACCACGCATTTGACCGCCGTCAGCGGCGCAAATTGCAGTTTGATCCTCGGGTTGTTGATCGTGTTGGCCAGGAGTTGCCGCCTCCGCCGGCCTGCAGCAGCTGTTCTGGCCCTGTGCGGCCTGGGCGCTTTCGTGTGGCTGGTCGGTCCGGAACCGAGCGTGCTGCGGGCCGCGGTCATGGGCGCGATCGGTTTTCTTGCGCTTAGCAGCGGGCGGGCGGGACGCAGCCTGGGTTTCCTGTGTCTTGCCGTGGCTGTGCTCCTTGTCGGCGAGCCGTCCCTGGCCGGCAGTTCGGGGTTCCTGCTCTCGGTCCTGGCCACCCTCGGAATCATCTTGTTGGCTCGTCCGCTGATGACCCGGGCGCCGGCCTGGCTGCCTCGTCCCATTGCTGCTGCTCTTGCAGTGCCGTTGTCCGCGCAGTTGTTCTGTGCACCTGTCATTGTGGGCCTGCAGCCGCAGTTCACGGTCTTTTCACTGCTGGCCAACGTTGTCATGGCGCCGTTCGTCGCACCCGTGACGGTGCTGGGAACCCTCGCGGTGCCCGTGCTTGCGGCCCATGAGGGAGCAGCAACTGTGCTTCTGGGCGCCGCCGCGGTGTGCGCCGGGGCGATCGCTGGAACCGCGCGCTTCCTCGCCGGCCTGCCGGGAGCGGTGCAGCCGTGGCCCGAGGGTGCGTGGGGAATGATCACCATGGCGCTGTGCTCCGCTGGCAACCTGGCCTTGCTTTGGTTGCTCCTGCACCCGGCGCGTTGTGCCCGGTTCGCTTTCACGTGCCACGGCTTGGTGGTGGACAAGATCGCAGGCTTCGAGGCGTGGCTGGAACACCGCCGTCGGCTCTTCCGACGGCGGATGCGGCCACCCGGAACCAGGGGGCGGCTTCGATGAGCTCTGGTCCGTTGTTCCGGACGTAGTTCACTTTGTTGCCGGCGAGGCGTGGCACCAGGCGGGGCGCGGGCATGGAGTCGTGAATGTGTCCAAGTAGGTCGGGATTTTTGCGTTGGCCGTCTTCCCAACAAGCGACCGGCTTGGGAGCGGATGGTGAAGCCCTGTCTGGATCAGAGGATGAGTCTGGTTCCGGGCGCCCGGCCGGTTTCACAATTGGAAATTGAGGAACCAAGTATCGGGCCACGCTGTGTTCCGATTCAGGAGGTGTATTCGCATGGAGATCGGCCGAGCTCACGCACCGAAGGGTCGGACGAACATGGCCCCGGCTGGGACTTCGGGCTGGCCAAGCGCTTGGAGCGCATCGCGTCCCGTTGCGGAAACGGGGAGCCGCTCCGAGACAAAGTCCAAGCCACATCCAGCCGCTGTCGCTGCCATCAAGGCATTCCACACGCTGGCGTGGCTTTCGATTGAGTCATGCGTTGTCTACGTGCTCTACAAGGGGCTGGTCGGGCGCACTGACAGACGGGTTGGCTTGGCTGCGGCGGTGGTAGCGGGCGAAACCCTGGTGTTCGCCGGCAACGGATTCAGGTGTCCGCTCACGCAACTCGCCAAACACTACGGTGCCGAAAGCGGCGCGGTGACGGACATTTACCTTCCGAAATGGTTCGCCCACAACATGCCGGCCATCCACGTTCCGCTGCTGGCAGCCATGACCTACCTGCATATCCGGAACTACCGACGCCGAAAGGCGGCTGTCCAGTCCACGACCAGTCAACCGCAGGGTGGCAGACCCGGCTAAATGATGCCAGCACGAAACCTTGGCCGGCTCGCAGCGCTCACTTGCGTTGCGGGCTGCGGATTCGCATTCCGGCGACTCCAACTCTGCTGGGGTTCCACCCCTGAAGAGCTGGATGGCCGGCTGCCAGGTGACGACTTCATCACCCACGCGGGCCTGCAGGCAACACGGTCCATCACCATTCATGCTCCGGCTGAAAAAGTATGGCCCTGGTTGGCGCAGATGGGCCAGGGCCGGGGCGGGTTCTACAGCTACGACTTCCTGGAAAACCGCGCCGGCCTGGACATCCATAGCGCGGACCGGATCCATCCCGAGTGGCAGGACATTAAGGTGGGGGACCCGATTCATCTGGCACCCACGGACTCCTCGAACCTGGAGGTGGGGCTCCTTGAACCGGTAAGGACACTTGTCCTGCGCATCCCCCCGAGCCCAGCACCCGGCCCCTTCGACTTCACCTGGGCCTTCATCCTCCAGGCAAAACCAGACGGAACTACCCGCCTCGTTGTCCGTGAGCGGTACGCCTATCGGCAATGGTGGGCTCGGTTCCTGCTCGAGACCGTCGAGGTCGCCAGCTTCGTCATGTCCCTGCGGATGCTCCACGGGATCAGGAGCCGGGCCGAGGAAACCATTGACACTATTCACCAGACCCGCCCAAAGTCGGAACCAGGCTCCAGAGGTTTCCCGTGTCATAATGGCGGGCGTTCCGGGACTCGGTGAGGCCTAGGCGTGACCCAGAGCCAACTGCTCTCAGCCAGGAAGAGGCTTCGAAGGCTTCCTGACCCGTGCGGTGGAGGGTTGTCACACGGCCCAACACCGCCGTCGGCCTTTCCGACGGCGGATGCGGCCACCCGGAACTAGGCGGCGGCTTCGATGAGTTCGGGTCCGTTGTTCCGGACGTAGTTCACTTTGTCGCTGACGACGCGTGGCACCAAACGGGGCTCCGGCATGGAGTCCAGGAGGGCCCGGACGTCGGCTTCTTTCGTGGTCTGCGGGTCGAGCCAGTCCGTCCACATGTCCGCTGGCACCACCAGGGGAGTCCGGTCGTGAATGTGCCCCAGCGCGTCAGAGGCCGCCGTGGTGATGATGGTGGCCGTCCGCAGCCATTTTTCCGGGTGCCCGTCGGGCAGGGACGGATCCGGCCAGTTCTCGAACAGGGCCGCGAACGCCAGCGGTTTTTCGTCGGCGCCGTGCAGGTAGGTCGGGATCTTTTTCGCGTCGGCTGTCTTTTCCCATTCGTAGTACCCGTCGCTGGGAATGAGTCCGCGTCTGGCCGCGGCAGCCTTCCGGAAGGACGGCTTCTCAGTGACGGTTTCCATGCGGGCGTTGATCAGCCGGGCCGCGCCTTTGGTGTCCTTCGCCCACGACGGCACAAGACCCCAGTGCGCCGTGACGAGCTTGCGGGATGCGGTGTCGTCCTCTGTGCCGAGCCGGTCCAGGATGAGCGGAATCGGGTCTGTGGGGGCGACGTTCCAACTCGCAGCCAGATCGGGGTCAACCACCTCGCTGACAAGGAAGAAGTCCTGAATGTCGGCGGCTGAGTAAGTCATCACGAAGCGTCCACACATGAGCCCATTATTGCCGGTGGCCGAATCAGCAGGAAGTGCGCCGCAGGCGGTCGTGCTCTGCCCGCGGGTTGGGCAGCACTCTGGACGCTGGGCCGAGCAGGGAGCAATGAAGGCCTTAGGAATCCTTTTGCGGGCGGGGCTCCTCCGGCAACGAGGCGCGAAGGCCAGGGTTGTGGTCTTGGGTTCCTTCGTTGGCCCGTCGCGCATCAGCGGCTTGCCATTGCCCTTCGAGATTCCCGGCGTCCGCGCCGTCGGTATCGACCCCCGGGTCGGTAGCGGCGGCTTGCTTCATATCGTCGGCGGCATGGCGGTGAAGATTGTCGGCGTCCGCCTGTCGCTGTTCGGCTTCCTTGCGGAGCCGTTCGGAGTCGACCATGGCTTGCTCGGCCTCCGCTTTGGCCCTGGCCGCTTGGACCTCGGATTCTCGGGCATCCAACGCAGCTTCTTCGGCCTTCTTCCGCAGGTCGGCAGCTCGTCTTTGATCCTCGGCCCGCCGGGCACGTTCGTGCTCCTGCCTGCGTTTGCGCGCGAGGAAAAATGCCACGCCGAGAACGACAAGTAGGACGACGACGCCGACGATCCAAAGAACTGTGGTTGTGTCCATTGAAGCTTCCTTCTTTCTTTCGGCCGTGTGGACAAGCTCAGACCTTCCCGGGATCACGCGACAATTGGGATTCGCTGCGGCGAACGCCCGATAGGCTGCCTCGGCTTCTATGCGCCGGAGGTGTCGGTCACGTGCAATCCAATGCTAAGCAAACTTAGTATTTACCAGTGTACGCCTTGGCCGCCATTTTGTGCGGGCAATCCGCCGGCTCCGGACCACACAGCGATCGTGGGAGACTGGAAGCTGAACCACTCCGTCCGGAAGGAATCGCTGTTGGCTGCTGCCCAGGCCTCGAAGGCCAAGACCTCTTCGGTGAATGTTGCCACTTGGCGCGATGTCACGCCGGCCGCCGTAGTGTTGATCACCGGGCCGGAGGAATATTTGGGCATCCGGGCCATGGACCGGCTGAGGTCGCTCGTCCGTGAAGCCGCCCCCGATGTCGAGGTCAGCAAGCTCAATGCCGGAGCCTATGAAGCCGGCAGCCTGGCTATGACCGTCACGCCCTCGCTCTTCGGCGAGGGCAAGCTGCTCGAGGTCGAAGGGCTCGAGGCCATGAACGAAGCCTTCCTCAGCGATGCCCTGGCGTACGTGGCCAAGCCGGAAGACGACGTCGTGCTGGTCCTGCGCCACAGCGGCGGCACCCGGGGAAAGAAACTGCTGGACGCCATCAAGGCAGCCCGCTGGCCCATGGTGGATTGCCAGCCGATGAAGAAGGACGCGGAAAAGGCGGCGTTCGTGATGGCCGAGTTCAAGGCCGCCGGGCGCCGGATCGACGGTGAGGCCGTCCAGGCGCTGGTCAACGCCGTCGGCACGTCATTGTCCGAGCTCGCTGCGTCCTGCCGGCAGCTCATCGCCGACGCCGCCACCGCGGTGGACGCCGCCATGGTCGAGCGCTACTACGGCGGGCGGGTCGAGGCCACGGCCTTCAAGGTTGCGGATGCGGCGATGGCCGGGAACGCCCCGCTGGCCCTGTCCAGCCTCCGCCACGCGCTGGCAACCGGAGTCGACCCGGTCCCGCTTGTCGCGGCGCTGGCCGCCAAGCTGCGGACCCTGGCCCGGGTGGCCGGCGCGCAAGGTTCCTCGGCGCAGATCGCCAAGCAGTTGGGCATGCAGCCCTGGCTGGTCGAACAGGCGCAGCGCGATGTCCGCCGCTGGACTCCGGAAGGGTTGATCCGTTCCATCCAGGTCACGGCCGAGGCCGACGCCCAGGTGAAGGGACTCTCGCGCGATCCGGTGTACGCGGTGGAGCACGCCGTGACAGTCATCGCGATGTCCGCCCGCGGACGGTAGGGCGCACCCGCCCGCGCCGCTGACCACAACGGCCCCCGGAAGGAAGCGCTGCGCTTAAATGCGATGAGGCCGGCCCAAGCGGGCCGGCCTCAATTTCAGCTCAGTCGAACTGGAAAACCTTAGAGTGCGTTGACCTTCTTGGAGATCGCCGACTTGCGGTTCGCAGCGTTGTTCTTGTGAATAACGCCCTTGCTGACAGCCTTGTCCAGCTTACGGCTGGCAGCTACAAGAGCAGTCGTTGCAGCATCCTTGTCAGCAGACTCAACGGCGGTGTTGACGGCGCGGATGGCCGTCTTCAGCTCGGACTTGACGGCGTTGTTACGCAGGCGAGCCTTCTCGTTGGTGAGGATGCGCTTCTTCTGGGACTTGATATTAGCCACGTGTGTGAACTCTCTTTTTAATGCGGAAATGGTCTAGAGGGTTATCAGGTTGGCCATCGACTGAGCGGCGTGGGGATGCCTATGGCAGCCAACCATATATGGCCGTCGACCTGCACGGACATACAGCCATCCATGCTACCAGACTCGGCGTGGTCCCGGTCGCCCGCCCCGACCCGCCCTACCTCCGGCGAAGCCGTGCCGCGACCATCCGGAACGTCGCGCTGTCAAGGACAGCGCCCTCCCGGCGGACTCCGTCAGGATCCACGCGGATGATGCGGTCCAGCTTCACCTCGCTGGCCCGCCACTGCGGATCCCAGGGTCCGGCCCCGATGTCAACGTAATCGGCTGCGTCGCGCCCGTTGTTGTGGTCCTTGCTGGTCAGCATCAGGCCCAGCAGCCACCGTCCGTCGCGTCCGACAAGGAGGACGGGACGGTCCTTGCCGTTCGTGTGGTCCTCCTCGAACGGCACCCAGGTCCAGACGATTTCGCCGGGATCGGGCCGGCCGTCCAGCGCGGGGGAGTAGCTCGCGGCTACCGTCCCTTGGAAATCACCCGGATAGCGCCCGACGGCGGAGGGCGCCAAGGCAGGATGCTTGCCCTTGGCAGCCGTCCCCGGCCGTGTTCGGCGCGGCGGGGGCGGCGCCGTCGGACGGGCAGTTCCGCCCGCCAGCCGCCACAGGTAGCGCAAGGGTGCGGTGATGATCCTGCCGAAGAGGGTGCTGTTGTCCGGTGCCATCCCACCACCGTATCCATCGGACCCGGCAACAAGGGGAATCCGATGCGCGCCGCAGGCGGGGTTCATGGGAGACTATGAGTTCAGATATGCGGTGCACGCCGGGACAGCAGGATTGTCCGGGCAACTTTTCCGCGTGAGTGTCGACAGTAAGGACCCCTGCGTGTCTCCCATGGCCCGCACCGCCCCGGTGCCTGCCGCAACAGATCCGGCCATCATCCGGAACTTCTGCATCATTGCCCACATCGACCACGGCAAGTCCACCCTGGCCGACCGGATGCTCCAGTTCACCGGCGTGGTGCAGGCACGCGACATGAAGGCCCAGTACCTGGACCGCATGGACATCGAACGCGAACGCGGCATCACCATCAAGTCCCAGGCCGTCCGCATGCCCTGGGAAGTCGACAACACCGCCTACGCGCTGAACATGATCGACACCCCCGGCCACGTCGACTTCACCTATGAGGTCTCGCGCTCCCTGGCAGCCTGCGAAGGTGCGGTGCTCCTGGTTGACGCCGCCCAGGGCATCGAAGCCCAGACCCTGGCCAACCTCTACCTGGCGATGGAAAACGACCTCACCATCATTCCGGTGCTGAACAAGATCGACCTCCCGGCCGCCCAGCCTGAGAAGTACGCCGAGGAACTTGCGAACCTGATCGGCGGCGACCCCGAAGAGGTCCTGAAGGTATCCGGCAAGACCGGCGTCGGCGTCGAGGCCCTCCTTGACCGGATCGTCCGGGACATCCCCAACCCGGTCGGCGACGCGAACGCGCCCGCACGCGCCATGATTTTCGACTCTGTCTACGACACCTACCGCGGCGTCGTCACCTACGTCCGCGTCGTCGACGGGCACCTCAGCCCGCGCGAGCGGATCCAGATGATGTCCACGAAGGCCAGCCACGAGCTCCTCGAGATCGGCGTCAGCTCACCCGAGCCGGTGCCATCCAAGGGACTGGGGGTCGGCGAAGTGGGCTACCTGATCACCGGTGTGAAGGACGTCCGCCAGTCCAAGGTCGGCGACACCGTCACCAACCTCGCCAAGCCGGCCACCACATCGCTGGGCGGCTACCAGGACCCGAAGCCGATGGTTTTCTCCGGCCTCTACCCGCTGGACGGCACGGACTATCCGAACCTGCGTGAAGCGCTGGACAAGCTCAAGCTCAACGACGCCGCCCTGGTCTACGAACCCGAGACCTCCGCGGCACTCGGCTTCGGTTTCCGCGTCGGCTTCCTCGGCCTGCTGCACCTCGAAATCGTGCGTGAACGCCTGGAACGCGAATTCAACCTGGACCTGATTTCCACGGCGCCGAACGTCGTCTACGAGGTCACCCTGGAAGACAAGTCGGTGGCCACGGTCACCAACCCGTCGGAATTCCCTTCGGGCAAGATCAACGAGGTCCGCGAGCCGATGGTGGCGGCCACCATCCTGGCCCCGAACGAATTCGTCGGCTCCATCATGGAGCTCTGCCAGGGCCGGCGCGGCCAGATGCGCGGCATGGACTACCTCTCCGAGGACCGCGTGGAGATGCGCTACTGGATACCGCTGGCTGAGATCGTGTTCGACTTCTTCGACCAGCTCAAGTCCAAGACCCGCGGCTACGCCTCGCTGGACTGGAAGGCTGACGGCGAACAGGTTGCCGACCTCGTCAAGGTGGACATCCTGCTCCAGGGCGAACAGGTGGACGCCTTCAGTGCCATCACCCACCGTGACAAGGCCTATGCCTACGGCGTGATGATGACCTCCAAGCTGCGCGAGCTGATCCCGAGGCAGCAGTTCGAGGTGCCCATCCAGGCGGCCATCGGCTCCCGGATCATCGCCCGCGAAAACATCCGCGCCATCCGCAAGGACGTTCTGGCCAAGTGCTACGGCGGTGACATCACCCGCAAGCGCAAGCTGCTCGAGAAGCAGAAGGAAGGCAAGAAGCGCATGAAAATGGTGGGCCGGGTCGAGGTTCCCCAGGAAGCCTTCATCGCCGCCCTCACCACCGACGAGTCCAAGGACAAGGCCAAGAAGTAGTGCCAAGCGCCCTTCCACTCGGCGATCCGGCACCTGCGGACGGACTGCTGCCCCCGCAGGTGCTGGACGGCGTCGGCCACCGGAAATTCGGCCTGTACGTCCACATCCCGTTTTGCGCCGTACGTTGCGGCTACTGCGACTTCAACACCTACACAGCCAAGGAACTGGGCGGTGGAGCGTCCCAGGACGCCTACGCCGGCACGGCCGTGGCTGAGGTCGACTTCGCGGCCCGCGCCATGGAAGCCTCCGGGCTCCCGGCCCGCAAAATCAGCACGGTCTTCTTCGGCGGCGGCACGCCCACGCTGCTCCCCGCCGGGGACCTCGCGAGGATCCTGGCGGCCGCCGTCGGGCATTGGGGACTGGAGGCGGGAGCCGAGGTCACCACGGAAGCGAACCCGGATTCCGTTACGCCCGGGTCGCTGGAACTGCTGGCCAAGGCAGGCTTCACCCGGGTGTCCTTCGGCATGCAGTCCGCGGTGCCGCACGTGCTCAAGGTCCTGGACCGCACCCACAGCCCCGAACGGGTACCGCAGGCAGTGCAATGGGCCCGCGACGCCGGCCTCGACGTCAGCCTGGACCTCATCTACGGCACGCCCGGCGAATCGATGGACGACTGGCGCGCCTCGCTGGACACCGCCCTGTCCTACGCGCCGGACCACATCAGCGCCTACGCGCTCATCGTCGAGGAAGGCACCAAGCTCGCCGCCCAGATGCGCCGCGGCGAGGTCCCTGGAATCGACGACGACGACCACGCCGCCAAGTACGAACTCGCCGATGAGCTCATTTCGGCCGCCGGCCTGTCCTGGTACGAGGTCAGCAACTGGTCCAGGACGCCCGGACACGCCTGCCGCCATAACCTGGCCTACTGGCGCGGAGACGACTGGTGGGGCATCGGACCCGGTTCGCATTCGCACATGGGCGGGGTCCGCTGGTGGAACGTGAAGCACCCCACCGCCTACGCCAACCGGCTCGCCGCGGGCCAGTCCCCGGCGGCCGGACGCGAAACCCTCGACGCCGGCACCCGCGAAGTGGAGCGCATCATGCTGGAGGCCCGGCTAGGGAGCGGGCTGGAAGTGGACGCGCTCGACGCCGTCGGCCGGCACGCCGTCGCCGGCTTGATCGCGGACGGACTGGTGGAGCCCGCGGAGGCTTTTAAGGGCCGCCTCGTGCTGACCCTCAGGGGCCGCCTCCTGGCCGATGCCGTAGTGCGGCGGCTGCTGCCCGAATAGGGGCGCGCAGCCAGCTGTTCAGCCGTTCCTGGCGGGAATATCATGTGCGTGGACGCCCGGCGATCCACCCTGGCTGGCCGGCTCCGCCCGCTGTGGTGAAGACCAATGCTGGGAGGGATCATGTCTTCGATTTCAGCGCAGTCCCCGTTCGGCGTTCCCTGGCGGAGCGCACTTCTTTTCCTCGTAGTGGTGGCAGGATTCCTGCTGCTCTCCCTGATGACTTTCGACCCGAAAGTGGGCACGGCCGCCTGGGTCATCAGGATCGGCGGTACGGTGGTCTGGGTCGCCTTCGCCGCATACCTGGGCTATCGGGACATCGTCCAAAAGCAGGGCAGCGGACCGCAGGACATCGACCATGTCCCCTTCGACCGGTGGTCGTGGATCCATGCCTCGGCAGGTGCCATGCTCGGCTTCTGGTCGGTGCCGCTCGTCCTGGTCGCGGTCATCACCATCGGCTGGGAATTCTTCGAAAGATACGTGCCGGGATTCGGTGAGACCGAGACCCTGGCCAACCGGGCGGTTGACGTTGTGGGCGCCTGGGTCGGCTGGGTGCTGCTGGCGCTTCTCATCGCCGCCCTGGAGAGCGACTCGGTCCCGTTTGTGCTACCGTCCGCGGATGCGTGGATCCGCAACCTCTAGCCGGCTACTTGATCCAGCGCAGGTTGAAGCGGTACCTGTGCGGCTGGCCATGGTTGACGCGGATTCCCGCTGACACCGCGAAGCATGTCAGCGCCACCCAGATCGCCGTGGCCAGCACCGCGAACAGATTGCCCACCACCGGCAGGATCACCAGGATGTTGGCGAGCACTGCCGCGATGGTGGGCGGCAGGGTGAAATTCAGGGCCTCCTTGGACTCCTGTGCGGTGAACGGGCCGCGGTCGCGGAAGATCAGGTAGATCAGCAGTGCCGGGACACAGCCGAGGATTCCGCCGAAGTGCGCCAAGGTTGCCCATTGGCGGTCTTCGCCGGCGGTCAGGGGGAGCGCGTTGGCAGGGACGCCGTGGTACTGGGGCTGGCCCTGTGGGGCGTCCATCCCGTCGGGAGCGTTCTCTGCCACTGTGTCTTCCTTAAGGGGCTCGGTTCCGGTGGTATTGCTGTCCCAGAATACTGGGTCGGAGGTGCTTAGGGGACCAGCTTCGCAGCATGGCGCGGGCGGGCGGCCGCTGCAGGCGGGTTCAGGGGGCGGTCAGGAAGTCGATGACTTCTTCCACGCGGCCCAGAAGGGAAGCCTCGAGGTCCGCGTAGCTGCGCACTGCACCCAACAGCTTCTGCCAGCCCAGGCCGATGTCCTCCGCGGTGGCGTGCGGCCAGCCGAAAGCCTTCAGGATGCCGGTCTTCCAGTCGGTTCCGCGGGGTACTTCCGGCCAGCGTTCGATCCCGAGCGTCTTCGGCCTGATGGCCTGCCACACGTCCACGTACGGGTGGCCGACGATCAGCACGTTCCCCGCTGCCCCGGGCAGGGTCATGGCATCGGCGGCGATGCGGGACTCCTTGGAATCCGGGACCAGATGGTCCACCAGGATGCCGAGCTTGCGCCCGGGGCCGGGGGAGAAGTCGGCGATGGCGGCCTTCAGATCGTCCACGCCGTGCAACGGCTCGACGACGATCCCCTCCACCCGGAGGTCGTCGCCCCAGACCTTCTCGACGAGTTCGGCGTCGTGCTTGCCTTCCACCCAGATGCGGCTGGCTTTGGCCACTTGGGCGCGCTGGCCCGCGACCTTGACCGAACCGGAAGCTGTGCGCCCGGCCGGGACGGTGCCGGAAGCCGCGCCAGCCGTTCCGGCACGCGGTGCCGGCGGCAGCAGCTTGATGGCTTGGCCATCCAGCAGGAAGCCGAAGCCGAGCCGGAAGGACTTGGTCCTGCCGCGCCGGTCCTCCAGCACGACAATGTGCATGCCCCCGGACTTTTCGATCCGGACCACCGCGCCCACCCAGCCGGACTGCACGTCCTCGAGGACCATGCCGGGCTCGGCCGGAACCTCGGGAAGCGCCCTTTTGGCGGGAGCGGAAAGCGTCCCGGGGCCCCAGTTGTCGTAGGACACAGTGTCACACCACTTCGCTGTCGGAGGTCGTTCCGGCCGCCGGAAGCCGCCGGAGCCCGCGGGAAGCTTGTTCGCCGCGAGCGGTACCAATGCTAACAACGGCCCGGCACATACTAGACTTGTTAGCACTTGGGCATGTTGAGTGCTAAGAATTGCGGAATCCGCGGAGCGGCGGACGCAGAACAGGCGAGAGAGATCCGGGGCTGGAACGTCCGAGGGGAGGCAGGAGCATGAGCGAGCCGCGCAAGCTGGAAGTGCTGCGTGCCATCGTCGAAGACTACGTGCATTCGCGCGAACCCGTCGGCTCCAAGGCCTTGGTGGAACGGCACCACCTGGGTGTTTCCAGTGCCACCATCCGCAACGACATGGCCCTGCTCGAAGAAGAAGGCCTCATCGCGGCCCCGCACACCAGCGCCGGGCGCATCCCCACCGACAAGGGCTACCGGCTTTTCGTGGACCGGATCTCGGCGATGAAGCCGCTCTCGGCCGCGGAACGGCGCGCCATCCACTCGCTCCTCGAGGGCGCGGACGACGTCGACGACATCCTGGAGCGCACCGTCCGGCTGCTTTCGCAACTGACCAACCAGGTCGCCGTCGTGCAGTACCCGCACTCCAACCAGGCCAGGCTGCGGCACATCGAATTCGTGCTCCTGGCGCCCCGCCAAGTGCTCGTGGTGCTGATCGCGGACAGCGGCAAGGTCGAACAGAGGGTCGTCGACGCCGGAACCGACGTCACCGACGAGGACCTCACCTTACTGCGGGCACGCTTCCTGGCCAGCATCTCGGGCGCGCCGCTGGCGCACCTGCCGCAGCTGCTGGCGCCGGTGGTTGCCCTGTGCCCGCCGGCCCTCCAGTCCCCGGCGGCCGTGCTCGCCCGCGGCCTCGACAAACTAGCTGAAAGCAGCCGCGATGAACGGATGATGATGGCCGGCACGGCCAACCTCGCCCGTTCCAATGTCGATTTTCCGTTGAGCATCGGTCCGGTCCTGGAAGCCCTGGAAGAACAGGTGGTCATGCTCCGCCTGCTCTCCGAAATGGCCGAGGACCCGCGCGGTGTCACCGTCAGCATCGGCCGGGAGAACCCCTATGACGGACTGTCCGAGGCGTCGGTCGTCGCCACCGGATACGGTCCGGGCGCCGCCGCGAAGATCGGCATCATCGGGCCCACCCGCATGGATTATCCCAGCAGCATGGCCGCCGTCCGCGCGGTGGCACGCTACCTATCGAGGATCCTCGGCAGCTAAGGCCCGCCGGATCCACCGCAGCAAGAACAGCAGGACAAGAAGGAAGAGAAACCGACTTTGAGCAGCCACTACGACGTCCTGGGCGTCTCCCCGGAAGCCACCGGCGAGGAGATCAAGAAGGCGTACCGCAAGCTTGCACGAAAGCTGCACCCCGACGTCAACCCGGGGGAGGACGTCGCGGAGAAGTTCAAGGCCGTCACCCACGCCTACGAGGTCCTTTCCGACCCCCAGAAGCGCCGTGTCTATGATGCCACCGGCAACGAAAACGGCACGGATAACGGCTTCGGCGGGGGCTACGCAGGCCAGGGCTTCGCCTTCCAGGACATCTTCGACACCTTCTTCGGCGGTGGCGGCGGCATGCAGGGCCCGGCCTCGCGCACCCGCCGCGGCCAGGACGCGCTGATCAGCGTCCGCGTCGACCTCAAGGACGCCGTGTTCGGCGTGAACAAGAAGCTTGAGGTCGACACCGCCGTCGTCTGCCCCACCTGCGAGGGCTCCTGCTGCCGCCCGGGCACCCACCCGGAACGCTGCGATATCTGCGGCGGCAGCGGCCAGGTCCAGCGCGCGGTGCGTTCCATCCTCGGCCAGGTCATGACCGCCGCCCCCTGCGGTTCCTGCGAAGGTTTCGGCACCATCATCAAGGACCCCTGCAACGAGTGCAACGGCCAGGGGCGCATCCGCAGCCGCCGTTCGCTGACCCTCAAGGTGCCTGCCGGCGTCGGCACGGGTACCCGCATCCAGCTTTCGGGCCAGGGCGAAGCGGGTCCCGCCGGGGGTCCGTCCGGCGACCTGTATGTCGAGATCCGCGTCAACAGCGATGCCACCTTCACGCGCGAGGGCGACGACCTGCACGCCACCTTGAGCGTGCCTATGACCGCGGCGGCGCTCGGCACCGAGATGACGTTCGAGACCTTCGACGGTCCGCAGGAAGTGGACGTTAAGTCCGGCACGCAGTCCGGCGAGGTCATCACCCTCCGCGGCCTCGGCGTCACCCACTTGCGCGGCTACGGCCGCGGCGACCTCAAGGTACACCTGCACGTCGAGACGCCGGGCAAGCTCGACGCCGCCCAGGAGGATTTGCTGCGCCAGCTCGCCAAGCTGCGCGGAGAGCAATTCACCGAAGGCAAGCTCGTTGCCAGCGGCGGCATGTTCGCCAAGCTGCGGGACAAGTTCGGTAACCTGTAGCGGTGAGCAACCCGGTCTTCTTTTCTCCGGCCGGAGCCCTTGACGGGCTGGCGCCCGGCGACACTTTCGTCCTTGACGGGGCCGAAGCCCGGCATGCCGTCACCGTCAAGCGCCTCGAAGCGGGCGAGGCGGTGGACATCGCCGACGGCGCCGGCCGGCGCCTGGTGGGCAGGGTCCTCGAGACCGGCCAGGGGACGCTGACCGTCGAGGCCGTGGAACTCCGCGAGGAGCCGCGGCCAGCCGTGCGGCTGGTCCTTGTCCAGGCGCTGGCGAAGGGCGACCGCGACGAACTCGCCATCGAAACGGCCACGGAACTCGGCGTCGACGCCGTCATCCCCTGGCAGTCGGAACGGTCGATCGTGCGCTGGAAGGGTGAGCGGGCCGCGAGGGCTCACGCCAAATGGCAGTCAGTCGTCTCGGCGGCCGCGAAGCAGGCCCGCCGGGCCTGGATCCCCGAGGTGCGTCCCGCCGTCGACGGCGCCGGCCTGGCCAAAGCGGTGGCGGCAGCCGATCTCGCCGTCATCCTGCACGAGGACGCCAAACGCCCCTTGCGCGCCGCCCTTGCGGAATGGCTTGAAGGACTGCCCGACGCCGGCACGGTCGAAGCGCGGGAAGTCCTGCTCCTCGTGGGACCGGAAGGCGGGATCACTCCGCGCGAAGTCACCCGGCTGGCCGACGAAGGAGCCGTGACCGCGCTGCTGGGCAACCACGTGCTGCGTTCCTCAACCGCGGGCCCGGCCGCGATTGTTCTGGCGAGCGACATCCTCGGACGCTGGTAGCCAGACCTCGGCGGGCTTTGCAGCGACGGCCGGATCAGCCGCTGCTAAAGGTCAGCCGACGTTGAAAGAGCGGGTGTCGGTGGATGCCGTCTCGCCGGCCTGGGCCGGCAAGGTGACCCGCAGTTCGTAGCGGCCGGTGCCGAGGCTGACCGTGAAGCTGAAGATGCCGCCCTGGCCGGGCACGGAGGACGCGGTGGTTCCACCGTCCAAGTACAGTGCCTTTTCGCCGCTCGCCGCTTCACGGAAGATCTGCCACTTCAGCTTTGCCCCCTCGATGGTGGCGCGGCCGTTGAACTTCACCGGGCCACTGGCCAAGGTGAGGTCTTCCTGGGGGTCGATGATCCAGACCGGTGCCACCGTGGAAGCGTCACGGACCATGGGGGTGCCCAGCTTGACCTGCCCGAAGGCCATAAAGTCCTTGTGGCCGTCCACCAGGATGACCACCTGGATCTGCTGCCCGGAGTCGATCAGTCCGGAACTTGCCGCGGCCGCCGTGGCCGTGTAGACGAGCTGCTGTACGGCGAGCTGGGCCATGCCGGCGTCGAGGTTCGAATTGAACGCATCACGGGACACATCCACCGTGACAACATTCTTTCCTGAGATCGACGTCGCGAGGTCACCGGGCGCCTGCCACGGGGTGAAGAAGTCGTGGTCGAGCGGCTTCGCCGTCATCATGGTACGCAGGGCGGTGGTGATGGGGTTTTCCGTGCCCGGGTTATCCCGGAATTCGCGGTGCAGCGCCACCCCACTGCCGTTGCGGCCGATCCAGTACACGGGAACCTTGCTCGAAGCCTGGGTTGTTTCCAGCGGCGCATTGCTGGAGGGAGTGTTCTGGACTTGTTGCCGTGCGGCTTCCGGGGTGCTGGCCGGTTCCACGGTTCCACCGTCGGCGATGCAGCCGTTCAGCAGGAGGGCAGAGGCCAGCGCGGAAACGAGCAAGACGGAAGGGTTCCGCCTGCCCTCCCTGCGGACGCTGGCTGCTGTTCTGATGGTGGATTCCTGCTGTTGGATGTCCCTGCCGCAGTGGCAGGAATTGACGCTGTCCCGCCGAAACGGGCAGATGGACTGTTTGTCCTTATTCAGCTTGGCACAGCCCGGAAGCCCACGCCGCCGCTTCCCTGATCCCCGGCTGAACTGAAACGCTATTGATACGCGGCCGATGCCGAGTTGATACCAAAGCAGCAGGCACCGGCCTCCCGGAGCTGCCTGGCGCCGCCGGGCCAGGGGTCTGCTGGCGTAGGATGGGAATCATTCCGGGAAACACCTGCCGCCGGCAGGCAAGGGACCCGGAACCGCACGCACACATCCACAGCGGAGGAGCATAGGCCACACGGCCAACACCATGACTGATTTGAACGGGCGGCCACGGGCTGGCAGCGCCGAGACGGTTCGAACTGAATTCCCACATTCTGTTCCGGGCCTCCGGACGGAAGTAGTCGTCTTCGACAACGCGGATCAGATGGTTCAGTCGCTGGGCAGCCACGACGAGGCGTTGCGGTACATCGAGGAGCAGTTCCCCGGCATCGACTTCCATGTCCGCGGCAACGAACTTTCCTTCAGCGGCCCGCCTGCGGATGTTCCCCGGATCATGCGCCTCCTCGAAGAAGTCCGTGCCTTGGTGGCCAAGGGAACGGTGATCAACCCCGAGGCCCTGAAGCAGTTGGTTTCGCTGCTGCGCAGCCAGTCGGTGCAAAGCCCGGTGGATGTGCTGACCCACAACATCCTCTCCAGCCGGGGCCGAACCATCCGGCCGAAGACGCTGAACCAGAAGAACTACGTCGACGCCATCGACGACAACACGGTCATTTTCGGCATCGGACCGGCAGGCACGGGCAAGACCTACCTGGCCATGGCCAAGGCCGTCCAGGCTCTCCAGATGAAGGAAGTCACCCGCATCATCCTCACGCGACCGGCCGTGGAAGCGGGGGAGCGGCTCGGCTTCCTGCCCGGAACCCTGAACGACAAGATCGATCCCTACCTGCGGCCGCTCTACGACGCCCTGCACGACATGATCGATCCCGAGTCGATTCCGCGGCTCATGGCGGCCGGGACCATCGAGGTGGCACCGTTGGCCTACATGCGCGGCCGCACCCTCAACGACGCGTTCATCATCCTCGACGAGGCCCAGAACACCACGCCGGAACAGATGAAGATGTTCCTGACCCGTCTGGGCTTCGGCTCGAAGATGGTGGTCACCGGAGACGTCACCCAGGTGGACCTTCCCTTCGGCTCGAACTCGGGCCTGCGCGTGGTCCGCGAGATCCTCGACGGCATCGAAGACGTGAACTTCACGATACTGGACGCCGGAGACGTCGTCCGTCACCGCCTCGTGGCCGATATCGTCTCCGCCTACAGCGACTGGGACGAGAAGCACCGCCAGCCGGCGCGCACAGCAGACAGCACCACGAAGCGGGGAACCCAGCAATGAGCATCGAAGTCAACAACGAATCCGGCGTGCAGGTCGACGAGGCCCAGTTGGTCACCTTGTCCCGGTTCATCTTCGAACGGCTGTACATCCACCCGCAGGCGGAGTTGTCCATCCTGCTCGTGGACGAGCCCGCCATGGAAAAACTCCACATCGAACTCATGGACGAACCGGGCGCCACCGACGTCCTCTCGGTGCCCATGGACGAGCTCACCCCGGGCACTCCGGACAAGCCCACGCCGCAGGGGATGCTGGGCGACATCGCTATCTGCCCCCAGGTGGCCGAGGTCCAGGCCCGCAACGCCGGGCACACCACCCAGGAGGAAATGCTGCTGCTGGCGACCCACGGCATCCTGCACCTCCTGGGCTACGACCACGCCGAACCCGAAGAAAAGGAAGAGATGTTCTCGCTCCAGCGTGAACTGCTGTCCTCCTTCCTCGGCAAGGACGCCCCCATGGAGACCATGCAGTGACCTCGCTCATCCTGGTCGGGATGGCACTTGTCTTCCTCAGCTTCGTCGCGTTGCTCACCGCTGCGGAGGCCGCCTTCAACTTCCTTCCCCGCCACGAGGCGGAGCTTGCTGTCGGCAATGGCAAGGGCGCGGCCCTGCGTCACATCCTCGCCAAACCGGTGGCCCACATGCGGGCCCTGCGCTTCTGGCGCGTCTGGTTCGAAATGGCAGCCGCCGTGGCCGTCGCCGTCGTCCTGCACAGCCTCCTGGACAACGTCTGGCTCGCCGGACTCGCCGCCACCGGCATCATGGCCGTCATCGGTTTCGTCCTGGTGGGCGTCTCGCCGCGGCAACTGGGACGGGCGCACTCCGGCGGGGTCGCCCGCTTCACGGCACCCCTGATCCGTTTCCTATGCTGGATCCTTGGCCCGGTCCCCGGCTGGCTGGTTTCCATCGGCAGCGCCGTCGCGCCGGGAGCGCCGGGAGGAGACGAGTTCTTCTTCAGCGAAGAAGAGTTCCGCGAACTGGTGGAACGCGCCACGGAATCGGACGTGATCGAGGATGACGAGGCCGAACTCATCCAGTCGGTCTTCGATCTCGGAGACACCCTGGTGCGGGCCGTGATGGTGCCCCGCACGGACATTGTGAGCATCGACTCCGGTTCCGGGCTCGAGGATGCCATGGCGCTCTTCCTGCGCTCGGGCTACTCGCGGATTCCGGTGATCGCCGGTGATGCGGACCAGATCCGCGGCATCCTGTATCTCAAGGACGTCGCAGCCGCCCTGCACCGCACCGACGTCCATGCTGCCGTCCACGACGTCGATTCCCTCGCCCGCGAGGCGCGTTTCGTCCCCGAGTCCAAGCCGGTGGACGAGCTGCTGAAGGAACTGCAGACGGAGTCCACACATGTCGCCGTCGTGATCGACGAGTACGGCGGCACGGCCGGCCTCGTGACGCTCGAGGACCTGATCGAGGAAATCGTCGGGGAGATCGTCGACGAGTACGACGCCGGCGTCGAGGACGCGAGCGACCTCGGCGACGGGAGTTACCGCGTCAGTTCGCGGATGAGCATCGACGACCTCGGCGAACTATTCGACATCGACCTTGACGACGATGAAGTGGACACCGTGGGCGGTCTGCTCGCCAAAGCCCTGGGCCGGGTGCCGATCGCCGGCAGCACGGTCGAAGTAGCGGGGATTTCGCTGCGGGCGGATAGGCTGGAAGGCCGGCGCAACCGGGTCAGCCACATCATTGCGGCCGCCGTGCCGAAGGAAGACACTGACCTAGACGGGCTTCTCGACGAGGCCGACATAAAGCAACAGGGAGTACCACGTGAGCAAGCACAGTAAGACCTTCGACAGCACCCAGGACTTCAGCGGCTTCCACGCAGGCTTTTCGGTCCTGGTCGGACGGCCGAATGCAGGCAAGTCCACGCTGACCAACGCCCTTGTGGGGCAGAAGGTGGCCATCACCTCGGCCAAGCCGCAGACCACCCGCCACACGATCCGCGGCATCGTCCACCGCGACGACGCCCAGCTCATCCTCGTCGACACCCCCGGACTGCACCGGCCGCGCACGCTCCTCGGCAAGCGGCTCAACGAACTCGTCGCGGACACCCTCGCCGAGGTGGATGCCATCGGCTTCTGCCTCCCGGCCAACGAAAAGATCGGCCCCGGCGACAAGTTCATCGCCGCCCAGCTCGCCGGCGTCGGCCGCAAACCGGTCATCGCGATCGTCACCAAGACCGACCTCGTGGACAAACAGGCCCTCACCGAACAGTTGCTCGCGGTGGCCGCACTCGGCAAGGAAGCCCTCGGCGGGGAAGGCTGGGCGGACATCGTGCCGGTGTCGGCCGCCGACGGCTTCCAGGTCAGCACCGTGGCCGACGTCCTCATCAGCCACATGCCGGCCTCGCCGCCGCTGTACCCCGACGGCGAACTCACCGACGAGCCCGAGGCCGTCATGGTGGCCGAGCTGATCCGTGAAGCAGCCCTTGAAGGAGTGCGCGATGAACTTCCGCACTCGCTCGCCGTCGTGGTCGAAGAGATCGTTCCGCGCGAAGGCCGCACGGAGGACAATCCCCTCCTGGACGTCCGCGTGAACTTGTTCGTCGAACGTCCTTCACAGAAAGCCATCATCATCGGCAAGGGCGGAAGCCGCCTGCGTGAGGTCGGTACCAGCGCCCGCAAGGGAATCGAAGCCCTGCTCGGCACAAGGATCTACCTCGACCTGCATGTCAAAGTCGCCAAGGATTGGCAGCGGGACCCCAAGCAGCTTGTGAGGCTCGGCTTCTAGCCACTGGGGAAGTTCACAGATTCGGGCCCTAAAATAGCCGGAATCCATGTTCCGAGGAAAGGTTGACCGAGTAGTGCGACGTCGTGAAACGCGCGTGCAGGAAAGCAGCGGGATCGGCAAGGCTGCGGCTGCACGCCATGGAGACGCGCCCGGCACACCCCGCCACATGCGGTTCCGCAAGCACCCCCTCTGGCTGAAGATCAGCGCCGGGGCGGTGAGCGTGCTCCTCCTGGCGGGCGTGGCCTTCGCGGCCTACTGGTTCATCCGCCTCCAGCTGAACATCACCAAGGCCCCGCTCAACGCCGGGGCCCAGAAGACCGAGGGCGACGCCAACGACGCCAAGGACCGCCTGCAGATCCTGATTCTCGGCTCGGACACCCGGGACGGCAAGAACTCCAAATACGGCAGCGCGGACGATTCCACCGGCTACGGCCACTCGGACGTCATGATGCTGCTGGACATTTCGGCGGACAACAAACGCGTCAGCATCATCAGCTTCCCGCGCGACCTGCTCGTGGACGTCCCCGAATGCACCGACCAGACCACCCACAAGAGTTACCCGGCGCGGTCCGGCGAGATGATCAACGCGGCCATGGCGGAAGCCGGCATCGGCTGCGCCGTCGACACCGTGAACAAGCTGACCGGCCTGGAAATCGACCACTTCATGATGGCTGATTTCAATGCCGTCAAGGAACTGTCCAACACGGTGGGCGGCGTTTCGGTCTGCATCAGCGACGCCGTCTACGACCCCGACTCCGGGCTGCGGCTGCCCAAGGGTACCTCCCAGGTGAAGGGTGAGCAGGCCCTGTCCTTCCTGCGCACCCGCCACGCCTTCGGAGACGGCAGTGACCTCGGCCGCATCCAGGCACAACAGGGCTTCCTCTCCTCGCTTGCCCGCAAGGTCAAGGATGACGGCACCCTCGGCAATCCCCAGAAGCTGCTCTCCATCGCCGATGTGATCACCCAGAACCTGACGGTCGACGAGGGGCTGGCCAACGTGCAGTCGCTGCTGACCATCTCCTCGCGCTTGAAGGACATCGACCTTTCGAAGGTAGCGTTCGTCGCGGTGCCCAACCGGCCCGCCGCGGCCGACCCCAACCGCCTTGAGCTGATGCAGCCGCAGGCCTCCCAGCTTTTTGCGGCAATGCGCGCGAACCTCGACCTGACCAAGCCGGGTGCGACGTCCACGCCGACGGCGAGCCCGACGGCGACAGCCAGCACCCCCGCAACCACCGCGCCGGTGACCAAGACCCCGGCAACCCTGCCCTACGACAAGTCCCTGCAGCCGGTCACGGTGGCTGACGGTTCCGGCGTTCCTGAGCATGCCCAGGAACTGGTGGCAGCCCTGGTCAAGGCCGGGTTCACCCAAGGCTCGCAGTTCGCTGCGGACCCGACGGCCAAGACAGCCGTCTACTACGCCGCCGGCTTTGAGGACGTCGCCAACGACGTCGCCAAGCTCTTCGGCATACCTGCATCCCAGGTCGAGGCCTCGACGGCGGTCAACGGGGTCCAGCTCTACGCCGGTTCCGACTTCACCTCCGGCCTCAAGTTCGGCACCGCATCCGTACCGGACAACGTCGTGAACCAGACCGCCGGCGACGTCAAGTGCCAGACGGCGAACCCCGCCCTCATCGTTCCCTGATGTACTCCGCAGTTCCCTGACGTTCACCCCAGCTCCGTGACGTTCACCCCAAGCGGCAGCGCCAACGGCGAAGGGCCGGACCGAGAATGGTCCGGCCCTTCGCCGTTGGCGGCAGCGTGAGAGCTACCAGATGCTGACCCGGTCCTCCGGGGAGCGCCACATGCCGTCGCCTTCGGCCACGCCGAAGGCCTCATGGAATTCGGAGAGGTTGCTGGCGATCGCGTTCGTCCGGAACTCGTTGGGGGAGTGGGGGTCGGTGGCCACCCGGCGGATGGCTTCCTCCGGACGGATCACCTGGCGCCAGCCGGCCGCCCAGGACATGAAGAAGCGCTGCCGGCCGGTGAGCCCGTCGAGCACGGGGGCGTCGGTGCCGTTCAGGCTCAGCAGGTAGGCCTTGTACGCGATCCCGAGGCCGCCCAGGTCGCCGATGTTTTCGCCCAGAGTCAATTTGCCGTTGACGTTGTGGCCGGGTGCTTCCTCCGGCGCGAGGGCGTCGAACTGGGCAACGAGCTTCGCGGTCAGCTTCTCGAAGGCCTCACGGTCCTCGGCGGTCCACCAGTTCCGCAGGGCGCCGCTGCCGTCGAACTGCGAGCCCTGGTCGTCGAAGCCGTGCCCGATTTCGTGGCCGATGACGGCGCCGATCCCGCCATAGTTCACGGCGTCGTCGGCTTCGGCCGTGAAGAACGGCGGCTGCAGGATCGCGGCGGGGAAGACGATCTCGTTGAGCAGCGGGTGGTAGTAGGCGTTCACCGTCTGCGGCGTCATGAGCCACTTGTCCAGGTCGACCGGCTTGCCGACCTCGTCAAGGTGGCGGTCGACGTCGGCGTTGTGTCCGCGCTCGACGTTCCCCAGAAGGTCGTCGGGGTCGATCTCCACGGCCGAGTAGTCGATCCACTTGTCCGGGAAGCCGATCTTCGGCCGGAACGCGTCCAGTTTCTTCAGCGCCTCTGCCTTGGTTTCTTCGCCCATCCAGGCCAGGCCCGTGATGCTCTGGCGGTAGGCCTCGGTCAGGCGGGCCACCAGCGCCTGCATCCGCGCCTTGTAGTCTTCGGGGAAGTGCCGTTCGACATAGATCTGGCCTACCGCCTCGCCCAGGGCAGCCTCGACGACAGCGACACCCCGCTTCCAGCGCTCCTTGTTCTGCGGGGTGCCGCTCAGGGTGGTGCCGTAGAAGCCGAAGTTCGCATCGACGAATGCCGCGGAAAGGTACGGGGCGGCCGCGTTGATGACCCGCAGGGCCAGCCACTCGCGCCAGGCAGCCAGGGATTCAGAGGCGAGGAGCCCGGCCGCACCGTTGAAGAAATCCGGGGTGCTCAGGACCAGCTCGCCGTACTTGCTGCCGTCGATGCCTGCGGAGTCGAACCATGAGGCGAGCAGGGGGAAGAGCTCAGCGGCCTCGTCGATTGTCTTCAGGTTGTAGGTCTTCTGCGGATCCCGCAGGGTCACCTTGTCCCAGTGGTGGGAGGCAAGCGCCTTCTCCAGCGCCACGACCCGGACGGCCGCTTCGCCGGCGTCGGGAATCCCCGCCAGCCCGAACACGGTGGCGACGTACCCGGTGTACGCCTCCACGATCGGGGCGAACTTTTCCTCACGGTAGTAGGACTCGTCCGGCAGGCCCAGCCCGCCCTGTCCGGCGTAGAGGAGCACCCGGTCCGGGTTGCCGGCGTCCGGCGCCGGGTAGATGGAGAACAGGCCGGACACATCGGAACGGAAGAGCCGGCCGGTCAGCTCCACCAGACCGGCGGTGTCCTCGACGGCGAAGACTTCGGCCAGGCGTTCCCGGATCGGATCGAACCCCTTCGCTTCCGCGGCCGCTTCGTCCATGAAGCTGTTGTAGAGATCGCCGATTTTTCGCTCGATTCCCGTGGCGCCGGCACCCTTGGCGGCGGCTTCCTCGATGATCGCCTTGACGGCCAGCTCCGCACTGTCGCGCAGGGAGGTGAAGGTGCCTTCGAGCGGCCTGTCATCCGGGATGGTCGTGGAGTTGAGCCAGGCCCCGTTGACGTGCCGGTAGAGGTCGTCCTGCGGGCGCACGCTTTGGTCGATGTTGGACAGGGTGATCCCGGACTGTGGCACGAAAGCTCCTTCGATGACGCGCAGCCGGCAGGGCACCGTCGCCGCGTCTGCATAGTGGACGTTGCTTCAGGTTATTGCACAGTCATCATACGCATCGTGTTACTGTGACATGGTGCGTGCAGGAATGCTTCTCCTTAGCTGCCGCGGCGGGGCCTCAAAAGCGATCAATCGCTAGGCCAATCCTCGCTGCGGAGTTTGCTATGCCCGGCCAATCTTCCTTCAAGATCCAAAGAAAAGGCCCTTAGTCATGCACAACGCACAACAGCCCTCCGGAATGCCGATCCACCGCTACCTGCCGTTCCAGGAGCAGATCAACGTTGAACTGCCGGACCGCACGTGGCCGGACAAGGTCATCACCAAGGCGCCGCGCTGGTGCGCCGTGGACCTGCGCGACGGCAACCAGGCACTGATCGACCCCATGAGCCCGGCCCGCAAGCTGAAGATGTTCCAGCTGCTGGTGAAGATGGGCTACAAGGAGATCGAGGTCGGCTTCCCCTCGGCCTCCCAGACCGATTTCGACTTTGTCCGCCAGCTGATCGAAGGCGGCCACATCCCGGACGACGTCACCATCCAGGTCCTGACCCAGGCCCGTGAGCACTTGATCGAACGGACCTACGAGTCCTTGGTCGGCGCGAAACAGGCCATCGTGCACCTTTACAACTCCACCTCCGTGCTGCAGCGCCGGGTGGTCTTCAACCAGGACGAAGACGGCATCCTGGACATCGCCCTGCAGGGTGCGCGCCTGTGCAAGAAGTACGAGGAAACCCTCACTGATACGCACATCACCTACGAGTACTCGCCGGAGTCCTTCACGGGCACCGAACTCGAGTACGCCGCCCGGGTTTGCAACGCTGTTGCGGACATCTTTGAGGCCTCCGCCGACAAGCAGGTCATCATCAACCTGCCGGCCACAGTCGAAATGGCCACGCCGAACGTCTACGCCGACTCGATCGAATGGATGCACCGCAACCTGCACCCGCGGGAGGGCATCATCATTTCCCTGCACCCGCACAACGACCGCGGCACCGGCGTCGCCGCCGCCGAGCTGGGCTACCTGGCCGGCGCCGACCGCATCGAAGGCTGCCTCTTCGGCAACGGCGAGCGGACCGGCAACGTTGACCTGGTCACGCTGGGCCTGAACATGTTCGTCCAGGGCATCGATCCCATGATCGACTTCTCCGACATCGACGAAGTCCGCCGCACCGTGGAGTACTGCAACCAGTTGCCCGTGCCTGAGCGTGCGCCCTACGGCGGCGACCTGGTCTTCACGGCGTTCTCCGGTTCGCACCAGGACGCCATCAAGAAGGGCTTCGAAGCACTGGAGAAGGACGCCCTCGCGGCCGGCAAGGCCGTGAGCGACTTCACCTGGCAGGTGCCCTACCTGCCGATCGACCCCAAGGACCTCGGCCGCAGCTATGAAGCCGTGATCCGGGTGAACTCGCAGTCCGGCAAGGGTGGCGTGGCCTACTTGCTCAAGAGCGAACACAGCCTGGACCTGCCGCGCCGGGCCCAGATCGAGTTCTCCGGTGTCATCCAGCACCGCACGGACACCATGGGCGGCGAAGTCAGCGGCGCCCAGCTGTGGGCCATGTTCCAGGACGAATACCTGCCCTCCAGCACCGAGGAAGGCCAATGGGGCCGCTATTCCCTGGGCGCCAGCCGCACGGAGACGGACGAGTCCGGCGAACTGACCCTGCACGCTGCGCTGCGGATCGACGGCAAGGAAGTGCAGCGCACCGGCACCGGCAACGGCCCTATCGCGGCGCTGCTGAGCATCCTGCGCGAAGACGGCGTCGACGTACGGGTCCTGGACTACAGTGAGCACGCCCTGTCCGAAGGCGGCAGCGCAAGCGCAGCAGCCTACGTCGAATGCGCCGTCGGCGAGCGGGTTCTCTGGGGTGTCGGCATCGACCCGAACACCAGCACTGCCGCCCTGAAGGCCGTAATCTCCGCCGTCAACCGGGCGGTCCGCTCGGTCCGCGCCTAGCGGCGGTCCGCGCTCGGCGGCCGTGCGGCGGAACTTCCTTCCGCCGCACGGCCATGCCGGACGCCACTGCGTCCGGCCTGGTGCGAAGATTAACTGTGGCCAACCCATCCTTTGCAGCCCGGTCCTACCGGGACGATGCCGTGGTGCTGCGCACCCACAAGCTGGGCGAAGCCGACCGCATCATCATTCTCCTGACCAAGCACCATGGCCAGGTCCGGGCGGTGGCCAAGGGCGTGCGCCGGACGAGCAGCCGCTTCGGTGCACGGCTCGAACCGTTCATGGTCGCGGACCTGCAGCTGGTTTCCGGCCGCTCCCTCGACGTCGTCACCCAGGCCGTGGCGAAGGGCGCCTACGGCACGGCGATCGCCTCCGATTACACCAGTTATACGGCCGCGGCAGCCATGGTGGAAACCGCCGAAAAGCTCAGCGATGCGGACGCAGATTCCGGCACTGCCCAGTACAACCTCCTCGTGGGCGCCCTGGCGTCGCTGAGCCGTGCAGCGCACCCTCCGGAATTGATCCTGGACTCCTATCTTCTGCGCGCCCTTGCGACGGGCGGCTGGGCGCCGAGCTTCACCGATTGCGCCCGTTGCGGCGCCCCGGGGCCGCACGCCGCCTTCTCCGCCCCGCTGGGTGGCATGGTCTGCGGCGACTGCAGGCCGCCCGGCTCGCCGGCTCCGGCCCCGGAGACGGTAGGCCTGCTGGGGGCGCTGCTCACCGGTGACTGGACGACGGCGGACGCCTCCGACGGTGTCCACCGGCGGGAGGCAGCGGGCCTGGTGGCCAGCTACCTGCAGTGGCATCTCGAACGATCCTTGAAATCACTCAAACACGTGGAGCGTAGCTGATAGTGGCATTGGCAAAGAAGACCTCACCTTCCCGCCGGAACAAGCCGGTGGTGGCACCGTATCCGCACCCTTCCGGTGCAGTCCCGCCGGCCATTCCTGCCGAGCTCGTACCGCAGCACGTGGCGATCGTGATGGACGGCAACGGACGCTGGGCCAACCGGCGCGGGCTGCCCCGCATCGAGGGCCATAAGGCCGGTGAACCCGCGCTGCTGGATGTCATGGCGGGTGCGATCGAGTTGGGCATCAAGTACGTCAGTGTCTACGCCTTCTCCACTGAAAACTGGCGCCGCTCCCCGGAGGAAGTCCGTTTCCTGATGGGATTTAACAAGGATGTGCTTCGACGTCAGCGCAACCAGCTGGACGAATGGGGAGTGCGGATCCGCTGGGCGGGCAGGCGGCCCCGCCTCTGGGGATCGGTGATCAAGGAACTCGAAGAGGCCGAGGAATTCACGCGGAACAACAGCACCTGCACCCTGACCATGTGTGTTAATTACGGTGGCCGTGCCGAGATCGCCGACGCCGTCGCAGCCATCGCCCGTGACGTGGCGGCCGGCAAGCTGAAGGCCTCGTCGGTGTCCGAAAAGACCATCCAGAAGTATTTGGACGAACCCGACCTGCCTGACGTCGACCTGTTCCTGCGCAGTTCCGGCGAGCAGCGCCTCTCCAACTTCCTGCTCTGGCAGTCCGCCTACGCCGAGTTCGTCTTCATGGACACCCTCTGGCCGGACGTCGACCGGCGCACGCTGTGGGACGCCGTAGAGATCTTCGCCAAGCGTGACCGCCGGTACGGCGGTGCGGTGGACGCGGCAGGCAAGGCCTGAGCGCTTCTTAACCCGTCCGTGCTGAATCGTCAGCCGGGGTAGGACTCCAGCCAGATCGCCACGTCGCGGTATGCCTGCTGGCGGACGACCCGGCGGGACAGGAACACGTCATGCAGCGCACCCGGGTAGCGGAAGACCGCCGTCCGGCGGCCAAGGCCCAGTGCCCGGCGCGCGGTCTCCTCGACGTCGATCACGGCATCCACGCGCATGAGCTCTGCGCTCCATTCGCCTTGGATCCGCGTGCGGCCGGACAGCATCACCAGCACGGGTGCGTCGATATCGAGCTTGCGTTCGACGGCGGCGTGCCCGGCCAGGACGGCTTTGCTCCACCCGGCGCGGATAGGGAAGGAAGCGCGCGGGCGCCACTGTGGATCGAGGGTCCACTCCCCGTGGGCCAGGCTGCTGACGCTTTCCCAGTAGGCGGGCATATCCGGTAACCGGAACGCCCGCTTGGGATCGGTCCGGGCAAAGGGTTCCACCAGGTGCATCGCAATGCTGCGGATGAGGCTGCTTCCCTGAAGCTCAAGCCAGGGCGAGTTGAGGATCAGTGTGGCGAGCCGCCCCGGGTGCCGGTCGGCCCAGAGGGTGGCGATGAGCCCGCCGAGGGAGTGGGCCATCATGTGCACTGTCGGCGGCGAAGTGGTCCCCGTGCGCCGGGCGACGTCGGCGTCGATGGCGGCGAGGGCTGCCTCGAGGTCCTCGTCGTAGACGGCAAGGTCCGTGGTGTAACCGGGGGTCTGCCATCGGCGGAGGCTGCGGCCGAATTTCCGCAGGTCGATCGCGTAGAAATGGAATCCCGACGCGGCAAGGCTTTCGGCCAGTTCGTTCTGCAGGAAGTAGTCCGCCCAGCCGTGCACGTACAGCACCACTCGCGGGGCCTTGTCATGGCGGGGCGCTTCCCTGCGGATTGCGTGGCGGGTGAGATCGGCGAACGCGTCACGGAGCCGCCGCGGCCGGGCAGTCGCCGGCGGGGGAACCGTGTAGCGAACGAGGGTGGCGCAGACCGGGCCTTCCTCATCGGGGGTCAGTTCCAACTCCAAGGCCTCGAAGTTCGCGCCGAGGAAGTCAGCCTGCCACGAAGCCTTCGTGCCCGGCGTACTCACTGGCGGCCGCCGTGGTCTGAATCGGCGTCACGGTCCGACCCGCCGTCGTCGTCCGCCATGAAGCCGCGGATCCAGCGGGCCAGCCGGGCGTAGGCGTCCTCGCGCACGGGGGAGGCGGACAGGAAGACGTCGTGCAGGCCGCCGTCGACCCGTTCCAGCGTGACGCTCCGGCCCAGTGTCATGGCTCTCAGAGCCATGATGTTCACGTCGAGGACGGCGTCCGAGTGCCGCATGGATTCCCTCCAGATCATTCCATTGGCGCTGGCCCCGGAGAGCAGCACGAGGATGGGGATGTCGATGTCCAGGCCGCGGGCCACACGGGTGTGGCCGCTGAGCACAGCACTTAGCCAGCCCGCCCGTAGCGGAAACGCCATCGGCGGCCGGTATTTCTCGTCCAGGGCCCATTCGCCTTCTGCGTTGCTGCTGATGCTGCGGTAATAGAAGCCGCGCTCAGGCAAACGGAGCACGGTCAGCGGGCGGACCCGGGCCATCGGCTTGAGCAGGAGTTGCGCGGCCTTGCGGACGAGTGAGCTCCCGTGCATCTCCAGCCAGGGGCTGTTGAGCACCAGGAACTGCACCATTCCAGCGTGCCGGCTGACCCAGAGCGCGGCCACGAGCCCGCCGGTCGAATGGCCCATCAGGGTCAGGGGCGCCGGGCCACCGTTCGCCGCTGCCCCGGACCGGATCATGTCGATGGCTGTGCTGATCTCGGCGTCGTAGTCGTCCAGGTGCGCCACATAGCCGCCCGTGCTGTCCTCGCCCAGGTTCCTGCCGTGGTTGTGCATGTCGAGCGCGTAAAAACGGAACCCCTGCTGTGTCCAGAACTCGGCCAGCGCCACATTGAAGAAGTAGTCGCTCCAGCCGTGCAGGAACAGCACCGCGCCCTTGGCCGGGGCCGGCTGCTGCTCCGGGCCGGGGACATGCCGCACCAGCGTGGCACGCCTGGTAACCCCGTCCACGCCGCGGGCCTCAAAGGCACAGCTTTCGAAATCGGTGCCAAGGATGTCGGTCTGCCACTCCACGGGACCAGCTTAGACAGAAGCTGCCGCTTCGAGCCCGGCTGCCCGGCCTGAAAACAGGCAGCCGCCAAGGAAGGTCCCCTCGAGGGCGCGATAGCCGTGGATTCCGCCGCCGCCGAAACCAGCGGCTTCCCCGGCCGCGAAGAGACCGGGCAGCGCAGACCCGCTCCCGTCCAACACCCGGGACTGCAGGTCCGTTTGCAGTCCGCCGAGGCTCTTCCGGGTCAGGACCGAGAGGCGCACGGCCACCAAGGGGCCGTGGGCGGGGTCTTCAAGCGGGTGCGGCGGGGCGACCCGCATCAGTTTGTCGGTGGCGAAATGCCTCGCCGCCCGGACCGCGGCCAACTGAAGGTCTTTGCCCAGCCCGGTGGAGAGTTGCTGGTCCCGTTGCCTGATGAGGGATTCGAGCGCGCCGGGGTCGATCAATGCATTGCCGGCCAGCGTGTTCATCCGTTCCGCAAGGTCCCGCGGCATAGCGGCCTGCAGGAAGTCTGTACCCCGTTCCAGGAAGGTGCTCAGCGGCGTCGCCGCCCCCTTGCGGAGCCTGGCCGCCAGGAGCCGGACGTCCCGGTTGCTGAGGTCCGGGTTCTGTTCGGATCCGGACAGCGCGAATTCCTTCAAAGCGATGGTCCTGTTGCAGACGAACCAGGAATAGTCGTGCCCGGAAGCGACGATGTGCCGGAGCGCGCCCTGCGAATCGAAGCCGGGGAAGAGCGGGGGCGGAAGCTGCCTGCCCATCGCGTCGAGCCATAACGACGACGGCCCCGGCAGGATGCGTATGCCGTGCCGCGGCCACACGGGGGAGTGGTTGTGGACCCCTTCCGGGTAGTGCCACATGCGGTCACCGTTGATGAGCGCAGCCCCGGATTCCCGGGCCGCGGCGAGGAACTTCCCGTCCACCGAGGCGGGAACGCCGCTGAGCAGCCGGTCCGGTGCTGCGCCTCCCGGCCACAGGCTCCGGACCATGGCGTGGTTGCCGCCGATTCCGCCGCTGGCCACGATCACCGCCCCGGCGCAGGCCTCAAAGCTTCCGACGGCGGTCCGGGACGAAGCGGCGCCCCGCGCCGCAGCGGAGTCCTCCAGGACATCGCCGGTTACCCCGCTGATCCGGCCCGCCGATGTCGCCAGCGCACCCGCCCGATGCCGGAAGTGCAGGCTGATCCGGCCCGCGGCGACGCCTTCGGCGAGCTTGGCGAGAAAGGGCTCCAGCAGGCCCGGGCCGGTGCCCCAGACGACATGGAAGCGGGGCACGGAATTGCCGTGGCCTGCGGGGCCATGGCCGCCGCGTTCCGCCCATTGCACCAGCGGGAACAGCTTCACTCCCAGGGCACGCAGCCACTGTCGCTTCTCGCCGGCGGCGAAGTGCACGTACGCCTCGGCCCAGCGGCGCGCCCACAGGTCCTCGGGCCGGTCGAAGGCTGCCGAAGAAAGCCAGTCGCCGAGGGCAAGGTCCGCGGAGTCCCGCACCCCGAGGCGCCGCTGCTCCGGACTGTCCACCAGGAACAGGCCGCCGAAGGACCAGTGCGCCTGGCCGCCAAGCGAGGCTTCGGGTTCCTGGTCGATGATGGCCACACGGCGGCCCGCGGCGTACGCCATAGCGGCCGCGACCAGCCCCGACAACCCCGCCCCGACCACCAGGACATCGCTCTCGATCACACGGTGGCCAAGGGTGCGGATTCCGCTGTTCGCCGACATGCCAACATGCTACTCCCGGGTAATGACGCCGGTTTGGTGCGCGGCGCGGAAGACGGAAAACTAGGGGTATGCGCATCTACCCCACATTCTTCAAGCTTGCCTTCTCCTGGATGGATGCCGAAAAGGCCCACAAGATCGGTTTCCGTGCGATCCGCTTGGCCCACTCGAGCGGCGCCGGTCGGATCCTGGGCAGGTTCACCGCCCCGCATCCCTCCCTCCGGACCGAGGCCCTCGGCCTGACCTTCCCGTCCCCGTTCGGCCTGGCTGCGGGCTTCGACAAGGAAGGGCATGGCATCGAGGCCCTGAGCGAACTGGGCTTCGGGCATGTCGAAGTGGGCACCATCACCGGACAGGCGCAGCCCGGCAATGAGAAACCCCGCCTGTTCCGCCTCGTCGAAGACCGCGCCGTCATCAACCGCATGGGCTTCAACAACGACGGCGCTTCGGCGGTGGCTCCCCGCCTCAAGGCCGCCCGGGCCGGGCTGCAGAGGGCACACGCCGGCGTCCGGCCTGTCATCGGCGTCAACATCGGCAAGACCAAGGTGGTGGAACTCGAGGACGCGGTGGAGGACTACCTCGTCAGCGCCCGGAGCCTTGCCCCTGCGGCGGATTACCTCGTGGTGAATGTCAGTTCCCCGAACACTCCGGGACTGCGGCTCCTGCAGAACGTCGAAACCCTGCGTCCGCTGCTGTCTGCGGTGGGGGAGACCGCGGACCACGCGGCCGGGCGCCATGTTCCACTGCTGGTCAAGATCGCCCCCGACCTCAGTGACGAGGACGTCGACGACGTCGCCCGCCTGGCCCTCGACCTGGGCCTGGACGGGATCATCGCCACCAACACCACCATCAGCCGGGACGGACTGGCGTCGGACGCCGCCAAGGTAGAGGCCTGCGGCGCAGGCGGACTCTCCGGGGCACCGTTGAAGCAGCGCTCACTGGACGTGCTCAAGCGGCTGAAGGCCGCCGTCGGGGACCAACTGGTTCTTATCGCCGTCGGCGGCGTGGAAACCGCCGCGGATGTCCAGGAGCGGCTGGACGCGGGCGCCACCCTGGTCCAGGGCTATACGGCATTCCTGTACGAAGGACCCTTCTGGGCCGCGCGGATCAACAAGGGCCTGGCCAAGGGGCGCTGACACGTGCACTACTGACACGGGCAAATGCAGAAGGGCCCCGGAACTGTCGTTCCGGGGCCCTTCTGCATGCGGAGTCCTACGAAGGGTATTCGCCGCGCTTGACCAGCGGCTTGGGCAGGCGCAGCTTCCGGAACTGCAGCGAGCGCATGCTTCCGTACCAGACAGTGCCGCGCTCGACGTCGCCGAACTTCTGCGTCAGGGCCTTGCGGAGCTTGCGGGACAGGATGAAGACGTCCACGAAGACGGCGAGGAACATCACCCAGAAGCCGATCAGGACATATGTCAGGGCATCACTGGACTGCGGGATGACAAAGGAAACCACCACGAATGCGAGGGCGCCGAACATCAGGTATTCCCCCAAGTTGAAACGGGCGTCCACGAAGTCCCGCGCAAAGCGCTTCTGCGGACCCTTGTCGCGAAGCGGCAGGTAGCGCTCGTCGCCGGTGTCGAGGGCTTGGCGCGTCTTCTGGCGCTGGTCCTGGATGGCCATCCGTTCGGCCTCCTTCGAGGCCTTCCGGTCGCTGGGGACCAAGGGCCGCTTGCGCGCTGCCTCCTGGTCCTTGCGCTTGGGTGTGGGAGCACCCTTGCCCGGCCCCTTTGCGGCGGCGTCGGCGGCAAGCTGGTCTGTTGAGTCCTGAGCGCTGGGCTCTTCCTTTTTACGTCCAAACACCAGTACAGAGTACCTGCCGCAGCGTGACCGGGGCGACACTGCGACGCGCGCAGGCGCGAGGGGACCGCTGGTTCCGGCGGTCCATACTCGGCGGTAGTGTTTTCGCCATGACTTCCACTCATGCGGAGACCCCGCAGAACAAAGCCGGAACCCCCGGCGCCGTCGACGCCGCCGCCCTGAGGGCCGCCGTCGACGCTTCCTTCGACCTGACTCTGGCGCGGCTCAAGACGCTCGTCGCCGTTCCAGGGATCGCCTGGAGCAGCTTCGACCCCTCGGAGCTTGACCGCAGCGCCGAGACGGTCGCCGCCCTCGTTCGTGAATCGGGCTTCAGCGACGTCCAGATCCTGCGCTGTAACAAAGAGGACGGCAGCCCGGGTGGTCCCGCCGTCGTTGCCCGCCGCCCTGCCGCGCCGGGCAAGGCGACCATCCTCCTGTACGCCCACCACGACGTCCAGCCTCCGGGGGAGCGCGCCCTGTGGGATTCGGAGCCCTTCATTGCAGAAGAGCGGGGCGGCCGGCTGTATGGTCGCGGCGCCGCGGACGACAAGGCCGGCATCATGGCCCACCTCGCCGCGTTCTCCGCCGTCAGCGAGGTCCTGGGCGAAAACTTCGGCCTCGGCGTCACGCTTTTCTTCGAGGGCGAGGAGGAAGCCGGTTCGCCGACGTTCCGCACCTTCCTGGAGACGCACCGGGAGCTTCTGCGCGCCGACGTGATCGTGGTGGCCGATTCCAGCAACTGGAAGGTCGGCGTTCCGGCCCTGACCACCAGCCTTCGCGGCTTGGTCGACGGGACCTTCGAAGTGCGCGTGCTGGAGCACGCCGTGCACTCGGGGATGTTCGGTGGTCCCGTGCTGGACGCACCCACCATCCTTTCCCGCCTGATCGCCACCCTGCACGACGATGCCGGGAACGTCGCAGTTCCCGGACTGCTCGCCAAGGACCAGGTGGCGGTGGACCTCGACGAGGCCCAGTTCCGCGCCGATGCCTCTGTGCTCGACGGCGTCAGCCTGGCAGGAAGCGGAAGCATCGCTTCCCGGCTCTGGACCAAGCCGGCCTTGTCGATCATCGGGATCGACGCACCCGCCGTCGATGTTGCTTCCAATACGCTCATTCCATCTGCCCGGGCGAAGTTCAGCCTGCGCCTGGCACCGGGCCAGGACCCGGAGGCCGCCATGGCAGCCGTCGAAGCGCACCTGGTGGACAAGGTCTCCTTCGGTGCCCGGGTCACGTTCACGCCGGGGGAGCGCGGCAACGCCTTCGCCACCGACACCTCCTCGGCCTCCGCCCGGATCGCCATGTGGGCATTGGGAGAGGCTTGGGGCGTCCCGGCCGTGGAGATGGGCATCGGCGGGTCCATCCCGTTCATCGCCGACCTGACCGAGGTCTACCCGGAAGTCCAGATCCTCGTGACCGGCGTCGAGGACCCGGACTCCCGCGCCCATAGCGCCAACGAGTCACTGCACATCGACGATTTCCGCAGAGCCGTCCTTGCCGAGGCGCTGATGCTTGCACAGCTGGATTCCTCGGGGCTGGCATAGCCGCCGGGAACAACGGAAGCTGCCCGCTGGTTACGGTTGAAGTTATAGCTATGCGTCCGTGCGACGTAGCATTGAGCTGTAACCCGAAAGCAAGTGGGTAAGGGCATGCAGTGCGCAGGCACTGCATGCCGCAAGCGTCATAGTTAGGTAGGCCAATGAGCACTGCAACAAACGAAAACACCACCGCCACCGGCGGGGAGCTCCCGGTGCACGGCGTGAATCTCACCGACGTCGCCGCCGGCAAGGTCCGGAGCCTCCTTGAGCAGGAGGGCCGTACCGACCTTCGCCTGCGCGTGGCTGTGCAGCCGGGCGGCTGCTCCGGCCTGATCTACCAGCTGTATTTCGACGAGCGGCTGCTCGACGGCGACGCCGTCCGTGATTACGAGGGCGTTGAGGTCGTCGTGGACAAGATGAGCGTTCCGTACCTGGATGGCGCCAGCATCGACTTCGAAGACACCATTTCGAAGCAGGGCTTCACGATCGATAACCCGAATGCAGGCGGCTCCTGCGCCTGCGGCGATTCATTCCACTAAGCAGGGAAGGCCGGCCGTGGTGCGGCGGGACAGCTTCAGGTTGTTCCGACGCACAGCCGCGGCGTGTCAGCGAAAATCCCTGCGTAGCGGTAAGCTCTACATCGGGTAGTAAAACTTAGTGTGCCCGGCGCGCCCTTCGGCCTGCCGGGCTACAGCAACAAGAGGAAGGGCCGTCTGTGAGTTCGCAGAACCGAACCGGCAGCCGACGCACAAAGATCACTACGATCACTGGCTTGGCACTAGCCGGCGCGTTGGTTTTGACCGGATGTTCGTCAGAGGTTGAGAAGGGTTGGCTCCCCACTGAACGGGGCACCACCAACCACACCGATCGCATCATGGACCTCTGGGTCAACTCATGGATCGCGGCCCTCGCGGTCGGCATCATCACCTGGGGCCTCCTGGTCTGGTGCATCATCGCCTACCGCCGCCGCAAAGGCACCGTCGGGTTCCCGCGCCAGCTGAGCTACAACCTCCCGCTCGAGGTCTTCTACCTGACCATCCCGCTGTTCATGATCCTGGTGTTCTTCTACTTCACCGACCGTGACCAGCAGGCGATCGATGACCGCTCCAAGCCGGCCGACGTCGTCGTTGACGTCCGCGGCAAGCAGTGGGCCTGGGACTTCAACTACAAGAAGGGCTCCGTGGTCAGTGAAGACCTGCACGAAGCCGGAGTCCAGGCGCACCTCACGGGCAACACGATCGACAAGGACAAGCTGCCCACCCTGTACCTGCCGGTGGGCAAGTCCGTCGACCTGGAACTGAACTCCCGCGACGTCATCCACTCCTTCTGGGTTCCCGCCTTCCTGCAGAAGCGCGACATGATCCCGGGCAAGACGAACTACATCAGGTTGACCCCCACCAAGGAGGGCACCTACGACGGCAAGTGCGCCGAACTCTGCGGTGAATACCACTCCGAGATGCTCTTCCGCGTCAAGGTTGTCTCCGAGTCTGAATTCCAGGCCCACATGGAGAAGCTGCGCCAGGACGGCAACACGGGCCTTCTCGACGAGAAGTACGACCGCAACCCGAACCTGAACGAAATTAAGTAAGGGAAGCGACGTGTCTACTTACACCCAACCCGCCGGAGTCCTCGAGTCTCCAGTCGTGCCGAAATCCAAGGGACGCATCGTCGTCAACTGGATTACCTCCACTGACCACAAGACCATCGGGTACATGTACCTGATCGCCTCCTTTGTGTTCTTCTGCCTCGGCGGCGTCATGGCGCTGCTCATCCGCGCCGAGCTCTTCGAACCGGGCATGCAGATCCTGCAGACCAAGGAGCAGTACAACCAGCTCTTCACCATGCACGGCACGGTGATGCTGCTGATGTTCGCCACGCCGCTCTTCGCCGGCTTCGCCAACGTCATCATGCCTCTCCAGATCGGTGCTCCCGACGTCGCCTTCCCGCGACTGAACGCCCTGGCCTTCTGGTTCTTCCTGTTCGGCTCCACCATTGCCGTCTCCGGCTTCATCACCCCGCAGGGTGCCGCGTCCTTCGGCTGGTTCGCCTACGCGCCGCTGTCGAACACCACGTTCAGCCCCGGCGTCGGCGGTGACCTCTGGGTCTTCGGCCTCGCACTGTCCGGTTTCGGCACCATCCTCGGTGCGGTCAACTTCATCACCACGATCATCTGCATGCGTGCCCCCGGCATGACCATGTGGCGCATGCCGATCTTCACTTGGAACACCCTCGTCACGGCCATCCTGGTCCTGATGGCGTTCCCGCCGCTGGCCGCAGCCCTGTTCGCCCTGGGCGCCGACCGCCGCTTCGGTGCGCACATCTTCGATCCCGAGAACGGCGGTGCCGTCCTTTGGCAGCACCTGTTCTGGTTCTTCGGCCACCCCGAGGTGTACATCATCGCCCTGCCGTTCTTCGGCATCGTCTCTGAGATCTTCCCGGTCTTCAGCCGCAAGCCGATCTTCGGCTACAAGGGCCTGGTCTACGCGACCATCGCCATCGCCGCCCTGTCCGTGACCGTGTGGGCACACCACATGTACGTCACCGGTTCGGTCCTGCTGCCGTTCTTCGCCTTCATGACCATGCTGATCGCGGTTCCCACCGGCGTGAAGTTCTTCAACTGGATCGGTACCCTCTGGCAGGGTTCCATCACCTTCGAAACCCCCATGCTTTGGAGCATCGGCTTCCTGGTGACCTTCCTCTTCGGTGGCTTGACCGGCATCATCCTGTCCTCCCCGCCGCTGGACTTCCACGTATCCGACTCCTACTTCGTGGTGGCGCACTTCCACTACGTGGTGTTCGGCACCGTCGTGTTCGCGATGTTCGCCGGCTTCTACTTCTGGTGGCCCAAGTGGACCGGCAAGATGCTCAACGAGCGCCTCGGCAAGATCCACTTCTGGCTCCTGTTCCTGGGTTTCCACGGCACCTTCCTGATCCAGCACTGGCTCGGCGTCGAGGGCATGCCCCGCCGTTACGCCGACTACCTGGTCGAGGACAACTTCACCTGGATGAACCAGTTCTCCACGATTTCCTCCTTCGTCCTGGGCGCTTCCCTGCTGCCGTTCTTCTGGAACGTGTACATCACCTGGCGCAGCAACAAGAAGGTGGAAGTGGACGACCCGTGGGGCTTTGGTGCCTCCCTCGAGTGGGCGACTTCCTGCCCGCCGCCGCGCCACAACTTCACCTCCCTGCCGCGCATCCGCTCGGAGCGTCCGGCCCTCGACCTGCACCACCCTGAGCTGTCCCAGGCGCACACTGTCCAGGCCCCGGAACCCGCAGCTGACCTGCTGGGCAACGCTGATCAGAAGGACATCCGCAAGTGAAAATCGAATCGTGGCTCTTCGGAGCCGGAGTCTTCTTCTTCGTCCCGGTCTCCCTTGCCTACGGCTTCCTGACCCACTGGTCCGAATGGGTCGGTATCCTGGGGATCCTGCTCGTCGGCGGCCTCGCCGGCATGATCGGTGCGTACCTCGGCTTCACCGGCAAGCGCATCGGCCTGCGTCCTGAGGACCGTCCCGACGCCGAGATCCACGAAGGTGCCGGCGAGCAGGGCCACTTCAGCCCGTGGAGCTGGTGGCCGCTGGTTCTCGGTCTCGCCTGCGCCGGTGGCTTCCTCGGTCTGGCAGTCGGCTTCTGGATCGTGTTCGTTGCCGCCGGCCTCGCCCTCGTCGCGCTGGTCGGCTGGGTCTTCGAGTACAGCCGCGGCGACCACGCCCACTGAAACGTCCATAACAACGACGGCGGGCCCCACCTTGAAGGTGGGGCCC